>JAGBEJ010000006.1 GCA_017937025.1 Paludibacteraceae bacterium | reverse complement strand
ACTCTTCGTTCTAATCTTATTCTTAATCTTAAAACCTTCGTCATCCCCCGGTCTTTCTCTCAAAAACCTACATGCCGAAGCATGAAGGCCAGGAATCGACCCTGGTATCAATACCAGGCATCTCTCAAATTTCTATTGCATTCAGTACTTTAAAGATCGCTCTTTCGTAGAACAGGAGCGGATTCAACCGCATTCCCTCTCTCGTTTTGCGGATGCAAAGGTAGGGACTTTTTCTCATCCTCCAAACTTTTCAAACACTTTTTTTGAAAAAATTTCAAGGAGCTTGATTTTCAAGAAAATAGCATTGCTATTTTGCGAAGGCCCTCACTTTGTTATTAGAATTTCAATTTTTCGCACTCTTTCTCTCAAGAGGCGAATGCAAAGATACGGCAAGTTTTTAAACCGGCAAGCGAAAAATGAAGTTTTTTGAAAATATTTTTTCGCTCACGCAGTCAACTACCACCACTTCAACGTTTTACAAAACACGACCGATTAATCGAATTTGACAGATTTGAGGTAAGTCATGCCCTTTAGTATTTGTCGGCGATGGCGCAAAGCATCTTTCGTCATGTGGTCCGGAGTCCTTTTAATAGGATTAGGGAAGCACGAAACGATGGTAGCCGCCTGCTTCTTGTCAAGTTCGGAAGCCGAGCATCCGTAATAATGCTTAGCCGCAGCCTCTATGCCGTATATGCCATCACCCATCTCGATGGAGTTAAGATAAACCTCCATGATGCGCTCCTTGCCCCAGCAAAGTTCGATGAGCATTGTGAAATAAACCTCAAGCCCCTTTCGCAGGAATATTCTCGAAGGAAACAGATAGACGTTTTTAGCCACCTGCTGTGTTATGGTGCTGGCTCCATGGACGCTCTTGCCTTTCTTATTATGTTCAATGGCTTTGACTATAGCCTTCTCGTCGAATCCATTATGATCGAGGAATTTTGCGTCCTCGCCTGCTACCGCAGCAAGAGGAACGTTTGGCGAAATCTTGTCTATCGGCACCCACTGATGATCCAGCCTTGTCTTCTCGCCTCTCGAATGCTGCTCATACATCCTGATGAACATGAGCGGCGTATAATAGACAGGAACGAAGCGATAGAGAAGCACTCCTGCCAGGCTCAGCACGAAAAAAGCTATCAGCAACTTCAACAACCAAATAGTAATACGCCCAACAACAGTCTCCTTGCTGCTACCTTTCTGCTTTGCCATTTCTTTATTTATAGAGATTAGATTTTATCTTACCACGACCTTAAATGTGCGTCCGCATACACGGACAACATAAACACCAGCCGGAAGTGGCAGTATATGATATGATGATGTGATATTCTCGGTAATGAATTTGCCACCGCCCAAGGAATAAACCTCCGCCTGCACACCGCTGAACGAAGAGAACACGATTGCGCCAGCCACGCCGCTTACTGTGGCCGAAGACGCTTCATCGGCACCAGTTGGAACACCAGCGTCGGAACGGAACGAAAGCGAATAGACTTTCGAAGTGCCATCCTCGGCTGTGACGGTGATTTTAGGCGAAGCCGAGTCCAACTCGCCAGCAGACGGTATGGAGAATTCCGTAATGTCGTAGGACGCACGGTCGGACACCGTGACAGAAATGTCGGAATCGGTGATTGGGAAAACGGCATCGGCACCGATGGCAATGACTATGCTCTCGGCAGAAAGGTCGATGTCGCCAAGATAGCCGTCGAGGTCGATGGCGAGGACATAAGCCTCGGAACTTTTGTCAACAACAGTGGTTTTCACAAAAACCGTCTTGGTGACGCTCGCACCGACAGCATACAATTTCAACGAATCCGTATATGTGCCGACTTCGAGAGCCGACGCATCCACCCTGACGTACAGGCTGCCGCCATCGGAAGGCATGACTACAGAATTAGAGAACGAAGCGCCGTCGCTCGAGAGAGAAATGTACTCCGATGCGGTAGTCGCCGAAAGCGCCGAGAGGTCCACATGCTCAGGAGTGAGCGTAATGAGCGAATCCGCCAAAGCACCTTGGCGCAAAGGGTTGACTATGATGGTGTCCTGTGACGACGATATGGATGGAGAATTCGTTGCGACTTCGACAGAAGCGATGTAAAGGTGACCAGACGAAAGGAGGACAAGACGGAGACGCTTAGTGCCAGAGCCTTCGACAGTCCAGTTCTGAGTGTACCACTTGCTGGACTTGACGGTAGTGACAGTCTCGTAGTCGCCATTGACCCACTCTGTGCCGTTCCACTCCTGCAACTGCAGCTTCTTGTTGGTGGAGCCTGCGCCATAGACAACGGTGAATGTTCCGCCGTTAGTGAATGTCATGTCGGGGAACTGAACATAGGACGTAGTGGCTGTGACCGTTGAGCCTCCCGCACGGAAATCGAGATAGCCAGTCTTCTTTACGCCATCGTACGTTTTGTATTGAGTAGGATAAAAAGCGACATTATAGGTAATGAGCTTACCATCCGGAGTGTCAACTTCCTTAATGGACGAGTTGCCGCTATACTCCGGCCAGACAGCAGAATTGCTGAAATCGTCGGAATACAGCACAGTGGATGCTTGCGACTGTAACGCCGCAAACAATAACGCCATGAAAATAAATATGTTTCTCAATGCCGAAAACATAAGTGTGTATCCGCTTATCCGTGCAAATATAACGTATAAAAGATAAAAATATTATTCAGAATTAAGGATTTATTGCATGCGAGGGACAAGGCGACGGCACAAAAACAAAGGGGAACGACACGAGCGCTCCCCTACTGTATCTCTTTATGAATGAAAAAAATGCTATTTGACTATGAACACCTTGTCGGCACGAATGGACTTGTCGTCGAGCACATCGACCTTAATGTTGAATCCATCGAATGGCGATTTGGACTTGACTCCAGCCACATTCATATAATATGTGTCAACGACCTCGCGGTCAGCGTCCTTGGAAGATACGACGAAGGTTGTGTTCTGAGCCGTCTCGCTGTCCTTGGCGTAGAAATAGACGTTGAATAGGATTGCTTCTGTGATATAGAGGTCAACGTATGGATTGTGCTTAATATCTTCGGTAACACGGTAATAGTTCACGACGGTGTCGGTGTTAGTAGTAGGCTCGCGGTTGCCGATTGCAGAAGCGAGATTGTTGATGTAAGTATATTCCTGCTCCGGGTCGTCATACAGCTCTTCCCAATCAGTCAAGTGCCAATACTTGACAGCCGACTCTCTCTTTGAATTGAAGAAGTTTGGCTGCGCAGTGCCTTTGCGCGAATACTTTATAGCGAAAACATCGCCTTCCTCGAGGTCCTCGAGACGGAAGATTATGTCGCCTCCGTTAGCCACAAGACCATCCTTGCCAGTGATATTGTACTTGAGGCACTCTTTGCTTTCATTGGAGTTTTTAACAGAAAAACTTGCCTGACCTATCTGGAAGAACTTGAAGAAGCCTGCTTCCGTGAACGAAGACGGACCTCTGCTGCCGGCATTATTACCTGATTTCGACGGTGCGACACCAGGAGCGACATACATATAGCCCTCGCCAGCATCCTCGACGGCAGTGCTTGTGTCGTTTTTGAAAGTGAGCGACTGGCAGAAATTGTATGGCTCGCCGTAGTAGTCGGGATTCTGAGCGAAAGCCGAGGCTGCAAACGCACCGATAATGAATGATAGAAGAATTTTTCTCATAAAAGAAAAGGGGATTTAATGTTTTAATTTGTCTATGTATTCGCAAATATATCATAAAAAAGGAGCCATTCCAAGAGGAATGAGCTCCTTTTTTATGATTATTCCTAAAAGGAATTACTTCTTGTTGATAACAACCTTAGCTGCACCGTTGCTGCTAACCTCGATAACTGGCTCGTTGTAAACCTTAGCGTTTACCTTCTGGCCGTTGATCTTAACTGAGTAAGCGAACTCAGCATCAGCCTCAGCGTCGTTTGCTGCAGTTGCTGCACCTACAGCGATAGCAGAGAACTTAGGCTTGCTAGAACCTGTTGTAATAACTATGGCAGTGCTTGTTGCCTTCAAAGTGTGAGTTGTTGCAGAAGCAGAAGTTGTAACATCAGCGCCCTCAATTGCATCAAGAACACCAGCCTCAGCCAAAGTGATAGTAACTACATCACCAGCAGTTGTTGGGATTGTAATCTTTCTGTCCTTTCCGTTTGGCTGAACATAGTTACCATACTGCTTAGCGATTGTTGTTCCAGCTGTAGAGTTTGTGTAAGACCAAACAACGCCTCCCATTGAGAAAGAAGCTTCAGTACCACCAGTTGTAAGGTTAAGACTGTTCTTACCTGTCGCTTTACCTTCAGCTGGAGCTGTAGACTCAACAATTGTAACATTATTAAGATCTGTAAAAACAGTAGAAAGTGCTACGTCGTAGATAGATGTAGTTGTGTAATCAAAACCTACTGCATTAGCAGTCATTGCAGCTATCATAGCAGCTGCTGCGAAAAGCATTTTTTTCATAGTGTTTAATAATTTAATTGGTTTGTAAAAAAAAGTCTTTTAAAATGTGATTGGCTTACGCCTTTGCATAAAACCAAAAACATGGCAAATATATGAAACGAAAACAGAGTTAACAACAATTTTCAAAAAATAATATGTTAAAAAAGCGATTAAATTGTATAAACGTTTAAACACAAGAGATTACAAGAACAGCGCGACACGGCATCTGAATGCGAGAGAACGAAGAACGATGGCGGAAAATGCGTAAATTCGCATCCACTTTTCCGGGCATGAAAGCAGCAGGCATAAAATATGACGTGACGGCAGTGATAGTGACGCTGATATGGGGCGGCACATTCATAAACACGCGGCTGCTGATAGACAACGGCGTGGCTGCGCACGAGATATATTTTCTGAGGGCCGGCATAGCGTACACGGCGCTGTGGATGTTCTGCATGGCGAGCGGCAGAGGCATGAGGGTGCGGAGCAAGACACTGAGGGACGAGGCGACGTTTCTGCTGCTTGGCGTGACGGGCGGCTCGCTGTACTTCATGACTGAGAACGCAGCCATAGGCATGACGGTGGTGAACAATGTGTCGTTCATCGTGTCGTCGTGTCCGTTCTTCGCGACGCTGATAGCTATACTGTTCACCAAGAGTCTGAAGGCGAACAAAAACATAATGGCAGGCGGACTGACAGCCATAGCGGGACTGGCGTTGGTGGTGTTCAACGGCAAGTTCATACTCAAGCTGTCTCCCACAGGCGATATGCTGGCGATGGCTGCGTGTCTGAGCTGGGCGGTATATAGCGTGGTTATGAGGAACGTGACAGAGAGATACGACGCCGTGATGGTGACGCGCAAGATATTCGGATACGGACTGATGACAGGCGCTCCGATACTGCTGGCAAAGGGATGGGACTGCGGCTGGGAGACGCTGAGCAAGCCGGTGGTGGCTGGCAACGTAGTGTTTCTGGGGCTGGGTCCGTCGTTTCTGTGCTTCCTGATATGGACGAAGGTAATCAAAGAGATAGGCACAGTGAGGGCGACGAACTATCTGTATCTGAACCCTGTGTCCACGATGGTGGTGAGCGCCGTTGTGCTGGGCGAGGTGGTGACACCGCTGGCATTCATAGGCGCAGGGCTGATTCTGGCAGGCATATACATATCGATGAAGAAACCGAAGGAGAATGCGTGATGGCGCGGGAGGGATGCGGAAACATATCACCCCGTCAGGGTTCTGTTTTGTATTGACGTTTTCAATCAGGGGCTGACACCCCTGCCTATGATATTTCGTCCCTCCGGGACTGCCACGAACAAACGCACAGCAGATGCGAAAAATTTTAGACGCGATAATCGCGTTTCTACATAATACACATTAAATCAATGGTTTAGAACAGACGGAGCGTGCTCCGTCTCTACAAAAGGGACCGACATTGCTCAGTGAGCGGAAGAACAGCAACACGGAAAAAGGAGAGTCGCTTCGCGAGAAATAGAACAAATAACAACAAATCAAATAGAATAATCATTTTGATGGATTTGATTCTATTTTGATGGATTTCTGTCCATAGGACACTAATTTGACGCTTCGGCTTGGTTCGGCTACGCTCACCAACCAACGCTCAGTGACCGACATTGCTCAGGGACAGGAGAGTTGTCATGCAGATAGAAATTCCACGGACACGAGAATTTCAGATTTATTTATCGCTTTTTATATTAGCAAAAGACAGATTTATACAAACGACGATACTTTGGAGTATATTTGCACAAATAAATAATGACTATATATATTATAGGAGAAATGAAGATAGCGATAATAGCGGCGATGGACAAGGAGTATGAACTGCTGAAGGACTTAGAGGCCAGCAATTCCAAGACAAAGTACAAGGTGGTGAAAAGCGGTGTGGGAAAAGTGAACGCCGCACTGTGCGCCCATGAACTGATAAAGGACTGGGGAGCAGACCTGGTGATTTCGACCGGTGTGGGCGGAGCGATAGGCAACGGCAAGAGGATAAGCAGCAACGGAGCGACAGACGAGGAGATGAAGCAGGATGTGAAAGTGGGCGACGTGGTGGTGGCAGAGAGAGCCGTGTATCACGACGTGTACTGCGGCGAGGAGATAGCATACGGACAGGTGCAGGATATGCCGCTGTATTACGAGGCTGACAAGAGAATCGTGGAAGCCGCGGAGAGACTCGGCGAAGCGATGGCTGGCTTTCCATGGGGCGTGATAAGAAAAGGCCTGATGGTGACTGGAGACTGGTTTGTGGACACAGTGGAGAAAGCCGAGGCGATAAGGAGCAAGTTCGGCGACGCGACGGTAATAGACATGGAGTCGGCAGCCATAGCGCAGGCATGCTACAAGCACGGCAAGGGATTCGCGAGCATAAGAATGGTGAGCGACACGCCGCTGGCCGGCAACAACAGAGAGCAGTATGACAATTTCTGGGCGGAAGCGCCGAAGTGGCTCGCGGAGTCGGTGAAGATGATAATAAACAAGATGTAAAGAGCGTAAAGAATGAATAGCATAGACGCCAGAATATGACGTCTGTACGGATTATTTGGATGATGTTTGAGACGCGGCATGCCACGTTTCTACTACGCTCAGGGGCTGGAAATAATTGTAAAGACGCCACAATGTGACGTCTCTACACAAAAAAACAGAATTTTAAACCATACGCGATATTGCAGAGAGACGCGGCATGCCACGTCTCTACAAAAGAAATGAAAAAAAATTATTGATTACGGAGGGATTAGACGCGGCACGCCGCGTCTCTACAAGGGAAATGAAAAAAAATATTGATAAACACATAATTATATAAATAAGATGGAAACAATAGCAAGTTTTGCAGTGGACCACACGAATCTGCGTCCAGGCATATACATATCGAGAAAAGACAATGTTGGCGGCGAGGAGGTTACGACATACGACATACGCATGACAAGCCCTAATCACGAGCCAGCGCTCGCTCCAGCTGCCATACACACGATAGAGCATATCGTTGCCACATGGCTGAGAAACAACGACGAATGGAAAGACAAGATAATATACTGGGGCCCTATGGGCTGTCTGACAGGTAATTATCTGATAATGAAAGGATGCTACCCTTGCGAGCAGATTCGCGACTTGATGATAGAGGCGTTCCAGTATGTGGCAGACTACGACGACAAGCAGAACGCTGTGCCAGGCACAACCGCCGCAACCTGCGGAAATTATTTGCTGCACGACCTGCCAATGGCAAAATGGGAGTCAAAAAGATATGTGCAGAGACTGAAGAACGAGTTCTGCTGCGAATATCCAGGCGTAGTTCGTCCTACCGACAACAACGGACTACAATTCTTTGACGCATAACAAGATACAGCAAAGACACAAAAATAACGGAAGCCGACCAGAGATATGAAGGTCGGCTTTTTGTTTTTTGGTTATATTTGTAAACAAACAAAGAAAAAAGATGATAGACTACACGAGAACCGCTCCGTACATGGACGGAAAGAAGATACTGTATGTGCACGGATTCGCATCGTCAGGCGCGACCGGCACAGCCAAGAGCATAAGGCAACTGCTGCCAAAAGCCGACGTCGTGTCGCCCGACATACCGATAGACCCGAAGGAGGCGATAGAATTTCTGCACGAGACGTGCGAGAGGGAGAAACCCGACCTGATAATAGGCACATCGATGGGCGGAATGTACACCGAGCTGCTGTACGGATACGACAGAATACTTGTGAACCCGGCGTTCGAGATAGCCGAGACAATAATAAAGAACAACGGACTGGGCCGCAGGGAGTTCAACAACCCGAGACAGGACGGCGCAAAAGACTTCTTGGTGACAAAGGGCATGGTGGCGGAGTTCAAAGAAGTGACGGCACAATGCTTCGGCGGCGTGAACGACGAGGAACGCAAGAGTGTATTCGGAATGTTCGGCAAACAGGACACGCTGGTTGACACATACGACATATTCAAGGCGCACTACCCTAACGCCATAAAGTTCAAGGGAGTGCACCAGCTGAACGACGAGACACTGCTCCACTCCGTGCTGCCGGTGATAAAGTGGATAGACGACAAGCAGGAAGATAGGGAAAGGCCTATAATATATGTAGGGCTGCAGGACACGCTAAGGTACGAGAGCGGCAACAACGAGGGGCAGCCGCTGGCGTCGGCAGTGAAGGCGTTCCGATGGCTGAACGAGAGGTACGACATGTACATAGTGAGCCGAAGCCGCATAGACCAAGGCGAAGCAATGAAGAAAGACCTGGAATGGGTGGACGAGAACATCGGCGTGCCGGGCTGGAACAGAGTGATATTCACGAACCAGAGGAATCTGCTGTATGGCGACTACCTGATAGACCGCAACACGGAGGACGGCGCGGAGGAGTTCCTCGGCACGCACCTGAGGCTGGGCGACGCGTCGTTCAAGACGTGGGAGGAGATGCTGACGTATTTCGAAAGACTGGGCGGACAATGATGCTCCGGATGCGGTCAGGGACTGGCACTTCGGCTACGCTCAGTGACCGGGGATTTGCACAAACGCCACAATGTGACGTCTCTACAAACAAGAATTTAAATCAGACGCGATAAATCGTATAAAGACGGAGCATGCTCCGTCTCTACAACATACAATACTGATTGATAAGACGTTTGAAAAAACGTCTCTACACGAAAAAAACAGAAATTTTAACCAGACACGGTTAATTGCAGAAAGACGGAGCAGGCTCCGTCTCTACAACATTAGAAATAAGGGAAAGAGAGATGAAGAAAAATTTGACAGTATATAAGGCATCGGCAGGCAGCGGAAAAACATTCACGCTGGCGGTAGAATACATAAAACTGCTGATAGAGAATCCTGAGAACTACAAGCACATATTGGCTGTGACATTCACCAACAAAGCCACAAGCGAGATGAAGAGCAGAATACTGTCTCAGCTGTTCGGCATAAGCAGAGGTCTGAAGTCGTCGGAAGGATATGTGAAAGCGCTGAAAGACGAAAGCAGACTTGGCAACAGATTTTCCGACCAGACAATAAAAGACAATGCCAGCACAGCATTGACCAAGATACTGCACGACTACTCCAACTTCAATGTGACTACGATAGACGCATTCTTCCAGAAAATAATGAGGAACATGGCACGCGAGCTCGGACTGCCAGCCAACACAAGCGTGGACTTGGACCACAACAAGATAGAAACGCTGGCTGTGGACAGAATACTGGACGAAATGACGCCAAATGACGAAGAATACAAGATCGTGAACGGATTCGTGAACGAAAAAATCGATGACAACAAGAGCTGGAACGTCACAAAGGACATTAAAGACTTCGGCAATCAAATATTCTCAAGCAGCTACAGAGCCAAGGAAGACGAGGTGAAGGCTGCGGGGCGAATGCTGATAAAGTGGAACGACAGCAAAAAATGGAGCGAATACACCAAAAGACTGAAAGAAGAGAAAGAGGCAGCCGTGAATAAAATAAAAAGCTACGGCGAAAGATACAGAAAGATAATAAGCGAGGATGAAAAAGTCGCACTTGGAAAAAATGTGGAAGGAATGTTCGAGAAATTCCTGAAAGAAGAAAATTTCAAAGACATAAAAAAAACAACATACTTCAAGTGCCTTGAAAACACAGAAGAACTGCTGAAAGCGGTATACAGAAGCAACAGCACAATGATGGACAAAGCCCGTGAACTGCAGAAAATACTCGAGGACTTTGAAAATGACACGGAAAGCGCCGAGACGATAAACTCGGTGGACCTGACACTAAAGCACCTGTCGTCGTTCAGACTGCTGAATGTGATAAGAGAGAAGATAAACGGCATAACCGAAGAGAACAACATATCGTTGCTGAGCGACACACAGGACCTGCTGTCGCAGATGCTGACCGAAGGCGACGCCACATTCATATACGAGAAGACCGGCTCGTACATAAGCCACATAATGATAGACGAGTTCCAGGACACGTCCGAGACACAGTGGAAGAACTTCAAGATACTGATAGACGAGTGCATAAGCCACGGTACAGCGCTGATAGTGGGCGACGTGAAGCAAAGCATCTACCGCTGGCGAGGCGGCGATTGGAGACTGCTGAGCGGAATAGGCAAAAAAAAATATGAGGAAAGCACCCGGAGCGTGACACTCGACTCAAACTACCGCTCGGAAAAGAACATAATAGACTTCAACAACAGCTTCTTCAAGAAAGCCGAGGAGACAGCCAGAGAGAGCATAGACGGAGTGAGCGACGAGATGAAGAGCGAGCTGGAGAACGCATACAAAGACGTGGAACAGAAAAGCCCCAAGACCGAGAGCCGAGGCGAGATAGTCGTGACATTCAAAGGCGAAGGCGAGGATGTGAACGACGAGATAGCCAACAGAATAATAACACTCATAGAGCGAGGCGCGGAGCAGAGAGACATAGCCATAATAGTAAGAAAAAACAAACAGATAAACGACTTCGCGCAATATCTGGAAGAAAGGAAAAGAACAGACGAAAAGCTGAAAGACGTGAGCCTCGTGTCGGCTGAGGCATACAAGCTGGAGAACTCGCTCGCCGTGAGGACTATAGTAAGCGCATTGGACTACATATCAACGCCAGAAGACAGAACCAAGAAAGCGGTGTTAGCAAAGAACTACGCCATGACGACAAAAAGCAAAGCGATAGAGGAAAGCGCGGAAATGGTGGACAAAAGCATAATAAACCGAGAAACCCACAAGGTGGAGGTTATAGACAACGACATAGACAAACTGCTGCCGGAAGAAATAGTCGAGAAGCACGAAGAATTAGCAAGGCTGCCCATACACGAGCTGATAGAGAGAATATACAAGATAATGGAGATAGACAAGATAGAAAGCGAGGGCGAATACATAAGCAAGTTCATAGACACAGCCGACAGCCTGTTCGACAGCTACGACTACACGATAAAAGACCTGATAAGCGACTGGAACGACAAGTCGAGCAAAAACAGCATAAGCCAGACAACGATAGAGAACGACGAGGCCGAAGGAGTGAGAATACTGACTGTGCACAAGAGCAAGGGACTGGAATATGACCACGTGATAGTGCCTGTGGCAGGAATGTACGGCAAAGGCAAGGGAAGAAAAAGCGACAGCCTGTGGTGCGTGCCAAGCGGCGAGCCGTTCAACGAGATACCGCTGGCAGCCATAGACAACGTGAAGAAGATGCAGGAAAGCATATACAGAAGCGACTATGACACTGAAGCCATGATGGAGACGGTGGATAATCTGAACACGATGTACGTGGCATTCACCAGAGCCGGCAAAAACCTGTATCTGATAGGCGAACGGAGCAATCTGAAGGACAAAAAGGGAGCGGAGAAGAACACGGCAGAGACATTTATAAAAAATGTGGTCGGCATAACAGCAGAAGGAAACGACACAGACGACCTGACATACAGCGAAGGCGAGTTCTGCCTATCCAGCAAGAAAAGCGAAAGCAAGGAAAACAATCCGCTGGACATGGACAAGGAAAGCAAGAATGTGAAATTCCGCTCGAACGCGGCAAGCGTACACATCTGGCAGAGCGGCAAGAGCAAGGACTTCGTGAACAGCGAGAACGACGAAGCCGACGACAACGCCGTGAACATAAAGACCGGAACGATACTGCACAGGCTGTTCTCCGAGATAAAGACAGACAAAGACATAAGCCGTGTGCTGGACCAGTTTGAGTTCGACGGCATATTGAACACTAAAATAACGCGAGAGAGCGTAGAGCGCATGCTGAAGAAAAGAATGGAGAGCCCGACGGTGAAGGAATGGTTCAGCGACAAGTGGGAGCTGTTCAACGAGTGCGCTATACTGAGCATCGACGAGAAGGGCGAGGTGAAGAACCGCCGTCCGGACCGAGTGATGAAGAGAGGTGACGAGATGATAGTCGTGGACTTCAAATTCGCCAGAAAGCGCGACGAGTACCACGAGCAAGTGAAGGAATACATAAGCCTGCTGCAAAGCATGGGATACAAGAACGTGAAGGGGTATCTGTGGTACGTGTTCAGCAACGACATAGAAGAAGTGGCATAACAAAAGCGAGACCGATTTATGAAGACATTTTTAGAAAGAATAAGCGAGGACATAATAGAAAAGCACGGAACCGACCTGTCGAGAATCGCCGTGGTGTTTCCTAACAAGAGAGCATCGTTGTTTATGAACGACGCCATAGCCCGGACCGCGTTAGAGAAGACAGGCAAACCCGTGTGGAGCTCGGCGTACATCACCATAAGCGAGCTGTTCAGAAAGCAGACCGAGGCAGAGACTGCCGACGAGATAACCCTCGTGTGCAAGCTGCACAAGGTGTACTGCAAAGTGACTGAGGAGAACGAAAGCCTCGACAAATTCTACGGCTGGGGCAGGATAATGCTAAGCGACTTCGACGACTTGGACAAGAACATGGGCGACGCCGAGCAGATATTCAAAAACATAAGCGACCTGGCGAAGTTCGAGACAAACGACTTCCTGACCGAAGAGCAGGTAGATATAATAAAACGGTTCTACAACAACTTCAGCACAAAGAGCGAGGCGAAAGAACGTTTCCGCAAGATATGGGACAAGCTGGGCGAGATATACACAGAATATAAAAAGGAACTGGGAGCGGCGACGTATGAAGGCGCGCTGTACAGAAGCGTGGCAGAAAGCAAGGAGAAGCTGAATCTGGAGTATGAAAAGTACATATTCGTAGGATTCAACATGCTGCAGAAAGCCGAGCAGAAGCTCTTCGACAAGATAAAAAGCGAAGGCAAAGCGGAATTCTATTGGGACTTCGACAAGCAATACCTATTCGACCCGAACAGCGAGGCCGGACACTACATAAGAAAATACCTCGATAAATACCCAAACCAGATAAATAACGACGACGAAACATACGACAACTTCAAGAAGGAGAAGAAACTGAGATACATGTCGTCGAGCACCAACGACCTGCAAGGCAGATATGTGGGCGAATGGCTGCAAGACAACGGCGGCGAGAGAATAAAAGCCGGACGAAGAACAGCCATCGTGCTGTGCGACGAAAACCTGCTGCAAACGGTGCTGCACTCGGTGCCGGAAGATGCCGGAGCGCTGAACGTGACTATGGGAATCCCCGTGAAGCAAACACCTGCCGCATCGCTCGTGATGCAGCTGATAAGCCTGCAGGCACGCACAGCCAAGGCAAGCAAAGGCGACAATAAGATATACATCAAGCTTTTGGAAGGACTGCTCTCCCACCCTTACGCCAAATACACCGGCATAAACACTACATACTCCGAGTTAATAGAAGACAAGAAGTACATGGTGGGACTGACGGAGATAGGACTCGAGGCGATAGGCGGACACAGCATAAAAGACATAAACAGCTGGGTGTCAGCCATAATAGAGAACACAGCAAAGAATTACGACCGTCTGAATAACACAACGGAGGAGGAAAAAATGTCGTCCGACAACCAGCTGGCAATCGAGTCGCTGTACAAGGCGCACACGATGCTGAACCGAATAGGCATGCTGATAGAAGACGGCACGCTGAACGTGGAGGCAGCGACATACACAAGCCTCGTAAGACAGCTGATAGAATCGGCTTCGGTGCCATTCCACGGCGAGCCTGCACAAGGCATACAGATAATGGGACTGCTGGAGACCAGAAACTTAGACTTCGACAACGTGCTGATGCTATCGACCAACGAAGGCAACATGCCTAAGGGCGTGAACGACACGTCGTTCATACCATACAGCATAAGAAAAGCCTTCGGACTGACGACGATAGACAACAAGGTGGCAATATACGCCTACTACTTCTACAGCCTGCTGCAAAGAGCCAGCGACATAACGATAACATACAGCACCGTGAGCGAGGCCGGACAGAAAGGCGAGATGAGCCGATTCATGCAGCAGATAGCCGTGGAGAAGCCGGAAAGCACGACACTGAGCAGCTACTCGATGCAATCGACTATAGAAAGCGCCGAGATAGAGGAGATAAAAGAGATAGCGAAAAGCCCGGAAGTGATGGAAAAGCTGGAGAAGTTCAAGAGCATATCGCCGTCGGCGCTGAACATATACATAAGCTGTCCGCTGAGCTACTACTACAAATACATAGCCGGACTGAAGGACAACGAGGAAGCCGAGCTGGGAGAAGTGGACGCGATAAAGTACGGACTAATCTTCCACGCCAGCATGGATCAACTCTACAAAGATATAGAGAACCAGATTCTCACTGCTGAAATATTGAAAACCAAGAAAAAAGAAGTCGACAAGATTGTCGAGCAGAAATTCAGAGAAGAATTATACGGCAAAGACGAAATAGCCAGCAACGGAGTGCAGACACTGACGCTCAACACAATAAAAACCTATGTCAAGAAAATGATTGACATAGACATACACACGGCAGAAAACAGCGATGAGTTCAGAATCTTAGAGTCGGAGAAACCGCATTATAAAGAAATAAGCGCTGGAGGCACGACCAAGAAAATAGGCGGAATAATAGACAGAATAGACTCCATAAAAAAGGACGGCGAAGAGACTATTAGAATAGTCGATTACAAGAGCGGCAGTGCGAAAAGCGGAGTAGAATGCATAGAGGACATGTTCCTGAACGAGAACAAGAAGAAAAACCGAGGATACTACCTGCAGACTTTCCTATACTCTGTGATAATAAAGGACAAGAATCCTGACAAGAACGTCGTCCCTGCCCTGCTTTACATAATCTCAGCGAAGAAAGAGGACAATCCTGTGCTGACGATGAAAAGCGGCAACAAGAAGGTGCCGATAAGCGACATCAGCGACTACCAGGAAGACTTCATAAATATGCTTAGCGAGAAGATGGGCGAACTATTCAACAAGGATGTTCCGTTCCGCGCCACCAACGACGACCACGTGTGCGAATACTGCACATTCAAGCCGCTCTGCAACCACAAGACAAAGCAAAAGGAAGACGACGAGGACTAATAGCCGACGACCGCCCCGTTGCGCTCGACATAGTCGGCAAGCGAAGCGAAAAGCGGATCGGAAGACACAAGCTGGCGGTTGCAGACAATGACGTTCTGTTCGCGCGCCCTCGTCAGAGCCACATTGAGCTTGCGGTCGATGGTGACGCCGTCCTCGACGAAGGTGTTCGACGTCAGGAAGTCGAGCTGCGTGTGGCGCGAGACAGTGAAACCGTAGATTATGACATCGCGCTCGCTGCCTTGGTAGCGCTCCACTGTGTCGATAGTGATGCCGTCGTAGTCGTAATGGCGCTTGGCAAGCTCGTCACGCACCACGGCAATCTGGTTGCGGTAAGGCACAATGACTCCGACAGTACGCTCGGCGCTGAATTCCATTCCGTTAGCCTCGCGGAGCATCCGCACAGCCTCAACTGCATCGGCAATAGCCTTAGCCTCCGGGACATTCACCTTGTCGGAGAAAGAAAGCTCCTCGCCCGGCTCGACATCCACCATAACCCAGCGGTGCGATGCGACTGCCTGCAAAAGCCGGTTGCCGCTGTCGGGCAAATTGCCGAAGCCCAGCGGTTTGGATTGGTGTTCGAGCGGTATAGGCTGCAAATTGCCGCCATAGAAAGCCCTGTTCACGAAGTCGGCGACATCAGGGTGCATTCTGCCGTGGTTTTTAAGCGTGTAAACAACCTGTGCGTTATCATGATACAGGCGCAAAAGACGCTGGAACAAGGATTCAGAGCAACTTTCGAATCCGAGTTTTCGCAAAGACGGCTCAACGATACGCGACTCTGCTTCGGTCTGCGCCACGACAGCAGGCAGCTGCTTATGGTCGCCTATGAGGACGAACTTGCTGATAGCACAAACCGACTCTGAACCGGCTGCGGACACAGCCGACAGCAGTCCCACGATGCTCGGCTCGAGAATCTGCGAAGCCTCATCGACGATGGCAAGGTCGAAGCGCTTGATGGTGAAAATGCGCTGCAGCGACGACACTGCCGTAGTCGTGCCGACGAACACCCTCGTGCGCACGATGAAGTCACGCATCTGGCTCACGTTGTTGCAGTCAGCCACACGGTTGGAAAGCAAATACTTGGCGAAGCGCTCGTCGCACGACGAAGCGTGTCCGAACCTGACAAAATCGATGCCGTCCTTGTCCAGTTTAGAGCAAATCTCATCCACTGCCCTGTTTGTGTAAGCCATGAGCAGCACCGACGAGCCCTCGCTTTTTAGCTGGTCCTTGAGTATGCTCATCAGTCCGAAGGACGTCTTGCCCGTGCCCGGAGGACCGACAAGCAGGAACATCTCCTTCGCCCTCTTGACCTTGGTGACAAGCTCGTTCATTCCGCTGTATTCCGTAGCGGCAGGCTGTGAATTGTCGATGATTGGCGCGCGCTGCCCAAGCAACAGTTTCTTGCGTGAGGCGTTGGTGCTTAGCAATGAATACAAAGCCCTGTACTGCGCGCCGAAAGACGAGTCGATATAGTCGTGCTCGACCGCCCATGCGTAACCCTCACGAGTACCGAACACTTCCCTGCTCCGCTGCGGCGCGCGCAGACGCACGCTCACACGGTTGTCGGCGAGGCTGTATATCGTCGCCCTGTGCTCGATAGCCTTACGGACATCGGGCTCAAGGCTTGTGTTGTATTTGTAAAGCACGATAATATCGCCCACTCTGAAGTTTGGCAGATACTCGCACGAAGAGAGCGCGTCGTCATAAACCGTGTCGTCTCTGACGAGCTCGATGGCTGTCACTGTGCCGTCTTCATCGGTCACAAGGCGGTCTATCCTCATGCAGTCCATTATGTTGCCTGCACGACGACGCTCCTCGAGCGAGGATGTCCACAGCGACGCGAATCCGCTATTCTCTTTTATTCTATTGCCCACGCGGTTCATGATGTTCTCGCGCGCCACGAATGTGAAGAATCTGTAGAAATAGTCGAGTTCCTCTTTCGACGCCTTGTTCAGCGGTGTCAGCAGTTTTACTATCGCTGGACGCTGGTAGTCGGTCCAGAGCTTGGACGTGTCCTGCTTGAGGTTGAGCGACTCTGGTGTGAGCGCGCCGATTATCCTCCTCGCTCCGCCCGGCTCAGCCAGTGCCAGATCCTGCGCCACGATGCGGTTGCGCAGCCTTATGGATTTGGCGACGACCTCGGGAGCGTTGGATTCCCTCATCAGTCCGTCGGGATATTTCGAGTAAAGCAGATATGCGGAAATCTCGTCGTTCTTCTTGCCGAATCCGTAGTGCAGCATCGCCAGATACATGAGCATCTGTATGTAGTGCTGTGTCTGGTGGCGGTGGTTGAAGTCGTCACGCTTGCCTGACTTTTGCTCCATCAGCAGCGAGAAGTCGCTCTGCAACAAGTCCATACGCCCTTGCAGTCCCAGCGTTTCGCACACGAACGACGGCTCGAGCATCACCTTGTCCTTGCGGTAATTGCGGTCCTCAGTCTGCACACGCTTGATTATGGTCTTGAGGTTTGCCAGCTGCATCTTGGCGTCGTCGTGGAAACGCGCGTCCATGTCCTCGCACGTGGTTATGTCGATAGGAGCGCCGCGGAAGAATTTTCTCACGGCTGTCACATAGTCGGCGCTATCGCCGTGGTTCACAGTCTCGTCCAGCAGTTGCGACGCGAGGTTACCCAAAAGCGTGGCGCGCGTCTGAACCTTCGGACTGAACTTGTCGAGAAGATGGTTCTTCTCGGAATCAGCGTACTGCATGAAACAGCGTGCTATGGTGGAAATATCCACAAGCATGTCCGGTTCATATATAAGCAATGACGGCACAAGCAAAGCGTCGTCGCTGACGGAGACGTCAATGAGGTTTATCTGTGTTCCAGCCTTGTATTCGATTATGTCGGCGTTCCAGTCCTTAACGTCAAGCGAATAGTCGTTGCCGGAAACCTCGTCGCGCACATCGATGACAGTGCCTTTTCTGCCAACGACAGAAACTCTCATCTTCTGCCAGTGGGCGAATGACTCCGCCACAGCCGTCTTCTCAATGGACAGCGTGCGGGATTTGTCGCCGAAAGTGTATCCGACAAAAGCCGTGAAAACGTCAATGTCCTGATGCCAGTTGCTCCTCAGCGTAATCTCCTCGACATCCCTGGCATGGCGTCCACGGTAGCGGAACGAATTGAGCGCCATGGTATATGGGAACGAGCATTTGTCCGCCACATAAAGCAGACGAGCCTGCGCGCCAGAGAATATTATCGTGGAATCCTGTGTCTTGACACGCAGAAACTCCACAAGCAGGTGGTAAAGCAGATTGTAGCGCGCCACGAACGAGGCGTCAAGCCTTTCGATTTTGGCTATAGCCTCGGTCCAGTACAGCTGTGTCTGCTCTGTGTTTTTCTTACTTTTAGCCATTTTCAGTTCTGTTTTTTAGACGCTTCTCCTTATTAACCTCCTCCCGGCTCTTGCTGTGTGTTACGATATAAACGCCAGCGAAAACGAGAAGTATGGCAATCGCCTTATGCCATGTGAACACCGCCATGCCCATGGCCACAGCGAGAAGCGAGGCGGTTATCGGCTGCAGATAATTGTACATGGCCACAACCGTCGGACGCAGATAGCTCTGGCTCGCCACATAAAGCAGATAGGCGAAGAAACTGCCGAACAGCACCACATAGCCCACCTCCATCCAATCCTGAACACCTACACTACTCCAGTCGAACTCCATGAACTGACCGCCGGACACAGGAATGTAGCAAAGCATGGAAAATGTGAAAATCCACTTATTCATCGTTATGGACGAGTATTTATGGCTAAGGTCCTTGAATAATGTCAGATAGACAGCGAACGAAGTCTGTGCCAGCAGACACAGCAAATCGCCCTTGTAGTTGCCGCCGACAGCCGAGTCGGTAGAAGTGACGACCAGAGTCAGCGCCCCGGCGAATCCAACAAATACGCCTGCCGCCTTGAGTCCTGTGAGCGGCTCACGAAGCCAGACTGCGGCGAATATCAGTGTGATGATAGGGAGCATGGTAGTGACGATGGCTGCATCGACCGGCGTTGTCATGGACAAACCTGTAAGAAACAGCCCCTGGTTGAATACAAATGCGAAAAGTCCAGCGAAGAAAAGCCTGACAAGGTCTTTGGCCGGCACATGCTCCTGCTTGCGCACCGCTATCGACACGAGCCAGAAAAGCAACGCTCCGCCTGCCATACGGAACGCCGTAAGCATGAAAGGCGTGAACACAGTCATGGCATCCTTTGCCAAAGGCGCCATAACACCCCACATGAGTGTAGCGAGAAAAGCGCAAGCATGTCCGCGCCACGAAGTCTCCGAACCCGTCATTGATTTTAAATTAGAAATGGTTGCAAAGATAAAGAAAAAGTCCGCGCCGAACATGAAATTCAGCACGGACCATTCCCTTTTACAAGCTTAAATTATCTTGCTCTCACAGTTCCCCTAACGAAAGCTTTGTCGGCAAAGAACTCTTGATCTTTGTTATAATTAACGCCATACTTTCCTTCCGGCATATCCCTCAACACATATTCATTGCACGCCCTGCCAGCCTCAATCTTGTCGGTCGCAGCCGTATTAATAGCTGTAGCAGCAACACTAACCAACGCTCCTAATGCGCCGCCTGTGCCGGAACTAATACTTGTGTCGAGAGTTATGCTACCCTCGCGGTGATAAATAGTTTCGCCGGTTTTTGTCGATCTCAGCACATACTCTATGTCAACCGTGATGCCTCCGCCCAAAGTGCTTTTTCTCCAAGCCTTTATTATTGTAAACATAGCGGCATCAGCGCCAAGGACATTTTTGAAAGTCGTCAAGTCGCTTTCAAGAAACAATTCGCTGTCGTACGCGCTTTCTGCCTGAAACATGTCCATCACCATGTATGGAGAGTAAACATAATACCCTTTCTCACATAATGGCTTATACATTGTCGTGTAGAAATAATCCTTAGCCTCCACACTATTCGTCTGGTTGATAGGAGGCATGACAACGATAGATTCCGGATGCTCATCATACATCTTTGGGTACTGTGCTCCTCTTTTCAGATTCTGGGTCTCGCAAGAAGACATCATCAATACGCACGCCAATCCTAATATTACAACTTTTTTCATTTTTCCAACTGTTTAATGACTCTTGATATGAAGACCTCCGACTCAGGATACAAAGCGATTTCTCTTTTCAAGAACTCGATGCCTTCGGACACTTTCCCCGATTTGCATAACAAATAGCCGTATTCGGCATTTATTCCAGGAGGTGCCACGCTTCTCAATCCACTCTGTCTTTCTATAACTTTCCTGTACTCTTTCATGGACTTATTTAAAAACTCATCAGTCCCTTTCTTCTGATATTTGTAAGAAACATCCTCATACTTATGCCAAGAGTACAAAGTCTTGTCCGAACACGAGCATATAAACATCAACACGCCCGACAATATCATTAGTCGTGTTCTCATGGCAACAATATCTTTTTAGTCTCCTGAGAAGACAGGAATATAACCTTATCATACAACACATTGCCGTTATCTGTCACTCTGACTGTGCGTTTGCCTGGAGCGACGGCATAGGTCGTGCCTTTGTTATTCGACTTTTTCTCTTTTACTGTCTCGGCAGTGAAGACCGTATTGCCATCAACTGTCACCTCTACCATCGAATTCGGCTTGTTGCTTACGCTCACAAAAATCAGATATGCGATATTCTCCTTGCCCGACGATTGTGTGACAGGATATTTACAAGATGCAAGCAGCGCCAATGCTGCAGCGATAATCATCAATATGCTCTTTTTCATCATTTTTCCTCTATATAATAGTTAGACAAATTGTTTGCATCAACATCTCCTCCGCTCACCTCTACAAAAGAATACTCCGTCTCCGGTGTGTCGCCCTGAGACATAAGAACTGTAGCTGTAGCCACTTCTTTTCCTGGGAGTTCTATCACAATGCCGGTCTGCGGATTCTTCACCTTCTTGCCCTTTGTCTTCACCGACAATGTCATGCCGCTCGTCAGTCCCTGCGTCTTTCCTCCTGCTATAAGCTTCGCCTCATCGTCGTAAGACAGGAAGTAAGTTCTCCAAGGCTTGTCTGTGCACTTGTTTATGATATTCTCCACCAGCTGCCCTATAGCCTCGGAGATGGCCTTGTCGCTCAGTGTGGCATCGAAACCAGCCGTGCCGCCGAATCCGAGAGTGGTCTTGGATGTGGTTTGCGCCTCGCCTCTCGCCTCGTCTGAATATATAATCAATCCAGATGACACATCAACCAACCTTATGGAAACCGCAGCCTCCACCACTTGCATCTTCGTGGCAGAGAAAACGCCCTGCTTGCCCACATTCTTTCTACCATACTCTGTTATAGAGCCTATTATCAGATAATCAGCTCCAATCGTCGCCGACAAATCGTTTCCATTTATTTTATTCTCATCCAGCAGCTTGGACAAATCACTTCTCTCCAGCAACAGAAATTTCTCCGACGCTGCGAGTTTAGACGACAGAATGTCTAAAGCCTGCTTGCCCATCGGGTCATTCTCCTTGTCGTAGAAGATGCCTTTAGCGTATTGAGTCTCGTTGGAGAAACGGCCGATAGCGACCTTTCTTTTCAAAAATTTCTTATTCGTGTCATCCTTAGCAGAGACCAGCACTTCGTTCTCCACCACCTGAACATTTCTCCCTGACGCCTGTGTATGGCTACACAGCACAAAGAAAGGAAGTAGCAACAAAATCTTCTTCATAAAAATTAGATAATAAGTTTTTCGACAATCCCTATGCATTCACATGGGCATAACGAAGACAAATATAACTTGTTTTTTATAATATTTTACTCTATTTACAAAAACAATGCTGCACAACATAAAGAACACGAACAACAAGCTCTCAAGAGCCGCCACAGCAAGAAAAACACAGAGAAATACCACTTGTTAACAACTTTTAAGGGGGGGGTAATTCTTTTAACAATCTTCTTCGCACCTTTGCATTTCATACATTTTAACTAAAACATTTACAATAATGAAAAAATTAATCACTTTAGCCGTACTGATAACGGCAACACTTACCGCGCAAGCCGAGATTAAGACATACAGCAATGTCGGAGCCGGCGCTCAAACTGGCTATGTAAAAGCTGAACTTGACACAGAAACAGGAGAACTGAATATTTATAACACACATATTGTTCCGATAGAGATGTCACATGACTGGGAGCCATATACATCTGGACCAGAATATATTAAAGCGCCATGGATTGAGGACGGTCAGCGAGAGAACATCAAGAAGGTCATCATCTGGGGCGCAGGCGACCACACCATAAACGGCAACACACATACCTGCGGCAAGATTGCATCCATCGGCAAGTGCGCCTTTGAGGGATGCACAAACCTGACCGAGGTTGTTATCCACGCCACCTTAGGCAAATCTGGTAGCATTGGCGGCTATATTGAACAGAGAGCTTTTTATGGCTGTAGCAGTCTGAAGAAAGTAACATTCGGCAACGACTGTGAGTTACAAACCATCGATGAAAGCGCCTTCTTTGGCTGCACCGCCCTCGAGGAAATTTCAATCCCTATATCCGTTACTTCTATTGGTACTAGCGCCTTTAGCAATTGCAGCAATCTGACAACTGTCAACTTCAGCTGTCCTGCGCTCACCACTATTAATGAGGCAGCCTTCGAAAACTGCAAATCGCTGACATCCATCGACCTGTCAGCCTGCACAGCACTGACTCAGATTGGCAAGAACGCATTCCGCTATTGCTCTGCTGCACGCTACATAAAACTGCCTAACAGCATTGTCAACGGCGACTACGATGGCGCTAATCAAGCAATCAAAAGATCAGCCTTCGTCGGCTGCACAAGCTCTCTCGACCTCTCAGAGAACACTCTAAATGACGCGACTACAATTCCTTTTATTGACACATATTTCGGACGCAGCATGAACTCTCCGCTAAGCGGGGGAAGATTCGACAATAACTCATTTGTCTATCTGCCTAAGACATACACAGGCACAAAGCCAAAGGGCGGCATCTACGACAACGAGACAAACATTGCATACTGGGACGGAGCGAAGTGGGTCTGCCCAAGATTCGAAATAGGCGACTACAGTGCTATCAACTTGAAATATGACGTGACAGCAGAGAAAGTGATTTATCAGCGCAGCGGCATCTCAGCCAGCACAGCCTACAGCGTCTGTCTGCCTTGGGCTCCACAGACCTCATATTCCGCAGACGGGTTCAGCGGCAAGTATTATCAGCTGAACGGCGTCAGCGGCAGCACAATCTACTTCAGCGAAGTGGCAGAGCCGGAAGCCAACACGCCATACCTCTTCATCACAGGCGATGACTGGACAGCCTCATACTACGAAATGAACGGCGAATATTACAGCGAGGCACAGAACGTAGCGCTCAAAGCCACTCCAGCCGAGATGTCCATCACAAAGAACGGCTACAAGATGGCAGGCACGTTCGCAGAATTAGACAAAGACGAGACAGCAGGCAAATATGTTCTGCAAGCCGACGCAAGCTGGCAGAAGAGCGATGAAGCTATCGACGGCGTCACCATCCCAGCCTTCAATGCCTACATCGTCGGTCCAGAGTCGTCGCCTTCGCTTCTGAGCGTGGCGTTTGGCGAAGTTCCGACAACCGCCACCGCCATCCAAACAAAGGACTTAGACGGCACCGAGCAATGGTATGACCTGCATGGCCGCCGCCTCAGCGCTCCACAGAGAGGCATAAACATCAGCAGCAAGGGAAAGAAGGTTATGATTAAGTAAACAATCCAGCCTCATATCAAAAATCGGCAGCAGACTCGTTTTGCTGCCGATTTCTATTTCAAGGCAAAAACAAAAAAGGCAATGCTCTCGCATTGCCTTTTGCTTTATCATAAGAACACGGCGGCTACTCAGACGCGAGGTTCTGTATTTCCTTGGCTGTGAATTTCACTGTGGCGTCGGCATTGGACTTGGTGCCGTGGATGTTGAAGATTACGCCGCGGTTAATGCCCTTTATCACGTCGAGCAGCATCTTGGCGTCGGAGTTCTTCTTGGCTGACGACTTGATGTATGCCTTGAATACGGCTGGATTGTTCTTCACTGTCTTGACCGACGCGTCGGACTCGTCATAGTCAGCCGACATGGTGACGTTGAGCGAATCGACATCCACATGCTTGACTGTCACGCCGTAGCCCACTGCCATTGGCAGATAATTGTTGACCGAAGCGACTGCCGCCGTGAAGAACTCCTCGTTCTGCAGCAGCGACTCAAGCGTAAGGTCCTGAATGCCGAGCGACGAGAGCCCTGCCGAGATGGACGAGTCGCCACCGCCGTACTGCGACACGATGTCGCCTATCGTAACATCGGACTGCGCCACTGCCGAAGTCAGCGAAAATGCCGCCGCGAGCACCGATGTGTAAACTTTTCTCATATTCATATTGCTGTCATTTTAGATTGTTAAACGCGAATTTTCAAAACAAATAACATGCCAATCACCATTCATAGACGAGCGTGTCGTAGGCGAGCGTCATGCCCTGAGGCAATGCGGCGCACACCTCGGCATGCAGCCCGATGTCGTGTGACATGTGAACAAAGAACGTCTGCTCCGCCCCCACTTTCTTAGCCACTTCAATCGACTGGTCCACAGCCAGATGCGAAGGGTGTGGCTTATAACGCAGCGCGCCGAGCACAAAGACCTTGACGCCCTTGAACTTCTCCAGCTCGCTGTCCTCGATCTCAGAGATGTCGGTCAGGTATCCGAACGAGCCAATGCGATAGCCGAGCACGGGCAGATTGCCGTGTGTGGCGCGCACAGGGATTATCTCCTGCCCCTCGATTGCGAAAGGCACTCCGGGCTTCACCTCGTGCAAATCGAGAGTAGGCGCTCCGGGATAAGGATGGTCGGAAAATATGTAAGGCAGATTGTATTTTATGGCTTCAGCCACACGATGTTCGGCGTAGAGCTGCGCAGTGTGCAGAGGGCGTATCTCGTTCAGCCCCGAGGCATGGTCGAAATGCTCGTGGGTGAAGATTATGCCGTCTATGCGCGAAAGCGAATGTCTAAGGTACTGCTGACGGAAGTCCGGTCCGCAATCCACGAGGATGTTCACGCCGGAGTCAGTGGTCAGAAGCGCCGATGTGCGCAGACGTGTGTCACGCGGGTCGCTGCTGCGGCAAACCGCGCACGAGCATCCCATCTGTGGAACGCCGGTAGAAGTGCCTGTGCCGAGAAATGTGACTTTCATGAAAACAAAGTTAAGTAAAAATCAAGAAATGTTCATTCTTATTCTCCACTGCTCTGGATAAAGATTGTTCGAGCGGTTGCCGATGTTCTTGACCCAGCCGAGCCCCTGCCCCTTGTAGGTTATAAGGACGTAGCCCTTAGGCACCGACGGCGGCAGAATCAGGCTCTCACGGTGAAGGTAAGCGAGAGCTTCCTGACGTGTGGCTTCGTATGCGCTCACCTTATTATAATCAAGTTCGGACGACAGCGCCAGAGCCGTGTCCGGAATGAACGTCTTGCCCTTGAACGCTCCGAGAGCCACGCCGCAGCTCATCACGTTTACGAACGGCAGCAAGCGGCGTATGAAATCGGCATGAGCCACTGGAATAGCCACAAAGCGCTCCTTGTGCAGCATCACTTCGTAACCGTCAGGCGACGTGAGCCACCGCAACGCCTCGACATCAACCTTCTGCGACTGCGCCGCCTTGTCCTTGCGCTTGGTCTTGCGCACATACGAGACTTCGGGCGCTGACGTGAGCTCGCCATGCTTCCTCAGCGCAGCGATGAACAGTCCTTCGCCGCGTGTCTTGTGTGGGTAGAAATGCAGTCCGCGACCGGAGTCGGTTATGCCCCACGACGAATCGATGTCCATAGGCAGCAATTCCGCTCCGAGCGTGTCTTTTATGAAATCGACCATCAGCTCGTCTTCCTGCTCGTTGTAGGTGCAAGTGCTGTATATCATCAGACCGCCTGGCTTGAGCGCTGTCCATGCCGACGAGAGAATGTCTCTCTGCCGTTCGGCGCATTGAGCCACATTCTCCCTACTCCACTCCGAGACTGCAACCTCGTCCTTGCGGAACATGCCCTCGCCGGAGCATGGCGCATCAACAAGCATTGCGTCAAACACAGGACCCAACGAAGCGAACGAAGACGCGTCGCACGATGTGACCACGGCGTTTGACCTGCCCCACTTCGTTATGTTCTCCGCCAGAATGTACGAACGCTGGCGCACATACTCGTTGCACACCAGGAGCGAGCCTTCGGGCAGCGTGTCGAGCAAAAGCGTGGACTTGCCGCCAGGCGCGGCGCAGAGGTCGAGAAAACGCACAGGCTCAGTCACGAACTGGCGCACCAAATGCGACACTATCATAGACGACGCCTCCTGAACATAGTAAGCGCCGGCGTGAAGAAGCGGATCAAGGGTGAACGACGGACGCGACTGAAGATAATAGCCGCCCGGACACCACGGCACCGCGCAATCGACAGGGAGCGACGAGAGCAGCTCGTCCTTTATTTCCGACGACTTGGCGGCGTTGAGCCTGACACTCACCGACGGAGCCGACGACAACGATGACACGAAATCCTCGAAACTATCGCCCAAAGCAGCGCGCGCCCAATCAACGAAGTCTTGCGGTAGATTCATTTTTTACGGTTTGGTTTTAAGCAAGGCAAATATAGCACAGAGGCAAAGAATTCTCACACATTATTTCTACTTTTGCACAAACAAAAAAGATTTCTATTTATGCCTGGAATTCTATTTCTGATACCGAACACTTTAGGAGAAAACGCGCCTGACGAAGTTATTCCGCAAAAGGTCATCGAAACCGCCAAAAGGCTGCGCCACTTCATCGTGGAGGACGTCAGGACCGTCAGAAGGTATCTGAGAAGAATTGACCGCACATTCCCGATAGACGACTCGCAGTTCTTCGAACTGAACCAGCACACCGACCGCAGCAAGATAGAGCCGTACCTCAAGCCGCTGCTCGAGGGCAACGACATGGGCATAATATCGGAAGCCGGCTGTCCTGCCGTGGCCGACCCTGGAGCCGACATCGTGGCGCTGGCGCACAGGAAGGGCATCAGAGTCGTGCCGCTCGTCGGACCGTCGTCGATACTGCTGGCGCAGATGGCTTCGGGATTCAACGGACAGAGCTTCGCCTTCGTCGGCTACCTGCCCATAGAAGCGGCGGAAAGGCAGAAAAGGCTGCGAAAACTTGAGCACAGGGCCAAGGAAGAGAATCAGACACAGCTTTTCATCGAGACGCCGTACCGCAACATGAAGCTCTTCGACGAGCTGACCGCCACGCTCAAAGGCGACACAAGGCTCTGCATAGCCTGCGACATAACGCTCGAAAGCGAGTACATCGAGACCCGCACCATAGGCGAATGGAAGCAGAAAAAGCCGCAGGACCTGAACAAGCGTCCTACGATTTTCGGAATATTCTAAGGAAACACAAAAGCCGCCCACATGACATGGACGGCTTTGTTATTCATTACTGGGGGAATCTCTTACAACGCCGCCAGACGGCTAACGTACTTGCCGATGATGTCGAACTCGAGGTTCACGAGTGTGCCAGGCTTTATGCGGCAGAAGTTGGTGTTCTCGAATGTGTAGGGAATTATCGCCACAGAGAAAGTGTCGTCGGTAGGCTCGCAGACCGTCAGCGACACGCCGTTGACCGTCACGCTACCCTTGTCCACAGTGATGTAGCCCTTGCGCTTGAGCTCCGCAGGCACATCGTACTTGAATGTGAATACGTGGCTGCCGTTCTCGTCGGTCACGCTGGTGCAGACCGCCGTCGTGTCCACGTGCCCCTGCACGATGTGTCCGTCCAGACGTCCGTTCATGCACATGCTGCGCTCAAGATTCACCAAGTCGCCCTCCTTCAGCGCGCCAAGATTGCTCCTCATGAGCGTTTCCTTTATCGCTGTCACGGTATATGAATCGTCGCCGAGTTTCACCACTGTAAGGCAGACACCGTTATGAGCCACCGACTGGTCGATCTTCAACTCATTCACAAAAGAGCATTTCACTGTTATGTGCAGGTTGTCGCCCTCCTTCACAAGGCTTTTAACCACACCAGCCTCTTCTACTATTCCTGAAAACATGATTTTCCTTTCTTTTAATTTGTATAGGCGCAAAGATAGCAAATATCCGCACTGCTCCCCTGCCATTAAAAACATTTCACGGTTTGCTTTTTTCCAAAGAAAATGCGCGCGCAATCTCATAACTCTTACTTATATTTGTGAGTTAACCTTTAATGATTAATGACTTATGAAAATGAAAAAACTAATCCTTACCACTATCGTCGGCGTTATATTTTCCGGCATCTGCCTCGCTGGCGGACGCCCAATCCCAGCCGAGAAGCTTCCGGCAGCCGCGAAAACTTTTGTCGATGAGCACTTCGCCAATCAACGCATCATCTTCGCAGAGAAAGAGGCTGGCAAATACGAGGTGAAGCTGAACAACGGCACCGACGTGGACTTTGACAACAAAGGCAACTGGACAAAAGTGGACTGCGAAAACAGCATGCTGCCCGACGCTCTGCTTCCGCTATTCGCAAGACAATACATTGAATTGAACTTCAGCGGCGCTTACGCCACAAAAATCGAGAAGAAGCGCTTCGGCTACGAAGTGGAGATGTCAAATGGCCTCGACCTGAAGTTCAACCATCAAGGCGAAGTAATAAAAATAGACGATTAACCGCACTGGAGTCCATTCTCCATAATCCTATACCGTCGCAAAATCATCAAACGCCAATAAAAAAGCGAACTAACACAGAACAAAGGGGAACGCAGAATGTTCCCTTTTTTCGTTTCAATACTGAGAGACAGCACCATAAAGCAAAAACATCCAGACACTTAAGACCGCATAAGCCCACAGCAAAGGGCGGCCGCGAGCGTAATTCATTATGTTCTATTTTTTTAGGTCCGTTTATTGTGAATTGAAATAAAAAATCTCTACATTTGCAGTCCGAAAACAGAAAAACGGGGAAACTACCCGATTACTGCTATTCAAGAATTTCATATAACATTAATATAAGAAAGCAAAACAATGACAAAGGCTGATATTGTATCACAGATTGCAAAAGAGACAGGTATTGACAAGATTACTGTTTTGAAGAGTGTTGAGTCTTTCATGGACAAGGTAAAAGAGTCTATGGCTAACGGTGACAACGTTTATCTCCGCGGTTTCGGAAGTTTCGTAATCAAAAAGCGCGCAAAGAAGACTGCACGTAACATTAGCAAGAACACTTCTATCGTGATACCTGAGCACAACATCCCATCATTCAAGCCTGCGAAGACTTTCAATGACATGATTAAGTAAATCAGATCAGGGAAACAAGAAAAAAGGAATCAACTTCATAAATAATAACTAAAACTTTAAAGTTATGCCAAGCGGAAAAAAGAGAAAAAGACATAAAATGTCTACTCACAAGAGAAAAAAGAGACTGCGCAAGAACAGACATAAGAAAAAATAATCATTTGTGTCTGCCTTAATGCTTAAGGTCAAACGAATAAAGAAACAAGCTTGATGCTCACATAGAATATAGGCTTTAAGTTTGTTTCTTTGTTTTATTACAAAAGAAGAATAAGGAACTGAATAAAAAGTGAACAGCGAATTAGTAATAGAAGTAGCCAAGACAGAAGTGACAACGGCGCTCGCCGAAGACCACAAGCTTGTGGAGCTTCACCGAGAGGGACGATTGTCCAACGCGTTTGCCGTGGGCGACATTTATTTGGGAAGGGTGAAGAAGATAATGCCCGGACTGAACGCCGCATTCGTGGATGTGGGCTACTCCAAAGACGCATTCCTGCACTATCTGGACCTCGGTCCTGATTTCCACACACTGCAGGGCTACCTCAAAGCCGCATTCTCCGACAGAAGACGCATCCCTGCCATAGCCAAGAAACAATCCACAGGCGAACTCGACAAGAACGGCACCATAGCCGATGTGCTGAAGAGCGGACAAGAGATACTGGTGCAGATAACCAAAGAGCCTATCTCAACCAAAGGTCCGAGACTGACAAGCGAACTGTCCATCGCAGGACGATTCCTTGTGCTCATCCCGTTCAGCGACAAGGTGTCGGTAAGCCAGAAAATCAAGAGCCACGAAGAGAAAAACCGCCTCAAACAGCTCATACAGAGCATCAAGCCTAAGGGCTTCGGCGTGATAATAAGAACAGTGGCCGAAAACAAGGGCGCAGCCGAGCTGGACAACGAGCTGAACGTGCTCGTGGAGAGATGGGAGAACACCATCAGAAAGACCCAGGCATCGAAAGGCGTGGCGCTCGTAGGCGAGGAAATCGGCCGCACAGTCGGCATCATCAGAGACATCTTCAACGAGAATTTCCAGTCGGTAACCGTAAACGACAGGGATTTCTACAACGAGATAAAGAACTACATAGGACTCATCTCGCCAGAAAAAAAGAACATTGTCAAACTCTACGAGGGAGACACTCCTATATTCGACCACTTCGCTCTCACAAAGCAGATTAAATCATCATTCGGAAAGATTGTTCCATTCAAGAACGGCGCTTACCTGATAATCGAGCAGACCGAAGCCATGCACGTCATAGACGTGAACAGCGGCAACCGCTCCAAGAACGCCAATGGACAAGAGGAGAACGCACTGAACGTGAACCTCGCTGCAGCCGAGGAGATCGGCCGCCAGCTCCGACTCCGAGACATGGGCGGAATCATATCCATCGACTTCATCGACATGGCCAAGAGTGAAAACAAGAAGGCTGTGTATGACAAGATGAGAGAAGCGATGGCTGACGACCGCGCGAAACATAACGTACTACCGCTCAGCAAGTTCTGCGTAATGCAGATAACAAGGCAGAGAGTAAGGCAAGTGACATACGTGGATACCGAGGAGACCTGCCCTACATGCTACGGCAAGGGCAAGATTAGACCTTCGATACTATTCACCGACCAGCTGGAAAGCAAAATCGACCTGATTGTAAACAAACTCAAGATAAAGAACTTCAGACTGCACGTGCATCCGTTCGTGGCGGCATACATAAAGCAGGGACTTGTATCACAGGAGCTGAAATGGAAATTCAAGTACGGATTCGGCAGCAAAGTGATAGCGTCGCAGAAGTTGGGATTCCTTCAATACAAATTCTACACCTCTAAGAACGAGGAGATTGATCTGAAGGAGGAAATGGAAAGATTACAATAAAACCAAACATACAAAATGAACATAAGAGAAAAACAAGAGAGAGCGGCTGACAACATCAGGGTTTTGGCAGCCTCAATGGTAGAAAAGGCGAAGAGCGGACACCCAGGCGGCGCAATGGGAGGAGCAGATTTTGTTAACGTGCTTTTCTCGGAATTTTTAGAGTACGACCCAGACGACGCTACATGGGCGTTCAGAGACCGATTCTTCCTGGACCCTGGCCACATGTCGCCAATGCTCTACTCTGTGCTTTCGTTCACAGGAAGGTTCACAATGGAAGAGCTGGCTAACTTCCGCCAGTGGGGAAGCCCAACTCCGGGTCACCCTGAAGTGAACTTCAAGAGAGGCATCGAGAACACTTCCGGTCCACTCGGACAGGGCCACACAATGGCTGTCGGAGCGGCTATCGCAGAGAGATTCCTCGTAGCTAAGTTCGGCGAATGGATGAGCCACAAGACTTACGCTTTCATAAGCGACGGCGGAATTGAGGAAGAGATAAGCCAAGGCGCTGGACGTATCGCTGGAACTCTCGGACTGAGCAACCTCATTATGTTCTATGACGCTAATGACGTGCAACTCTCAACAAAGGTGTCCGAGGTAACAAGCGAGGACACTGCCGCAAAATACAAGGCTTGGGGTTGGAACGTGATGGAAGTGAACGGCAACAACGCCGAGGAGATTAGCAACGCACTGAAAGCCGCTAACCAAGAGACAGAACGCCCTACCCTCATCATTGGTCACACTGTGATGGCGAAAGGCGCTGTTGGCGCTGACGGCAGCTCATACGAAGGCAAGGTATCGACACACGGACAGCCACTGAGCGCTGCCGGAGCCGACATCGAGAAGACAATCGAGAACATCGGCGGCGACCCTAAGAACCCATTCGTGCTGTTCCCAGAGACAAAAGAGCTTTACGCAGAAAGAGCCGAGGCTCTGAGAAAGACCGTAGCCGAGAAGAAGGCTAAGCAGGCTGAATGGGAGAAACAGAACCCAGAACTCGCAAAAGAACTCAAGAAATACCTCTCAGGCAACGCTCCTGAGATTGATTACGCAGCCATAGAGCAGAAAGCCGACAAGGCGACAAGAGCCGGATCGGCAACAGTGCTCGGCACACTCGCAGAGAAGGTTGGCAACATGATTGTAAGTTCAGCCGACCTGAGCAACTCCGACAAGACAGACGGATTCCTGAAGAAGACACACGCCATGAAGAAGGGCGACTTCAGCGGAGCATTCCTGCAGGCCGGAGTAAGCGAACTGACAATGGCGTGCATCATGAACGGCATGGCGCTCCACGGCGGCATAATCCCTGTGTGCGCTACATTCTTCGTTTTCTCAGACTACATGAAGCCAGCAATGAGAATGTCAGCCCTCATGGAGCTGCCTGTGATATACGTATTCACACACGACGCATTCCGCGTTGGCGAGGACGGACCTACACACCAGCCAATCGAGCAGGAGGCACAGGTCAGACTGCTGGAGAAACTCAAGAACCACAGCGGAAGAAACAGCATGCTCGTGCTTCGTCCAGCCGACGTGAACGAGACTACAGTGGCATGGCAGTCGGCGCTTGAGAACACCAACACTCCTACCACACTGATATTCTCACGTCAGGACATAAAGAACATCGAGACAGAAGACGGCTACAACAAGGCACTGCAGCTGAAGAAGGGCGCTTACATCGTAAGAAAAGCCGACAACGCAGACGTAGTGCTCGTGGCTAACGGAAGCGAGGTTTCAACACTCATCAGCGCACTGCCGCTGCTGGAGAAGGACGGCATCAAGGCACAGGTTGTGTCAGCGCCAAGCGAGGGACTTTTCCGTCAGCAGGACAAGGCTTATCAGGAGAGCGTGATTCCTTCAGGCGCAAAGGTGTTCGGACTGACTGCCGGACTGCCTGTCACACTGCAAGGACTCGCAGGAGCCAACGGCAAGGTCTTCGGACTCGACCACTTCGGTTTCTCCGCTCCATACAAGGTGCTGGACGAGAAGTTCGGATTCAACGCCGAGGCTGTCTATAACGAGGTGAAATCATTCTTAGGCAAGTAAGAAAATACGACATAAAAGAAAAACGGAGGCGCAATTGCGTCTCCGTTTTTTTTGTTTACTGCTTCTCCGTCATGTATTACATTTTCTTATCGTCAGGAAGTTTGTTGTAAACATAGAACATCATTATATTGTCTAATGTCATTCCGAAGAACATCACAATAAACAATGTTCTGATTTCAAAATCGACAAACAATGCAGCACCAGCACCCGCCAATGTGCTTATTCGAGACGTTATGTTTTGTAACAATCTAAAATTGACTCTTGCGTTCTCATCATCAGTTATCTTTTCATGCAGCATCATATTTCCATTTACAACAAAATTGCCAACAAACGCTCCAACAACCGCAGCTACCAAGAAATAAACATTAAAATTCCACGTTATTTCAAGATATGCTATAAGCAAACCATATAGAACAATCTCGGTAACATTAATTATTTGGAAGTGCTTAAAAATCTTGTTCTTATTAGCAATATACGCTCCACCAATGAACACCCCAAGCAAAGCCGATATTATCATACGCCAAGACAATACATCCTCATCGATTCCTTCAATCATAATTTTAGTAGTTGATGCATAAGTCAGTGCTGCCAATATATCCGTAATAAAACATGCAGACAATTCAACTTTGTATAAAGAAGGGAGAGAATTGATTTCATCAATGTACTTCATCTGCTTTTAATCATCAAGAAATGCTTGTTTAAACCACTCGGCAAATAACTCAGGTGGATTTTCTCCAAATCTATCGGAAGACTCACCTGGATTCACCTCCATGATAACTTCATCAGTAGCATCAATCGTGAAATATTTACTGCCAGTAGCTTTAAGTCTTTCTGCTGCTTCCTTTACAATATCAGGAATAATGCCACTCTTTATAAAAACCTTGCCGTTCATAACCCAATATCTTTCGTAGTAAAACAATTTTTCAGGGTCATAGAACTGTCTGACGGCAAAAGGAGGTTCATCATAATGGTACTTCTTATAGTTGTCGCTTATCTCCGAGATTGAATAATTGGGCCAAACACAAAGTCCCGCCTCTATATTATCCAATGCATGAACTCTACCTTTGATAAAAGCCTTCTCCCAACCTAAATCTTTGATTTTAGATATCACAGTTTCCTCCAACTTATCAACAAAGAAAGTTGGGATAGTGAGGTCAGAGATAAGAGGATAATACAAATCCATGAACAAGCAATTGGCATTGGCTTGCCAATTGTTGATAAAACGAGAATCTTGGGGGTATTTACATTCCTCTCTAATGCTGTATGAACGCAGAATAAGATGCTCAGCCTCTGGCGACGGGTCTAAACCTACTGCAAATCCAGCTTTTATTTGAGCATCAATATCTGTTTCAAATGCCTTCATATACGTGTCACCCATTTGTGGTTCACGTGCATATACGATTTGATATTTCATGGTCAATTATCTTCTAATTAGACATAGACAAAATGCCAATAACAGCAGTTGCTATTACTTGATTATTCATAATGTTACTTTCTAAATAAAGCCGTTACCCACGCAGCAATGGAAATTCGGCAACAAAAGTCACAATAGCTGTGATAATCAAAACTGAACACATCGGTCTCTAACATTTCCTTTGTTGCCTTTGGAGAGAATGCTGGATGCTCAAGCAAATCGTGAGCCTCTTCAAACAAAGTCTTGATAGTAGGTTTAGCTGCTTCCAATCCACTCATGGAGAGTCCAAAAAAGTCAGCAGTATAGCAATAGTCAGACAATTCCCTTGGCAATATGCCTTTGAAGAACTTTCTTGCCCACCACTTAGGCGAATCTATCCTTTGCCCTTGGCGCAAAGTGCAGATGGCATCAATTATCCTTTTGTCAGCATAGAAAGACTTCAATTCCATGCCATTGGGAACATAATGCATTTCATTTTCTACATTAACATCAAACTCATTAGGTATATTAAAACTCACACCATCAAGTCCCAATGGAATAGAATCAACAAAAAGCGAATCTCCACCTTGCCCTCCAAAAACCACGTCTACTCCACATTGTTTCATTTCAGAAACCATTTTTCTTGACGGTGCAATACACTTGATAAAATCATTTGGCATTTGCAGTGCTGGGAATCCGTCAAGGTCTCCATAATGGGGATATTCCTCCAAATTAACAAATACTGTTTCAACGCCATACTCCGCCAATATATTCTGAATTCTTCGCTCTGTACGAAATTCAAATCTATCTGTCACTAATCCAAATAGACTGAATGGAATGTTGAGTTCTTTCAGTATGCAAATAATTATGCTACTATCTAAACCTCCACTAAGATGAACCGCTATTTTCTTATCCTTGTATGGCGCAAAATATTCATCACATAGGGCAAGGAACTTGTCGTAGTTCATACCTTCGACAATATGAGGCACATATTTTTGTTCCTCAAAACAATTGATTTCAGAATTCCACACAACACCATCTTTCAGCGGAATATAATCCGCAAACTCTGAACTCATGTCAAGAACTCTTGTTGCATCTATTTTCTCGTTAGCCAAAGCTACATCGACATTATAATCTCGCCATAGACCATTCCTTATCTCATCGCAAATATCCGGAATGACAGTCCCTCTTCTTTTATCGAAAAAAGACAGTGACGGCTGTTTTAGCAACTCATTTGTAATATTTCTCATTCAATTACCGCTACTGGTTGATAACATATCCATTCATTATCCCATCTATCGGCAGGGCGTCCATCTTCCATAACCCAAGCATGCATTTGTCTGGAAGGTAAAAAAGCACCTATCACGCCAATGCCGTGCTTCTTAAATCGTTTAGACATGGAAGAAGCAAACAACATTCTTGCAAGGCAAAGTTTACGCTGTTGTTCGCCTGGAATAATTCTATAATAAACAGCGACAGCCTCCTGAGCATCTTCATAACGTGGGGATAGCAGTTTGCTAAACACATACGCCCCCATAAAAGAATGACGGCTTAACCACGTCAATATTTTAGCATATACCCTGACAACATTACTAATATTAGAATGCAGGACTCTATATGGAGGCTGTTCAACTGCAATCAAAGGATTGACAACTGCATTATACTCTTGTGGCTTTAAAAAGCATGGCACCAAGGAAGTTGCAACACCATTCTTCTCTATCATACACCCAATCCACTTATTGAAAGAATAGTTTCGTTTATTATAAATAGCTGTTATCTTTTTTATCATAGCAAAAAAAAGAGGCCGAAGCCTCTTTTTGTTTTTTAATAAATCAATTAACATTATCATAGCCATTGGGATTATAATAAGCCCAATGCTTGAAACCACCCGAATCTTCAACGCCACTTGATTTTCTGCCGTTGATGTTCTTAACACCAGCGTAAACTCCGAAGAGCTTTGCAATGATTTTTTTCATAGTTGTAAAACAATTAATTGTTATCGCCTACCTTGGGTTTAGAGTGTTCGGCATTATTCTCTTTTTTGTATATCGCAAAGTTTTGCATTTTATCATTTTAGTCAAAGTAAAGCATGTAGGAAAGTTTCCTACATATTTGTTGAATATTTTTCTACATCACTATCTATCTCCTTCATCAAACTCTCCAAGAAATTTTTCTTCAATAAGCGACTTATTCTTATTAGTTGACCAGTGTCAATAGTCTCCTTCTTAAATATCTCATACGCAGTGCTGCGGTCGCAGCACATGTGCTCCGCAAACCAGACTACCGTGCGTCCCTGACGTTTTAACTCTTGATGAATCTCCTTACCTATGTGCATAAAAACAACTGTTTAGTACATTCAACATAGTCTGTTTCCAAATCTTCTCTAGTTGCAAAAATCCCTAAAATACTCAACAACTCCACTCCATACATGTAGATATTATCCCTACAATTCTGTTGAATATTTCTCTACACATCTACCTATTATTATTTGCTACAATTATGTATAAGAAGATTACCTATATACATAAAAAAAAGCGGAACTGTCCGTTGACTGCTTATCCGCTTTGCAGATTCCGCCAAGAATCGAGTACCGAATAAACACGAACAGCTCACGCCCTATGCGTGAACTCATCGCTGCCTATTCTTGGTACTTAATAAATTTGGCGGATTTGCAAAGCAAGAATAAGAGTGCAAGCTCTATTATTATATGATGTCTTTAATTTGAAATATCTATCCTCTTGTTGTTATTTTAAGATTTTGTGACAAAGATACGATTTTTATATTCTTAGATTACACAGAAGACTGCACCAACTTATGGTGGAGGGTGACGATGTCGAAGTAAGCAAGAAAAAGATTGACATCATAATTTCATATTCTTATATGCTATTATTGCTTTTCCGTCATGTATTTCCAGTAGCGGCGAGGCATGTCGTTGAGCTGCTTGCGTGGATTCATGCGCTCGCGGATGCAAATGGCCTTGAAGTATGTGCGCCAAAGGTCCTGCATCAGACGGTCGTCGCTGCTGAGGACGTCGTCGTTGAGTTTGCCGTCGGCAAGGCAGAACGGCACGGAAGCCTCATCCTCGAACGTTATGCGCACGGCATCGGACGCGCCGTCGTAATGGTAGCCATAATGCCGTTTGGCATCGTAGATGAGCCAAGGCTGGTCGTTGAATCGGTCCTGGAAATGGTCGATGATGAGCGGCAGCACATTATGGTCGGGCGAAACGACGGCGAGATATGTCCCGTCATTAGCTTTCTGAAAGCGGATAAACTGCTTCATGCGCAGCTGCTCATGCAGCACTTTGCGCGCGATATTGGTCACGGCGAGCACATCGTTGTCGGCGAAGTTGCGTGATATGTCGCCCAGACGGAACACCTTGCAGATGTAACGGAACAACGGCGCATTCACCTCCCTCAACTCCGACAGCCAGCTGACGGAAATCAGCCTCATCGCCTCTCTCGACAGTTTCTTCTCCAGCCCTGCCCACACGCGGCGAGCCTTTTCCTCATCTGTCGCCACACGATAGACACGCTCGCAGAACAACGGCATCTCATCGCCCTCGGCGAGCAACGCCTCAGGCTGCTCCTTGAACGAGAAAGCATAGAACACCGCAGTCAGCAGTCCGTCCATAGTTCCGTCGAAAGTGTATATTATCATTCCGTCAAATCGATTTTGAGTTGCTGCTCCTCCGCCGCGCGCTTCTGCTCTGTCTTAGACACAAGCAGCGGACGCAACCGCTCCGGGCTCAGTTCATTGATGCCGACAATAGGCTGCGCGAATGCCGTGGTCAGTTCCTTGCAAGTGATGAAGTATTTCGCCTTCTTCATCACCACGCCCATCTTCTTCAAGTCGTACGACGTCAAGCGGTTGAACCGACGCGAATTGACAATGAGCCATGCGGACTTGGTGCCGAGTCCTGGCACACGCAGCAACTGCTCATAATCAGCCGTGTTTATGTCAACAGGGAACGCCTCCGGATGGCGCAGCGCCCATGCGAGTTTCGGGTCTATCTCGAGGTCAAGGTTGGCGTGCTGGTCGTCCACAATCTCGTCAACTTTAAAATGGTAGAAACGCAACAGCCAATCGGCTTGATATAGGCGGTTCTCGCGCACCAAAGGCGGCTGTTTCAACACAGGCAGGCGCGAGTCATAAGTATTAACACTCACATAACCAGAGTAATAGACACGCCGCAACGACGGTTGCGCATAAAGCATTGACGACATAGACAGTATGTCACGGTCGCTCTCGCTCGTGGCTCCCACAATCATCTGCGTCGATTGCCCAGCCGGCACGAAACGCGGCGCGTAACGGTATTTCTTGCGGTCCTCCTTGTTCTCCAACACGCCCTGCTGGATGAACTTCATCGGCAGGAACACGCTCTTGTGGTCTTTCTCTGGCGCAAGTTTTTTCAAGGATTCCTCCTTTGGTATCTCTATGTTCACGCTCATACGGTCGGCATAGCGTCCAGCCTCGCTCAACAGTTCCTGCGACGCGCCAGGAATGCTCTTCAGGTGGATGTAGCCGTTGAAGCGGTGCTTTGTGCGCAGGTCGCGGACTATGGCAGTCAGGCGCTCCATCGTGTAGTCGGGGTTGCGCACCACTCCGCTCGAAAGGAAAAGTCCCTCGATATAGTTACGGCGGTAGAACTCCATCGTTATCTCCTCCAATTCGGAGACAGAAAGCGTGGCGCGGCGTATGTCGTTGGAGCGGCGGTTGATGCAGTAGGCGCAGTCGTACATGCAGTAGTTGGTCAGCATAATCTTAAGCAGCGAGATGCAGCGGCCGTCGTCGGCAAACGAGTGGCAGATGCCCACGCCGCCCACAGTGTTGCCCACCATGCCCTGCTGACCTTTGCGCACTGTACCGCTCGACGAGCACGACACATCGTACTTCGCCGACTCCGTGAGTATCCGCAATTTCTCCAATGTCTTTTCCGTCAGCATCGCTTTGACTTTTTCACTTCAAATTACTTTTTTCCGCCGCACAACAACTTAGTTATCTGCTTGTCAGTAGCTTGCGGAAGGACGGCGTGCAAATGCTCGGTCATGCGCGCAAGCGACTCCTCCGGAGAGCAGTCGGCGACACAGGCCTCCTTGCCGTACAGTTGCTCCGGCGTGGTCAGCAGCGACCATCCCCAGCCGTACTCCTTGCCGTGCTTGTCATGCGGATAAACGAAATCCTCAGTCACGACACGCGTAGCCATCTGAAGACGCGCCACATAGCCGTCAAAACGGCTGCGCATCTTTGCGCCGGCAAATCCGCACCACGCACGCAAGTCGCGGTTAATCACGCTCACCTGCTCACGAATAGTCTGATAAATGCCGTCCTCGATGCTGTTCTCCTGTGGCAACGGATAAACGCTGCGGCGGTAGTTGCAGAAATACGCCCACCACCTGCGGCTTATGAAGCCTGCCTTGCCGTTGAAGAATTTGCCATAGACACACTCGCTCTCGCTGATAATCGTGCCTTTCCATTTCCACAACGGCCATTCCCATCCGCCTTCGGGCAACACCGTATAGCGGCAGTACTCGTCAGCCATGTCCTCGGCGGAATAGCCCGGAATGCCGCTCACCAGCAGCGGCAGGAAACCGACTTGCTGTATGAGCTCCATCATCTGCTCGCAGCTATGTATTTCGTACTGTGACATATTCCTATTTACATTCAACTAAAACGCCGCAAGATTCTTTTCGTTATACAAGTCTTTTCCTTCCAGTGTATATGCGTACTCTATGCGGTCGGCGAAATGCTTCTCCACCTTGCCTCTCACAACCTTCATCGTCGAGTTCACGAGGTGGTTCTGCTCCGTCCACTGCTCGTCCAGGACAGCCAACGCGCGTGGCAGCCATTGCTCTGGGAATATGCCTCCACGGCTGCCGCCATTCTTATAAGAGTTCACCTCATCCTGAATCTTGTCCAGCATAGCGCGCTTGCCTTCCACTGTCTCAGGGTCTTTGCCATGCGCCTTCGCCCAGCCCTGCAGCGCCTCCTTGTTAGGCACTATCAGAGCTATCGTATAAGGGTCCTGATTATTATGCAATATGCACTGCTCCACATAGACGCTGCCGTCGGTGAGCGAATCCTCGAAGCCTTCCGGACTGTACTTCTCGCCGTCGGCCGATATGAGCAACGACTTGAAACGCCCCACGACCCACAGGAATCCAGGATGCTTGGCTGTCACATAGCCCATGTCTCCAGTATAAAGCCAGCCGTCAACGATGGTCTTCGCCGTGCTCTCTGGGTTCTTCCAATAACCAGCCATCACGTTCTCGCCCTTGATGACAATCTCGCCGCGCTCACCATCAGGCACGACATTGCCTTCGTTGTCACATATCTTCACATCCAGCGGAGTGACTATCCGTCCACTCGACCCGAATATCGCCGCGCCAGGAGCGTTAGCGCAGATAATCGGCGTCGCCTCGCTCAGTCCATAGCCCTGAAACATAGGAATGCCGATTGCGCAGTAATAACGCTGCAGCGCAATGTCCAGCAGCGCTCCGCCGCCGACGAAGAATTTCATGCGTCCGCCTAATCCCTCGCGCACCGACTTGAAGATGAGACGGTCGAACAGCTTGACTAAAGGATAACGCCAGCAGTCCTTGAGTCCGCCACGGTTCCAATACTCCTTATTGTACGCTATGGCGTTATTGAGCGCCCAATTGTAGAGGGCTTCCACCTTGGAGCCTTTGGCATGGACGCCAGCCTCGATGTTCTTCTTGAAATTACGAGCCAACGCAGGCACCGACAGCATCACGTGCGGACGCACCTCACGAATGGCAATCGGTATGTTCTTGAGCGTCGCCATTGGCGTCTTGCCTATCGGAACGGTGGCTATACTTCCGCCGTACGACATCATCGTGTAGAAGCCAGCCACATGGGCGAAACAGTGGTCGAGAGGCAGGATTATGAGCATCACGTCGTCGATGTCGATGCCTATGACCGAATGAGCCTGCTCCACGTTGGCTGTGTAGTTGCGGTGCGTCAGGAGTATGCCCTTGGGGTCGGCTGTCGTACCGCTCGTGTATGATATGTTGGCGTAATCGTCAGGCTGCACGCTTTTGTATCGCGCCTCGAACGCCGCCGCATCCTTGTCCAGCAGCGCGTCGCCCAACGACAACAGCTCATCAACGCCCATTTCCTTTTCCTCGTATTTCTCGAGCGCGTCGAGCACTATGACCTTCTCGACATGCGGACAATCGCCCAGTATCTTGCGAATCTTCGGCAGCTGCTGCTCGCTCACCACCACATACTTCGCGTCCGAGTGGTTTATGCGGAACAGCAAGTCGCCAGAGTCCTCCAGCTTGATGCTCAGCGGCACATTCACGCCACCGGCATACAGGATTCCGAGCTCGCCCGTCACCCACAGATTACGGCCTTGCGACAAGAACGCCACACGTTCGCCTCTCTCCAGGCCCAGCGCCATGAAACCAGCGCCCAAGCGGTGCGCCATCTCGCGTGTCTCGCGGAATGTGGTCTCGGTCCATACGTCATTGATTTTCTCACGCAGGAACACGTGCTCGCTGAACTTCTCTGTGTAATGCTCGACAAAGTCGATAATAGTCGGTTTTGTTTTCATTATAATGTCAAATATTTAAATTTCAATTTGAGGATAACGCATTGGCTATTAACAATCTACAGCATCACGCAAATCCGTCCGCCCTCTTTCACGAATATCGACGGATAACGGCATATTACGGCATAGACCTGCGCGCTGGTGACAGGCTTGCCGTCCTTGCGCATGTGCCAGCCATTGCGGTTTATAGCATCGGCTATCTGGTCGGTCGTTTTGCCATGACCAGACGACATGATGGCATAAATTATCGCCTCCTCTATTTTCATTTCCCCCTTTTTGCTATCTGTTTATGAATGCCTTGCCTTGGTGGATGAACACGCCTTTGGAAGGACGGCGGCTCAATGTGCGGCCATCGATTGTGTACCACAGACCTTCGCCGGAAACGACGGACCTGCCTGCCGTATTCACGCCTGTCGAAGCAGCGGCGGTGATTTTGAACTTAGCCACGGCTGGCCAATGGTCGCCGAGAGGAGTCGTGCCGTCATCACGCACATAGCCGGTCTTGTCAACTGTGAATTCCAGCGGTGTCAGTTCCGCGCCGCCGACAGGGTTTATGTAGATTATCTTGTCCAGTTCCTCGTCCTCGCTCCAGACGTAGATGCCATCTCTTATAGGCAGTCCTACAGTGTCTCTAACCTCGGGATAGACGCCGCCCTTGTGCAGCGTAATCATGGCATCGCCCGCTGTGGCGCGCCCCGTGTTGCTTATATAGTCGATGAGCTGCGCCTTGAGCGTGTCGCGGTTGTAGTAGCAGTTAAAGTCGCCAAGCACAATGACCGGGCGTGTGTCGAGGTTGTCAAGTATATGCTGGCGCAGCTGCACCATCTCGAAGTAGCGCGCGTTGCGGTCGCCCATGTCCTTGCCAGTCAGTTCCTCGGGGTCGTCGGTGGCGTCGGCGTGCAGGTTATAGACCACGATTTGCGCACCGCCCTTCAGTGTCAGTTCGTAACGGCGGAAACCTTTGGTAGCCAGCGAGTCGGCGGCATGGTCCAGAAATCCGCAGCTGCGCTCCCACTTCACGCTGTCGGTGCGTCCGCCTGTTATATCATTGCTCCAAAAGCAGTTAAGACCGTCAACCGGCATTCTGAGTTCATCCACCGTGCCGAACTTATCGACTGTCATCGCTCCCGGCCAACTGTCATGACTATAGCCATCGCCAAACCCGGAACAAAGTTCCTCATGGAAGTTGAAATTCTCCTGCACTGCAATTATGTCATAAGCCTTGCCAGCGAAATACTCACCTATCTTCGGAGTCCACGTCTCGCCCGGTCCGTCTGGGTTTATGTCCACTATGAGATTAGCCGGCAGTCCGTCCACATTCAATGTAGCTATGGTGAACTCTTCCTGCGCATTAACCGCAGCGCACATCACAGCGGCGCAAAACATTGATAAAACAGTCTTTTTCATAAGCAATAACGTATTTAATCGTATAAGGAAATCACCTATCCAGACAAAGTTAATGTTTGTTCGCCACATTAATCTGATTAATTAAGTCTATTTCAGAGTACGGCAACATGTTTTCAAACATACTGCCGCGCATAAACAATAGAAGGAGACGCTCACGCATCCCTCTCTATTACTATTATTCTATAAAAATCACCCCATAACCACGTCAAGCACCATCATAAGGACGAAGCCCAAGGCAAAGCCGATTGTGCTGAGATTGCTATGCTGACCGCCTGACGCTTCCGGAATAAGCTCCTCCACGACGACATAAAACATGGCGCCAGCCGCAAAAGCAAGCATATAAGGCAGCAAGGGAACAAGCACCGCCGACAACAGAATAACCACCGCAGCACCTACCGGCTCCACCGCCCCGCTCAGCGAACCTATCAGAAACGAGCGCCAACGGCTGTTGCCTGCCGCACGCATCGGCATGGAGATAATCGCGCCTTCGGGGATATTCTGTATGGCTATACCCAAAGAGACCGCCAACGCGCTGGCTGCCGAAATGCCGTCCACGCCATTCGCAGCGCCGGCAAACACGACTCCCACAGCCATACCCTCCGGCAGATTGTGTATGGTGACTGCAAGCGCCAGCATCGCCGTCCTCGACAGATGAGAACGCAGACCTTCCGGCTTGTCGGCGCCGATGTGCAAATGCGGCGTAAGTGTGTCTATAGCCAGCAGGAACGCAATTCCCGCAAGAAAGCCCACCGATGCCGACATAACCGACCAAGCGCCTTTGTCTGCCTCCATTTCCATGGCAGGAATCAACAGCGACCACACCGACGCAGCCACCATCACCCCGGACGCAAATCCCAGCAGCGACTTCTGCAGCCGGACGGACATGCCGCCATTCATCAGAAAGACGAAAGCCGAGCCGAGCATCGTGCCAAGCAGCGGCACCAGCAAACCTATAATCAGCGCAGACATGGCTACAAGACTGCGTTAGCTCTCACGCACATACCTTATGCTGTGCCATGCTAACACCAGACCGATGACTATCATCGCCGGCAGGATGACATACTGGCCAGCTGTCTCGGCAGGCAGTTCCATAGCGGCATGGGCTATGTTAAACAAAGCTATTATAAAAGCCAGAACAACATTCACGAGCTTCAATGCCCTCGATTTCCACAACATGCAGTACACGCCGCAAGCCGGAACGAGGAACGACAGCACCATCATAAAAACAATCATGCCCTGGTCCACATTGCCGTCGGTGGCAACCACAGCCATGTCGCAGCCCCAGAACATAGGCAGCACATCACAAATAGAATGGCATGAGAATCCGCAGATAGTCAGCAGCCAAAGCGCAGTAATCTTCACACTTCTTGTCATAATTGAAACGATTTAAAAAATTATGACGCAAAGTTTGCCGAAAGAAGCCACGCCAACAATCACAAAAAATTGGGATTTTGGGTGGGATGCACATACCAAAACATGCGCTACGCCAAGCAGAACTGATGAATTAAAACCCATCATTTTTTCAAAATCCAGAAAAAAATCAAGTCTCGGTATTGACTAAGCGATACTATTTAAATACATTTGAAATGTATTCCATTTCATAAGGCAGCAATGCACGAAATGGACGAGACACTACATATTGGAAGTGTTTGCTATCCCAAAACACAACCAATTATATCAAAGGATATTAACTGCATTTTTATGGACGAGAGAATATTAAGGAACTTATTTAGGAATATTGATACACAGAATATGAGTCCATCTCAAAAGGTTCTTACATTCTACAAACTAGCTATAGAATTGGAAAGAATGAAAGAGCCAGATATCAAGGAGTATTATGTCTATCCTATTAACTATCAGGACGAATGTATAATGCTCATAGATTTTCCTTGTAATGATTCTTTTTATCAGCTATTTGAAAGAAACAGAAATCCGAGAGAAACTAAGTTCCCATCAGATTTGTACATTGGCTTGAAGATAAAAGTCGGTGATGAGACCTATAGGCTTCTGAATATGGTGATTGATTTCAATGACATCAAGACCATACATATTGAAGAAGAATTACTTCCTGTTCGAATAGCCGATTTTGAGGTAAACCTGAAGGAGGCCTCACGTCTTGAACTCCTTCCTGAAAAGATTGATAGTATCAATGAAGGAATTAAGGCTAATCCGACATGGCAAGGAATCATGGAAACGCTGAGAACAGAACTTTCCGAGGATGTCACTATGACGGATAATCTTTTTCTTGCACTTAGCAGCAAAAGCATTGAACTGAGCCAAATCTATTCAGAGTTAAACAGCAAGCATTTACAGATGATGTCACCTTATGTCATTCCAAGTGTGGCAAATCCATCTACAAGACAGCGAAAGCATAGTTTGCTGGAGTCATTCTTGTTGAATGAACCTATTGAGAATGCCATTGAAACCATCGATGTAGACAATTTACTATGTGTTACCAAACTGGATGACTCTCAGAAGAAAGCTATTGCCGAAGCAATGGGTTCAAGAATATCTGTAATTACTGGAGCACCGGGCACTGGCAAGACACAAGTCATAGAGAACTTATTGGCGAATGCTCTGATTCTAGGGAAGAAAGTTCTAGTTGCTAGTAAAAACAACAAAGCCATTGATAATGTCAAGGATAGGTTTGATAAAATAGACAACACAGGCTATTTCCTTCGATTCGGCTCAAAACAACTTTTAACGACCAACACATTACATTCTATAGAATGCACATTGGCTGAGATAGAAAATCTTCAGGACAATACTAAGGATTTTCTCAGTTTTAATAAACAATACAATCATTCTGTACAGGATATAAAACAAGGCAAACAAGAATTGGCAAGAATAAGGCAGTTACAGAATGAATTACAAGATGCAGCTTCGAGAAAATCAACAGCACAAGAAGCCATTAAACAAGCTGAACAAAAACATAACAACAGAGTAGAAGCCATAGAAAACATCAATTCGGAGTTTATACATCTAAAAAAATATTCCATTGGGGAATTAAACGGATATTTAACGGCAGTCAAGACACTTTATAACAACCTTAAAGCTAAGTTTGAGGGATTATTTGGTTTCTGGCACAGAACGTTCTCTGTAAAGAAAAGCGCTGCTTTGTTACTTAACGAAGTGGAACGCTTCCCTCTTGCATTAAAAACATATTATTCAAAACCTGAATATGAACTTTGTGCCGAGATATCCGATTTCAAATCGCATCATATTTTATTTATTCAATTTAAGAAATGGCAAGACTTAATCAATAAGGGTATAATATTCAAACAATCTCTCGCTGATGAGCAAACAAGATATACACAAGAAAAGACCACTGCTGAAAATAATCTTAATAAGATTGTCAACGAGATACAACAAAAGACAATAGAACTCAATAATTTGAATAATTCTCTGCCATCAATAAAATCAAAAATCGAGAATGGTAAAAAATGGATTCAAGACAACAGCCTAATAATGATGTCCACATTTATTCACCACAATAAAAAGAAGGAAAGTGCTATCAAAGACATAAACAATTATAAAGTGTATCTACCAGATCAAATTCCTTGGGAACATGAAGAATACAATAAATTTGCTAATTGCACGATGGCATTTCTCGACATTTTCCGCCTTTGCTCCGTAACCAGTCTTTCAGCAAAGAATGCTTTTCCATTAATTTCTGATTTATTTGACATGGTAATCATTGATGAAGCGTCACAGTGTGACATAGCTTCTGCGTTACCACTCATAAAAAGAACCAAGCAACTTGTCGTCATTGGTGACCCTATGCAACTCCGCCACATCTCCGCGGTCAAGGTGGAAGAGGAACTGGAAATCAAGAAAAAGTTAGGATTGGTGAATTGTCAGTACGTGAGGTATGCGGAATGCTCTTTATATGATTACTGTAAGAACTACATCAGTAACGTCACTTCAGGACAATCTGTTCCGTACATGCTGAGTTACCATTATCGCTGTTATCCTTCTATCATCGACTACTCAAATGACATGTTCTATGGAGGTGTTATGGGGCAACGTCTTGAAGTGAATACTGACATTAGGCGTTTGAAAGGGAACCCCCAAGGTATTATATTGGTAAATGTTGTTGGTAAGCAAGCACATGACAATATAAACGTAAACGAGGCAGAAGCAAAGAAATCTGTTGAATTAGCAGTTCAAGCAGCTAAATCATATCCTGATGATGTCACAATTGGTATTGTAACACCATTCAGGCATCAGGCAGAGAAGATAAATTCAATGATACCAGCCAACTATGCCGATCGGATAGAAGCCAATACTGTTTACAAATATCAAGGTGATGAGAAAGACATTATGATTTTTAGCCTTGTTGTAACATCTAATTCTCCTGATAGAAAGATTTTCTGGATTGATAACATTGTGCCTAATCTCGTAAATGTAGCTGTTACCAGAGCCAAAAGTACCTTATACGTGGTCGGTAATCTTGATTACATCAAGACTCATTCAAATATTAATAAACCATTAGGTCATTTAGTTAGGTACAATAATTAAAACATTACCAAATCATGATATACGACGATATACAAAAAGCCATTGACACTGGTGCTATCATAGAGATAGAATACACAAAGAATGACGGCACAGCATCAGTTCGCCATCTTAGTGATGTTAAATATTCAGATGAGTTCGGAAACACCCACATACAGGCATTCTGTCATAAAAGGAATGAACAACGTACATTTAAAATCAGCAGAATCAGTCGTGTTACATTTATCAACACACCAAATATAATAACCCCAACAAAAAAAACGCCATACAGATTTGACAGAAGCAAAAGGATTTTCAAATTATATAATCATGATATAGATCATAACAATTAAGTTCATTACATAAAAACAATCTTGCATACAAGATGACAAACAAAACGAACAAGAATCAGAAAAATATTTATCGTGCTTGTTGTGTCGTCGTTTGTCTTTGAGTTGCCCATAACAACCACGGCAAACGGTTTTCGCGGCATAATCAAGAGCGTGAAACTCTTATCAAGATGCAGCAAGAGCACCGAGAAAGTCCATAAGGGAGTGAAGCGTGCGCCTAACACGACAAACAACATTGTGCCTGCCACAGCCAATGGCATCCGCATCATAAACAAACACAGCCAAAACGACGAGCCAACCCCAATCAAGCCAAACCACACTCCCCTTCCCGACAAGACACACTTCAAGTACGAAAACACCTACCTGAAAAACCTTGAAATCTCGCAGTAGCACGTCACATTTTCAACAAATGCCACAGACTCATACAAAATCAGGTTTTTATCTTATATTTGGAATCACATAACCAAGAAAGGGAACACTGATGGCAAGAATCACATACGAGCAGATAAAGCAGTCCGAAGAAATCAACACCTATATCAAACGAGCCGACATCGCGCTCAAGGCGATGGGATACACCGAACACTCGTTCGCACACGTGACCAAAGTGGCAAGCACTGCCAGCCGTCTGCTGCTGGATCTGGGCTACGACGAGCACACTGCGGAACTGGCACAGATAGCCGGATACATGCACGACATAGGCAATGTGATTAACCGCATAGACCATGCGCAGAGCGGCGCCGTGATGGCGTTCAGAATCTTAGACAAGATGGGCATGGACGCCGAGGACATAGCCAAAGTGGTGAACGCCATAGGCAACCACGACGAATCGACAGCCTTCCCCGTGAACGAGGTCGCCGCCGCCATAATCATCGCTGACAAGACCGACGTCAGGAGAAGCCGCGTGAGACACCAGAAAGAGGACGAGCTTGACATCCACGACCATGTGAACCACGCCGTGACCGAAAGCAAGACGACACTGGACAAGGAGAAGAAAATCTTCCGCCTTGCGCTGACAATTGACCTCGCTGAAAGCAGCGTGCTGGACTATTTCCAGATTTTCCTGACACGAATGGTGCTGTGCCGCAAGGCTGCCGCATACTTCGGACTGGAGTTCCAGCTCGTCATCAACGGCTCGACGCTGTGCTGAGAACCGCCGCTCATTTTGACTACGCTTGCTTCGGCTACGCTCAGCAACCAGAAAGTTCCGGGTTCCTGAGCGGAGCCGAAGGAACATTCTTTTCAGACCGCCGCTCATTTCGGCTACGCTCAATGACCGGCACAAAATAATACAGGGGCGAACAATCATTCGCCCCTATGCATACAAAATCATTTATTTCTCTTCGATTCTTATTTGTAAGAATCAGTCTTCCAGCAACTTCTTGGCATCCACATACTGCGCTATGCCCTTAGCAACCTCCTTGGCGTCGCGCATGGCGAGCACAACGGTCTGAGGCGTATGCACAACGTCGCCGCCGGCAAAGACGCCGTGACGCGTGGTCATGCCGTAAGGTCGCTCGCGTGTGATGACGTATCCTGCGTCGTTCACGTCGATGCCCGTTGTGGTTGAGACGATGCGGTTGGCAGGCTGCGAACCCACGGCGAACAGCATCTTATCGACTGGCACGACCGACTCGCCGTCCGGTGTCGAGATGCGTGCCGCAGTCAGCAGTCCGTCGTTGGAGATGAACTCCTTGACGCTCGCGTTCCACACAAACTGCACGTTCTCGTCCACAGCCTCGAGATACTCCGAGCGGTTCGCCTTGATGTCCGCCTCGGTGCGGTGGTAATAGACGGAAACCGACTTCGCGCCAAGACGCATCGCCGTTCTGGCAGCGTCCATAGCCACATTGCCCGCGCCTATCACGCCCACGATGTCGCCAGCCTTGACCGGCACTTCGTCGAGCCCGATGGACTGGTTGTTGTAAAGGCTGACCATGCGCAGGAAGTACGACGACTGTATCACGCCCTTGGACTCCTTGCCCGGAATGTCGAGCGACTTTGGGATAGCCGTTCCCGAACCGATGAACACGGCATCGAATCCGCGATTGAACATGTCATCGACGGTGATGTCGGTGCCTATGGCGCAGTTGGTGATGAACGTCACGCCGAGAGCCTCGATTTTGTCAACCTCGTGGCGCACAACGTCCTTTGGCAGACGGTACTCAGGAATACCGTAGAGCAGCACGCCGCCGAGCTCCGCCTCCTTCTCGTAGATGACCACGTTGAAGCCCATGCGAGCCAGGTCGCCGGCAACGGTCAGTCCAGCAGGACCGGAACCGATGACAGCCACTTTGCCGCGTGTCTTAGGCGTTATCTTCTCATGGAAAAGCCCGATTGACGAGTCGAAGTCGGCCGCGAAACGCTCAAGCTTGCCCACCTTGATAGGCGCGCCTTTCTTGTTCATCACGCAGTGTCCCTCGCACTGCTTCTCATGAGGACAGACACGTCCGCAGATGGCAGGCAGGTTGCTCTTCTCGTTTATTATCTCCATGGCGTTACCCATGTTTCCCATGGAAATCTGATGGATAAAGGCAGGTATGTTGTTCTCGATAGGACATCCCTTGACGCACTGCGGAATCTTGCAGTTAAGGCATCGCTTAGCCTCGTTTATGGCTTGGCGAGCGGTGTATCCCTCCTCTACTTCCTTGAATCTTAAGAGTTTATTATCCATAGCTATAAATCTATACTTGTTTTGTTCTTATCGTATGCGTTTAGTGAGTTCGCCGAACTGGTCGATGCGGCGGTCGCGGAAATAAGGCCAGATGCGGCGCACGTCCTCCGAGTGGGCTATGTCAACATCAGCCACGACGCACTCCTCGGCGCTGTCCGAAGCCTGCACCACGAACTCGCCCTGCGGTCCGGCGATGAACGACGAGCCCCAGAACTTGATGCCGGAGGTCGCTCCCGAAGGGTCAGCCTCGTGCCCCACTCTGTTGACAGCCACCACATACAGTCCGTTGGCTACTGCATGTCCGCGCTGCACGGTTATCCACGCCTCACGCTGGCGAGCCTGCTCCTCAGGCGTGTCGTTCAAGTCCCAGCCTATGGCGGTCGGGTAAATCAGCACATCGGCGCCGGCGAGAGCCATCAGGCGCGCTGCTTCCGGATACCACTGGTCCCAGCACACCATGACGCCGAGCTTGCCCACCGAAGTCTGTATCGGGTTGAAGCCGAGGTCGCCCGGCGTGAAGTAGAATTTCTCGTAGAATCCAGGGTCGTCAGGTATGTGCATCTTGCGGTACTTGCCAGCCACAGTGCCGTCCTTCTCTATCACGACTGCCGTGTTGAAATACAGTCCCGGCATGGCTTTCTCAAACAGCGATAGCACCAGAACAACGCCGAGCTCCTTGGCTAATGCGCCGAAAAACTCCGTGCTCGGACCCGGCACCGCCTCAGCGAGGTCGAAGAGCGCCGTGTTCTCTGTCTGACAGAAGTAAAGCGAGTTGTGCAACTCCTGCAGCACGACAAGCTCCGCGCCCTTGGATGCGCACTTGCGTATGTTGGACGCTAATTTCTCACGGTTTACAGAAACTTCGGCTACGTTGGCCTGCTGTACAAATCCTATCTTCATATTTCTTTGTGTTTACTTTCTTGTTGGTAAAAAGAATCCGGCTGGATACTGCATTGTGACGCAGTGCAGAGAGCCGTGCTGCTGCACTAACGGACGGCAGTCTATGCCCACGACTTCGCGGTCGGGGAAAGCATCGCCAATGGCAGAGAGCGCAGCCTCATCGGTCGGCAGTCCGTAAACCGGCACGAGCACCGCCTTGTTCATTATGAGGAAGTTGGCGTAGGTGGCCGGCTGCGGCTCGCCGTCAAGCTCGTACGAAAGGTAAGGCAGCGGCACTAATTTGTAAGGCTCGCCGTCCTTGGTGCGGAACGCCTTCAACTCGTCCTCCATCATGCAGAAGTCGTAGTAATCCTCGTCGTTCTCGTCCTCTGGCGGTGCGACGTAGGCTATCGTGTCGGGCGAGCAGAAGCGAGCCAGAGTGTCGATGTGTCCGTCAGTGTCGTCGCCGTCGATGTTGCCGTTGTTAAGCCATAGCACATTGTCGGCTCCGAGGCGTCTTTTCAGCTGGCTCTCTATCTCTTCGGGCAAATAATGCTCGTTCCTGTTGACCGAGAGCAGGCACTGCGATGTCACCAACAGCGTGCCTTGTCCGTCGGACTCCACAGAGCCGCCTTCCAGCACGAAGTCCAGGCAGTTGCCGTACTTCACCGAAGGCAGGAAGAAGTCCTTGTATGAGCCGAACAGGTTTCGGGTTATGCAGTTGTCCTTGTCGGCGGCGAACTTCATGCCCCAGCCGTTGAAACAGAAATCGAGCAGCACAGGCTCGTCGTCTATGAAGACCGAAAGCGGCGCATGGTCGCGCGCCCAAGTGTCGTTAGAAGGGATTTGCGCAAAAATGACGTTGCCTAAGTCGGTGTCATTTCTCAGCTGCGACTTGACTGTCGGCACATCGTGGCAGACGATAAGCAAGGTCTCGCGCTTGGAGACTTCGGCTGCGATGTCGGCGAACACGCGCACTGCGTCGTCAAGTATAGGCAGCCAGTCGGTGCCGGGATGCGGCCAAGTGAGTTGCACTGCGCTCTGCGGCTCCCACTCTGCAGGGAAACGGACTATCGGACTTCTGTTGTCTGACATAACTGAATCGTAATGGTGATATAAAGAGCAAAGATAGAGAAAATGACATAAAGAACGGCACTTAAACGCACGTAATCAGACGAAACGACTAATGCTGCAGCATTAAACAAAAACTATTTCTAAACATAGGCGGCTCGTTTGTAATAGTTGAATTACCTCACTACCTTTGCTTATTTCCGAATCTCATTGCCAAACAGCCAAAAAAGGAGGTAAAACATGGAGAAAGAGAATTATTTCACAAGAGAAGAACTAATCGAGATGCTGAGTCTTTACCGCAAGATAATGAACGAGACCAGCGACCAGCTCACAGCCGACGACAGAAAGAACGCCAAGGAGATGTTCCGCGCCGTCGTCAAGAAGAGAGAATCCGACTGGAGAGAGAAATCCCTGTCTGGCGAAAGAAACGACGAGGTGCTGAACCCTATCGTCAAGGACCTGAACACCATATACCTGACCGTGAGCGAGATAGGCATGGGCAAAGCCACTGTGCTGAGCGTGTTCGCCTACGACGCCTTGACCAACGGCGTGATTAAAGAGGAGGAGATAGAGCAAAAGTACGGCAAGGACGTGGCGGTCATCGTGCGCGGACTGGTGAAAGCCAACGAGCTGTACCAAAAGAACGTGGCTGTGGAGACCGAGAACTTCAGAAAGCTGCTGCTCACATTCGCCGAGGACATCAGAGTCGTGTTCATACTCATAGCCGAGCATGTTTACATAATGCGAAACCTGGAGAAATTCGACGAGGAGCACCAGCAGAAGATAGCACGCGAATCGGCTTACCTCTATGCCCCTATGGCGCACAGAATGGGACTTTACAAACTCAAGACCGAACTCGAGGACCTGAGCCTGAGATGGATTTCGCCCGACATTTACTTCGACATCGAGCGTAAACTCAAAGAGACCAAGGACGCGAGAAACAAGTACATAGCCGACTTCATTGCGCCGCTGAAAAAGCAGCTCGAGGATGCCGGACTGGACTTCGAGATAAAGGGAAGAACAAAGTCTGTGTACAGCATCTGGAACAAGATAAAGAAAAAAGGCACTCCGTTTGAGAACATCTATGACATATTCGCCATCCGTGTGATACTCAACAGCAAACTCGAGAAAGAAAAAGCCGAGTGCTGGCAGGTTTACTCCATCGTCACCGACAAATACCAGCCTAACCCTAAAAGACTGCGCGACTGGCTGTCAATACCGAAATCCAACGGATACGAGAGCCTCCACACCACAGTGATGGGACCCGAAGGAAAGTGGGTGGAAGTGCAGATAAGGACCAAGAGAATGGACGAGATAGCCGAGAAAGGACTTGCCGCGCACTGGAAATACAAGGGCATAAAGAGCGAGCAAGGCATGGACGAATGGCTCAAAAACCTGCGCGAGATACTGGAGAATCCGGAGAACAACGCGGCGGACTTCGTCGATGACTTCAAACTCGACCTCTACGACGACGATGTGTTCGTCTTCACGCCTAACGGAGAATTGAAGAAGCTGAAGCAAGGCTCTACGGTGCTGGACTTCGCCTTCAACATACACTCCGCCGTGGGATGCCAATGCATCGGAGCAAAAGTCAACGGCAAGAACGTGCCTATAAGACATGTGCTGAACAACGGCGACCAAGTGGAAATAATCACAAGCCAGAACCAACAGCCAAAAGCAAGCTGGCTGGATGTCGTGGTGACAGGAAAGGCGAAGACGAAAATCAAGCAGGTGCTCAAGGACATTGAGTCCAAGGACGCCGACGCCGGCAAGGAAATATTAGACAGAAAGCTGAAGAACTGGAAAATCGAGTATTCGGAAGGCGAGATAATGCGCTCGATGAAGAAACTCGGATACAAAACCGTGACCGAGTTCTATCAAGGCGTGGCGCAGGAGAAGGTGAACATGCAACAGTTCAGAGACTTGCTGCTGGCTGAACACAAGAAAGAGACCGAATACTTAGACAACCCGGAGAACAAGAGCGCCGGCAACTTCACAAGCGAGACCAACCTGAACGACGAAGTCGGAGTGGGCAAAGGCAACGACGACGTCCTGGTCATCGACAAGGACCTGACCGGCATCGAATACAAGCTGGCAAAGTGCTGCAACCCTATCTACGGCGACAAGGTTTTCGGATTCGTGTCAGCCACGGGCGGCATTAAAATACACCGCATGGACTGCCCTAACGCGCCGCAGCTCATAAGCAAGTTCGGATACAGAATCGTGCGCGCCAAATGGTCGGGCAAAGGCGGCAGCCAGTACCCAGTCACGCTGCACATCGTGGGCAAGGACGACATTGGCATCGTCACCTACATCACATCGCTCATACAGAAAAGCGACAAACTGACGCTGCGCTCCATCTCCGTCGATTCCAAGGACGGCGTGTTCAACGGCATGGTGACAGTGCTCGTCAGCGACCTTAAGGACTTCGAGAACCTCACACGCCAGATTGCCAACATCAAGGGCGTGACGAGCGTCACAAGAGGAAACTGACAACGTAAACACAGAACAAAACAAAGGCGAACCGCAATTTGCGATCCGCCTTTTTCTTTTTTGCATTAATCAATTAAAACTTGCCTCTCAGTCCAAAAACAAACATACCCTGAGTTCCGTAGCCCAGTTCGACGAATCCCATGAGATGACGTGCGCCGGCTTCTACGCAGACTGGCGACATCTGGAAGGCGAACATACAATTTGTCTCGTCTGAATAGTTGGAAGGATCACGACCGTCCTTAATATTGTAAGTCGTGTGATCGATTGTCAATCCGACTCCTACCTTCGAATACATGCTGACGTGAGGGAAATTGAACCAGTGAGCCTTGAACGCAGGCATGATGCTGATGTAATAATCATTCTCCTTGAGATTTGTCACTTTGGAAGTCTTGTCGTTGTAATCGTAGCCGATATTTTCAAATCCGACAATACCTCCAAGACCTATAGTCTTGTTAAAATTATAGTAATACTCAGCATTGAAAGAGCCAATGTAATGAGACTCAACCTCTTCGCTGCTGCCAAGCACTGCTCTGAACACCTCGCCGAATATGCTGGCGAAACCGCTTATCACGTCAGTATTTGTAAGAGCTCCGTAGCTTACTCCGACTTCATGCTTATAAAATTCAGGCGTTGCAGAATCCTGCGCTGTGGCTGAGATTGTGAAAGAGAATGCGGCTGCCGCAATCGCTATCTTTTTAAATAAATTCTTCATAACTTTTATTTTTTTAGTGAATTATGATTAGGCGTAAACAATAAGCGTGCCACAAATAAAAACAGCAAAAATCATCAAGTTGCGCGAAGTCTGACCAAGATAGCGGTTAAGAGCCGGCCCCTTGGCTGTACGCGCTATTCCACGCAGCGTTCCGACGTGGGCGAACAAATATCCCAGGAACACAAGCAGAGAAAACGAATATTCGCTCCACGGCTGAAAAAACATGACGACACAGAGCAACGCAATCAGACCGTTGACGAGATAGAAGCCCAAGGCGAAACGCCGTCCGAACACGACGACCGTAGTGCGCTTGCCTTCCGCCTTGTCGTTATAATAGTCGCGGAAATTATTGAGCACAAGGATATTGACCGAAGGAAACGCCACTGCCGACGCCAGAAGGAACACCTTGAAAGCCGTCGGAGACGAGAACGAGAACACCTGCTCCGCCGCATAGCCGCTGACGAGGTAAAAGGTGAAAAACACTGGGACATAACCATAGAACAAAAGAACGAACACGTCGCCGAGTCCATGGCGCGAAGCCGGGAACGGTCCTGCCGAATAAGCAAGCAGCGCCACAACGCATGCCACGCCCACTACTATCATCTGCCAGCCGCCATAGAACACAAGCCCCAGACCGAACAAGCACGCCACAGCCACCACCCCGACAAGAGCCGCGCGCATACGCGACGGAGATATCCACCCCGACGCCACCGCCCTGGCCGGTCCGATACGCGTTTCCGTGGAGTCCGAGCCGGACTTGTAGTCGAAATAGTCGTTGGCAAGATTGGAAGCTATCTGCGCGAGTATGGCGAATACAAAGCACAGAACAGCAGGCACAATGCGGAACGAGTGGCAAGCGAACGCGTATGCGCACGCCACGAGAACCGGAGTAGCCGAAGCCGACAGTGTGCGCGGACGCACCGCCAAAAGCCATGCCTGCAGGGAATCTGGCTTCACTGTGTCAGAACTTGATGCGTTAACTTCTGTTTTCATAAAATACAAAGTTATAAAAAAACGCGTGTAGAAAAGAAGAAAATAAATTTATGGCAAAAGGGCGTTCGTATTCAAATAAGAGTTATTTTTGGACTTGATATAAATTAAAAAAATCAAAAGACAATATGTCATTAAACAAAGTTATTCTTATAGGGAACGTGGGCAAAGACCCAGATGTAAAGTATTTCGAGAATGAAAACGCCGTAGCAAACTTCACACTTGCGACAAACGAGCGCGGTTACACAACAGCAAATGGAACACAGATACCAGAAAGAACTGACTGGCACAACATAGCGGTAAGGAAGAAGGAGATCGTTTCATTCGTAGAGAGATTCGTTAAGAAAGGCAGTCTTGTAACTGTTGAGGGAAAAATCAGATACAGAGAGTATGACAAGGACGGAGTAAGACACTTCGTGACAGAGATTCTCGCAGACAGAGTCGATTTCTTCAACAACTCGAGCCGCCGCAGCGACAACAACGGCGCTAACGCCGAGCAGAACACTGCCGACAGCCAGGCTTAATAAAGCATTGAAACTAACTCCACGCGCCGTCTTCATGAACATAGACGACGCGTGGTCATTTTTAACTAAACACTTAAAGATTTGGACTATCTCCCGTCAGACTTTTTCTTAGGATTCTCAGTCGCGTCAGCACTATCACTCACAATCACCATAATACTGCTGTTCGCATCGGCTTTCATGTCGGCTTCGGAAGTCGCGTTCTTCTCGCTAAGCCCCTCTGACATAAAGAAACTTGACAAAGACAGCAAAAGCGACAGAGCCATAAAGCAGCTGCTGTCCAATCCGCAAAAGCTGCTTGCCACCATACTCACGGGCAACAACTTCATAAACATCGCCATAGTAATCCTCTCCGCCTATACGGTGAACAAACTGCTGAACTTTGGCGACCACACAATTCTCGAATTCATATTCCAGACCGTAATCATAACATTCATACTGCTGCTCTTCGGCGAGATTATACCTAAAATAAGCGCAACGATACTCGGATTGAAACTCGCCAGAAGAAACGCTGTGCTGCTGCTCGCCATAGAGAAGATGCTCACGCCAGTATCCGCAATACTGACGAGCTCGACTGTGCTGATAGACAAGAAACTGAGCAAGCACCAGCACAAGAACATATCAGTGGAGGAACTCGAGACCGCGCTGAAAATCACAGCCACGCCAAAGGACAAAGGCACTACCGACAACGAGATACTGCAAGGCATTGTGAACTTCGGCAACATCAACGCAAGCCAGGTCATGACCTCGAGACTGAACATGACCAGTCTGGACATAGCAACCCCATTCAAGAAAGTGCTTGAGGTGGTAATCGAAAGCGGATACTCCAGACTGCCAGTATTCAGCAAGTCGGAGGACGACATAAGGGGAATACTGTATGTGAAGGACCTGCTGCCCCACCTCGACAAAGGCGACAACTTCAGATGGCAGACACTTATAAGAAACGCCTACTTCGTGCCGGAGACAAAGAAGATAGACGACCTGCTGACCGACTTCAAGAAAAGCAGAATACATATAGCCATAGTCGTGGACGAATTCGGAGGAACTTCAGGCGTAATAACAATGAAGGACATACTTGAGGAGATAATCAGCAATCTGGGCGACGAATACGACGACGAGGAAGAGCCGATGTTCAAGAAGACAGGCGACAACACGTTCAGAATCGAAGCGCGAATCCCGGTCAATGACCTGTTCAAAATCGAGGAGATAGACGAGAACGACTTCGACGACTTCTCCAGCGACATAGAGACACTGGCTGGACTGCTGCTCGAAATCAACGGCGAGATACCTAAGCCTCACGACAAAATAAAATACAAGAAATACGATTTCGAGATAGAAAAAGCCGACGACCGCCACATAGAAAGCGTTATGCTGACTATAACACCGGACAAAAACAAAGAGGACGAAGAGGACAAAAAATAAACCACGATGAAAATGAGAAACGCGATATTCACAATAATAGCAGTAGCAGCAATCGCACTGACAAGCTGCGAGCCAAGCACGCCAAAGCCTTACGGGTACTTCAGAATAGACCTGCCCGAACACGAGTATGTGACCTACGACAGCCTCTACCCTCCATGCACCATGGAAATTTCGAAGTACTCGAAAGTGATGTACAGAAACGCCAAGGACAACAAAAGCGAATGGATAGACATCGTTTATCCCGACCTGAACGGCAGAATATACTGCAGCTACACCACTGTGAAAGGCAACTTCAGAGCACTGGCAGAAGACAGCCGCAACCTCGTGTACAAACACACAATCAGAGCCGACGCGATAATAGAGCATCCGTTCGAGAACAAGGAGGCCAAGGTTTATGGCATAATGTACGAAATAACAGGCAACGCCGCATCACCACTGCAGTTCGTGCTGACCGACAGCACCAAGCACTTCCTGCGCGGAGCGCTCTACTTCAACGAAACACCGAACGCCGACTCCATTGCCCCTATATCAAAGTACGTCGAAGAAGACGTGCAGAGACTCATAGAGAGCGTAAGGTGGAAAAACTGATTTGCGAATGCCGCTGATTGAGACCATAGAAAGAGACGGATACACAATAGGCATCTGGAAAATAAGCGAGGACACCGAAACTCTCGCCAAGAACCTTGACGAGCGACTGACCGCCACAGAGCCGTACTCCGGTTTCAAGAACGAGAAGCGGAAAAAGGAATGGCTCGCCGTCAGATGTCTGCTCAAGAAAATGGAAGGCGAAACCGCCGCCATTGCATACGAAGGAGAAAAGCCGTATCTTACAGGATGCGACAAGCACATAAGCATAACACACACTAAAGGCTACGCGGCAATAGCCACCGGCGACAGAGCCGTAGGCATAGACATAGAGCAGAAAAGCGACAGAGCGCACAAGATAAGAAACGCGTTCATGGACGAGCAGGAAGCGGACAGATGCGAAAAGTCCGACAACAGCCGCGACTACGCGACGATGATATGGTCGGCGAAAGAAGCCGTGTACAAAGCGAGCGAAAAGGGATGCTACGACTTCAAGACGTACATCCACACCACCGCCGAAGGGATACAGACAAACGCGAGATTCACCGCCAGCGAGAACTGCGACAGCAAAGAACTGCATTTCGAGACAGAATACTGGAACAACGAGGATTTCATACTGACAACAGCGCTACAAACAAGATAAGACTCATGAGCATACTCGAGGAAATAACAGAAAAGAAAGCTGCCGGCAAAAAGCAGCTCGCAGTGCTTATAGACCCGGACAAGTTCACCAACGAGGTCGCCGAACGCTTCATCAGCTCCGTCGCCAAAGCCAAGCCAGACTACATATTCGTAGGCGGCAGCCTGACAGCCTCAAGCACCGACGAGGCGATAAGACGCATCAAAGAGAACACCGACATCAAAGTCGTGCTCTTCCCCGGCAACAGCACGCAACTGAGCGACAAGGCCGACGCCATACTCATGCTCTCGCTCATAAGCGGCAGAAACGCCGACTTCCTCATAGGTCAGCACGTGGTAGCCGCGCCTTTCATCAAAAAATCCGGCATTGAGACCATATCCACAGGATACATGCTGATAGAAAGCGGAACAACGACATCCGTGGAATACATAAGCAACACAAGACCGATACCAAGAGAAAAGAACGACATAGCCGTCGCCACAGCCATCGCCGGCGAACTGCTCGGCAACAGAGCCATTTATCTGGAAGGCGGCAGCGGAGCCAAGATGCCAGTGCCTGCGCCGATGATAAAAGCCGTGCGCCGAAGCGTCAGCCTGCCTATGATTGTGGGCGGAGGACTGAGAAGCGAAGACGACATAAAAAACGCTATGGAAGCTGGCGCCGACATCGTCGTAATAGGCACATCGCTGGAGTCAGACCCAGAAAAAATGATAAAATTCGCAGAAATCGTAAGAAAATTCTGATTTATATTTGGAAATACCGAAAAACACACATATCTTTGCACTCGCAAAATCCAAGTCACGGCGCATTCGTCTAGTGGCCTAGGACGCGGCCCTCTCACGGCTGAAACCCGGGTTCGACTCCCGGTTGCGCTACGAAAAAATCCCAAATGCTTATGCGTTTGGGATTTTTCTTTTTCAGCATTCCCACCACAATAAACATCAGCCATAGCATTCATCAATCATGTGCCAACGAAACGTAAAAATATGTTGAAAAAAAGACTTTACCACACTATGCATTAACAGAAAATGATATATCTTTGACAAATTAAGACACTATAAAAAACAGAAAAACTTATGTCAGAAGAATTAGAAAACAAAGAGGGAAAGGCTCCTGCACAGAAAGACGTGAAGAAGCCGTCTGCAGAGAAATTGAAAGCGCTCCAGCTTGCCATGGAGAAGATAGACAAAGACCACGGCAAAGGCACGATAATGAGACTGGGCGACGACTCGATTGAAGACATCGCCGTTATACCTACCGGCTCTATCGGTTTAGACTATGCATTAGGCGTAGGAGGATACCCAAGAGGAAGAATCATCGAGATATACGGTCCTGAGTCATCAGGTAAGACAACACTCGCAATACACGCGATAGCTGAGGTACAGAAGGAAGGCGGCATCGCTGCCATAATAGACGCAGAGCACGCTTTCGACCGCTTCTACGCAGCCGGACTGGGTGTCGATACCGACAACCTGCTCATCTCGCAGCCAGACAGCGGCGAAGAGGCTCTCGAGGTGGCCGACCAGCTCATCAGATCATCGGCTGTGGACTTGGTGGTAGTCGATTCCGTAGCGGCGCTGACACCTAAGGCTGAGCTCGAAGGCGACATGGGCGAGAACAAGGTGGGTCTGCAGGCGAGACTTATGTCGCAGGCGCTCAGAAAGCTCACTGCCACAATAAGCAAGACAAACACTACCTGCATATTCATAAACCAGCTGAGAGAGAAAATCGGCGTAATGTTCGGAAACCCAGAGACAACAACCGGAGGTAACGCGCTGAAGTTCTACTCTTCTGTACGTTTGGACATAAGAAGAGCAAGCCAGATAAAGGACGGCGACAAAGTGATAGGAAACCAGACCAAGGTAAAGGTAGTGAAGAACAAAGTCGCGCCTCCTTTCCGCAAGGCTGAGTTCGACATCATGTTCGGCGAGGGAATCTCACTGACAGGCGAGATCGTTGACCTCGGTGTAGAATACGGAGTGATAAAGAAGAGCGGCTCATGGTTCAGCTACGGCGACACAAAGCTGGCTCAGGGACGCGAAGGCGTTAAACAACTTCTGAATGACAACGAGGAGCTCAAAGAGGAGCTCAAGGCAAAGGTCTTCGAGGCAATGAAAAACGGAAACTCTGACGAGAAATAATCATAATTATAAACCTAAACTTTTTTACAGTATGAAGAAATTAACTTTAGCATTAGCGACATTAATTTGCGCTACATTCACTTTCACTTCTTGCTCAGAAGAAGAAGCTGCCGCTGCATTTGAACTCACAGGAGCATGGCAGTGTGACGAAATCTCCGGAAATGCAGGAGGTTTCGACCTTTCAAATGTATTATCAACAAGCAGCACTGATTATGGCAAATACACCAAACTGTTCAGTATTTACATGGTTGGAACAACAACCGGATATTACTACAGAGTAGGCGATGCAGAACAATTCGGCAACGTTGCTACTTCATTGATTGGTTCTGCATCAAACACTTCTAACGATGAGGCAACATGGAAAAAATTCCTTAGCAAGGGAACATACACTGCAGCCAATGGCATATTAACATTCACTTCAGACAAAGGCGAAGTTGAGGAGTTCCAGTATTCTGTTGCTGACGGATATTTAACTCTTACAGCTAAGGGAGTTGACGTAACAGGCGGCAATGAAGCGGCAGCAAACGTTACAGGTGTTATCAATTCGATCTTGGCTATCGCTGGAAGAAGTGAGACAATCGACACAAATGTAGGTATCGTTTATCGCTACAAGAAAATAGGTATCGCAGACCTTAAGAACTTGTTCACTAAGGAATAATTGACCAGTTCGACAAACAAAAAAGGATGACTCTCCGGAGCCATCCTTTTTTTTATGACATAAAAGCGGATTAATGCACGCTTACGATGCCATCGACAACATACTTGCTGACACCTCTCCAAGGCAATGTGCCGAGGTATTCCTTGTAGTGAAGCTCGACGGTCTTGCTGCTGCACTTCATCAGGGAATCAGCCACAGCCTGATCCTCAACCGAGAAAAGGAACTCATTAGACACTACCGTAGCACCAGCCTGTCCCTTAAATCCTGCCTGAATCAGTTTTCCCTCATTAGTCTTAAATACATAACCCTTGTTTACGAAATAATTCAGTTCTCCAGCCTTGACACCTTCGCCGAACACGAAATAGAACTTAACGTAAACAAACACAGCCAATCCAACAAGAATGACAGCGGCTATAGAGCAGCCGATTTTTCTTAGCGTATGACTTTTCTTCTTTGGTTCTGCAGCCGCACCGCCCTGCTGCACCTGGGCATTTTCTTCTGAAATCATATTTTTAATACTTTTAAAATTCTTATGTGGCAAAGATATATCTTTTTCTGTTTTTTCTATTCATTTGAAATAACTCTTGCTTTTCTAATTTGTAAATACGAAATTTGTCTGTAACACATTAAAAACAACACAAAAAATGAAAAAGACTATCATCACCGCAGCATTAGCAATAGCTGCAATAGGAGTTTTCGCACAGTCAGCACAAGAGACTCACAGCAAGTGGAAAAAAATGTCAGTTCCTGGCGTTGCAATAACAGTGCAAGGCGATGCCAAGACAGCCATCAAAATTCTGAAGGACGAGCTGAAGGACGAGGACATAAAAGTGAAAGCATCAAGCAAAGAACTCTCTGCAGAAGCAATAAACTTCAAGAGAGTTTCTCCAAGCATGATGAACCTCTACGCTACAGCCGAGGAGAACAAGGACAACACAACAACACTGACAGTCTTCATGGCACGCGGCACTGACGCAAGCACATTCGTATCTTCGTCTTCTGACGCAGATGCAGTCAACAACCTGAAGAGCTTCCTTGAGCAGGACGTTGCAAGAAACTCGCTTGAGACGTCAATCAAGGCTCAGGAAAAGGTCGTTAAAGACGGAGAAAACACACTGAAGAATCTCGAGAAGAAAATCGAGAACCTGAAGAAGGACATCAAAGAGACAGAAGACAAGAAAGCTGCACAAATAGAGACAAACAAAGCAGCTAAGGAAACTCTCGACAATCTCTTGAAGCAGAGAAAGTAAGAGACAAGCACATGAATAAAAAAATCCGCAATCCCCTAAGGACTGCGGATTTTTCTTTTTCTGCCGTAACGATTTACTTGTTCTTGAGCAAGTCGCGAATCTCAGTAAGAAGTTGTTCCTCTTTCGATGGCTCTGCAGGCGCAGGAGCAGGAGCTTCCTCCTCTTTCTTTTTGAATCTGTTGATGCCCTTAATCATCAAGAACACACAGAACGCGATAATCACGAAGTCGATGATGTTCTGAATAAACTGACCATAGGCGAAGACGGACGCACCAGCCTCCTGAGCCTCAGCCAATGTCTTGTAAGCCTTGTCGTCGGACAGATTCACGAACAAGTTTGTAAAGTCTATACCGCCAGTCACAAGACTGATAACCGGCATCAGCACATCGCCAACGAGTGATGTAACAATCTTGCCGAACGCGCCACCGATGATAACACCGACAGCCATGTCCATTACGTTGCCCTTCACGGCAAATTCCTTAAATTCTTTTACAATACTCATGTTTATAAATTTTTGATTTGCTGTTAAAAATTAATCAGTCGTTGAATATACAAGTTATTTCACAAACACGCATTGTCTTATGTGTTAAAAACGAAATCCGCAAACAAAAAAAGCCGTGTCACGAGTGACACGGCTTGCCTTTCTTATGTCTCGAAAATCACTTCTTATTGAACTTGAGAGTCGCCAGCTTACCATTTGGCAGGATAGCCACTGCGATGTAATTGCCGGCTGCGAGTCCAGAGATGTTCAGGTACGACACTAACGAACCGCTCAAGAGGTTGTGTCCTGCGAAGTCGTAAATCGAAATCTTCTGAACATCGGCAGAATACAAGACTTCATCGTTAGTGACAGTCCACTCCGCCTTTTCTGCGTCAGCAACGCCTGTTGCTGGTGCTGCATTCACAGTAATTGTTCCAGTCGCGGTCTTAGTTGCGCCAGAAGCATTGGTTACTGTAACTGTGTATATGCCGGTAGCCGTAGGCGTACCGCTGATAGTCAAAGTCAAGCCGTTTTTGCTTGAAGTCAGACCGGCTGGCAAGTTGGCTACGCTTATATTATTCGCTGTGCCACTGGCTGTGTAAACTATATTCTGTATTGCTGTGCCAGCTGTCACTGTCTGAGAAGCATTGGTTGCCGATGACAAAGTCGGCGCGGCCTCTGGCTGACTTGACGAAGCGTAAGTCACTCTAATGCCATAAAAATTGACACCACCGCTTGTGCTATAAATATTCAATGTGGCAGCAGCGCCTGTGTATTCATAGGTGGCTTTAGAAATAGATGTACCTGCGACATTAGTAGTCAGAATATTGCTTGACGATGAAGCTATAACATAATTTCTTTCTTCCGATGAATTTGCCGACATAGCATAGACATCTATTGTGCAAGGACCTGTGACACCAAACTCAAATGCACGAGATTGCCCGTAAACTCCAGGGCCTCCTGTTTTGGCTCTATATGTAAAGTCTATTCCATCGCATGATTTTTTATTGCCATCAACGACAACGCTTGTCAAGATAGTCAAGCCGTCAACAGTTTTACTGTTTGTTATTGTGCCCAAACCAGAGAACTGAGAGTCGGAGAAGTTCCAGAATGTCGATGTTCCGCTTCCGCCCGACGCGCCTTGTGCGTTCACCTTTATAGTGCCTGTCGCAGTGGCTGCCGAACCGCTAGACTGCGTGGTTGTAACAGTGTATGCCGATGTACCTTCTGCTGTAGGAGTTCCTGAAATAGTAACAGTCGTTCCGTTTACGGAATATGTCACGCCAGCAGGCAGTCCAGTCACTGTCGCGCCTGTAGCAGTTCCGCCAAGTGTGTATGTTATAGTTGTTATGCTATTGCCTATTGTTATGGTCTGAGCATTAGTTCCTGACGCCGACGACAGTTTGACAGTCGGGATGGTAGATGAGCATGATGATGAAACTACGCCAGCCTCGGTCACGTTAAGTGTAGCGCCTGCACCGCAAGTCGAGTTTGTGACTGCATTTTTTGCGTCAGTATAAGAAAGCGCTGTGTAAGAATAAGTCGGAGCGGACACCTTTCCTTCATTTAAAGGCAGACCGTCCTTTGCTCCATAGCTATTAACAAACTGGAGTTTATTGTCAGATGCGTTGTCATCGCTGCTCTTGTCCTCATATATTTTCTTCTTAGCCTGAGTGAAGTAACATCCCTCAACGTATGCCGTACAGCCGCCCAAACTGAGACACGCGGAAGCCACAGAACTGCTCCAGTAGTTGTTCAGCAAATGGAACTGGCTATGGCGCGCACGAGGCATTCTCTGCACACATCCCTCGTCCCACCAGTTATATGCATATGTTATTCTGCGACTTGTAGGTTTATCAGTTTTGCTAGAACCGACCAAGTTTGAGTATCTGTGGTCGTCAGTACCTTTGTCTGCAGTCCAAGAAGATTTGCTCTTTGGACTCTTAAGATACCTGAATCGACACCAAGTTACGGTTATGTTATCTGTCGCATTCTTGATGTCAAAGTTGCCATCTACGCCATCCTGAAAATCGCAATGGTCTATCCAGAAATTAGTGACAGCGTCAAGACACAACCCATCGGCGCTTTCTGAATCAAAAGCTCCAGAACCTTGGAAAATCAAGTTTCTTATTATAACGTTCTTTGAATTCTCTTTAAAGTACAGAATTCCTGTTTTTGCTGCCGCATCAGAAGCATTTGTTGGCACTGTGTTGTTATATAGTTTCACGCCAGGCAATCCCAAAAGAGTTTTGTCGGTTGCCTTTACCTTCAACAAAGAAGTGAACTGAATGTCTTGAGTGACAATGATTATCTTCTTGCCGGACGATGACAAAGCTGACTCTAATTGAGAAGCACTCGTGACTTTAACAACGCTGCCCCCAGTTCCTCCGGTAGCCGAAGCGCCGTATCCGAAAGGCGCAGTCAGACAATAGTCCTGTGCCGTCGCCAACATGGACAACGCCAAGCCTAAGACTGTGATTAAACTTTTGATTTTCATTTTGTGTTTAAGATTTAAGGTTTAATTGTTTGTGTATTGTGTTTAGTTTAGCATATATAATTCAAACGTAAAAGACTGAATTTTATTATTTTAAAGAAACATAAAAAAAAGAGATTGAATGGTATCAATCTCTCTTTCTATTTATTTATTTCAACACTACTTTCTGGGACAATCTGGAGCCGTCTTTCATTTGCGCACTTACAACATAAACGCCAGTCGGAATCACCGAAGTGGAGAGTTCAGAACCATACGTTCTGGCTACTCGTGCCGATGAAGAAGAGTACAACTCAATGCACTTTGGCTCGGCGCCGTTCACTCTTATCGCTCCGCCTGCCAGTTCTATGCTTGCTGCGTCGGCATCCGATTCGCTTACCGCAGAAACCTCATTGCTAAGCAAATAATCGCAAGCGTTGCTTATGAGCTTAAGAGCATCGTCTGTAAGGTTTGCTGTAGAAGCCTCGCTCACGCCTATCATCAGGAATTTGGCTGTTGTTGTCGTTCCGTTTATGCTCGCTCCGACAGGCACTTCGACTATGGCGTCGGCTGCGCTGTTTGTGCCAGGTGTTGCCAGCACTGTGAAATCAGGCACTACAGAAGCGTCCCATGTCGAATGAGTGATTGCCGTCACGGCGTTATTGCCTATCGCCGAGAACAGGGTTATGTCGTTAGAAAGACCTGCGAACAGCGGATGTCCGGCAGCTTCGCTTGTCAGCAGCACGTTCTTGTCTGTGGTGTTTATTGCCGTTCCCCAGCTCCAAGTCGATGCGCTCACCTTCAAATTCCAAGGCTTGAGCAAAAGCATCGGCTTCTGACCTGCGTACTGCTCCAAGTTCGCCATGCCTGTTGCCGACGAACTCGGCACTGGAGAAATCACGATAATGTCGTATGACGAATAGTTCACAGACGATGACGAAGCTTCAGCCACGTTCACTATCTGCACATTCAGGTCGTTGTCGGCGTTAAGTGCCGCAAGTATTTTCGAATCGGCAGCATCAAGTCCAGTCGTTGTGCAATATGCCACTTTATTTGCGTTTGCCGATTTCACAACGATTGCTACATTTGCAGAAATCGCCTCTCCTGTTCCGCCCTGTGTAGTGACGGTTACAGTGTAATTCCCGGTCTCGGTTATTGTGCCGCTTATTGTCACTGTGCGGTTCTCCGCATCCACCACGTAAGCCAGACCAGCAGGAAGTTCAGAAAGTGACAAGCCTGTAGCGCCGCCGCTCCATGTGAATGTTATCGGACTGATTGCCGTGCCTGCTGTCACACTCTGACTAATGTTTGACGGAACAGACATTCCCGGAGGGTAGTTGGTGACATCACCAGTCTCCACCCATCCGAAATCCGGTGCCGAGCCGCCATAAGCCAAGCCGACTTCCACGCCTGCATCTATCATGTCCGAAGTCTCCACTGGATACATGAAGTTCACGTTAAGTTTATTGTTGGCGCCTCTTGCCGCGGTCAACTGAGCCAAGTCGAGCGACAGGAAGTCGTCGGCAGTGCAGCTCACGCCAGCCGTGTTCCACGAGCAGTTAGCCACGTCGGTTGTAGGGCATTTGAAATAGTCTGTCCCCCTCTCATACTCCAGTGAAAGACAGTTTCTTACCTTGATCGACGAACCTGAGATATTTGAGAAGCCATAGTTCACACCGTTGTCGTAAGCCGAGCAATTGTAGAGTGTCATCGAACCGGCATTGTTATTCTGGTCAAAGCCGCGAGCGAAATTGCCTACAGAAAGGCAGTGCTGCAATGTCACGTTGTTCACCGTACGGTTGCCGCCTATCTTGAATCCGTTGCCGTTGCCATCGTTAGGGAACGCGTCAATCGACACTACATAAGTGCCTGTGACCTTGTCCCTGTCGGTAGTAACGGTCTGCCCTACCCATTCTTCGAAGAACGCTTTGTCCACGCCAGTGGCTCTTGGATTTGAAGTAAGGTCAAAAGTTGCCTTTCCATTATTGTAGCAAATGCAGCTGTCGAGAATCGTCTCTGCACCAACTCTTTCGTAGAAATCCCAGCCGTCGTCAGAGTTGTTCCACGCACGGCAGCCTTTATAAATGTTAGGACCAATATTATTAGTATATTGCTTATCAGCGAAACCGTCGGCATTGCCGCCAAAGTCATGCTCTATACCCTTTTTACTCTCATAATCAAAATTGTCGTGCGAGTCACAGTTCAGAATCAAGTTGCCTCCGCCGTTTTTGTGCTGGATACCAGTATCGCAGTTGCCGTAAGTGTCAATACCTTCTATTATGCAGTAATTTCCGTAATTGATAATAGCGTTCTTGCCGGTATATCTGACTGTGAAATTCAGAAGATGAACATACTGAGTACCTTCGCTTATCGAGATACCTCTGTCGCCATAAGCCTGACCTCTGAAGTCGAGAATCGCCCTTTCGCCAGGATACGACATGATAACCTTGTACTGCGACGGAGTTCCGGACTTGGAGACTGTCTGTTTAGCCGTGAAATCGTACTGTCCGCCGAGCATGCAGAGCGTGTCTATAGATGAAAGTTTCTGTCGTCCAGTCTCGAAATCGGCAGGAGACGAATAAGAAGAACCATCTCCACCGCCTGTAGGAGAGACGTAGATTATTGATGCGCTCGCGCCAAAAGAGAGCATTGCCGCCATGGCCATGCCCAATATTCGTGTTTTCATAATATTAGATTTAAGGTTTCTGCATATATGTTTTACAACACATACACAAGTCAAATATATAAATTTTCATTTTTATAATGACATTGTTTCTTGTTATTTTTTTCAAACACAACATGTGCTATATCATTTAAAGTCAAAAAAATAGGGTGCCATGCTGACATGACACCCTGCTTTTGTGAAATATAAAATTTGCGTTTACTTAATCATGATTTTCTGCGCTCTGCCGTTGTTTACGCTGACGGCATAAACACCAGACTCTGGCACAATGACTTTATCAAGTCCCTTGACAACCAGCTTGCCACTCACGTCATACACTGATATGCTATTCCCCTCGCCTGCCGAAATCTCTCTGCCTGCCACAGCTATAGAGATTTTCTCGACAGCCTCGAGTGTAGCCGTAGGGAAAACATATTCATCTGGAATGTTGTAAACATAAGTGTCCATTCTGAATTTCATGAACGGCGCATCCAAAGCCTTCGCCTCGTTTCCGTCACCATAATAATCAACCGAGCCGTTGTCGCAAATCAGGTGAACGTACAAGGTCTTGCCGTCCTGCTCGGCAAGCAATGCCTCTGGGTGTCCCTCCGTACCGCCAACCAAGCCCGTAAGATCGGCATCCATCTTCACGAGATCCTCGCTCGCTGTTGTCAACGGATTGCTTCCGCTATTCTCTGGCACATTACCGTTCCACAGATACAACCCCGGAGTTCCGCCACTTGCATACGAGCCTGCGACTATAACGAAACCGGCAGTGCCGATTCTCTCCATCGATCTGATGCCCAATCCGCCGAAGTCGAAAAGCACTGGCTCGCCGAACGTTGGCGCTATCGACGATTCGCCATTGACATTCAGCATGGTCTCCAAGTTAGTGACTGGTGCTGCCACAGCGTATATTCTGTTTGAACTCGTCGGTGTCACATTCTTCAAAGGCACATACGGAGCACGGAATCCCACGTACGCCACTTCGCCGCCATAAGCCACGGCAAGTCCCTCTACATTGAAGCCATTGATGTTCTTTGGTTCAACACCTTTCTTTGCCGACGCTGTAAAATCCCATCCGCAGCCGTCGCCCCAAGCTATCAACGCGTCACGCATCTTTGTGGAATAGCTCTTCACCGTAACGGTAAGGTCCGCACCTGTGCCTGTCACATCGGTAGCGAACAGTCTGTTTCTATATGGCTTCAGTTTGCCGCTCTTGTTGTTTCCAAGAGATGTTATCCAGTAAAGTCTGTTTCCAGCATTGTACTTCACACTCGCAGAAGCGCCTTCTATATCGAATTCCTCGCCATCTGCTCCGCCAGCACCGCTTGTAACATCAAAAGTCTTGATGGCTTGTCCTGAACGATTTCTGTAGAAAAGTCTCAGCAGATTCGCCTCATCATCGGCAATGAGCATATAGTCGGTGCCGACAGGAGCCGCAGCCGAAGCATCGGCTATAGTCGTCGGGAACACGGTATTTGCTGGGTGCGCAGAAGCTGCAGATGCAGCTACATTAAACTGAAATTCCGACGAATTGCTTCCGTTGCTCGCCGTCAGTCCGACTGTTGCGTACCCCACTCCGCTTGGAACTATCGTAACCTTATAAGTCGTGCCGGAAACAAGTTCGCACTTGCAGTTAGCCACAGCTACGACACTTGAGTTGTCCGATGTGAACGAGAACGAAGTCGGACTGTTTGTGATATTGACATACACACCGCTTGTCTGCAGTGGATCTGTCGGGTCTGAAATGACTGTAGACACTGCGTAAGGACTTGATTTTCCTATCGCCAATGATGCCACAGACGTGCCTGGTATCGTTGGTTGCGATGTCGATAATGATATTACCGGAGCCGCTGCATTGACCGCGGCTGTGAACATTGCGGAAACCGCAATCGCAAACATTCTTTTCATAGGCAATTATATTAGATTATTGATTACTTCCAAACTTATCTGTATCACAAATATGGATAGAAAATCCTCAGAATGGTATTTTTTTAACTTTACATTTCTTAAAAACAGAATACCTATTTCACAAATCCGTCATACCTCAATTGCTGATGCAGAAAGTCCTCGCCGTATGTCACCTTCACATCCAACACATTACCTTTCTCATCCTTAACAAGTTCATACACAGGGTTTACAAAGCCCTTGTATGGCGACAGGTTCAGCTTTCTGTATCTTTCGAGTATCTCGTTGTGCAAGTCCGGGTCTATCTGCACACCATAGTCCTCGACAAGGCGTTTCGCGGCCTCGTAGTCGCCCACTGAGCGAATCCTCTGCACCTCGGCGAGCAGGACTCCGAAGAGCTTTCTGAGTTCCTTGTAGCTGTTTATCTTGACGAACGTCTTGCCGTCCTTCTTCACCAGCTCTATCACATTGTCCTTCTTGCCTTTTTCATAGACCCACCTCGCTATCAACGCCCGGTTTCTCATGTGCGCCTCCTCGATCACGTCGCCCGGCTTTATCCTTATGAGCTGTGTCAGCAGTCCGTTCATTATATATGAGTAATACTCAGCCTTGTAGGCGTCCTTTGCAGGCAGCAGCCCGAGCTCGAGTATTTTGGCGTCGGCTGTGTAATAGAGTCCGAAGAGGTCGGCTCTCGCCTCCTCTATCGTCGAGCCGTAAGCCTTGAGCGCCTCGCGCGAAACGCCTGGCAGCAGTTGTCCTGAGCCGTGTCCGAGACATTCGTGCAGGTCGGTATGCAGATTGTCAGCGATGTAGGCGTATTTCTTGGAACGCTCTATCTCCTCGTCGGAGAGCATGAACTCCTCCGCGAATCCATTTCCCTGAGCGGCTTTGTCGTAGGCGTTGGTTATATTCTCTATGGTCACTGACTTCGAACCGTGTATCTGCCTTATCCAGTTGGCGTTAGGCAGGTTTATTCCTATCGGAGTGGCTGGGTAGCAGTCGCCGCCTAAGAATGCCATAGTTATAACCTTGGCAGACACGCCCTTGACCTCCTTCTTCTTGAACTCGCTGCTCACAGGCGAATGGTCCTCGAACCACTGCGCGTTCTCGGACAGTATCTGCGTTCTGCGTGTCGCCTCGATGTTCTTGAAGTTCACGATTGATTCCCACGAAGCCTTCATGTCGAGCGGGTCGCCGTAAGTTTCAATAAAGCCGTTCACGAAGTCCACTCTCGAGTCTGTGTCGCTCACCCACTTTATCGAATATTCATCAAATGTCTTCAAATCGCCGGTCTTGTAGAACTTCACAAGCGTTTCTATCACATCCTTCTGCTTGGCGTTCTCGGCATACTGTTTCGCCTGCTCCAGCCAATAGACGATTTTCTCTATCTTGTCGGAGTACTTGCCGCCGACCTTCCACACTTCCTCATAGACCATCCCGTCTTTCTTCACCAATCTCGAGTTCATGCCATACGATGGCGGCGTGGTGTCGTTCTCGTCCTTCATTGCATTGTAGAACGTCTCTGCTTCCTGCTGTGTCACATTCAGATAGTAATTGCAAGCGGAAGTCTTCACCAAGTCCTCGCCGTCAGCCTGATTCACTCTCTTGGGCGCCACAGTCGGGTCGAATATAACTTTCAGCAAAGTCTCCTCAGCAGTCTTAGCCTCGCCTATATTGCTGTTCAAGTTCTCCAGCACGCTTTTGCTCTCCGCATCCAGTTTGCTGTACTGCTGCTTGAACCATTCCTTAGAAAATGCCGGAGTAAACTTCTCGCAGCCGTAGTGGTGGTGTATGCCATTGGCGAATAGCACTTGCTTCATGTAAGTGAGGAAAGCATTATAATCGTCCGACGACTTGTCCATGCCTTCCATCATATACATGCGCTCCAAAGCACCTCTCACCAGCAGATTGTATCGGCAGTTCTGGTCGAAGAGTATGTCTCGGCCCTCCTCCGCAGCCTTTGTCAGATTGTATATCAAAAGTTTCTGAGAGAGTGTCAAATCCTCAAACCCTGGAACCTGGTATCTCAACACCTGAATATCAGCGAATCTATCTACCAAGTATTTGAAATTTACGTCTGTCTTCATTTTTATTGTCTTATTATGTTTTGCGTTTATATTCATCGGCATTGCCGTCGCCGCTGCCAACAGAGCCATTGGCAAATATTTAATCACACCTGATTTTGCAATCGGAAACATCATAGTATCAATCCTTTAAATAAAGAAAGTTGACGCCACAAGAAGCATCAACTTTCTCAAAAACTATATCACATTATTTTAATGCTACTATTCAGCGTTGTTCATCTCAACATCTTTCTTCAGAACGAACTTCTTGCCCTTCTTCTTCAACTGGTCGTATGACATGTCTGGTCCGTTGCATCCTGTTGGGTTGTTATTTGAGTCAACAAGCGGAGTCACGTGGTCGAAGATGAATCTCTTCTTCTTCTCGTCGTAGTTGAGTGTCATGCCGAGGTCGGCGCAATATGTGAACACGACTCTCGCCACCTTTCCTCTGTAGCTCTTGAATGTATCGTCGCCGCCGAGCATCAGTCTGTCGTTCGAGAAGTTCAGCACATCGATGACCTTCATCTTCATATTAGGATTAGGCTGGCTCCATCCAAGCACAACGTACTGTGGCTCATCGCCCTTCACTATGTTTATAATCTTGTAATAAAGAGCGCCGTACCATCTGCGAGGCAATATCTGCTGGTTCTCTCTTGGGATGTAAACCGGGCTGTTCTGCTCAAGCACATAGACACGGTCATTCTCTAAGTTCTGCACCAGTCCGTAGAACTTGTAGTTATAGTCCTCAAGTTCAATCGCCCATGTGTACACTCTGAGGTTGTAGTCGTCGGAATAGATACGTCCGATGTTCTTGAGCGACTCGAATGGATAGAAGAATGAGCCTTGCAGTCTCAGCGCATCTCTCATCTTGTTGAGGATAGAATCGTTCATTTCAACTCTCTCCTGCGAATGAGTGTCGTTGGTCAGCAGTCTGTCAAACATGCCCTTAATCTCCTTCTCTGCCTTAACCAAGTCTGGACTAACCTTTATCTTCTTGGCCCTCAGGATGGAATCTGTTATAGCAGAAGCCAGCTTGTCGTTTATATCCTGTGCCGACGCTGTAGAAATTTTAGGTCTCTCGGCTGTCGATGGCACTGCCAATGTCTGTTTCAGCAAAGTTGGGTTCACAGGCTCGTATTTAGCCGAGTCCGAAATTGGCTTCATTGGAAGAGACTCAGGCAAACCTTCGTTTGCATCCTTCTTCTTTGCATATGCCACTACCGACACAAATGCAAGCAATAATACTACAAGTTTCTTCATCAAAGTTTATGTTTTAAATTTAAGGTTAATACAATTTTATGCCTCAGCCTCGTCGTCTTCCTTCATGTTGTGGAAAACGTTCTGCACATCCTCGTCCTCCTCAAGCTTGTCGATAAGTTTCTCGACGTCTGCGCGCTCCTCAGCTGTGAGTTCCTTTGTGTCATTAGGTATGCGCTCGAACTCAGAAGACTCGATTTCATATCCGTTGTCTTCCAGATACTTCTGGATGTTGTTGAATGCCTCGAACGGACCGTAGATTACGATTGACTCCTCGTCGGCGTCTATCTCTGCGTCGAAATCCATAAGCTCAAGCTCCAAAGACTCCATGTCGGCACCGTCCTTAGCCTTGATTTTGAACACTGACTTGTGGTCGAAAAGGAAAGACAGCGAACCTGTTGTTCCAAGGTTGCCGCCGCACTTATTGAAGTATGAGCGGACATTAGCCACTGTTCTTGTTGTGTTGTCTGTCGCAGTCTCCACTACGATTGCTATTCCGTGAGGAGCGTATCCTTCATACACCATTTCCTTGTAATCAGAAGTGTCCTTATCTGTCGCCTTCTTGATTGCGCGCTCCACGTTCTCCTTTGGCATGGCAGCCGCCTTAGCATTCTGCATCAAAGCACGAAGTCTTGGGTTTCCGTCAGGGTCAGGACCGCCGTTCTTAACAGCGATTGTGATTTCCTTACCAAGTTTTGTAAATGTACGGGCCATATTACCCCAACGCTTCATTTTTCTTGCTTTGCGATATTCGAACGCTCTTCCCATTGCTTATTGTTTTTGTTTATTGATTATTAGTTTTTATGCCTTCGCGGCTTTATCTGTTTTAGAATTGGCAAATATATAAAAAAGAGGGCAAAAACCAACAAGCCAATTCTCACAAATCGTTCGCATTACATTCTTAACGCCGTCAATCTGACATAGAAAAAAAATCGACAAGCATATTTTGTCGCTTTTATTCTAAAAAATAGGAAAATCACACCCACATAGAAACATTAATATAATTATCTTTGCAGATTGTTATTTAAAGACAAGCATAAACTAAAAAAACAAGATAATACGATGAAAGTACTAAAATTCGGCGGAACATCCGTTGGTTCTGCGCAGAGAATGAAAGAAGTCAGCAGACTTATCACAGAAGACAATGAAACCAAGATTGTAGTTTTGAGCGCCATGAGCGGCACGACAAACTCCCTCCTCGAGATTTCTGACTATCTGTATAAACGCAACCCTGCTGGCGCCATAGACAAGATTGCCGCACTCGAAAAGAAATACGAAGCTACAGTAAACGAGCTTTACACAAAAGACGAGTTCAAGGCTAAGGGAATGGCTATAATCGCAGAAAGATTCAACACTTTGCGCGAGATTGCAAGTTCCACAAGAATATTCTCATCAATAGAGGAAAGAATCGTCGTGGCACAAGGCGAGCTCATCAGCACCGCGCTTGTCAACAACTACCTGCTGGAGCAAGGCGTGAACTCTGTGCTTCTCGCCGCTCTCGACTTCATGAGAACCGACAAGAACGCCGAGCCAGACATGTCATACATCAAGGAGAACATCCAAAAGACTCTCGACGCCAACAAGGGCAAGCAGATATACATCACACAAGGATTCATCTGCAAGAACTCATACAACGAGATTGACAACCTGCAGAGAGGCGGCAGTGACTACACTGCTTCTATCATAGGAGCTGTGCTGAAAGCCGACGAGATACAGATATGGACTGACATCGACGGCATGCACAACAACGACCCACGCTTCGTGGAGAACACAAAGCCTGTGGCTTCGCTCCACTTCGAGGAGGCTGCCGAGCTCGCATACTTCGGAGCCAAGATTCTGCACCCTACCTGCGTGCTTCCTGCCAAGCAGGCTAACGTGCCAGTGAAACTGCTCAACACAATGGAACCTAAAGCCAAGGGAACAACAATCTCGACCGACTTCATCGAGCACCAGATTAAGGCTGTTGCAGCAAAGGACGGCATCACTGCCATAAAGATAAAGAGCGGACACATGCTCCTCGCTTTCGGATTCCTGCGCAAGATTTTCGAGATATTCGAGCACTACAAGACTCCGATAGACATGATCACGACTTCGGAGGTCGGCGTTTCTGTAACAGTGGACAACACGAAGAAGCTTGACGAAATCGTTGACGAGCTGCGCAAGCTGGGAACTGTGTCGGTAGAGAAAGACATGGTTATAATCTGCGTTGTGGGCGATATGCGCCAAGAGAACGTTGGCTTCCAGGCTAAGGTTGTGAACGCGCTGAAGGACATTCCTGTAAGAATGATTTCCTACGGAGGAAGCAACTACAACGTTTCCCTCCTCGTGAAAGCCGAGGACAAGATCAACGCGCTGAAGGCTTTAAGCAAAGACCTTTTCTAACACACAAAAAAAGACACAATGGGCAACACGATAAAAGGGCAATTCCCTGTAAGCAAGTTTAAAAACATAGAGACCCCCTTCTATTACTACGACGCAGACCTTCTGCGTAACACTCTGACTACAATAAAAGAGGAAAGCGGCAAATACGGATACAAGGTGCATTACGCCATCAAGGCTAACGCAAACCACGATGTGCTGGCCCTCATTTCAAGCTATGGCTTAGGCGCCGATTGTGTCAGCGGCAACGAGGTAAAGGCTGCCATCGAGGCTGGATTCAAGCCAAGCGACATAGTCTTCGCCGGAGTCGGAAAGACAGACAAGGAGATAAACTTCGCTCTCGACAATGACATATTCTGCTTCAACGTGGAGTCGGTCCCAGAGCTTGAGGTGATTAACGACCTTGCCACAATAAAAGGCAAGACAGCCAAGGTGGCGCTGAGAATCAACCCTAACGTCGATGCTCACACACACCAGAAAATCACTACCGGACTGAATGAGAACAAGTTCGGATTCAGCATGAACGATATTAAGTTCGCTACTGATTTCATTGCCAAGGCTTCTAACTTAGAACTCATCGGAGTACACTTCCACATAGGCAGCCAAATAACCGACTTCAGCGCATACGAGGATTTATGTGTAAGAATCAACGAGTTGCAAGACGAGTTCGAGAGCCAGGGCATAACCCTCAAGAACATAAACATAGGCGGCGGACTCGGCATCAACTACGAGCATCCGAACCACTTCCCTATGGCTGACTTCGAAGGATACTTCCGCCTGTTCAGCAAGAACCTCAAGCTGCGTGAAGGACAAACTCTGCACTGTGAGCCAGGAAGAAGCGTTGTCGCTCAGTGCGGCAGCCTCATCACCAAAGTGACATACGTCAAACAAGGCACCAACAAGAAGTTCGTGATTGTCGACGCCGGCATGACAGACCTCATCCGCCCTGCGCTCTACGACGCATACCACCGCATAGAGAACATCACAAGCGACGAGCAGGAGGAGACTTACGATGTCGTAGGACCGATATGCGAGTCGAGCGACGTGTTCCAGAAGGAGGTGAGCCTCAACGAGACTAAGCGCGGCGACCTGCTGGCATTACGCAGCGCAGGAGCATACGGCGAGATCATGGCATCAAGATACAATCTCCGCGACCTGCCTGTCGGATACCTTTCTGATAAAATATAAATGAGATAACAGACATGCCTAATATAGATTTATATTTTGATCCTGCGGAACTTGATGGATACATTTGGGCGATAGTCGGTGTCATCGGCATCGCATTCATCATCCAGATGTTCTATTACATATATTTCTACACAGGAATATTGTCACAGGAAAAAAAGAAGAAAAGGGCTGAGTTGCCATTTTTGCAATCCACACCTGGCGTCTCTGTAATAATTTGCGCAAAGAACGAAAGCGAGAATCTGCGCGAATTCCTGCCAGCCGTACTCAACCAGAAGTATCATGACTTCGAGGTTATTGTAGTAAACGACGGCAGTACTGACGAGACTGAGCAGCTGCTTGTTGATCTGAAAAGACAATACAGCAACCTCTACAGCACCTATGTGCCAGAAGACGTCAAAGTCATGAGTTCCAAGAAACTGGCATTAACCATAGGCATAAAAGCCGCTCACAACGAGATAATCTTGCTGACCGACGCAGACTGCAAGCCTGTGAGCGAGAACTGGATAAGCCTCATGGTGCGCAACTTCACCGACAAGAAAGACTTCGTGCTGGGATACGGCGCATACGAGAAGAAAAAAGGTATTCTCGGACACCTTATATCTTACGACACATTCTTCATCGCTCTGCAATACATGGGATTCGCCATACGCGGAGTGCCGTACATGGGCGTAGGAAGAAACATGGCGTACAGGAACAAAGTATTCTTCGACAACCGCGGATTCGCCTCTATTCTGCATTTGCAGAGCGGCGACGACGACTTGTTCGTCAACAGCAACACCAACGGCATTAACACGAGAGTAGAGACCGACTGCGACAGCAAAACCGTGTCGGAACCTAAGGAAACGTTCTCAGAATGGTATTACCAGAAGGAAAGACACCTCTCTACATCGCCATTCTACAAGAGCAAGACGCAGGCTCTCATCGGCACCGAAGTCGCAAGCCGCGGACTGTTCTACCTCGCCATTGTGCTGACCATCATCCTGGCACCTGCCATGCTTAAGATAATCGCTGGCGGCGTATGGCTCGTAAGACTCATCACGCAGATGATAATTATGAACCGCACGGCAACTGTGCTTGCAGAACGTCACTTCTATCTTTCGATTATATTCTTCGACATTCTGTTGCCGTTGATATATCTCAAAGGGCTGTTGTCAAACAAATTCCACAAAAAACGCATATACAAATGGAAATAAAAAAATGTCAGCCGTTGGGCTGACATTTTTTTTGCACATATATTCCTCTGTCTTTTTACTTTATATCACGCTTCCATTCCTTCTTCGCCTTTTCAAACTCCACTGCCGCAACACACAGCTTATCGTACCATTCCCGCCCGTACTTCGCGATTAAAGGTTCTTTCAGAAATCTGTAAACCGGAAGATTAGCCTTCTCGCCGCACTCAAACGCGCACTTGCATATTCTCCACTTGTGCACATTCACTGCCTCGAAGTCCTTGTACACATCCACTCTCACTGGATACAGATAACACGAAATAGGCTTTCTGAACTTTATCTTGCCTTCGCGATACGCCTTTTCCACAGCGCACTTCACCACTCCGTCCTCATCCACAAACGAGAACACACATTCCTTGCCGTTTACAATCTGCGTGACTTCGTCGCCTTCGATATCGACATAGCTGACGCCTTTCTCCTCTATCAGTTTTCTCGAAACCTCAGGCAAAGTGTCCTTTATCACATCGTAAGCCTTCTCCAACTCTTCCTTCTCACCCTTCTCCAACGGAGCTCCGGCATCGCCTTCCACACAGCAGATGCCTTTGCACTGGGCCAGGTCGCAAAGAAACATTTTCTCGAAAACATCGAAACTCACAATCTTGTCATCTATCTGTATCATCTTCCTTTTTATTTATCTTGTTCTTTTCTTTTACTATTCCACGCACTCGCGACGCATTCTTCCTTGCGAAATCCTCCCAGCTCGAATACGCCTTCTGTGTGCTGACGGGCTTCGAAATCTGGAAATAATGACACATAGCCACACCCAGAGCATCAGTCGCATCAAGGAACTTAGGCATGCTTTCCTGAGGTATGGACAGCATCCTTCTGAGCATATCCGCGACCTGCTCCTTCGAGGCTTGTCCGTTGCCGGTTATAGCCATCTTTATCTTCAGCGGGGCGTATTCGGTTATAGGCAAATCGCGGTGCAGTCCTGCCGCCATGGCGACTCCCTGAGCCCTGCCGAGCTTAAGCATGGACTGAACGTTCTTGCCGAAGAATGGCGCCTCGAGGCACATCTCGTCCGGATGGTACTCGTCTATTACGCCGACTACCTTTTCAAAAACCTTCTTAAGCGTCAGGTAGTGGTCCTTGTACTTTCTGAGGTCAAAGACTCCCATGGTCACAAGTTCTGGTTTTCTGCCCTTGCACCACCTCAGCACAGCATAGCCCATTATGTTGGAGCCTGGGTCTATGCCGAGGATTATCCTGTCGTCTATGATTCTGCTCGCTTCGCCGCTCATAAGATTTCCATTACCGTCGAGAAGAACAGCACTCTTCTACCGAATTTCGACACGACCGACGCCTCCAGCCGAGGCCATTCGGCGCTCTGCCACTTTTCAAGGCTGGCGTCGTCGGCAATCCTCAACTGAAGCGACAACGACTGTCCCTCGCCGAGTTCTGTCGCCGCAAGCACTTTGGAAAGCACAGGGTCCGAAGCCATGCCGTTGCTCGTCAGCGCCGGCAGAAACTCCGCCTTAAGCCAAGACAAGAAGACCTGCGTGTCGCTGTCTTCCATGCAGAATGTCGTATTGAATATGAATTTCGCCATTTACACGCCAAAGAAAGTAAAGTTCACACTTCCGTATCGCCTATGGTCTTTGAAGAATGGCGAGTCCGAAAAATCGTATGCCGACGAATGCTCCAGCACAAACAGTCCGCCCTCGCGCAGCATTCCACGACCCATCACAAGGTCAGGGAGCGTAGGCAGAGTCGGAAGCGCGTAAGGCGGGTCGGCGAATATCAAGTCGAATTTCGACGAGCAAGTGTTTATGTATTTGAACACATCGCCTTGCACTATGTTCATTGAGTCGAACTTGAGGTCGGTCTTCATTTTCCTTATGAAATTCGCATGCAGCTTGCTCTGCTCAACAGAGACCACCGAAGCCGCTCCACGCGAAGCGAACTCGTAAGATATGCTGCCTGTGCCAGAAAACAGGTCAAGCACCATAGCGTCCTCAAAATCCATTATGTTGTTAAGCACGTTGAAAAGGCTCTCCTTGGCAAAGTCGGTTGTCGGCCTTGCCGTCATGTTTTTCGGAGGCTCTATTCTCCTTCCCTTATGGCTTCCGCTTATTATTCTCATTAGTCTTTTCCTAAATAAAAAGAAATCCATCCGGAGAAAAGACTCCGACTGGATTTCCGAATATGAAAAACTGTTTTACCAGTTGTGTTTTATTAAATCTCCCAGTTACCAGCGTTGTTGTTTGGTTCATCGGCATTACCAACCATCAGACCTGCATATCTGCCGAGCTCCTCCTGAATCTCCTTGAGATTTACGAGTTCCTGGTGGTCGAGGTCGCCAAGATATGACTCGTAAGAAGCCTTAGCCTCGAAGAGAGGGAGTTTGATGCCGTTCTTCTCCTGAACGCCGGTTCTCAACTCGAACTCTTTCTTCTTGCCGTCCACCTTGTCTGAGAAAGGAATGTAACGGATGTTGTTTATTGTGTTAGCGTCATAGATGCCTTCGAACAATGCAGGAAGAACGTCAACGTAAGCTGTGTCACGGCTGAATCCCTGGAGTCCCCACTCTGCGATTTCCTTAGCGTTGCCCTTCTTAACGATAGCGAGCGCCTTAGCCTCTGTCAAGCCCTTCTCGAGCTGTTCGTCTGTCAAAGTTCCCTCTTTCTTTACCTGCTTCATCTTGCCGTTCTTAATGAAAGCGACAAGGGTATCAAAACTTTCTGTGTACTGACCTTTCTGGTTCTTGTACTCCAGCTCTGCCTTACGTATATTCACGAGAGCCTCGATCACCTTCTGCTCACGGGCATCCTTTTCGTCGGTAAAGTGGATTGGAGTTGTCACACTCTGTACGTTAAACACGACAAGCGCTACTGCTGATATAACCAAAAGTATGGTTAAAACAAAGAAAATCTTGATTGATGGTTTCATATTTCTAATTTATTGTTGTTTTTTGTTTCTATGCTCACTTAGTAATAAATTTGCATTACTCGAATCTCAAAGATACGAAATTGCTCAATTACAAAGCAAAGTCACTGCAAATTTATAAAAGAAATTCAATCTGCAAACTTTACAATGTGTGTATTTTGAGAAAAAAACAACCTAACACAAGAAGATAACAAGATGGCAGATACTGTATTGTTGGAAAATGCAATAATAGAAGAACTCCCATACACTCCTAACAACGAGCAGAAAGACGCGATAACGAACCTTGCGGAGTTTCTGTGCTGCAGAGAGCCGAATGTCCTATTCCTCCTCCGCGGACATGCCGGCACAGGAAAGACATCGCTTGTGGGCGCGCTAATCAGGGTGCTGAAGAAGGCGCAGATGAAGACCGTGCTGATAGCGCCGACAGGAAGAGCCGCCAAAGTGATGGCGTCGTATTCGGGCGAGAACGCCTACACCATACACAAGAAGATATACCGGCAGAACGCGTTCGGCAACGAAAAATTCTCGCTGAGCGACAACAAAGCGACTGACACACTGTTCATCGTGGACGAGTCGTCGATGATAACGAACAAGGGCGAAAGCATATTCGGCAGCGGAAATCTGCTTGACGACCTCATAACATTCGTATATAACGGCGCCGGATGCCGCCTCATCGTGATAGGCGACGACGCACAGCTGCCGCCCGTCGGAGAGGAGAAAAGCCCTGCCATGTCAAAAGACTGGCTGGAAGGCTACGGACTCGAGGTGAAAGAATCGTACCTGAGCACAGTGGCAAGACAGGACGGAGACAGCGGAATACTCCACAACGCCACATTAATCCGCAAAAAAATCGAGAACGGCTCACGCATATCACTCCCCGAACTGCAAATAGACGGATTCGACGATGTGAAGAGCATAAACGGAGCGGCGTTCACCGAAGCGCTCGAGGACGAGTATGCGAAATACGGCAGCGAGGAGACAATCGTCATAACCAGAAGCAACAAGCAAGCGCTCATCTACAACCAAGGCATAAGAAGGCAGGTGCTGCAACGCGACGACGAGATAGGCGGCGGAGACATCGTCATGATAATCAAGAACAACTACTTCTGGGGCAAGGAGTACAAAAACCTGGAATTTCTTGCCAACGGCGACATGGCAGAGGTAATCAGAGTGAGAAGGCATGAGGAGCTGTACGGGCTGAGATTCGCCGAAGCCACGCTAAGAATGATAGACTACGACCAGGAAATAGACGCGAAGATACTGCTCGACTCCATCTACGCCGACACTCCGCAAGCGACCAAGGAACTGAACGACAAGCTATTCAAAGGCGTGGAGGAGGACTACTCCGACATTCCGAACAAACGAGACAGAATGAAAAAAATCGCCGAAGACGAGCATTACAACGCATTGCAGATAAAATTCGGATACGCCATAACATGCCACAAAGCGCAAGGCGGACAGTGGGACTCGGTGTTCATCGACCAAGGCTCGCTGAGCTACGAACAGAGCGAGGATTACTACAACTGGCTGTACACTTCCATAACAAGAGCCAAGAAGAAACTGCACTTTGTGAATTTCCCTAAGGAATGCGTGGGAGAGAGCTCCCTATTCTAACATTAATTAAAACACATATATTTATTGTGTGAAAAGCCTTTTACATTTAATTATTTTATATTTTTGCTTATTCAACCGTTAAGATAAACTCAACAAGATACCACAATGAAAATCACCAGATTTCTACTTGGCGCTTTATGCTGCACATCGCTTGTCACATCATGTATTGATGACAAGATCAATCTCAGCAACATTTCAAGCGAGATGCAGATAGGAGAAACATTAGCAATTCCTATCGGAAATTCGGAATTCAACATGGAGGACCTGCTTGCCGAGCACGGAGCGCACATGAATTCCCTGTACAAACTGGAAACCCAAGACGGTTTCGTTGTACTGACATACGATACCACATACTCCATTCCGAACCTGAAACTCATGGACGGTAACAAGAAGGACACACTGTGGAGTGTTGACTACAGCTTCTATGAGGATCTTCCTGAAGGCATTATCATAAAGCCTGCAGATCCGCACATCGTGATAACATCGAAGAACAGCGCTAAAGCCAATATCGACCTCATATTGGAAAAGGTGACAGGAAGCACCGGCGCATTCGTGGAGTACGATGATCTGACAATCATCCCAGAAGAAGAGGAAGTTAGCAAAGTAATCACTAACAAAGGAAAGCCAAGCAGCACAAGCACATTGGGACGTCTGATTGGTGACAAGGCCGTGACGGGATACCAACTGGACTTCTCATATCAGGCAAAGCCAGGAAAGAGCGGCTTCTCTCTTGCCGAAGTACTCAACAACACAGACTTCCTGAAATTGAACGTAAAATTCGTTATGCCGCTGTGGTTTGAGGAAGGATGCCACTTCACATACACCGACACTATCAGGGACATGAACATCGACGACATACTCGACAACGAGTTTGTAAGAAAGGCGACAATCAGATTCGTGGCAACCAACAGCTTCCCATTCGGCGGCAAAGTGAAATTCAAGATGCTCGACCAGAACGAGAACGTCATCACCACATTCAAGGACTACACATTCGACATAGCCAGCGGAAAGACCGACGCATCGGGCAACACGACAAGCGCTGTGAACGACACCATCTGGCTGCACTACGACGAGAATACGATAAACGATTTGAAACGTACGAAGCACATGGTCGTGACCGTATCCACATATCCTGAGCCTCTCGACCACAAGGTGAGAATCAGCAAAGACAACAAGATAACATTCAAGGGCGGCATTTATGCCGAAGGCATACACTTCTAACAAACGGATAAAGACTTAAGAATGATGAAATCACTAAAATACATAATCGCCGCTGCCGTCATTAGTGTCGCCGCAGAAGCGCAACAGGTAAACACACTGTACTTCATGAACAATGTTCAGGAGAGAAGTGAGTACAACCCAGCATTCCAGCCAGAGCACGACATCTACGTGGATCTGCCAGTGCTGCCGAACTTCAGATTGGGATTTGGCAACAACTCACTGAAACTGAACGACATCATATACAATCAGAATGTCAACGGATTCGACTCCACAATAACATTCCTTCACCCGTCGGCCGATAGAGATAAATTCTACAAGAAGCTCAAGAAAAACACGACCATCGACGCAGGAATGACACTGAACATACTGAACTTCGGATTCCGATTCAAGGAAAAGAACTTCCTGACATTCGGCGTCAACGAGAAGTTCATGATTGTCGGCAACCTGCCTAAGGACTTGTTCTCATTAGTGCTGTTCGGAACCGACTCCACAAGAACAAAGAGCTACGACCTCAGCAAACTGGGACTGTCGAGCACCATGTACACTGAGTTTTCTGTGGGCTACTCAAGAGTGATAAACGACAAGTGGACCGTCGGAGGTAAGGCAAAATACCTGATGGGACAAGCCAACTTCTCGACCGACTTCGAGAAGCTAAAAGTCAAGGCCGGCCTGGACGAATGGCAGATTAAGGGCTCTGGCAAAATCAGAGCGTCGCTCCCTGATGTTGTGGACATACCGATAAGCGAGGACAACACTGTCGATTACGGACATATAACTACCGACTTCGGCAAATTCTCAGCCGACGACATATTCACATCAAACTGGGGACTTGGACTCGACCTCGGTGTGACATACAACGTGCTGCCATGCTTGCAGCTGTCTGCCGCAGTCACAGACTTGGGCTTCATAAGATGGAACAGCAACACGACTACAGCGCAAGTCGCAGGAGGATACACATTCAACGGCTTCGACTATGGCATTGACGGCGACATCGACGGCAAATGGAACCAGATAAAGGAGGATTTCGAGAACGCGTTCAACAAAGACGCCAACCATGACCATTACACAACGTTCCTGAGCACAAGACTCAATGTCGGCGCCGAATACAACGTGTGGGACAATAGATTCGGACTGGGACTCCTGTCCTCTACCCTGTTCTACAACAAGAACATAATGACAGAGCTCACAGCATCGGCAAACCTGAGACCTTTCAACTGGCTCAGCACAACCGTTTCATACACCATACTCAACGGACAGTACAACACCTTCGGAGCCGGCTTGCAGTTCCGACTGGCACCATGGAATATGTTCATCGCTGTGGACAGAATTCCTCTGCACTTCACAAAGGAGTACATACCATCGCAGACAAAGCACGCCAATATCCAGGCCGGATTCATATTTGAGCTCGGATGGAAGATGAAAAAGAAGGACGCCGACAAGGATGGCGTGAGCGACAAGAAAGACCTCTGTCCTGACACTCCATTCGGATACATCGTTGACAAGAAGGGATGTACTATCGACTCCGACTCCGACGGCGTGGCAGACAATGTGGACAAATGCCCAGAGACACCTATCGGCGTGACTGTAGATTCTTTGGGTTGCCCAATAGACACAGACAACGACAGCGTGCCTGATTACCTAGACAAGTGCCCTGACACCCCAGAAGGAATCGCTGTTGACGAGAACGGATGTCCATTCGACGCAGACGGCGACGGTGTGGCTGACTACTTAGACAAGTGTCCTAAGACACCAATAGAGGCAAGAGGCAAAGTTGACGCGAAAGGCTGTCCACTCGACACCGACGAGGACGGCGTGCCTGACTACTTAGACCAGTGCCCTAACTCAGCCAAGGGATACGTAGTCGATGAGAAGGGATGTACAGAAGACGCCGACGGCGACGGTGTGCCTGACGACATCGACAGATGCCCTAACACACCAGCCGAGGCAAGAGGAATGGTTGACGCTAACGGATGCCCTCTCGACTCAGACGGCGACGGTGTGGCTGACTACGAGGACAAGTGCCCAGCTATCATCGGAACGAAGGCGAACTTCGGATGTCCAGAAATAAAAGCTGCGGCAAAGAAGATTTTCCAAAAGGCTATGAAGGGCATACAGTTCGAGACTGGCAAGGATGTCATACTGCCAAGCTCGTACGGAATCCTCGACCAGATTGCGAAAATCATGAAAGACAATCCTGAATACAAGATTGACATAAACGGACACACCGACAACGTGGGCAAGCCAGAGTCAAACCTCAAACTCTCAGACAAGAGAGCTAACGCAGTAAGAAACTATCTCATGAAGAAGGGCGTAGAGGGCGAGAGAATGACGGCCACTGGATATGGCGACACCAAGCCAATCGCCGACAACGCGACAAAGGCAGGAAAGGCGCAGAACAGACGCGTGGAGTTCGTGGTAACTGTGGTAGAAGAATAAAATCAACAGAACAAGATAAGACAAGGTGGGCAAATCGCTCACCTTTCTTATTTTTACAACGCATTTTTCAGATTAAAGAAAGCTTGTTATAATTTTGCAGGACAAACACAAAGACAGCAATGGCAACCATTATAAATAAGATAAGCCAGATAGGCAACTGGGCGATGGGACTGTACGACAAGGCGATGAAGTCCATATTCAACATCAAAACCCTGCACGCATACTACGAAAACCGTGAGCAAATCTGCAAACTGATAAAGAAAAAATATCTTCGCAAACACGACGTCACAGCCGAGGAACTGAACGAAAAAGGATTTGCTGCGACAATAGGCGCCCAAGCGGCAAGCAAGACCGCCGACAGGTGCATATACCACCACGCCTTCATGGCATTCTGCATGACCACACTATGCACGATTCCCGACAACTGGCTGATGTGGCCGGCAATCGTAATCGACATCGTATTCTTCCAGTACGAGCAGTTCGCCGTGGCGCAAGAGATTGAGACCATATACGGAAGCAAGGAGAAGAAATCGTTTAACTACGACATGCTGGCGGTGTCTGCTGTTAAAATGTCCGGAGTCATGGTGAAGTCGAAAGTGCAGGACACGGCGAAAAAAGCCTTCGACAAAGCCATAAGAGGAGCGATAAAGAAAGGCGCATCCGTATTCAAGGGACCGCTCAAGGCTCTGCTTAGGCAAGGTCTGAAGTGGGCCGGCATCATAACCGCCAAAGACCACATGGACTACGACATAGACACTCTCACAGGAACGATTATCGACTGGAGCGTGATAGGCATCTGCGCACTGATAGCAGGATTCGTGTCATTCTGGCTCTTTGTGCCAATGTCCAAGAGACTTAAAGAAGACTGATAACGCCACACAAAAAAAGACCCGCGCTGTTCAGCACGAGTCTTTTGAAATCTATGGGTGGAAGATGGGGTTCGAACCCACGACCTTCGGGACCACAATCCGACGCTCTAACCAACTGAGCTACATCCACCATGAATTTGCGGGTGCAAATATACGTCAGAAGATTTGTTTTAACAACGAAAGACAAAAATATTTTTTCACAACACAAATAGAATGAACAGCAGCGAAGACAAAATAGCGGAAATAAAGAATTCTCTCAGGCTTAGGATGAACGGCATTGCCGCCAAAGCCATGAAAGACAATTGCCAGAGATACAGACTCGTATATGGTGTGCCTATGCATGAATTGAGAGAAATCGCCGCTTCGCATGAAAAAGACAATTCAATAGCCGAAAAGCTGTGGGCATCGGGTGTAAGAGAGGAAATGCTCATCGCGACAATGATGATTCCAAAAGACGAGATGAGCGAAGACCGCATAAAAAGATACGCTCAAGAGTCACCAAGCCTCGAAGTGCTCATGGAGCTGAGCCGCAACATTGACGCCGCAAGACTGGACGACGACACGCTCCTGACCTGGGCTGACGGCAACGACGAGAACACCGCAGGACTAAGCCTGATGGCGGCAGCAAAACGCATCAGCCTAATGAGCGAGGAACATATAGAAGCCATGCTCAGCAAAAGCATATCATTAGGAGAAAAGCCAAGCTACATTCTCGCCAAAAGCTGCGCCGAATTCATCAAAGGCTGCATACACGAAAAAAAGACAAAAATCCCGGAAATAGAGGATAAAATCAAGCATCTGAACCAAAGCGAAAACAAAACCAGCAGACTGCTTTACGAGGAAATAATGACAGAAATCAAATACGGATAAAGGCAAAACACAAGAGCTATCCACGAAAATGGCAAAGTAAGCGATTGGCGGATGAAAAGATTCAAACAAAAATAGTATATTTGCGATTGTTTTGCTCGGAAACCGGCGAAACGAATAATACAGAACAACAGAAAATTACATACAAATAGAAAATGAAAAAAGTTGATGTACTTTTAGGTCTGCAATGGGGCGACGAAGGCAAAGGCAAAGTGGTTGACGTACTGACACCGAACTACGATGTCGTAACAAGATTCCAGGGCGGTCCAAACGCAGGACACACATTGGTGTTTGAAGGACAGAAATATGTGCTGAGATCTATTCCTTCCGGCATTTTCCAAGGCAACACCGTAAACATAATCGGCAACGGAGTCGTGCTCGACCCAGCCCTCTTCAAGGAGGAAGTGGAAGCGCTTGAGGCCTCTGGACACGATCTGACCAAAAGACTCTACATCTCAAAGAAGGCACACTTGATACTGCCTACACACCGACTGCTGGACGCTGCTTACGAAGCCGCTAAAGGCAAGGGCAAAATCGGAACAACAGGAAAAGGCATCGGCCCGACATATACAGACAAGACAAGCCGAAACGGCGTGAGAGTCGGCGACATACTCGACAACTTCGACGAGAAATACAAGGCTGCTGTTGACAAGCACAAAGCCATACTCAAGAGCCTGAACTTCGAATACGACCTTGAGCCGCTTGAGAAAAAATGGTTCGAAGGTCTTGAAAAGCTCAAGCAGTTCCAATTCATCGACAGCGAGCACGTCATAAACAACTACCTGAAGGAGGATAAGCCAGTCCTGGCTGAAGGCGCTCAGGGCACAATGCTTGACGTGGACTTCGGTTCATATCCATTCGTGACTTCATCCAACACAATATGCGCAGGAGCATGCACCGGACTCGGAGTGGCTCCAAGAAACATCAACGAAGTGTACGGAATCTTCAAGGCTTACTGCACAAGAGTAGGAAGCGGACCATTCCCTACCGAGCTTCACGACGAGACTGGCGAGCTCATCAGAAAACTCGGATTCGAGTTCGGAGCTGTGACCGGAAGAGCAAGAAGATGCGGATGGGTGGATCTCGTGGCTCTGAAGTACGCTATCATGATAAACGGCGTGACAAAACTCATCATGATGAAGAGCGACGTGCTTGACGGATTCGACACAATCAAGGCATGCGTGGCATACGACATAAACGGCAAGCAGACAAAAGAGCTGCCTTTCGAGATGACCGACGACATCAAGCCTGTATATAAGGAAATAAAGGGTTGGAAGACTGACATGACAAAAATCAAGTCGGAGGCAGAATTTCCACAGGCATTCAAGGACTACATCAACTTCCTGGAGCAGGAGCTTGAAGTGCCAATCTACATTGTGTCAGTCGGTCCGGACAGAGACCAGACAATAGTGAGAAAATAACAGACTCACGACAAATCGTCATAAAATGCTGCCAAAATTCGCTTGGCAGCATTTTTGCTAAATGATAGACGCTAAACAAAAAACGAATATTATATGATGTACACAGGATCAGGATGGATATTATTCATAGGCTTCGCGCTCATATCATGGATAATCTCCCATAGACTAAAAAGCAAATTTGAGAAATACTCAAAAGTGATGATGCCATACGGCATGACAGGAAAGGACATTGCCGAGAAAATGCTCAGAGAGAACCGTATCAACGACGTGAAAGTGCACCCGACACAAGGCTCGCTGACCGACTTCTACAACCCAGCAAACCAGACTGTCAATTTGTCAGAAACGGTATTCTCGTCACACAGCATCGCTGCCGCTGCCGTAGCAGCTCACGAGTGCGGACACGCGATACAGCACGCTGACGCTTATGGCCCGCTGAAACTGAGGACAAAGCTTGTGCCTGCGGTAAATGTCGCTTCAAGATGGATGCAGTGGCTGATTTTAGGTGGACTCTTAGTAGCAAACCAGCTGGGAACCACACTGCTGTTGGCTGGCATTATACTCTACTCCATCACAACGATTTTCGCGTTCGTGACTTTGCCTGTAGAGGTTGACGCTTCAAGAAGAGCAGTCCTTTGGCTCGAAGGCGCAGGAATCGTCGATGACAGAACAAAGCCAATGGTGAAAGATGCGCTCCACGCAGCCGCTTACACCTACGTTGTAGCTGCATTAGGATCGCTCGGCACACTGCTCTACTACATCATGATTTTCATGGGAAGAAGAGACTAAAAACACTTCCATACACAAAAAAAGAAAGGCACGGAAATCCGTGCCTTTTCTTTTTACAGCATCACTCACGATGCCTTAATCTTTCTTGTCCTTCTTTCCGAACACAGAGAAGTGTACATATCTCTTCGGATTTGATTTCACGTCCTTTATCAGCTCATCGATATTTCGGCTTGCGTCTGTCAGGTTGTTGTAGAGCGATGGGTCGTTGAGAAGCATTCCTGCTGAGCCTTCGGAGCTGTTTATCTTCTTGACGACGGCATTGAACTCAGCCACCGCATTATTGACGCCGTCAACGGTTTCCTCAATCTTCAGATTATTAACTTTCTCACCGACCTTAGCCAGATTCACCGCAGCCTTGTCAACATCGGTCATCACCTTAGGCACATCGTTCTTCACGACTTTCTTGAGGTCTGTCGTCGTAGTCTCCAAGTTTGACGTAATTTTTTCCACAGAGTTCAGACTGTTTGTCACCTGCTTTGAATTAGCAATCTTGTTGAGGGCCTTCATCAAAGAGTCGGCGGAAGAAACCGCGCTTTCGACCTTAGGTACCAATGTGCCTGTGAGCATATCCACGACACCGAGCTTTGTGCTTACCGCCAATGTGTCGCCGCTCTTGGCATAAGCAGTCTTATGGTTGTCGATGACCAGGTTTATGCACTTGCCGCCAAGGAGTCCGTCGTCCTGGAGTTCAGCCACTGTGCCTTCCGGCAGAGTGACGTCCATGTCAATGTCAAGAGTGACAATGAAAGGCACGTCCTTAGTGAAGTCGTAGCGTATCTCGCTCACCTGACCGACCTTGTAGCCTTTGATGTACACAGGAGAAGACACAATAAGTCCGCCAAGGTTTTCGTACTTGGCAAAATAGCAGTTCATCGGATTGAATATGTTGATGCCTTTCAGATAATTGCATCCGAAGAACAAAATAAATCCGCATACAACTGCCAATAAACCAATTTTTACTTCTCGTGTGAAGATTTTCTGAAACATAATATTTGTAGTTTGTTATTTCTGATTCTTACGCGCCTCAGCCACCGACACCTTGCGTCCTCCCATAAACGCGATAATCATCGCATTAGGGAACTTGTCGCTTATTCGGTTTTTCAGACGGACTATCTCGTCGTAGCTGGCTGTCTTTCCGTATGTATATTTGTAGTATCCGCCTTCCTGGTACACATCCACATTCAATCCCTTGAATGCGCTCGAATTCAGCGGAATGCTCTTAGTCAACGCAGACAATTGCAGTCTGAATTCGACCTCGTCATTATTCACTTCCTTGGCTTTCTCAACTTTGGTTTTCTCAACTTTCTCAACCTTCTCTTCCTGAGTTTTCTTTACCTCCGCCTCTTTTTTCTTCTGGGCTGCTTTTTCCAATTCCTCTTTTTCCTTCTTTTTCGCCTCCTTGAATGCCTCGACCGACTTGTTCACCGCCTCTTTCTTTTCATCACGCTTAATCTTTGCCGCCTTCTCCTCAGCCTTTTTCTGCGTTGCCTTAGGCTGCTCGGCTACACTGTCCTGCTTGGCTGCGACCGGCTCGTTTTTAGCAGGAACGACTATTTTCTGAGTTCCTGATTTTATCTCGTACTCTCTCTTGAACTTAAGCAATGCTTCGTAGATGGCATCGGCTATCTTCTGCTGTCCGTCTTCAGTATTCAGGAATCTCTCCTCCTCCGCATTTGTTATGTATCCGATTTCCACGAGGATGGCAGGCATAGCCGTCTTATGCAACACCCAGAATCCAGCCTGGCGCACACCACGGTCGCGTCGGTTGCGCGAAGCGAAATTCTTCTCTATTTCTGAAGCCAGCCATACGCTCTTGTCAACATATCTGTCCTGAATGCACTCGAACATTATGTATGAGTCTATCGACTTAGGGTTGAATCCTGCGTATTTGGTGTTGTAATTATCCTCGAGGAGTATCACTGAGTTCTCACGCATAGCGACATCGAGGTTGGACTGTGTCTTGTGCAGACCAAGCGTGTATGTCTCGCAGCCGCTTACTTCACGGTTATTGTTGGCGTTCACATGCACAGACACAAAAAGGTCCGACTTCGCCTTGTTGGCTATGTCCGCTCTGCCTTGAAGAGTTATGTACTTGTCCACATCTCTTGTATAAACGACCTTTATGTCCTGGTTTTCTTCATAGATGCGCTTGCCTATCTTCTTTATAACCGCCAATGTGATGTTCTTCTCTCTGGAAATTGCGCCAATGGCTCCCGGGTCGTGTCCGCCATGACCAGCATCCAGCGTGACTGTGAAAGTGGTTTTTCTCTGCTCTGTCTGTGACATGACCGAGATAAGCGGCACTTGCACACAGAGAATCAGCAGTGATATTAGAAGTTTTGCTCTTTTATTCATTTTCAAATAGATAAAGAATGGCATCATACCAATCTTAAACTATTGGCAAAAATAATGAAAGTTCGCATATTATAGCAAACCACATATTTTATAGGAAGAAAAATAGACACAAATTTCTTTAAAAGGGCGAAAGCATTGAGTTTTGGTCTATCTTTTGCTTAAATTTGCGAAATTAAAACAAAATGAGTTGCTGTGCGCAAATAAAAATGAGACTGTATAAGCCGAAATACTTGTTATTACTAGCCATACCGCTATTGCTGACAAGCATTGCTACAAGCACATACGCACAGAAGACCTCCGCCAAGGCTGAAAAAGCAGAGGAAGCCACCAGCGCCACCCCTCAAGACTCAGCCTCAATCCCGAAGAAAAAATCCTCACTCACCGCGCCTGTGAAATACACAGCCAAGGATTCTATCGTTTTGTACAAAGCCGGCAACGCATACATGTACGGCGAGGGCTCTGTGCAGTATGAGAATATGGAGCTCACTGCCGACTACATCCACCTGAACGCCGATTCCACAAAGATAGACGCTCACGGAGTGCTGGACGCAGACAGCGCGCTTGTGGGAACTCCTGTGTTCAAGGAGAACGGCGAGGAGTACGAGGCGAGAACCATAGAATACAACTACGACACAAAGAAGGGTTTCGTGAGACAGGCCGTCGTGAAGCAGGGAGACGGCTATGTTGTCGGCAAGGAGGCAAAAAAGATTGGCGACGACATTTTCTATATGAAAAACGGGCACTACACCACCTGCGACAACCACGAACATCCGCACTTCTACCTCAACCTGACCAAGGCGAAAGTGAAGCAAAAGCACTGGGTGGCGACTGGACCTGCATACATGGTGCTGATGGATGTGCCGCTGCCACTCGCTGTGCCATTCGGATTTTTCCCATTCACCAAGTCATATTCTTCCGGTGTCATCATGCCATCATACGGCGACGAGATGAACCGAGGATTCTACCTGAAAGAGGGAGGATACTACTTCGCGATAAACGACTACTTCGACCTCGCGCTGACCGGCGACATCTACACCAAGGGCAGCTGGGCTGTGAACGCTACATCAAGATACGTGAAGAGATACAAGTTCAACGGACAGGTCAGCATAAGCTACAGAAATGACAAGTTCGGCGAAAAAGAAGTTCCTGGCTACACCGAGAACAAGAACTTCGCATTGACATGGACACACACGCAGAATCCAAAGTCAATGCCGAACTCAACATTCTCCGCTTCGGTCAACTTCACGTCGTCGGGCTACGACAGAAGCAACGTGGACAATTATTACAACCCGTCACAGCTGACACAGAACACGAAATCTTCATCAATTTCGTACTCGCACACATTCCCTAACACGCCTTTCGCAATATCGACATCATTGCTCGCGAGCCAGAGAACGTCCGACTCCACACTGTCGCTAACACTCCCTGACGTGACATTGACAATGAACAGAATATACCCTTTCAAAAGGAAGAACAAGATAGGCAAGGACAGATGGTATGAAAAACTGTACATCTCATACACAGGAAACTTGTCAAACTCCATAGAAACAAAAGAGGACAAGGTGCTGAAATCGTCGCTCGTGACCGACTGGAAGAACGGCATGAACCACAACATTCCTATCGGAGCATCGTTCAACATACTGAAATACATATCTATAACACCAACAGTGAATTACCACTCAAGATGGTATATGCAACGCGTAAACCAATCATGGAACTACACTGAGAACGAAATAGAGAGAGACACTGTGGCGGGATTCTCGCGCGTGTTCGACTTCAACGCTGGAGTTTCGGCATCTACTAAGCTTTACGGATTCTACAAGCCGCTTAAGATATTCGGCGGCAACAAGATAGACCGAATCAGACACGTGTTCACGCCGACCGTGTCGTTCACATACCACCCGGACTTCGCGACCGACTTCTGGGGCTACTACAAGACTTACGAAAGACTGAACTCGGACTCTACGACATACTCCAAGGTCAAGTACTCGCCTTTCGCATCCGGACAGTTCGGCGTGCCTGGCGAAGGCATGGCGGGTTCAATAAACATAAACTTGAACAACAACCTCGAGATGAAAGTGCGCCAGCAGAACGACACTACCGGCGAAGAGACTTTCAAGAAAATATCGCTGATAGACGCGTTCTCGGTTTCCACATCATACAACATCGCGGCAGACTCGCTTAAATGGTCGAACATAACCGCGAACCTGAGACTTAAGCTGTCTAAGCAATTCACTCTGAACATCAACGGCGTGTTCGACCCCTACAAACTCGGGCTTAACAGCTACGGCTCGCCTGTGCATATCGACCAGCTGAGATCAAGCGACGGCATGTTCCCAAGACTGATAAACGCAAGCACATCATTCTCATACTCGCTGTCGAACTCCACATTCTCGAAGAAGAAGGACAAAGGCGAGAAAATCAAGGGTCTGACTGAAGCCGACGTAGATGAGGAAATGGACAAAGCCAACGCGAGAGCGAAGGCCGAGAAGGACAAGGGCAAGGACAAAGAGACCGACACCGACGGATACGAGAAGTTCTCATTGCCATGGTCGCTGTCATTCGACTACTCCATGAGATACGGCAACACAGCCAAGTTCGACACAACAGCCATGGAATACGAGAGAGAGTTGACACACAACCTGGGCGTAAGAGGAACACTGTCGCTGACATCCAACTGGAATCTCTCTATGGGTCTGTCATACGACTTCAACGAAGGCAAAATCACATACTCGACACTTTCTGTGACCAGAAACCTGCACTGCTGGTCAATGTCGGCGAGCATCGTGCCTTTCGGACTATACAAGAGCTACAACTTCACAGTGCACGTGTCATCCGACTTACTCGCAGACTTGAAATATGAGCAACGGTCAGACTACTCATACTCAAACAACTGGTACTAACGACAAGAAGCTCTACAGGGCATTCTCGCAAGCACTCAAAAGATACTGCCTGATAGAGGACGGAGACAGAATCCTCATCGGGCTCTCGGGAGGCAAGGACTCGCTTGTGCTGACTGAGTTGCTGTCGCAACGCATGAGAGTCGATAAGCCTAAGTTCACACTCAAAGCCATACACATCACATCAAAACGCATCGGTTACAAGACTGACATCGATTACCTAAGGAACTTCTGCGAGGAAAGAGGCGTGTTTTTCGAGGCCATAGAGGCGACCGGCGACAAAGCGGACAGCAACAAGTCCATCTGCTTCGCATGCTCGAGAGACAGAAGAAAAGCCTTGTTTGAGGCTGCGGAGAAATACGGATGCAACAAAATAGCCTTAGGCCACCAGCTCGACGATGTGCTAGAAACGCTTTTCATGAACATGACCTACCACGGAACATTCGGAGCCGTGCCGCCGCTGCTGAAACTGGACCACATACCGTTCAGCATCATCAGGCCGCTGTATCTCGCCAATGAGGACGACGTGGCTGCATACGCCAAGAGCAGAGGCTACAAGACGACGCTCAAGGAATGTCCGCACTCGCAGGAGACAAGCAGGACAAGCGCGAAAATGCTGATAGCCGAGTTCGAGAAACTGAACAAGAATGCCAGAGCCTCATTGCTTAAGGCCATGAGCAACATAAACCAACAATATCTACCTAAGGAAAATGGCGGCGAAAAAGAATAGCGGAAAGAAGAAAGCAAGAACCACTACGAAAAAGAGCAAGAGCGGAAAGGCTGGCTGCAGCTTTGTCAGCCTGCTCGTGGCGCTTGCCATACTCGGCTCGATAACGTATTTCGTGAGCAAACACAAAGGCAGAGGCGAAACCGGCATAGGCAAGGAGATAACAAGACCAAAGAACGACAAATACAAAGTCATTGGCATTGACATATCGCACCACAACGGCACGATTAAATGGGACAAAGTGAAGGAGGACGGAGTCAAGTTCGCTTACATAAAAGCCACGCAAGGCACAACACACATAAACCGCCGGCACAAAAAGAATTACGACAAAGCCAAGAACGAAGGCATCACAAGCGGATTTTACCACTTCTTCATGTTCGAGAAAGACGGTGCGGAGCAAGCGAAATTCTTCCTGGAAAACTCGACACTCGAAGGCAAAGACCTGCCGCCAGCATTAGACGTGGAATACTCGCCGCCAAGCACGATAAGACGCACTGGAGAAAAATACATCAAAGGAAGAATAAGAGAAATAACGAGGTTCGACAGCGTGATATACGAAGAGACCGGCATCCACCCCGTGATTTACACAAACAAGGAGTGCTACAAGGACCTGATAAAAGGACACTTCGACAACAACGAGATATGGATATGCGACCTCAACAGCGAGGAGAATCCAAACATAAACGAGAAATGGGTGCTTTGGCAATACTCACACAAAGGCAAGGTGAACGGAATATCGTTCGATGTGGACATGGATGTGTTCAACGGCACCGAGGAGGATTTCAGAGCATGGATAGAAACGTATCAATAACAAAAAAGAGCCGCATCGCTGCGACTCTTTTCTTTTTCTCTGTATTGATGAATTACTTCACATACTTGATGTTTATTACAAAGCGCTGATTCTGTCCAACGCCCTTCTTCTCTGGCTTAGTCTCGTCGTCCTCGAGAGCTACGACCTTGATAAGTCCCTTGTGACCAGCCTTGTAAGAAGTCTCGCCAAGCTCGAAGAGGATAACATCGCCCACCTTTACGTCCTTAACCCAGTATGAGTCGCTGACAGAAAGCGAGTTAATCTGCTCGCCGGTAGCGGCGTCGAAGTCTATGCCTTCAACCTTCTCCATCTTAGTCTCGTTGCGCTTCTTCCAGTTCTTCAGAGCATAATAAGCGTCAGGATCGTCGCTCTTGCCCTCGAACTTGCAGTAAGGAGATGTTCCGCCGTCCTTTTCCCAGTCGATGTTCAGAGTTGGGTTGCCAGGCGAGAACAAAGTGAAGAACTTAGTCTTAGAGTGGTCCACCTTGCCGTAGAACAGCATGATGTCAACAGCACGAGTGTCATTAACGCCGTCTTCGAGCGCCATTGCTCTTCCGTCTATCAAAGAAACCGCGCTGCCTCTCTTCTGAGAATTACGGCCAGACTGTGCATAAATCTTTACATTCTCATAATTCACTGTCTTAAGCGCCTTTGGAGCCTTTTCCTTCTTAGCGGAGAATGCGACCGCAGGAACCATAAGAGCCAAACTCAATAAAAATGCAATTCTTTTCATTGTAGTATTATTTATTAGGTTATTACTTTTATTGCATAACGCAAATGTAGTGCCAAAGATAACGATTCTCTTTTTGGGAAAGCAACAATAAAAGTTTATTTTTGCCGCCGATAAGTTAACAAAGCGAATATCATGATAGAATTAATCCCGGCAATCGACATCATAGAAGGCAAATGCGTAAGACTCTCGCAGGGCGACTACAACCAGAAGAAAGTTTACAACGAGAACCCTGTTGAGGTGGCAAAGGAGTTTGAGGACGCAGGCGTAAGACGTCTGCACGTCGTGGACCTCGACGGCGCAAAAGCCAAGCACATCATAAACCACAAGACATTAGAGAGCATCGCCACAAAAACCAGCCTGACTATCGATTTCGGCGGCGGACTGAAGACCGACGAGGACCTGAGAATCGCCTTCGAATCGGGCGCGGCGATGGTCACCGGCGGAAGCATCGCTGTGAAGGATCCTGAAGTGTTCACCGGATGGATAAGCAAATTCGGCGCGGACAGGATAATACTCGGCGCAGACGTGAAGGACGGCAAAGTGGCGATAAGCGGATGGCAGGAGAACACCGACATCGACCTGTACGACTTCCTCGGCAAGTACAGAGCCAAAGGCATAAGCAAAGTAATATGCACCGACATAAAGAAGGACGGCATGTTGCAAGGTCCGTCGCTCAGCCTCTACGAGAGCATCCTAAGCAAAGACCCGGAGACATATCTGATAGCCAGCGGCGGAGTGAGCTGCGTGGACGACATCGTGGCGCTTGAGGAGAAGAACGTGCCTGCCGTAATATTCGGCAAAGCCATCTACGAAGGACGGATAAAACTTAAGGATTTCGAAAGATTCCTATAAAACAAAAAAGACCCAATCGGGTCTTTTTTTATGTACAGAAACAAAAATCACCGCTGAACGAATCAACGGTGATAAAAAAATGGAAAATATAATCTCAATATATCATTAAGATTCTCAACCTAAAAACATCACGTAGATAGCCACGACAAAGACAACGAGTTTCAGGAATGTATTAGACAAATAAACTCCAGTTGCTACTGATGCGCTTTTCAATGTCTCAGAAGAGCCCTTCTTATTTGTCAATTCAAACAAGAAAGCAAAAGCGAAAGGCAACAAGACAAGTCCTACGACACCAATAAGAATCAACAGTGCAGTAGAGTTGCTTTTAAACGCCAGCAACACTATCAAACCGAAGATAGAGCCTATCGTTGTTCCCCAACTTGCCCGTTTGCTATACTCATGCAGTTTCTGCAACAATTTAGCCACGACCTTTGAAACAACCATGCTCAAAACAACAAGAGCAGCAATAGCAGCTATCACTCCCCAGCCTATATGAAGTTTCAATAGAGTTTCTCCAATAATAGCTGCAATAAGAACACTGACTGGACCCGGTATCTTGTTTATAAAACATCCAAGGAAACCAGCGCCAAGCAAAATCACGGCGAGACACCACCAAAGAATTGTAATCATAATTTTTAGTTTTTAGAATTAATAATTATTTCAAAATGAACACATTAGAAATTTTTAATTAAGAGCATCAAGCACTTCTATCATTGCGCCAGCAGCTTTTGCTGCCTTTTTCGAAGTCTCAATAGCCTCGTCTAAATCTTCATCGCTTCTTGGTTCAGAAGATGACGCTGACGCGCTGCTTTCTTCTGGCTTTGGAGCGTGATACTCCAACAGACTGCCGACCTTGAATTGCGCAGCGCTGGCATTAAAGCCATCATCATAAATATTCACCAGAATAGTAGTGCTTTCCCCTACAGACAATGCACAAATGGCTTTCATGTCGTCAAAACAGTCGCCTGTGGTTTTCGCAATAACGCTTCCATCTGCATCCTGGAATTCATAAGTAAACTTTGCTTCAAGCTGACCATCGTCAGTTCCGACCTCCATACCTTTTGTCCAAGGCTCAGGAAGACCTTCAGCGATACGTTTGAACTCGATTGACACCTCATAAGAATAATCTTTCTTGACCTTGTAGTCTTTTGAAACGACTTCAAAATACTCGCCCAGCGGTCCTTGTACTTTCTCTGAGACCGGCTTAATCTTGATGTCTTGAGGTTCTTCGTTCTTTTTCGAGCCGCTTCCTCCGCAAGAGACAAAAAGGAATGCGCTCGCGATGACAAATAAAATTTTTCTCATTGTATTAAATATTACTTTCGCTTACTCACTTTATCGGCATTTCAGCTAACTCCGTTTGCTTTATTTATTCACAAAGTAACACAACTTAGATGTGCTAAAAAAAGTCCTTGTTGGTCCTTTTTCTGTTCCTATTTATTAATGTGCAACGCCTATCGTCATGGATGTTTTTTCCTTATTTCAAAGGGAAAAACATCTTTTCTTTGATTAAACTAAGCAAAGAAAAAAGCATAGACTTCCAAGAAGCCTATGCTTTTTTGTTATTTTATGCGATCTAAAATCTTGTAATATTAGTCTGGCTTTGTCTCAATCCAAAGTTTATACAGTTCAGCTATTTCCTTTCTATACATTTTATCCTTTTTATCGTATTCTTCTCTTACTTTATCATCTTTGTTTTTGTAATCGATATAAAAAGGAAGCTTATTTATTTCTTGACTTACGAACAAATATTCTTTTCCTATCCATATATCTACAGATTCTGCATATGCATAATACAGAAGCGTATGCTTTTCTATTCTTCTCATTCTATTATGCCCTTCTATCGCCAAATTATACGCACAACAGGCAAGTTCATCAGCCGCTTCCTGCTGCCATTTGAATTCACCTGCTTTTACACGTTCCCAAATACGATTTAACGATTCCCTTTTCAGTGCTTCATATTGTTCAATCTCATTTTTCTCTTCCTCGGTGAGTTTACCGTCTATTACACTCTGACGTTTTGTTATATCACTGGTATCTGTAGTATCACAGAATCTTTTTACAACCACAACTGACTCTTGCTCCTTTCGTTCACTTGGGTCTTCTATTCCATTATTTATTGCATCCTCTCTTTTTTTTGCTTTTGTCAATGTATCAACGACCAAGTCTTCACTTGAGTATTCTAACCATTTTACCTGTGACCATATCCCATTTTTACCCGCAAAAATCACGGCAATTAGCACAAGAGCCAAAACAGGAACCAGCACGAGCAAAAACTTCTTCATTTTATCAGTCTTGTCTAACGCACGTTGTATCTCGTTGGCGCTCCCATACCTCTTTTCACGGTCTTGTTCTGTACATTTTCTACACACGTTTGAATAACAAGAAGGAAACAAGTCCTTCAACAACATGCCAAACGAATATATATCACTACGGCAATCTATAGCCAACTCGCCCGACTTTTGCTCTGGCGACATATACTTCTCCGTCCCGGCTGGCTGTTTCAATATGGCATGCGAATCAGTGTCCGACAGCCCAAAATCTATCACCTTGACATGAGATCCGTTTCTTGTTATCATAACATTTTCCGGCTTCAAGTCCCTGTGTACAATTTGGAACGAATGCCAATACGACATCGCCGAAAGTATCTCGTCAAGAATCCTCCGCCTTTCCGCCTTGCTTACATTTCCTTTCAAAAAGTTTGGCAATGTCACTCCGTCCACATACTCTTTCACTATAAGATTTCCGAAACGCTCGTCATTTTCGTAAGACTCTGTCTTGCCTATATTTTTATGCTCAAGCATCACCCCCACCTCAAACTCCTTCATCAACAGACTCTCATACAACTCATTACCTCTGAATTCAGCGCGCAAGCACTTGACTATATGCCACTTACCATATCTCTTTGCTTTATACAACAATGAATACGCGCCTTCGTATATCAAAGACCATTCCGACAATCTGCCATCTATCATCTCTCTTTGCGACGGCACTATACCAGATGATGCAATCTCCTCCACAGACATAGCTATACTTTTTAATTTCTATTTTATTACAAACCTAAGAAAAAGAACAAAGCGACAAATCTACGCACACTAGAAAAAGGACCAACAAGGACCATATTTTTTTACAAACTTGGAATAAAAATTGCAAAATTTGTATTTACAGAATGACTCTGATTATGGAAAAGAAAAACTACAGCAAAAATTCCCCCGAAATCATACTTTTAAGAGAGCTTATACAAAAGTCTGTCGATTTCAAAATCAGGACCCCCGCCGACTTTAATTCTCTTGCAGAACTAATAAACGAGAAGACCGGAGAAATGCTGAGCCCCACTACTCTAAAACGACTATGGGGATACATTGACGGAGCCGAAACAACAAGACAATGCACGCTTAATATTCTCACGAAATATCTCGGATACAAATCCTGGGACGAGTTCATCGCCGACTGCGAAAAACATTACGAAATCCAGTCCAAGCCAATTCTGTCATACAGCATAAGTTCGGCAACGTTAAACAATGGTCAGAAACTTATTTTGGAGTGGATGCCAAACAGGCAAATCGTCATAGAGTATTTAGGCGAAAACAAATGGATTGTTACTGAATCACAAAACAGCAAAGTGCAGATTGGCGATACGTTCATATGCAATTTCTTCATTCAGAACGAGCCATTGTACGTCGAATCATTCACCCACGAGAACAACGAGCCCGTGCCATTTGTCATGGGAGCCAAATCCGGACTTACAAAGTTGGCAAAATTGTGATTTACGCACATACACAAAAAAAGAGCGAACCTCGCGGCTCGCTCTTTTTATATTGTAAAAAAACTTGGTCTTACTTGATAAGCTTGTTCGTCTTTGTGTCGGGGAAAATGACACTTGGCTTGAACGTCTTAGCCTCCTCGGCATCCATATAAGCGTACGCCATGATAATGACCACATCGCCCGGCAGCACCTTGCGCGCCGCTGCACCGTTCAGGCAAATCTGTCCGCTGCCCCTCTCGCCGGCTATGACGTAGGTGTCGAAACGCTCGCCGTTGTTGTTGTCAACGATGCTGACACGCTCGTTAGGTATGATGTTAGCGGCGTCGAGCAAATCCTGGTCGATAGTTATGCTGCCTATGTACTCAAGGTTCGCCTCGGTTACCGTAACTCTGTGAATCTTAGATTTTAAAACTTGTATATACATTAAAAAACGACTTGCTTATTTAAGTCTAATATTGTCTATCAGTCTTACTTTTCCGCAGTGCACAGTGACGCATCCCACCACATAGCCAGCATCGTCCCAGCCGTTTATCTTCTGGAGAGTGTCGCCGTTCACTATCTCGTAATACTCCACTTGCAGACCGTCGCAGGCATTGATGTTGTCAATGACCCACTGCGTCAAATCCGCAGGAGACTTCGAGGGCACAAAGTTAACACTTTCTTTCAAGACCCTAAATATGTTCGCCGCATTTTTGCGCTCAGCCTCCGAAAGCAACTGGTTACGGCTACTGCGTGCCAGTCCAGACTCCTCGCGGACTATAGGGCATTGCACTATCTCGATATTGAAGCCCATTGTACGCACCATAAGCTTGATGATAGCCACTTGCTGGAAGTCCTTCTCGCCGAAATAAGCTTTGTCTGGAGTTACAAACGTGAAGAGTTTGCTGACAATCTGCACCACGCCGTTGAAATGTCCCGGACGCTGCAGTCCCTCCATCACCTTGTCCAACCCCTGAAAGTCGAAATCGAAAGTCTGCGACATCTCTTTTTCAGAGTAAACATCCTCTGGCTGCGGCGCAAACATAATGTCCACACCCAGCGATTCCAAAAGTTCCGCATCCTTCTTCTCGTCGCGCGGATAAGTCGCCAAATCTGTTTTGTTGTTGAACTGGGTCGGATTGACGAACACACTGACAACAGCCACTTCGTTTTCCTTTCTGCACTTAGACACCAGGCTGGCATGCCCGTCGTGCAAAGCTCCCATCGTAGGAACAAGACCTACAGTCTTGCCCTGTTTTTTGAAATTCTCTATCGCAGACTTCAACTCTGCAACAGAACGAATAATTTGCATTTTTGAGATTGTTTTTTTGAGTTGCTCAAACGGAGCGCAAAGAAAGCAAAAACAAATATTATTGAAAAGAAATGAAGAAGAAAAGTTTGGTATTCTTCGGAAAATTTTCTATATCTTTGCATATATAACATCTTTGCGTATGAAAGAAGCCCAGAAAATTCTGTTTATCTCCCAAGAGATTACCCCTTACCTCCCAGAAACGGACATGTCTAAAATCTGCCGAATGATGCCCCAGTATGTGCAAGAGGACGGCCGCGAGATGAGAGCATTCATGCCCCGATTCGGTTGCATAAACGAACGCCGCAACCAGCTGCACGAAGTCATACGCCTGAGCGGAATGAACCTGATAATCGACGACACAGACCACCCTCTTATCATAAAAGTCGCATCGATACAGTCTGCCAGAATGCAGGTCTATTTCATAGACAACGAGGATTATTTCCAAAGAAAATACACTGTCGCTGACGCCGACGGCAAAGAGTGCGACGACAACGACGAGAGAACAATATTCTTCTCCAGAGGCGTGCTTGAGACTGTGAAAAAGCTCAGATGGGCGCCCAACGTGGTTCACTGCCACGGATGGATGTCGGCATTGGCTCCGCTGTACATAAAGAAAGCATACAACGACGACCCATTCTTCAAGGATGCGAAAATCGTCATTTCGTTATATGACAACGAGTTCACAAGCAAATTCAAACCAGAGTTCAAGGAAAACCTGAAACTCGACGGCATAACCGACAAGGATCTGGAGATGCTGGGCAAGGACGGCGTGGACTACACACGACTGATGGAGCTCGCCATCGCCAACTGCGACGGCGTGATAATGACAACCGACAACACAAACGACGAACTGAAATCATTCATAGAGAAATCAGGAGTCAAGAGCCTTGTATGCACCGACAAAGAAGAATACTCAAGCAAATACCTGGAGTTCTACGACAGTTTATTCGCATAAGCACACGCTGAAAAAAATGATGGATATATTTAGAAAGGCAGAGCGCAAAAGCGTACTCACATTTTTCTTGATTGGATTAGCGCATTTGGTTCTGTTGAGCTCATGCTCCGACGAGGAGTTTGAGAATACAATGCAGCCTTCGAAAGACGCAATAAACATTCAAGAAGACACGTTGCAACTGGCAATCAAAGCCTTAGAACTGAGTAATATACCATCAAAAGTAACCGACGAGGCCTTGCTCTTAGGTGTATATACCGCAGACACGATAGGAACTACAAAAGGAAGTATCCTGATGCAATTCGCATCGTCCGGCAGAATAACACTGCCGAACGAGATAAGCAACGATAGCCTATACATGCGCATAAACTTCACCGGCGGCAACTACACCGACGAAAGCCTGCTGCTGCAGTTCTCCATCAAAAAAATGAAGCAGTCGCTGAACTACCGAACTAGCTACAGCAACGACATGGACGTCAGCGCATACGTTGACGACGAGGTGGTGATAAGCAAAACCATCAAAATAGACACCACAACAAGCTACATAGACATACCTCTAAGCGGCATCAAAGCCGAGTTCCGTGACAAGATAAAGAACTCGCAAAGCACCTTCGAGAGCGACGACGAATTCCTGAAATACTTCCCTGGACTGTACATAGAGGCAGGAAACGCCAGCACAGCGCTGATAAACGTCACAAGCGCGACAATGTACTATTCGTACACATACAAGAACAACATTGGCACTGAAATCGAATACTCAACCTCGTTCCCTGCCAACAAGAACGTAAGACAAGTCAACATAATAGAGCAAACGCCGCAGTCCATTGACTTGGGAGACGATTTTCTGCTACTCTCGCCAGGAAAGAAGAGCGTTTCCTTAACCGTGCCTGTGCAAGCCATAAGAGAAAAACTGGGCATAACAAGCAAGAACGGCATGGCATACATAGAAGGAAATAAGAAACTGGCAGTGAACAGCGCATTGCTCAAACTGCCTGTGTCGAAGATATTCAAGACCGGCGCGCCATCATACATGTTGCTCGTCAAAAAGACAGAATACGAGAACTTCCTGGAAACAACATCAATGCCAGACAACATAAACGAAATCCTCGGAACATTCGACTCCGACGACAGTACATATCTGTTCACTATGAAGTACTTCATCGCCGACGAGATGAAAAAGGAAAGCAACGAGGACTGCGAGTTCGTGCTGATACCAGCCGACGTGACAATGAATTCGGCGAACACAATCATTGGAGTCGTGCATGACGCCAAACTGCACGCCGTACTTATGAACAAGAAAAAAGAGAATCCTGTCACGCTTTCTGTCGTAGCCACAGGCTGGTAATAAAGCACAGTTCAGCAAACCATTCCATTCAAAAAAAAATCATAAGGTCAGCTGTTCCTCAAAACCAGGGACAAGATTTTCCATTTGCCTTTGCCCAAGAAAAACACATTCTATGCGGCATTGCAGACTATGTTATTAAATGATTTTGTATCTTTGAAAAATTACATTTAATATAGACTAAATGCGAAATATGAACATAAGACCCTCATTATCAAATAATTCGACCAAAAGAAAGCATCTTTTTGTCGTTAATCTCATATCTGCATTAGCATTATTATGCACTTTTTGCAGCTGCGGAAGCGCCAAAAAAGTAACCTACATACAGGATTTAGACTCAGGGGCGGTAAAGCAGTCGAGCGCGAATATCATCAAAGCAAAGCCCAACGACAAGCTGTCAATAATAATAAGCAGCAAAGACCCTCAGTTGGCATTGCTGTTCAATAAACCTATTGTTGTGCACAGATTAGGACAAACCGTGGAGGCATCGGCATATCAGAGCCATGATGCATCAAGCTACACTGTTGATCAGAATGGAGACATAGAATTCGCTGTAATCGGGAAAATACACATAGGCGGACTGAGCAAGGAGGAAATCGAGGCGAAGATAAAGGACGAGCTGACGAGCAACAGTCTGGTAAACGACGCGCTCGTGACTGTGGAATGGATAAACCACTACGCGACTATACTGGGCGAAGTGAAGACTCCGGGACGATACAACCTCGACGGCAACAATACAAACATCTTTGAGGTACTTGGACTTGCCGGCGACCTTACGATTTACGGCAAGAGAGAAAACGTGAAACTGCTGAGAACAAATCCTGACAACGGTGAAGTAACAACATATAAAGTGAATTTGTGCAATGGCGAAGAAGTGATAAACTCGCCTGCATACAACATATTACCAAACGATGTCATATACGTAGAGCCAAACGGCTACAGAGCAAGACAAAGAACAGTGAACGGAAACGCAGTGCGCAGCACTTCTTTCTGGATATCACTGGCTTCGCTGTTAGTTTCCGTAGGCATCTTAATCTCAAGATAACATGACTGAAAAAAAGGACGATTTTATAAGAATAAAAGACATAGCGTACATCTGTGCTGCTAATTGGAATTACTTTGCAGTTTCGCTGTTGATTGCACTCTGCGTCTCACTGCTGTATCTGCTTGTGACCCCAGCGAAATTCACGATTCAAGCGTCACTGCTGATAAAGGAAGAGTCAAAGGGAGGTGCCCAGATTTCAAACGAAGCATCGCCATTCTCCGACTTCGGTTTCTTCAATGTTAATACAAACGTAAACAACGAGATAATAACCATAAAGTCTCCTGCCGTAATCTACGAGACGATAAAGAGACTCCACCTCGAGACAAGCTACAAAACAAAGCACTTGTTCAAGGACAGAACTCTGTACGGAGAGTCGCTTCCTATCTACGTTATCATAGATGGCATCGAGGACAAGGACTACTGTTCGTTCAGCATCACTCCGAACGGCGACGACGTGGAACTCGACGATATTGTGATAAACGGAGAGAAGATAGACGAGCCATGCAGTTGCAAAATAGGAGGCAGCGCGAAAGCCGGCAAAGCTTTGATTACCGTACTGAAGACCGCATTCTACGACAAGAATTTCTCGGAGACAATCCATGTGCAGAGAAAGGCGATACTGAGCGCGACAGAAGAGTGCAAGAACAAGCTGACAGTAAGGCTTGAAGATGACAAATCGTCAATCATAAATCTGAGATACGAGGATGTGAACTACCAGCGTGCGGAGGATTTCCTGAACACACTGATAGCCGTTTACAACGAGAACTGGATAAAGGACAAGAACCAGATAGCCATAAGCACATCGAAGTTCATAAACGAGCGTCTGTCAGTGATAGAGCATGAGCTTGGCAATGTGGACAACGACATATCTTCGTACAAGAGCACACACTTGATACCAGACGTGGAGGCCGCCAGTAGCATGTACATGTCTCAAGCCAACCAGACCAACAACCTGCTGCTGAATCTGGAGAACCAGCTCGCTATGACGAAGTACGTGCAGTCGATCGTAAACGACAACACAAACAAGGACCAGCTGCTGCCTGCCAACATTGGCGTGGGCAACGACAACATAGAAAGGCAAATAACTGAATACAACTCGCTGCAACTGCAACGCAACCGCCTCGTGGCAAACAGCAGCGAGAAGAATCCGCTCGTTTCGGACTTAGACAACTCTATAAGCGCCATGAGAAAGGCGATAATCACCTCTATAAACGGACAGATAAGCACACTGCAGACACAAATAAGTTCTTTCGAGAGAAGCAAAAAAAGCAACACAGAGAAAATCGCATCCAACCCTACTCAGGCAAAATATCTGCTCTCGGTGGAAAGACAGCAGAAAGTGAAAGAAGCTCTGTATCTCTATTTGCTGCAGAAAAGAGAGGAGAATGAGTTGTCACAGGCCTTCACTGCGTACAACACAAGAGTGATAACTCCGCCAATGGATCCAAGCGCGCCAAGTTCACCAATTAAAAGGAATGTGCTCCTGATAGCATTGGCAGCCGGTATTCTATTGCCTTTGATAATAATATTGCTAAAGGAGAATCTGAACACAACTATCCGGAGCAAAAAAGACATCGAGGGGCTGGATATTCCGTTCGTGGGCACTATACCACAGTACGGGCAGAAGAAAAAACGACTGTTCGAGTGTGTGCGCAGGAAAAAAGGCAGAAAGAAGAAGGAGTCAAACATCTATGTGAAAGAAAATGGCAAAGACTACATAAACGAGGCCTTCCGCATAGTCAGAACAAACATAGAATTCATAAACAATGCCGAAAACAGGAAAGTGACGATGGTAACATCAGCCACACCGACAAACGGCAAGACATTCATAACTCTGAACTTGGCCATAAGCTTCTCGATAAAGAAAAAGCGAGTGCTTATGATAGATCTTGACCTCAGACGTGCATCGTTGAGCAAATCGGTGGGAGCACGCACGGAAGGCATGTCTGAATATTTGAACGGCAATATCGCTGACTGGCATGAGATAATAACACAAAATGAGATAGCAAGCAACGACAATGTCATCGACTTGCTCCCTGCTGGAAGCATACCGCCAAATCCTGCTGAACTGCTGAACAACAACAAGCTTGAGACATTGCTAGACGCAGCAAGAACAGAATACGACATCATACTCATAGACTGTCCGCCTGCAGAGTTAGTCGCCGACACAAGCATCATATCAAAAGTGGCTGACTCAACACTATTTGTCATAAGAGCTAACTATGTTGACAAAGATGTGATTCCTATAATCGAATCATATTACAAAGAGAAGAAATTCAATAATATGTCTATTGTGCTCAACGGCATAAGCAAGACAAGATCATACAGCGGATACGACAGATACGGTTACAACTACGGCTACCACTATTACGCCGAGTAATAAACGACTAACATCGAAAAAAGAGACAGAGATTAAAGCCATGGATTCAACAACAAGCAACAAACGCATTGCGAAAAACACAGTGATGCTTTATGTACGCATGCTGTTGCTGATGCTTGTTACGCTGTACACTTCGAGAGTCGTGCTCATGGAACTCGGTGTGGAGGACTTCGGTCTGTACTCCATCGTGGGGTCTGTCGTCATATTCCTTGGATTCATAAACAACTCCATGACCGGTGCCACACAGCGTTTCCTATCCTACTACCAAGGCAAGGGGGATAAGGAGGTACTCAATGTTGTATTCAACTCCGTATTCGCGTCACAAGCCATAATATCGCTTATAATTTTTGTGGCCGGCGAGACTCTGGGATTGTTCTACATATCAAACTATCTGAACATAGACCCATCGAAGACGGGAGCGGCGCACATCGTATATCAGTTCTCTCTGCTGTCGTTCGTTTACAAGACGCTGACCGTGCCATACACTTCAGCCATAATATCGAACGAGAAGATGGACGTATTCACCATAATAAGCATAGCCGAAGTGCTGCTGCAACTCGCTGTTGTGTTGTCGCTTAAGTTCATACCGTCCAACAAACTCATCGCATATTCTGCCCTGCTCTTCGTGACTGTAATCATAACCCAATCGCTGTATCAGATATACTGTAAAAGACATTTCGAAGAATGCGAGATAAAGAGAAACTGGGAGAAAAAACACATCAAGGACATATTCTCCTTTTCGGGTTGGAATCTGCTCGGTTCATTAGCGACAGTCATGGTCACTCAAGGCGTCAACATCATATTGAATGCCGTTTTCGGCGTAGTTGTAAATGCTGCGAGAGGCATAGCGTTTCAAGTCAGTGGAGCGACAACGGCCTTGTCTGGCAATTTCCAGAAGGCACTGAATCCGCAAATCATAAAGAGATATTCGTCGGCGCAGTTCGAGTCGATGTACAACCTTATCATAAGAGGCACTAAGCTGGGCTACTACCTTTTGTTCATCGTCTTTGTGCCGATATTCTTCAACATGAACCAAGTGTTGTCCATCTGGCTCACGACCGTTCCCGAATATGCAGTCGAGTTCTGCCGTCTGATTATCATCTACACACTCATCTCGGCGCTATCAAACTCGCTCATGACAAGTGTATTAGCCACAGGGAAAATCAAACGTTACGAGATTATCATCTCGCTTGTGAACGTGAGCAACATACCATTGTCGCTCATTGCGCTGTACCTCTACCCCAACCCGCTTGTGACAATGTTTATAATGATTGTCGTTGGTGCAGCAGCATTCATCGCCAGGTTGATAATGACAAGCAGATTGATAAAGATCTCAAAAATGAAATTCTTTAGCAATGCAATTCTGCCGATACTCCTAACAACACTCACAACCATGTTCATCGGCTACTTTGCTGACATGGAATGTGCTGTGGACGACTATATGACACTGTTGCTGAACTTACTCATGCTCTTCGTTATAACGGTTGTTTGTATTAGCATCATCGGTCTGAGCAAGGATGAGAAGGAGTTTGCCATTAACCTCATAAAGAAGAAACTGAAATAAAACAAACGGAACATGACAGTATATATTCTGACCATACATAAAGAGCCTAACTACGGCGCTATACTCCAAGCCTACGCATTGTACAAAAAAGTCGAATCGCTTGGATACACGCCAAAGTTCATAAACCTGAAGCTCGACCACAGGCGAGTAAAGAAGAATCTTGTGAACAGAATCACAATGCAGCTCTACAGGTTTGCAAAAGGGTACTCACGTTGCTACGGCATAGCGGACAAGTTCATAAACCAGCATTGCCCTAACCAGACAAAAGATTTCTACACTTTCGAAGAATTAGATAAGCAGGAATGGAACAAGGACGATATGTTCATCATAGGAAGCGACCAAGTCTGGAATCCGTCAATAACAGGACGATTGAAGTACGCATTCACTTTTTCGTTTCTTGGCAGCGGCTACAAAATGTATTCGTACGCACCAAGCTTCGGATTCATCAAGGAGCAGATTGACAGAATCGACGACAAGATGATTGACTCGATACGTTCGTTCAAGAAAGTTTCAGTAAGAGAAAAGTTCGGAGTTGATTTTCTGGCGCAGAAAGGAATACAAGCGACAGAGGTAATCGACCCCACCCTGCTGCTCGACAATTACAACAACCTGATAGACAACAAGACGGAGAAACGCGAGGAGCTTCTGCTGCTCACGCTGTCAAACAAGAAGGCGATGAACGACTTTGCTGACAGCATATCGCAGAAAACAGGCTTGAAGATAAGAAAGCATTTCGGATACCTTCAGCCGCAAAGAAGCGACAACATGAAATTCCTGACCGTCGAGGAATGGATAAAAGCCATAGCCTCATCGGAACTGATAATAACCGACAGTTTCCACGCAACGATATTCTCCATATTGTTCAAGAAACAGTTCTTCGTGTTCCTGAGCGAGCCAAACAAGGTTTACAGGATAAAAAGCCTGCTGGAGAAACTCGGCATAGAAGGCCACATAGCAGACCCTAACACAAGCATTGACATAAACAACGTGATAGAATACGGCGAGGTGGAGAAGAAACTTGAAGAATACAGACACGAGTCTGTGGAATTCTTAAAATCAATTTTGGATGAAGGTAGCAATCTGTAACGTACAAGAATTCAACCCCGAGATAGGCGGAATCGAAAGAGTGTCCGTGTCGCTGGCAGAAGGTCTGATGAGCCGCGGCATAGAGGTGCTGTTTGTCGCATGCCGAAAGTCGCCCTACAGCAAGGAGTACGAACTGCCGGCGCGACAGATATTCCTCCCTGACTCGACTGACTATTCCGAGAGAAACGTTGAGGCATTCTGCAAAATCGTGAACGAAGAGAAAATCGACATTCTCCTGAACCAGAACTCACACTCCGAATTGTACAACAAGACATGCAAAGAAACCAAACTCCGCACTAGCGTGAAGCTGATTTCGGTCCTGCACTTCGCGCCTAACATGCGTATTCTGTCAAACAGAAACCTGTTTAATCCACAATACTTCGGACTTGCAAGAAACCTTGAGTTCATAGCAAGAGAATTGAGCACAAAGTTCCCGTTGATGTACTTCACTATGAAGCAACAGAGGCGACTCATGAGGGTTTTGTACGACAACAGCGACAAAGTCGTGCTGCTCAGTGAGAAATACATAGAGCTATATAAAAAAGTGGCAAACATAAGACAGACCGACAAACTAACTGCCATAAACAACATGCTGTCTTTCCCTTACGAGAAAGACAATACATGCAAGAAGAAGCAGATACTATTTTGCGGAAGACTCGCCTACAGGCAGAAAAGACCGGACCGGCTGCTGAAAATTTGGAAAAAAATTCAGGACCAGATACCGGAATGGAGTCTAGTGATACTCGGCGACGGACCGCTGCGCCAAAAACTCGTTGACAATTCGGAAAAACTCGGGCTTAAACGTGTCAACTTCGCAGGATTTCAGGATCCGATAAAATATTACAAAGAATCCTCAATATTCTGCATGACAAGCAATCACGAAGGTTTCCCTATGGTGCTGACCGAAGCCATGCAGTACGGATGCGTGCCTGTGGCATTCAATTCATTTGACAGTCTGAGCGAGATAATAGACGACAACAAGAACGGATTTATAGTAGAGCCTTTCGACTTAAATGACTATGGAAACAAAATCATAAGGCTGATAAAGTCACAAAAGTTGAAAGATTTCTCTGACAACGCCTTCAAATCCATGGAGAGGCTCACTATAGACAAGATCACAGACAAATGGATCGAGCTTTTTGAAAAACTATAAGGACGAACTACGTAGAACATGCTGCTATTGGCGCTATATTTCATATCATTTCTGGCTGTTGACTATATCTCAAAACACATAAACGGATATAGCCAGAAGAGGTATTTTCAGATTATAGCATGCTTCATCCTTTTGTTCGTGTTCTTTGGAATGAGGGGATTGTCGGTGCTCAACGACACCGCACACTACTACGCCCACCTATACAACCATCTAAGATACCAGAGTTATTTCGACGAGTCGATATTTACTCCCGACCCTCACGACAGATTCGAGTATGGATACTTAGTTTGGATTCATTTCATTACCAAATACATCTGGTGCGATCCATACTCTATAATCCTGATCTCTGCATTTATAGTAACTGTAGCCAACTTGATGTTGGTAAAAAAGCACACCGACAGAATTGCCTTAACCATATTCCTCATGCTAAGCACATTGATTACAGAATACGGGCTTCTGAGGCAATCATACGCCATCTGCTTATCGTATCTGGCAATGAACCTTCTTATGGAAAGAAAGTTCATCAAATATTACATTCTAATCGCCATCGCCTATATGTTCCACCACTCCGTCATAATCATGGCGCTGTTCCCAGTTTTTTCGTTCGTCGAATTAAATAAAGACAACGTTATAAGGACATTTATTGCAACCATCATTATTTCGGTGTGCATTTTCCCGATAATATCAATGCTGGGATTCGGAGAGTCTGCTTATTACGAAGGTAATCAGGACAGAGAGGCTGCGCCTATTGCTGCAATGATAAATGCAGCAATGTACATTTTCGTGGCCTACGCAGGATATTATCTGCACAAGAAATTCAAATCGGATCTACCACAACCGCTTATAATATGGGCAGTTATTTGCGGACTGTGTCTGAGTATTATAAACATCTCGTTCCTTTCGTTCAATCGTCTTGCGCTGTACTTCATTCCATACATCACAATCTTTTTCATTTACACCTACGAAAGCTGCACAGCACAAAACCCAAATAACAAAAAAATAAAGACAATATTACTTATTATCATATTGGCAATACTCGGTAAAATGATACTGACTATAGCGCTTAAAAACATTTGGCACCATCTGACGCCTTACTCTATGTACGACTTTTACGAGGAATTCCACAACTATAATTTTGGATATTAGAATTATGAAAGTAGCTATATTATACATCTGCACAGGCAAATACAATTATTTCTTCAAAGGATTCTACGAGTCTTGCGAGAAATATTTTCTGAAAGACATCGCAGAAGTGAGATATTTTGTGTTCACCGATGATGAGAAACTGACTGATGCCGAGAACGTCAAAATCATAAAAAAGGAATGCAAAGGATTCCCTATGGATTCGCTGCTACGTTTCGACATGTTCCTGTCACTTGAAAATGAGTTAAAGGACTTCGACTACACATTCTTCTTCAATGCGAACATGGAGCTCGTCAGTCCTATCGGCAAAGAAATTCTGCCGGAGAAAGAAGGACTCGCCGCTGTGGTGCATCCAGGATTCTTCAGCAAGCCGTCGTTCATGTATCCATACGAAAGAAATAAGAAATCCACAGCCTACATAAAACCTAGGGACAAGGAATACACTTACTTTATGGGAAGCCTAAACGGCGGCAAAACAAAAGACTATATGGCACTTGCGAAAACATGCTCAGAGAACACCCATAACGACCTTGACCACGGAATTATCGCGTTGGTGCACGACGAGTCGCATCTGAACAAATACCTGCACGACAAACCTTGCCTCAAACTGTCGCCAGCCTACGCCTACCCCGAAGGATGGAAACTGCCGTTCGAGCCGAAGATTATAATTAGAGACAAGACCAAGATAAGCCAATACTTCAACAAGGGCAGAGACCACTCCATCATAGGCAGACTGAAGAAGGCGTCAAGAATTCTGTACAGAGCAATAATTTGGAATTTCTAATATGAAGATAGTAAACTTTTCAGGCGGACTCGGCAATCAGATGTTCCAATACGCATTCCTAGTTGCCGTAAGAGAGACTTTCAACAAGGAAGTTCTCATGGACACCTCTTTATTCAAAGGCAGAGATTTTCACAATGGCTTTGAACTAACAAAACTATTCAACATAACAGCAAAAGAAGCCGGGAAAAAAGACATAAAGAAACTGACACCATACTTCACAAACTATTATTTTTCAAGAATTTACTGGAAGTATTTTCCAAGAAAGAAAACGGAGTGCCAAGAAATAAACCACTGCGAATACAACGACAATATTCTGACAGAAGACAAGGATTTGTATTTCTATGGAATATGGCAGAATCCCAAGTATTTCAATCACTTCAAAGATGTGATAGTCAAGGAGTTCACATTTAAAACAGCGATAAGCGCCAAGAATGAAGAGGCGCTGGCATACATACAGAAAAGCCCGACAACAAGCATACACATAAGACGAGGCGACTATCTGAAACACGCAAACTACAAAGGTTTGTGCGGTGTAGAGTACTACAAGGACGCCATAAATCACGTTAAGGAGAAATACCCTGACAACAAGTTCATAATCTTCTCCAACGACATGGAATGGTGCAAGGAGAACATTGTGCCGATAATCGGTGAAAGCGAGTACATCTGCGCCGATTGGAACAAAGGCTCCGAAAGCTATAACGACATGAGACTTATGAGTCTATGCGACAGAAACATAATAGCCAACAGCTCGTTTTCATGGTGGGCGGCGTACCTTAATCAGCACAAGGACAAGGAGATAATCGCACCTAAGATATGGACAAACTCGCCTGTGAAATTCAACAGACAATTAGACAGTTGGACACTCTTTTAAAAAACATTAGCCATGGACAAGTACCTAACACTCAAAGAAATACAGCAGAGAGAGAAACTCGTTTTAGACTATATTGCCGACATCTGCGAAAAGAACAACCTGAGATACACGCTGGCATACGGCACTCTTCTCGGAGCCATACGCCACAAAGGCTTCATACCATGGGACGACGACATCGACATCTCGTTGCCAAGACCGGATTTTGACAAGCTGATAGAAATAATGAAGCGTAATCCGTCCGACAAATTCAAGCTCTATACAAAGGACACACCAGGATACTTCTACCCTTACGCAAAAGTCTCAGACTGCGAGACAAGGATTATGGAGAATTACATTGAGGACATCGACGGCATGGGAATCTGGATAGACATATTCCCGTTCGACGGCTCCAAGGGCGAGAAATCGCTCCACAACAAAATTTGCTACTTGTTGCACAAATGCCGCGCTGCATCGGTGCATAGCACATTCCCCAAAGGTCGCGGTGGAAATTGGTTCCTGTGGAAAATATGCCGCATAATCGGTTATAAGTTCTTCCTCAAGGCATTCGTCAAACTGTCGAGAAAGTACAAATACTCTGAGTGCGACTTGGTGGCATCTATGACAAACCACCAGTACCACTTCCCTAAAGACATTTTCGAGGAATACATAGATGTGGATTTCGAGGGAAGCCGATACAAGGCCGTGAAAAAATACGATGAGTACCTCAAAATACTGTTCAACGACTACATGACTCTGCCGCCAGAAAACGAAAGAGTCGATCATAATTTGAAAGTCATATACAACAAATAATAGAGATGGAATTCTCAGTACTACTTTCATTATACAGGAAGGAGCAGCCCACATTCCTAAGACAAAGCCTAGACAGCATTCTCGCTCAGACAATGCCGCCAAGCGAAATTGTGATTGTGGAGGACGGGGAACTCACCGACGAACTTTACAATGTCGTGGATGAGTACCAGAGGAAATGCGCTTGCATGAAAATAGTAAAACTTGAGAAAAACCAGGGACTGGGCAAGGCGCTGAACGAAGGACTGAAGCACTGTTCGTACGACATCGTAGCGAGGATGGACACTGATGACATAAGCAAGCCAGAGAGATTTGAGAAGCAGATTAATGAATTCGAAAACGACCCTGAATTATGTGCTATCAGCTGCTGGATTGATGAGTTTTACAACGACTGCAACAATATTCACTCGACAAGGAAAGTGCCTGAGACAATGGAAGAAATCGTAAAATTCGGAAAAAAGAGAAATCCCCTCAACCACCCTGCGGTGATGTTCAAGAAAGAAAAAATTGAAAAAGTTGGCGGCTATATGCCCTTTTATTTGTTTGAAGATTACTATCTTTGGGTAAGATTAATACTTGAGGGCTGTAAAGTTAAAAACATTCAAGAGTCGCTTCTCCTTTTCAGAGCGAACAGCGATATGTACAGAAGGAGAGGCGGTCTGAATTACGCTCTGACAGAGATAAAATTTCAGAAAAAGCTGAGAGAGCTCGGCTACATCAACCTCTGGGAGATGATGGTCAACATAACAATAAGAATGACCACAAGGTTAATACCTAACAAGTTGAGGATTAGAGTTTACAAGACCTTTTTAAGAAAAAAGAAATGAAATCTGAAGTTTACATCAAGGACGGAATGACACGCGGCGGAAGACTCATCAAAAATTCAGCAGACATTTTCCTCGCAGCGGTTTTCATGATATTGTCTACTCCACTATGGATAATAATATACATCGCCATAAAAAAAGAAGACAATGGTCCTGTGCTGTATAAACAGGAAAGAATAGGAAAATTCGGACGTCCTTTTTACATACTAAAATTCAGAAGCATGAAAATAGACGCTGAGCAAAATGGTCCGAGACTCTATAAAGCTGGCGTCGATGAACGAATGACTAAGGTCGGAAAGTTCCTCAGAGAACACCATCTTGATGAGCTTCCACAGCTTATTAATGTGCTGAAAGGAGACATGTCATTCGTGGGGCCAAGACCGGAAAGACAATATTACATCGAAAAAATCATGGAGATTGACGACAGATACCCATGCCTCTACCAAGTAAAGCCGGGCGTGACATCATACGCGACTCTCTACCACGGATATTGCGACACTGTGGAGAAAATGGTGAAAAGACTGCGCGTCGATCTGCTTTACATCAGAAGAAGGTCTTTGTGGACCGACATAAAAATCGCATTCGCGACCGTTTTCAGAGTGTCAAGAGGAACTAAGTTCTAGAACTTTCTTGACTTCCAGACAATCTTGCCGTTCTTGAATATATAATAGATATTCTTCTGAACAAACTCGTCCTTTTTCCAGAAGATGGCGAATCGGTTTCCTTCCTTGTCCAGAACTCCAATAAAAGGCATATCGCTGAACTCCTTGTCCGGCAAGCAGTGCATTTTCTCTATCTCATACTGCTTGTCAAGAGCCTCATCGACAATCGTGTAAACCTTGTTGATGATGAACTTATGCACATGGAACTTGCCATCGACAAGTATCTCCTGCATCTTTATGTCCTGCTCCTTTATGCAAGGGAAACGTTTATAGAAGTCCTTTACGCTCTTGATGTACTGGTAGGCTCCGATCTGCACCTCGCCGTGAAATGGCAACAAGCCGTATTCCTTGAGTTTCTGCATCAGCTCAGACCTTCTGCGGTCTATCTCGTCCTCCTCCTGCTCCTCTTCTGTCTTTGTGGTGTCGATAATCTCCGGAGTCAATGTCGATATTGTCAGCTGATATATGTCCAGATTGCCCACACCGCCCTCTCTGTTTGACGAGAAGAACATCACAGAGTCACAGTCCTTATGGAAATCGCGTTCGTCGTAAGGCGTGTTTATGATTGTGTCCATCACCAATTCCGGCTTAGAGAATTCGCCGTCTGGTCCGACAACGCTCCTGTAGATGTCATATCCGCCGAAACCGCCTGGTCTGTCCGAAGCGAAGTATATTGCACGGTCCTGTTTCTCGAAGTATAGGTCATTGTCGTCGTACGGAGAATTGAGGATGTCCATAGGCTTTATGACTGAACCTCGCAACAGCATGTATATGTCGTAGTTGCCGCTGCGGTTGGACACGAAAAGTATAGAGTCTTTGTTGATGGATGCCACCGATGTCTCGTCATATTCCGAGTCAATGGCAGTAAACTTATGAAGCCGTTGAACTTTCCACGGATTCTTCTTGTCGGTACGACGTCTCTGTTTGTCGGTTATGCGGCTTGAATAGAAAATCTCGCCATTGTCCGGCCAGTAGCAGCGGTAAAAGTAGAAGTTCTCGTCATCGATTCCCACAAGCGATGTGTTATTGTCGCTGTTCCACTTGTATCCGTTCTGCTCAGGCGCCTGCCAACGCTTCTCGCCTTTTCTTTTCGCGAAATAAGCCTTCTCGGTGAACTCCTCCGGCTTGGTCTCCGGCTTGCGGTATCTGTCGGATGTATAGACCATGAACTTGCCTATGTTGAACGGCTGGTAGTCGTTCATAGGGCTGTTCAGCATATACACGTTCATAAGCGTCGTGTCCTTCGGTGTGTTCGGATCGAGCCTTCTGACAGGTTCCTGCTTGACTGTATATTTCTTTTCCTTGCTACGCTCTTTCTTGTCTTTTATCTTCTGTTTCTGCTGTCTGCGCTTCTCCTTCTGTGCGTTCTTCCTTTCTTTCTGCTTCTGCTTGCGCGCCTTTTCCTTCTCTTTCTGCGAAACCTTGTTCTGCGACGATTTCCTGCTTGACGCAGCGCCGTTCTTCCCCTCGATTTCAGCCTTCACTCTCTCAAATGCAGAAGGTGCCTTCTTTGCCATTATCGTAAATGGCAACAAGGCTACGAGCAACAGCAATATGTACTTTTTAGAAGACATGACTTAGCTTATCTTTTATTCTTGGATGACTTTGATGTATTAAGTTCCAGGCGCAGGAACACCTCGTGGCGAGGGAATGAATATGAATATGTGGTTATGTCGTTAGCAACACCGATGCCGCCTGCATATCCTATGGAGAAGTTCTGCACATACACACCGGCAAGCACTTTCACCATATTCTCGGTATAACCAGTTCCCAGCCAGCATATCTTCTTGTATATGGCGCGTGCATTGGCGTCATACACCAGAGTGAATTTATCCTGCGGCAGATAGAACATTCCATTGGCAGTCAACTCAAGTTTCAAATCGCCGTTTACAAGATCAAGCATGTACATTCCGCTGGCGGTGAACAGTCGCGATGTACGCTCCTCGAATCCCGCTATCTTCCAATCCGCTGTGCTCTGTCCTCCGGCTATATTATATGCCGCCAATCCAACATAATAATGGTTTGGCTTATAGAAACTGACTCCGAAGTTGAAATCGAACCAGAAATCGCTCTCGGTGCCGCTCACGAGGAACGGGTCATTGCCGTCCTTAGCCACTACCTTGCTTCTGTCGAGGAAAGTCTGGTTGTATGTGCCTGAAAGTCCGAAAGCCAATTTGTTCTGCCTTCCGATGTTCAGTTTATATACATAAGTGGCCTCAGCCATGATATTCTTCATAACGCCACCAGTCTCATAATCAAACCGGAATCCGGCGCCCATGTTGTCGAACGGCAGCGATGTGGAACCCAGCAGCAACGCGCCCTGCGGTGCTTGCTTCGCATCGACGTACGTCATATAGTAAGACGCTATAATCTCCCCCATGTCATTGACATTGGCTCCTGCCGGGTTGTAGGCATAAGGTCCGATGGGGTTGCCCCACATTCTGTGCTGCGCCTGCACCGAACCGATAATCGCAAGCGGCAGTATCAATAATGTTAAGAATCTTCTTTTCATAAGCAGATAGCTATAGGATTACTTATAGAAAACCACACTGAAAGACTGCGCATAGTCCGCCACAGTTCCTGCGTCATTATATAGGTGTATAAATGCCGTGTAAGTGGACGTCTGTCCCGTGGCTGGGCAGAACGAATCATTCAACGGATCCCATGAATATGTGCCGGAATAGTCATTCTCGTTATCCTTGTTCACTGTTCCCACCTTTCTGCCGTTGATGTCGAAGATGTTGCACTTCATTCTGAATCCGCAGCTTATGTCGGTCAGGTCAAATACATCGTTGAAACCGTCGCCGTTTGGAGTCACGAGATTATACAGACAGTCGCTGGACGTGTCCTCGGCGTTCTTGTCGTTGCTGTCTCGTGTTATGACAACCGTGTCACGCACTGCACAACCCTTGCTGTCGGTCACTCTCAGCGAGTAAAGTCCAGGCATGAGACCTTTCAGCGACGAGCCTGAGGTCTGCGCCTGCAGCGAATTGTAGGCTTGGATTATCGCGTCGTTGCCGAGTGCCTGTCCTGTAGCCAAGTCTGGATTGTCAAACGTATCTCCGTTTATCTTCACCGAAGTCACGGTGCCAGAGCCGTTATCGCTTTGGCTGTACGACACCTGATAATTGTCAATATAAATCATAGCAGGCGTCTTGGCTGTCGGTGTCACCAATGACCATTGATACCTCAGCGCACCTGGAGCCGCCTCGAATATCGCAGTGCTGACGCTTCCACCTGAGAATGTAGAGTCTTTCACGCCAGTAACCACACATGGGCAGTCATTCTGATTGAAGTTGGAAAGACTCATCTTCTGGTTGTTGGTGCTGAAGAGTATGTTTATCGGATAATCCGGCTGGGTTATCTCTATAGTCTGAGAACGCGAGCAGCTGTGAATGTCCGTTGCTGTGACGGTGTAAACGCCGGCGCCAAGTCCGGACCAGCTCTGCTCCAAAGTATTGCTGGCAGACTTGTTGGTGTTCGGTCCTGAGATCTGCAATGTGAAACGAGTGGTTTTGTACACATCGTGCCAGCTGCCCTGCGCGTTCACACGAATCTGTCCCTTAAGGTCGCCGTAGCAGTTGTTTGACACTTTGGTGTAATTCAATGTCACTGGATTAGGCGGCGCCACGATGTCCCATGCCTTTCTGGCTCCCCATCCGTCTGCAGTCCAGTAATAGCAGATATGGAATCCAGGCAGAAGCTCGCTCTGCGAAAGTGATGAAGAAGGCTGTGTCAGCATACGCAGATAAGCGTTGCCCTCAATGTCTATAACCGATTTGAATGTCTTGATGTCCGAAAGGTCCTTGGTCAGTATGTATGGCTTATCATCAGTCTTCGACACTAACGCTGTGGTGTACAACACAATAACCGGAGCGTCGATGTTATTTGAGATAACAACCTTGTATAACGATGTGGTATCATAAACCATCTCGCCGAGACGATTGACTGTAGAGTCAACCACAGAAACCTTCTCTTGGTCATACCCCGGCACTGCGTTCATCTGAGCCTGAGTCATGACGTAGTAATACGCCGTCTTTACGTCTTCGTAGTCCCACTTGACATTCACCGGATACTTGTCCGAAGTCGAAGGGTTGACGTTCTGTCCGATAGTCTCCTTGTAGCATGTGTACGTCGTGTCGCCCACCTGATTGCCGACCACGGTCTCGGTCAGCTGCGTGTCCTCCACCTGAACTCTCGTAGAGACCTCACAGCCTTTTGAGTCGATCACCGTGATAGAATACCATCCTGAAGGCACATTGCTTATCGAACTGGTCGTCGCTGTGGTTCTGGCAGTCTCGTCGTATATCACATACGAATAAGGCGCTGTTCCGCCCGACGGATTCACAGATATAGAGCCAGAGCAAGCATCAGGAGTCGCGCCCCAGTTGGTGTTGCTTGTCGCCACTGGATTAACAAGCAGCGCACCAGGCTCCGAAAGAGTAAACTGAATGGTGGTAGAACTACCGCCGTATGTATAAACCAACTTATAGACTCCGGCACCTAACGCCTTCAGCGAATACTCCGTGCCGATGATGTTGTCGCCGGCATCTCTCCAGCTGTAGGTGTAGTCCGCCACATCTCTTCCTTCGGCCGGTACGAATGTCAGTTCGCCATCATGTCTGCCTTGGCATGATATCGAGCGCGACTCGACTATGTGCTGTGCTTGCGCTATCATCGGCACCGACAATAACACAGACACGACCATTAACTTGAATGCTTTGACCATATATGAACCGTTTTATTATTTACTTAAAGCTATTGACTGTCGCCCTTATGGCAACGAGTCTCGACAACAAGCGCTCTGCCAAGTCAAGCCTCAGCATATTCGCGCCATCGGAAAGCGCCTTCGAAGGCTCCGGGTGCGTTTCCATGAATATGCCATCGACACCGACTGCGATGCCGGCTTTCGCTATCGTCTCTATCATCTGAGGGTTGCCGCCTGTCACGCCCGATGTCTGGTTCGGACGCTGCAGCGAGTGCGTAATGTCCAGCACCACAGGAAAGCCTGTCTCCTGCATCGCCGGAATGTTCGTGTAATCGACTATCAAGTCCTGATAACCGAACGAGTTGCCTCGCTCTGTCAGCATCACCTTGTTGTTTCCGGCATCCACAACCTTCTGTGCGGCGAACTTCATCGCCTCGCCCGAAAGGAACTGCCCTTTCTTTATGTTCACCACCTTGCCTGTCTCGGCTGCCGCCACCAAAAGGTCGGTCTGACGGCACAGGAACGCAGGAATCTGCAGCACATCGACAAACTCGGCTGCCATCTGGGCATCAGTCGCCTTGTGTATGTCGGTCACGACGGGAATGTCGAACTTGTCGCCCACCGCCTTCAGTATCTTCAGCGCCTTCAAGTCGCCGATTCCAGTGAATGAGTCGATGCGCGAACGGTTTGCTTTCTTGAACGAGCCCTTGAATATCAGCGGAATCTTGTACTTGTCGGAAATGCGCACAAGCTCCTCGGCGGTCTGGAATGCGATTTCCTCAGACTCCACTGCGCAAGGACCTGCCAAAAGAAAGAAATTGCCGCTGTCAGTATATTTCAGTTTATCTATGCTTATCATATATCTTTTATTTTTTTGATGAATTCTGCGGAACTACGAAGTTAATGACCTGAGATGCCACACTGAAAGTGACTGGGCATGACGAAGGAATGACGACACCGTCCACCTCCACATACGGCTTTTCTGCCGCCGACACCACAAGCTTCTCCGTCCTTATGCTCTTGACGCTCGGATGCTTGAGCAGGCGCGACGTGAACAGATACTTTATACCAAGGAACACTTTCTTCAACGAAAGCTCAGACATTATCATCACGTCTAAACAGCCGTCAGTGGCCGAAGCCGTCGGATTCTGCGCGAAACCGCCACCCGAGTATCGTCCGTTGCCCACGTTGAAAGAGAAAATCTTCTTTGTCACTGTGTTGCCGTTATACGCAAGCGTCATGTTGTGCGAACGTGTGAACATAGCGTTGTACAGCACCGAAAGTCCGTATATTCTGCTGTGTCCCTTCAGCATCCTCTTCACCTTGTCGGTCTTCTGCAGCACCTTAACCTCGAAGCCCATGCCGGCCGTGTTCAGGAAATAACGTTCGCCCGGACGGCCCTCTATCATGTAGGTGCACTTGCCTATGTCTATAGAGCAGACATCGCCGTTCACAAGCAAAGCCACAGCGTTCTCGTAGTTCTCTATGTCTATGCCCCAATGACGCGCCCAGTCGTTACCCGTTCCGTTCGGTATCACCGCCAGAGTGATTTCCTTCGGGTCAACATTCGACAGCATAACGCCGTTCACTACCTCGTTCAACGTTCCGTCGCCGCCTATCACGGCAATATTGCGATAGCCTTCTCTTATAAGTTCCTTCGTCATAGGAATAGCCTGCCCTGCCTCCTCGGTGAAGACAAACACAGCCACCACTCCGTATTTAGCGAAAGCCTGCTGTATGTGTATCCACTCGCTTTGTACAGCGACTTTTCCTGCATTAGGGTTAATTATAGCAACCCATTTCTTAAGTTTCAAGCTCATGAGTTTCTATTTATTGATTTAGAAAGCAGATAAAAGTCAAGCAGCGTGATAGCCGTCATTGCCTCAACCACAGGCACCGCCCTTGGAAGAACGCACGGGTCATGTCTGCCATGCACTGTTATCTTGGTTTCTTGAAAATCCTTGTTTATAGTATCCTGCTGCTTAAGCACTGTAGCCACAGGCTTAAAGGCAGCACGAAAATAAATGTCCTGTCCGTTAGAAATGCCGCCTTGTATGCCGCCGGAGTTGTTGGTCTTGGTTGTGACCTTGCCGTCTTTCACCACGAACACATCATTGACCAGCGAGCCACGGCTGTCCACATCGAAACCGGAGCCGTACTCAAACCCCTTGCAGGCGTTAATCGACAGCACCGCCGAACCTAACGCGGCATGCAGCTTGTCGAAAACCGGTTCGCCCCAGCCGGCAGGAACACCAGTAGCCACACAGGTTATGACGCCGCCTATCGTGTCGCCGTCGGCTTTCACCTCACGGATAAGCGCGGCCATTTCCTCGGCTTTCGCCTCGTCGGGGCAACGCACAGCGTTCGTCTCTATCTTTTCAGGAGAATATTTCTTGTAATCCTTGTCCAAGGCTATGCCACCCACCTGCGACGTGTATGCGTAAACACGCACGCCCATCTGCGACAGCACCTGCTTAGCCACAGCGCCAGCCACCACACGCGAAATCGTCTCGCGCGCCGACGTGCGCCCTCCGCCTCTGTGGTCGCGGATGCCGTACTTGATCTGGTATGTGTAGTCGGCATGCGAAGGGCGGAACAAGTCCTTTATGTCCGAATAGTCCTTTGAGTGCTGGTTATTGTTGTTCACCACGAAAGCCAAAGGCGTGCCCGTAGTGTATCCGTCCATCAGTCCGGAAAGGAAACGCACCTGGTCTGCCTCATTGCGGGCGGTTGTAAGATCCGACTGCCCCGGACGACGACGGTCGAGTTCCATCTGCACCTCCGCCACATCGAGCAGCAGCCCGGACGGACAGCCGTCAATGACTCCGCCGACAGCCTCGCCGTGCGACTCTCCGAACGACGTTAATCTGAATATGTGACCTATCGTATTTGACATTGATTCTTCTTTTCTTGATTAATTACATCCTCCGCAACCGCAGTCCGAGCCGCAGTCGCCGCCTTCTCCACAACCGCCGCAACTGCCTCCGCATCCACCGCACGAATGAGGCTGGGTGAACGCCTTGTATTCCGCATCCGACGCCTCATGCACGTCTATTATCGAGCCTTTGAAGTGCAGGTCCTTGCCTGCCAGCGGATGGTTCAGGTCGAAAGTTATCTGGTCGTCGCCTATCTTAGCCACCTTGGCGTTGAAGCGTCGTCCCTCGGCATCCATCAGCGGAACGATGTTGCCCACGAAGAAAATCTTCTCGTCGAGTGTTCCGTTGGTTTCAAAAAGGTTGCGTGGAGCGTCCTTGAGCAGCTCGGCATTGTAAACGCCGTAAGCGTCTTCCTTAGCCAGCACAAAGTCGAACGCATCGTCGAACTTGGACAGGTTCTCCTCGAACTTAGGAAGGAGCATCCCTATTCCAGAGCAGAATATCAGCGGATTTTCAGTTGTTGTAGACTCCACAAACTCTTCCTCACCGGATTCGTTTGGGGTATATAGGTTGTAGGAAATTGTATAAATCTGATTCATGACTTTTGATAAAACCTTTTATATAAAAGACAAATATAATAACAATAATCCACAAAACGCCCAAACAGACTAAGTTTTAAGCACATCGCAAACATATTGTACAACATAAAATCAAAGATTTTTCAGAAAACGCAAACTGACAAGCCACAAAACGCCCAAACAAAAAGAAAACGCCGCAAGGAAATGTCCATGCGGCGCTAAGTTGCAGACTGCAATATGTGATTACTTACGAAGCACGATGTCGCCTATGGTCTTATCGTCGAGCGACGCGAAAACACGTTCCGCCTCAGACTGCGAGAGCTTTATCTGCAAAAGGACTTCACGAGCATCCTCGCTTTCACCCAAACCGCCAGACGGCTTCATCACAAAAGAGAAATCAACATTGAGAACATCGCCGGCTTTAATCAAATTTGATACAAGCCAGTCATCTTTTTCAAACATTCTCTGCAGATTTTGTGGATAAACGCCAAGACGGCGTGCAAATTCCGATTTTGTCAAATTGCTTTTCTTAAAAGCACTTTCAACAATTCTGCCGATGTGTAATTTTTCATTTTCCATATATGATTAAATTACAATCAATTGACAGAAGGAAGAAATATTTTTATAATATTCTCAATTATCTATATAATAATATTGATTATCTTGCAGCCAGTTTACTAATCACAAAAATTATAAGATATGAAAAGAATTGCATTTTTAGTTTTACTCCAGATTATTACAGTGGGTGCATTTTCACAAACAATTGAAGGCACTGTAATGAGAAGCGGTTCCAGTCTTGTTGATGAAAACAGAAACAAGATCACCTATTCTCAGTTCGGAGATTATCTCGAAGTCAACAACCCTCAAGCCTATGATTACTTTGATAAAGGTAAGACTCAGAAAACATTGGGTTACACTTTCTTTGCGTTAGGAACTGTAAGTGCCGCAGGAGGACTTATCGCTGAAGTCATCGACCCAAACTCTGTAACAAATCTTTCTGTTGCTATTGCCCTATTAGGATGCGGAGTCGTTTTAGACATCGTTGCTATACCTCTCCTTGTAAAAGGCTCAAGAAATATATCCAAGTCGGTAAACGTGTACAATCAATCAGTCATAGAGAAAAAGGGAGCGACTTCTGAATTCAGACTCAATGCCAAAGGCAACGGTTTGAGTCTTAGTTACAGTTTCTAAATAAACAAAAAGCCAAAACAGCCATCCGTACTTGTCAACATTGACAAACTCTGATAGCTGTTTTTTGTATCGCTACTTTTGCTGCAAATAAAAACATTGAAATTGCAACTCATCACAAAGTAGCATATGTTAAATCTAAAAACAAACAGACTTATGAAAAAACTTTTCATTTTTCTTTCATGTGTATTAGCTATCGGATTCGTATCGTGTAATGACGATGACAAAGAAGAACCGAACTATCCAACCAAAAACAATTATAGCAACAACACAAGTAACGGAAACAACAATTCAAACAGCGGTTCAAAAACAACGCCAGAATATTTCACTTATACTGGGCAAAAAGGTGATTATTATTACGTTGATTTAGGACTTACATCCAAAACGCTATGGGCAACTACCAACATAGGAGCTTATGCACCAGGACAAGCAGGTGATTATTATGCATGGGGAGAAACGTATTACACCTCCAAAAAATCATTCAAATGGAACTCATACAAATATTCAAATGGCTCATACAACACGCTGACAAAGTATTGCTATTTGTCATCAATGGGATACAATGGATACACAGATGACAAAACACAATTATTAACCATTGATGACGCAGCAAAACCATACAACAGTGGCGGATGGACAACCCCAACTCACGAACAGTTTGTAGAACTTGCCAATAATTGCTACTGGGTTTGGACTAACAATTACAAATCAACAGGTAACTCTGGCTACATTGTTTACAAAGCGAAATACACATTCGACAAAGGAAAACTCATTGCAAACGGAGAAACCCCATCTTCATCATACTCTCTTTACGATATTCATATTTTTCTACCAGATGCAGGCGAACGTAATGATGAAACTACAGATAGCAACATAAATGCCGGCGAAGGTGTTGGAAAGTACTGGACAAAAGATCTTGACACAAGCACACAACCTTACTTTGCACGTTGTATAACTTTCTACAAAGATTTCATTGATACTGATGATAGAGAAGAACGTTGTATGGGATTACCTATTAGACCGGTAATAAAGTATAGCCAACTATAAATTATCATAAGATTAAAAGCCCCCACAATAAATGCAAAACGGAACTCTTACGAGTTCCGTTTTTTATTTTAATAATATCATTAAGAATTATCCTGCCGGCGTGACACACGAGACACTGGAAACACGAGATTATCTTTTTTTCAAGATTAATTTCGTGTTTCTTTTTTTTAAGCCTATTTTTGTCATTAGTGTTTAAATACAAAAAGATATGAAAAAACTGACATACCTCGCTATGGCCATGACCGCAAGCTTCGCTCTCGGTCTGACTGCCTGCAGCAAAGACGACAAGGACGACAACACCAACACCGGAACGACGACACAGGAGGAGAGAAACGACATCGGCAAAGCAATGGAGAGCATGTCCGGAGTGGTCGCGAGCGCAATGTCGCCCGACGGATTCATGGCGCAAGTGTCCGACAAGGAATTCGTGTTGTCCTTACTGCCACCAGTGTTAGAAGCAAGAAACGTATTCGATGTGAAAGAACTGACCAAAGACGGCAGATTCAACTACCAAGCCGCGACCGGCAGCTACGTCTGGGACGAAGAGAGCAGTAAATGGACCACATCAGCCAGCGAGAACATAAGCTTATCGTTCCCGTCGAACTTCAGTTCCGAGAACAACTGCAACGTCACTGTAAACGGATACACCGACAAAGCTGTCACTATAGACGGCCGCACGGCATACGTGCCGACATCCACCAGCGCGGTTTTCACAAAGGACGGAGCCAGACTCGCGACCATGAACTTCAACGCCACATACTCGGCTGACGGCATGCCTGAGAACGTAGAGGTCGCATCCTACACAAAACCTATCGCCACGACGACAGCACTGAACAGAACTTCTGAGAAAGCATACACATTCACGACAACATCTGTGGACGAGACAACCCAAAGTAAAATCTCGATAAGCGCGGGATTCAATGTGCCAGAGAACAAGGAGGCTCTGGAGGATGCGGTTTCGGACGTCGTGGTGACAATGTCGAACAACGGGCTCACACTCGCCGGCGCTATCGACGCAAAAGCATTAGCCGAATTAGTAAAGCAAGGCAAGAGACCGACACCAAGCGACATAAACGGACTGCTCGACATGAATGTGGAATACGCAGGCAGGAACGTGGGCAAACTCAACATCGAGGAAGGTCAGAACGGCATACCTGCACTGACTATAGAGTACAACGACGGCACGACACAGAACGCGAACGTACTGCTGAACGGCGTAGTGGACATGATGACAGAGTTCGACCCGGCAATGATAGAAAGCATACTGAAGATGATCTTGAAATAAGACCTTCTGTCATAATACAAGAAAAGTCAGACTCCCCGAGCCTGACTTTTTTATTTTCACGCGCTTCGCGTTACAATTCCGCATCCGACAGCGCGAACGTGTTGCCCTGCGATATGTCGCCCGTCGTGAGTCCCTTGCGCAGCCACTTCTCACGTTGCGCCGAACGGCCGTGAGTAAACGATTCCGGCACGTCGTAGCCCTGCGCCTTCTTCTGCAGATAGTCGTCGCCAATGACCTCGGCGCAATGTATCGCCTCCTGGATGTCGCCGTCCTCTATGGAGTTGAACATCTTGTTGTCGTGATAAGCCCAGACGCCGGCATAGAAATCGGCCTGCAGCTCTATGCGGACGCTGATGCGGTTGCTTTCCTTCTGACTCATGCTCCTCATCTGCGAGTGAGCCTCATCGAGCGTTCCGAGCAAGTGCTGAACATGGTGTCCGACTTCGTGCGCTATGACGTAGGCATAGGCGAAATCGCCGTCGGCTCCGAGCTTCGACTTCATCTCCACGAAGAACGAAAGGTCGATATACAAAGCCTCGTCAGCCGAACAATAGAACGGTCCGACAGCCGAAGTCGCGCCGCCGCATCCTGTCTGCACGCTGCTAGTGAACAGCACCATCTTAGGCGCGCGATAGGTCTTGCCCATCTTCTTGAACTCCGCCGTCCAAACATCCTCGGTGCCGGCAAGCACCTGCTTCGAGAATGTGGCGAGTTGCTGCTCCTCCTCGGTGAACTCGGTCCTGCCCTCGGTCTGCTGCGTTTCCGCCGCGCCCATCTGGCTGAGCATGGCCGTAGGATCCTGCCCCGTAAACAAAGCGATGACCACCACGACGACTATTCCAGCCAAGCCAAGTCCGGCTTTCTTGCCGCCGCTCATGCCTCGCCTGTCGTCCACATTACTGCTCTCTCGTCTGCCTGTCATTCTCATAAAGCAATCAGTTTTTATTGGTTTCACAAAAAGTTACCATGACAAAATTAGACACTTGAGACTAAAAAGCAAATGATGTATGAAAAAGATATTTTAAATCATATTTTTGCAAGAAACATATAAACACATGAAAAGCATAATAATCATAGGAGCCTCATCAGGCATAGGACGCAGCACAGCGAGAATATTCGCCCAGAAAGGCTGGAGAGTGATAGCCACAGCGAGAAGAACCGACAAACTGGAGGAACTGAGAAACGAGGCTCCAGACCTCATAACCACAGCCAGCATCGACGTGACCGAGGACGGAGCGTACACCCGGCTGACAGACATAATCAACGAGAACGGCGGCGTAGATGTGATAATGAACGTGGCGGGCATAGGCAAACAGAACAAAAACATGGAAACGCGCATTGAGACAGAGACTTGCGAAACCAACGGAACGGGATTCATGCGCATGGTGTCGGCGGCGTTCAGATACTTTGCCGACAAAGGCGGAGGACATATCGCTGTCGTATCCTCGATAGCCGGAACAAAAGGACTCGGCTCTGCCCCAGCCTACTCAGCCACCAAGCGCATGCAGAACACATACATCGACGCTCTGGACCAGCTCGCCAGAATGAGGAATTTGAACATCAAGTTCACCGACATAAGACCCGGATTCGTGAGGACCGCCCTGCTGGACGACAACCATGACTACCCGCTGCAGATGGACGTGGACAAGGTGGCGGCAGAAGCCGTGAGAGCCATTGAGAAGCAGAAAAGAGTCTGCGTCATCGACTGGCGTTACAGAATCGTGACCGCGCTGTGGAGTTTGGCCCCGAGATGGCTGTGGGTCAGGCTGCCGGTGCAGACCAAAGACTAAGTGAAGTCGAAGTCGTCGTTCACAGAGTCGTCAATCTGGTCGCCAGAATAACCTGTGGAATCGTCGATTGTCCAGTTGAAATCGCCGAGCACCTCGGTCTGCACAAGCGACTCCGGCAGACCGTTCAGGAAATACATATTCTCGTCATCGTTGGCGTACTGCCCCGTCGCGTGTATTGAATGCACGTCACGATAGATGTACAGCTCGTCCTTGGCGCGCGTCACAGCCACATAAAGGCAGCGGCGCTCCTCCTCGACCGACTCCTCGCCGTTGGCTATCGCCCTGCGTGTCGGATACGAGAATGTCGAGACGTTAACGAGATAGCAAACCTTGGCCTCCAAGCCTTTGGCAGAATGTATCGTAGTCAGTATCACACAGTCGTCAGGTATCTCACCTTCCTTGTGCGTCGTTTCGAGCTTAGGGTCTATAACGTACTCCGCCACGAATTCCGAGATTCCGCCCGTGTCCATCGCCACTTCCCTCAGCACCTTGAAGTCCTCCTTGCGCCAGTCCCACTCGTCGCCGTAAAGTTCCTTCATGCGTGGCTCCATGACCTGCAAGGCCTTCAGTATAGCCGTCGCCGGGTCGTACTGCAAATCGGCGATATTAGCCAAAGTGGCAGCAATCTCCTTCTGCATGTGCATTGTGTTTAGCATCTCGACGCACTCCTTCAAGTCCTTCGCCTCGAGTATGCAGTTTATGACCTTGGTAGCAGTCACGTCGCCTATGCCCTTCCACAGTTGCAGGAAACGCATCCACGCAATCTCGTCCTTCGGATTGGACACTATGCGCAGTGGCGCTACGACATCACGCACATGCCTTGACTGCATCAGTCCTGTGCCGCCGTACACCACATAAGGAATCTTGCGCTCGATGCAGACCGCCTCCACCCTTTTCAGTCCGAAGAGCGAACGAGACAGCACCATGTTGTCGCTGTATGAGTAGCCTTTCTCGGCTATTGAAGACTGTATTTTGTCTACTATGTCGTTCGCCTCCTGCTGCTCGCTGTCCCAGTGTATGAGATAGGGTTTTATTCCGTTTCCTCGAATAGCCTCCAGATTCTTGCCGTAGTCGAGCCGCGACGACGACAGCAGCCAGTTGGCGAAGTCGAGTATCGGCTGTGTGGAACGATAGTTCTTGGTCAGGTGGCAAAGCTTGGAATCGGGCACTATCTTGGTGAAGTTGTGCATCGTCTTGAAGTCGGCGCCACGGAAGGCGTAAATGCTTTGCGCGTCGTCGCCCACGCAGAACAAATGGCAGTTCTGGTAGAAATTGGACAGCAGGTAGTATTGGAGCGGATTGGTGTCCTGCACCTCGTCCACAAGTATGTGGTCGTATTTAGAGGATATGAAGTCACGCGCCTTGTCATTGGCTTTCAACCCCTTGGCGACAATCGAAAGTATATCGTCATAGTCTATGTATCGGCGCTCCAGCTTGTATTCGATGTACTTCTTGATAACGTCGGCGTATAGCGGTTTGTTCAGTTCTATGGATTTCTGCGCCGACTCGTCCTCCTTCGGCGCGTTGTCGTAGAGTTTCACTCTCATGGCTTCGGACAGCGGACACATGGCGTTCACGGCGTATGAGTAAACCTCGACAATAGACTCCGGCTTAACCGTCCTGTGCTCCTTGTCCTTGAAGTTCTTGCCGCAGATGAGTTTGAAGGCGGCTATGCGGTCGTCCTCGTCCACCACGGTGTAGTCGTGCTGTTTGAACACTGTCGGGTTGTTCTTTATCATGTCCATGCACCACGAGTGGAACGTGCGCCCCGACAGTCCGTCCACCGCTCCTGAATTGAGCTGCGACTTTATGCGCTCGACAATCTCCCTCGATGACTTGCGTGTGAACGAAAGTATCAAGATACGCCTTCCTGGCACTCCCTTGCGTATAAGGTAGCTCGCACGGGCGATGATGGTACGCGTCTTTCCTGTGCCGGCTCCTGCTATCACCATCAGATGCTTGCCGTCGTAGGTCGCCGCATACCCCTGCTGTTCATTCAGATTGTCAAGTCCTGCCATATATTAAAGCCGTATCTTTTTTAATAATGAAAACAAGGCTCACATAGAACTGCAAGCCTTATCCGTTGCGGAAAGAGGGGGATTCGAACCCCCGGTACAAGTTTACCCCGTACGCCGCATTTCGAGTGCGGTACATTCGACCACTCTGCCACCTTTCCTCGCATCGCTGCTAGTTTTCAAGGCATAGATGCTGAAAACGCAATCGGATTACAAATGTAGCAAAAGTCATGTTCATTCCATTCCAGCCATTTATTAAAATCCCTTATTTTACAGCGGCCGCATACGCCATAAGCGGATTTGCACCTTTGCCGTTTGGAAAATAAAAGGTAGATTTGCGTTTACGTATAAAAAACAAGCGATATAAACAATGAGTTTGACACTAATCACGGCGTCCGCAGGTGACGCACTTTCAGGCGTTTTCGCCTACATTATCAGTCTTGGAGCATCTGTAATGATGCCTATCATCTTCACTGTAATCGGACTGTGCATCGGAATGCACTTCGGCAAAGCGCTGAAATCCGGTCTCTTTGTGGGAGTCGGATTCGTCGGACTGGGCATTGTGACTGCCCTGCTGACCAACAACTTCGGCGGTCCGCTTTCCGACATCTCCAACCTCTACGACCTTCAGCTCAAGGTCTTCGACATGGGATGGCCTGCCGCTGCCGCAGTCGCCTACAACACTGCCGTCGGAGCGCTGATTATCCCAATCTGCCTAGGCGTTAACCTCCTGATGCTTCTGACCAAGACCACAAGAACCGTGAACATCGACCTGTGGAACTACTGGCACTTCGCCTTCATCGGCGCAGTTGTATATTTCCTGTCTGGCGAGAGCCTTGCTTGGGGATATTTCGCAGCCATCATCTGCTACATTATAACTCTCGTGGCAGCCGACCTCACCGCCGACAAGTTCCAGAAGCACTACGACCTTTCCGGCATCTCCATTCCGCAGCCATTCTGCCAGAGCTTCGCGCCATTCGCTGTCGGCATCAACTGGCTGCTAGACAAGATACCTGGATTCAGCAAGCTCGACATCGACGCTGAAGGACTTAAGAAGAAGTTCGGTGTGCTGGGCGAACCGCTCGTGCTGGGTGTTATCGTCGGCATAATCATCGGCGCAGTCGCACAGCTTGACATCAAGAAGATTCTGTTCCTCGGCGTAACAATGGGCGCTGTGATGGAGCTCATCCCAAGAATCACAAAACTCTTCATCGACGGTCTGATGCCTATTTCAGAGAAAACAAAGGAACTTGTAAACAAGAAATTCAACGGCAAGAAGGTGCACATCGGCATGAGCCCAGCGCTAGTCATCGGACACCCTACGACTCTCGTCGTTACGCTGCTCCTTATCCCTACTTACTTGATAATCGCAGTTGTGCTGCCTGGCAACCAATTCCTTCCTTTGGCTTCACTGGCAGGACTGTTCTACCTGTTCCCTATCGTACTGCCATTCACCAAGGGCAACGTCGTTAAGACATACATAATCGGATTAGTGGCGCTCACAATCGGGCTTTACTTCGTGACCGACATGGCACCTGCGTTTACCAAGGCTGCCAACGCCGTATTCGCCGCGACTGCCGACCCTGCAGCCAAGATTCCTGAAGGTTTCCTCGCAGGAAGCATGGACTTCGCTTCGTCATTGTTCGGATGGGTGATTTTCAGAGCATGCTCAATAGAGTACATCGGCGCTGGCATACTCACTGTCATCGCATTGGCGCTCATGCTGCTCAACCGCCGTGCCATCATCAAGGACGAGAAAGCCGCTGCCGCTACCATCAAAGCAGAAAACAACGAAAACAAATAATCTAACTTTAAAATTCAAGAAATGAAGAAAACAATTCTAACCGTTGCAGGAGTTGCACTCCTCGCGCTCTCTGCCAACGCTACTGAGCCAGACCGTTTCGTAGGCGCTCAGCACGTTAAGTTCCAGACAGCTTGTCATCCTGAGGATGTGAAGCACTATGACACAAAGATGCTCCGCGAGCGCTTCGTCATGGAGAAGGTGATGGAGGCAGACTCTATACTGCTTACATATTCACACTATGACCGCTTCATCTTCGGTGGTGCTATGCCAGTAAACAAGACCTTGAAGCTGGAGAACTTCTGGGAGCTCGGTCTTGACGTTGACAAGAACATCAAGGAGAAGTACTTCCTCTACAACCGTGAGCTCGGTGTCGTAAACTGCGGTGAGGGTGACGGCTTCGTTATCGTTGACGGCAAGGAGTATGCCCTCTCTCCAAAGGAGGCTCTCTATATCGGTCGCGGACACATCGGTAAGGACAAGGACGTAAACAAGGTAGTGGAGTTCCGTTCAAAGGACGCTTCTAAGCCAGCTAAGTTCTACCTTAACTCAGCTACTGCACACCAGCACTACAAGACACAGTGGATTACACTCGACGGTCGTAAGGGTTCGCTGAAGGCTGCCGTATGGGGACCTGTAGGCACTACTGAGGAGGCAAACAACCGTACCGTATATAAGCTCATCGTCAACGACGTACTTGAGGAGGGACCATGCCAGCTGCAGCTCGGTCTGACACAGCTCAACCCTGGTGCTGTATGGAACACCATGCCACCTCACACACACGGTCGCCGCATCGAGGCTTACTACTACTTCAACCTGCCTGAGAAGCAGACCATCTCTCACGTTATGGGCGAGCCACAGGAGAGCCGTAACGTATGGTTGCACAACGAGCAGGCCATCATGTCACCAGAGTGGTCAATGCACGCAGCAGCAGGCACATACTACTACACCTTCATCTGGGGTATGGCTGGTGAGAACCTCTACTACAACGACAAGGACGAGATACCTGTTATCGACATAAGATAAAAGACGAGATATTTAAAAAAAAAGGCTTGCTGTTGAGCAAGCCTTTTTTATTTCCCCCAAAAACGAGTTACTATTCTTCGCTCTTGTCCTCATACTTTGTAAGAAGAGGCAGACCGATATTGTACTTCATGGCGATGAATCGTGTCAGAATAACGCTTAACGCAGCCGCCGTGGGCGATATAACTCCGCCAAAGCCGATAATGTTGCACAGCCAGTAAACAAGACCACCGACGACACATGCCAACGCATAAATCTCCTTGCGGAAAATCAGCGGCACCTGAGCCAGCAGAACGTCTCTTATCACACCGCCGGCAGCACCGGTTATCGTTCCCATAATTATGGCGAGCCACTGCGAATAGCCTGCGTCAACGGTCTTCTGAAATCCCACAACGACGAAAAGCCCCAAGCCTATGGTGTCGAACACAAAGAACGTGTTGTTGAACTCAAAGAGCTGCTTTCTGAAGACCACAGCAAAAAGAAACGCCAAGCCTGTGCACACGAGATAGCTGCCGTCGGTCATCCAGAACGGTGTCTGCCCGAGGAACAAGTCCCTGAGCGTACCGCCGCCCACGGCCGTCACCAGTCCCACGACAAAAGCGCCGAACCAGTCGTAATGCTTTATCGCAGCCATGCGCAGCCCGCTTATAGCAAAAGCGAACGTGCCGATATAGTCTATTAATCTGATAAATGACAGCTCCACGGCTTAATGTATGTTGCGCTTGTCAAGATGCTGTTGATACTTAGTCGCGTTCTGCTTATGCTCGCCGAAAGTGACCGTGAAGTTATGCCCCTTCTCGCCGTTGCCCTTGGCGCACATGAACAGGTAGTCGTGGTGCTCGTAGTTCAGCACCGCGTCTATGGTTGACTTCTCCGGTATCCTTATCATGCCCGGAGGAAGTCCGATGTGTGTGTATGTGTTGTAAGGGTTGTTCCTTGTGGCGTTTATATGCTCCAGAGTGATGCGGCGCAAAGAGAAGTCGCCAGTCGCGAACTTCACTGTCGGGTCGGCCTGCAGCTTCATGCCTATGTGCAGACGGTTGAGATACAGTCCGGCTATCACAGGCAGTTCAGGCTTGTATGTGCTTTCCTCGTCAACTATCGACGCAAGCACAGTCGCCTGGAAAGGCGTTATTTTAGCCGCCTCGGCCTTGTTTTTGCGATCTGCAGTCCAGAATGCCTTGTAGGCGCTGTGGAACTTGTCCATCAGCTTATTCGGCTTTATATTCCAGTAAACCTCATAAGTGTCTGGCAGGAAAATCGACATCACGCTCAGCGTGTCCATGCCGTAAGCCTTGAGTATCGAATCGTTTCTCAGCATATTGGCTATGTCGGCGCTGTCGAGCATAAGCTGCTGCGAGAGTCTTGAGCACAGCTGCTCCTTGGTCCTCACGCTGTTGAATGTCAGTTTTATCGGGTCCTGACGGCCTTTCACCAGTTTATTCACAAGCCTCATTGTTGACATTCCGTCCTCCAGCACGTAGCTACCCGGTTTGAATGTGCGGAACACGCTTGTCAGCCTTATCGCCATCGACAGGGTGAAGTCGCACTTTATGCTTTCCTTTGAGTTTATCGAATCCAGCAGCGCATTCACGTCGCCGTTTTCCACATAGAGTCTTTCCTCGCTCTCGCCTTCGGTCACCGACACTGCAGGCAGCAGCATAAACGACAGGAATATCGCAGCGAGAACGCACACACAGAGAATTAAAATCTTAGTCTTGTTCATTATCAGAATCTGTAATTACGGGCTTTGCAAAAAATATCCACAAAAGTAAACAACTATTTTGAAAGTTAGAATCACTTTTCCTATATTTGCACTCGCAAAAGGGAGATACGCTTCTTTTGCAAATTCAGTACAAAGCCGACGATTATCAAAAGATATTGGAAAGTTGGGTGAGTGGCTGAAACCACAGGTTTGCTAAACCTGCGAACGGGCAACCGTTCCGGGGGTTCGAATCCCCCACTTTCCGCGAGCCGTCATCATGAAAATGGTGACGGCTTTCTTTTTTGTGCTTCGGCTACGCCAAGTAGTCTGCGCCGGTCATTGAGCGAAGCCGAAATGACATTGGTGCTTCGACGGTTGGTGCACTTCGACGGTGCTCAGTGACCAAAAATTGTCGAGCCACAGCAACCAGAATGACTCAAAAAAACAAACAAAGCCCGAGTTCTCACTCAGGCTTTGCTTATATGATTAATCGCTTTGCTTAGAACTTTGCCTCCAGCTGGAGTGTGTATGTTCTTGGCTGGGAAATATCCATAGGACGTGTGCTGTACTCCTTATTCCAAAGGTTTGAGATGATACCCATCACCTTGACTCCCTTGGTAATCTGAACGCTCGCACGAAGGTCCTGAACGAAGTAGCCCTTGTTGTTTCTCTCCCAATATCCCTGAAGGTCGCCGAAGAGCATGCTTCTTACATAATCCATAACGTCTGGATTCTCCTTGTCTCTCTCGTCAACCATGAAATAGTCAACAGCGAGTGTCTTGCTCTTCCATGTCATGCTTGTACCGATTGAGTAGCGGTCGTAAGTCAGGTCAAGCGAACCCTTAAGCGAGTGCTTCTGACGATACTTCAGATACTTCGAAGTATTGCTCTTCTGCTTCATCTGCAATGGGTCGGTATAACCGGCCTCCACTGCGTTTATGTCCTTGTAGTCCACGTCTATTGGCTCTGTGTAAACATAACCGACGTTGAACATGAGGTTTGTCTTTGAAGTTATATCCCAAATACCGCTGAAGTTCACCTCGGCACCGTAGATGCGCGCATTGTTCACGTTGTAGAACTGAGCTCCGATTCCGAGCATGTCGCCGTTCTGGAGTATTGTCAGCACCTGTGCGAGGTTGTCGATGTATGTGTAAGGGGCGTTGTTGTTGAAGAGTCCGATTCTGAACTCGATCATGTCCTTGTACTCTGTGTAGAAGGCTGCCATGTCCACGAATCCCTTCACATTGCCCACTTTGTATCCTTGCTTAATACCGAGCTCTACGTTGTAGCCGCTCTCCGCCTTGAGGTCCATGTTAGGATAAGCGCCGATACCACCGATGTCTTTTCTCACGAACTTCTCAGTAATTGAAGGATAACGATAACCCTGTCCGAACGAACCACGGATGAATGTTCCCTTAGCCACCTGATAGTTAAGACCTCCTCTGAATACCGGCTTAACAGGAATCTTGACTCCAAAAATATCGGTCTCCGACTCTTTCTTCGCATCATCCACACGGTAGTACTCGAAACGTCCGCCGACAGACAGGTTCAGCTTGTCGAAGAACTTGTCGTCGTACTGCACATAGAGAGCGGCGTTGTCACTGTGGTGTGTTCCAGAAGTCTCTGCCAACGAATAAACGTGCTCGTATGTCGCACCCACGGTGAGGGTGTTCTGGCTTCCGAACTCCTTGCTGAACTGGTAGTCGAGATAGTAATCGTCCACACGGTCTGGGTCTTTCAGTCTCTCCTGCTCCTGCTTTCCATTATTCAGCACCTCGTTCAGTGCGATAGGTATCACTGCATTAAGGCTTGTTGGCAGAGTTCCCTTAGCCATAGCCCATGCTATCAGGTCAACATAGTCGGCTGAAGATGCGTTAGGGAAATACTTGTTGCCGATTTGTTTGATAGCTGTAACTCCATCTGAGATATTTTCTGGTGTCAAGCCGCCAATAAGCATCTTCGCGACAAGACCTGTGATCTTATTTACTTTAACATCCGGATACACTTCTGACAATATATTATACATATCCGTTATAGCAGAGAAATCCGATTGATCCACAAGACCTGCGAAATTAGGATTCTTTGCCTGAACCTTAGTAACTATCTGCTGAACATCTTTAGCTAAGGCTTCATAGTTTGTTCCCATATTATCGAGAATCTCCGATATGTTCTTATCGATTGCCTCGGAGTTGATGTTCGATGCAGATGTATAGAAACGTCCTCTCAGCTTGTGCATCATGCCACGGTCATAGTCGTGATATGTGAACTGAGGATCGAAGTAGAACTCGTTTGTCTGACGAGCCATGTTTGCCAATGGCGACTGCTCGTATGGAGCCTTGTCCGAACGCCAAAGGAACGCATCGGCTGCCTCTGTGCTCAGGAAGTTGGTGTTGAATCCGAAGTTCATTCCCTTTATCTTAGGGCTGTAGTATGTCACGCCGGCTGCCGCTCTCACTCTTTTGTTGTAGCCGCCTTTCTTGTATCCCTCGTCAGTGAAGAGGTTCACGGCTGCAGTAACATCAACGTTTCCGATTCTTCTCTCATGCGAGATGTCTATACCGTCGCTCATCGGATTACGAATACCCGAGAACAATGTCTTTCTCAAGAATGGCTCCACATGATATGCGCCCTCCTTCCAGAATCTCTTGTCATACCACACATAGTCCTCGTTCTTTGGCGAGTTGTAAATGCTCATGTACATGTTTATTCTCGTCGTTGGGTCAATGCTTGGACGCGAAGTTCTCACGTTTATCAAACCATTGAGAGCCGAAGAACCGTAAAGCACAGATGACGCACCCTTCATCACCTCCACCTGCGCGATATTCTCCATTGGCACTGCGTTCCAGTTTATCTCGCCACCGGCAGGAGAAAGTATCGACATTCCGTCCACCATTATCAAGCAACGGCTGCCCACTCCGTATGTCCATCCGCTACCTCCACGTATCGAAGGCTGCTTGTCGGTCACATCCACACCACTGGTGTTATTCAGTGTCGCCTTTATGTCCGAAGGGCTGTTCTTGGTTATGTCTGCCGCCTTCAATACATTCATTGACACAGTCAGGTCGCTCAGTTTCTGCTCATAACGTCCTGCGCTGACAACCACTGCGTCAAGGTCTGTTGACACCTGAGCCATATAGACATTGCCCTTGAAGCCTTTCTGCCTTTCCACTATAATAGGCACATTCTGCGCCTCATATCCCATGAATGAAAAGTTCAAAGAAGTACTTCCTTCTGGTATATCCAAAGAATACTTTCCGTCAATGTCTGTCACAGTTCCCTTTACCTGTCCGTTCACTTTGCACGACACGGTGACACCAATCATCGGCTCGTTGTTGTCTTTGTCATAGACAAATCCTTCAACCTTCTCCGCCAATGCAGATGATGCCATCGACAACGCAAGCAACGAAACAGCAATCGTTTTTTTCATCTGTCTGTCTTTTTAATTTAGTTGTTTATTGTTGTTTTTATTGTATGCTCACAAACACAGCGATACGCAATAGACATTTCTGTTCTACTGCGTATCGCCTAATTATTTTATTTGCTCAAATACATTTGTGTCTTAAGAACAGGTATGTTCTTTTTATTCTTTGATAAATGATTTAGCAAACTTCTTACCGTTATTGTCAACTACCACTGCATGATACAATCCTGCTGCCAAGTCGCTGACGTTGATTACAGTCTCGGCTGTTGCCTCTACCAGCGCGCCTGTGCTGCTGTAGATGCTTACCGACTTAGCGTCAACACCGCTGATGTTTATCACGCTTACTGCTGGGTTTGGATATACTGTCAGCTTAGCTGCTGAGTTCTCGCTTACCGCAGTTGTAGGATCTTCTGGGGTTTCTGGATCATCAGAAGGATTAGTATTGCCACCCTCGTTTGCTGTAGTTGTCACAGTCACAGCATTCGATGCGCTAGCCGACTTCAATCCAACCACGTTCAATGTATAAACAGTGTAAGAATACTCTGTACCTGCTGTCAGACCCGTTATTGCCTTAGATGTTCCAATAAGTGTATCTTTTGAAACCTCCACACCATTTGATGTAACTGTCAGTATGTACTTGACGCTTTCATCTTCTGATGCTTCCCAGTTCGCAGTGAAGCCTGTCTCTGTAACGTCTGTTGCTTCTGAAGCTGCCACTGCTGCTGGCTTGATCAATGAAATTGCTATTGTGTCTGATTTAGACTCATACTCGTTATTCAAACCTGCAAACGCCTTAATCACATAATAGTTAACCTTATCTCTCAATGCTCTTGCATACACATCGTATGATGTCACTGATGCATCCAAATCTTGCAATATATATTGAGTTGGTTCACCATTCACATCATACAGGAATGTTGCTTGATATTTTGTTGCACCTGGAGTAGCATTCCATTTTGCAGTATATCCCCATCCGTTTTCTGTAACATTAGTAGCAGGCAATGCTTCCACTTTTGCCAAAGTTGGAGTTCCCTTCAAGTCAAGTGTCACAGACTCAGCGTTGACTGACGACAGAGTAAGTGTCGCACTATGCGAACCGAATGATGATGGTGTATATGTTATAGACAATTCATCACCATTAGAAAGTTCTGTAGCGCTCAAAGAGAACATATCTGCATTATCACCACTTATTGCCGCAGTAATGTTTCCTTGCAGATTGCTACCGCTTACGGTTATCTTCTGTGCATCTGACGCCACGGTGTAAGCAGAAGTGAATGACAATGAAGTTACATCCAAGCTATTAATAACTGGAATCGAAACTGTTGTTACATTCTGTGCAGCAGATTTCTCAGAAGTCAATCCAGAAACTTTTACTGCCACTGTGTAAGAGTATGTAGTCGCAGCAGAAAGTCCAGTTACGGTCTTAGACGTTCCGTCAACCTCTTCAGAAGAAATCTTCACACCTTCTGCATTATACAATGTGAATACATACTTAGCGCCTTCAATAGCAGAAGCATTCCAGTTAGCTGTGAAACTGCTCATTGTGACGTCTGTCGCCTCAGCCGTTGACACTGTCTGTGGAAGTACTGTACCTGTGAGTGTTATTGTCACTGCTGGGTTCACAAGCTTAGAGCTCAACTTGATGCTTGCTGTCTGTACTCCTACGGTAGAAGGATTATAAGTAACGTTCAATACGCCACCCTCTGCATTAAGTTCTGTTACATCACCGATGCTGAAGTCGGCAGAACCGCTCTTCAATACATGTATTACATCTATCAAACCTACGCCTGTCACTTTGATTGTTGCATTTTGTGCCTGACCACCCGCGACACCAGTGAATGATGTCTTGCCGTCGTACGAAATGCTACCTCCACCTGCAGTCTTCACTGTCACAACGTTTGAGTTGTTCTGAGATGTCAAGTAGTCATTTACAGCTTTCACGGTGTAGCTATATGATGTCTCAGAAGAAAGACCTGCGATTGTAGCAGTCGTCTCTGCTGTCTCTACTGTCTTAAGAACATCACCGTTTGCCTTCTTCACTGTCAGAACATAGCTCTGAGCATTTGCTGCTGCTTCCCAGTTAGCCTTGAATGAAACCGCAGTTACATCTGTTGCCTCTGTTGCAACAACATCTGCAGGAACATTTCTAACAACAAACGCATTTGATGCATCTGATGTCATTGGATAGTTAGTTGTAACAACTCTCAACTTATACAAGTTACCATCAGCCAATGTAGAAGGGAGCTGTGCCGTCAGCGTTCCACTTTCATCAGTTGTCACGGATGTAAGAACTGTTGCATTATCAAAGTTTCCTGTTGCGTCTGAGAGCTCCAAGCTAACAACATTTGCAGCCTTGTTCAAGTTGTATGGAGACATCGTTCCTTCTATTGTATATGGCAATGAAATAACGTCTCCTGGCTCATACTGTGTTTTCGACAAAGAACCTATAGATAATGTAGGTTTGTAAATCAACAGCAAATCATCAATATACACTTCATCATTTGCAGCGCCAGCGCCTGGAGTTGAATTACTATTAAATGTTACAAGAATGAATTTAGGATCAACACCATTTGAAGCATACGAAGCATAATTGAATGGTATAGACTTTCTCTCCCATCCTGTTACTCCATACTCCAATGCCGCCTGTGCAACTACATGACTCTTACATTTAGTGACAAGAGGGTCTTGGAACTCTGCATAATTATCATGAATAAATGCAGATATAGAAGATTTCTGTTTTTTGTCGCTCGCATTATATTTAACCCAAACTGTCATTGAGTCCGGTCTAGAAGTCAACACTTCACTGAAATTAGGATTATCAATTTCTGAACGATTGAAATTCGTTGTTTCATCATCGGCTGTTGCAGAACCTGCATGGATTCTACCTGTTGTAAGGTTACCCTGCGCTGTCGCAATGGATAGAACATCCCTTGACCATATACGTGCGCTCTTTTTACCAGCAGAACCAGGACGAACATCAGCGCTTGATTTAACTTGCTGTCCCATTGCTTGATTCGCCATGCTGAAATCTGGCGACAATGTCATGAATGAACTCCAGTTAGAAGGTTCAGCATTACTACTTCCCTCATTATCCCATGCCTCAAAATCACTATTCCCGATCTGCTGTCCATATACATTATATGACTTAGTCGTAAAATTCTTCACGCCAGAAGACACCTCCGAACCATTTCTATATTCAGCCTTAACCTCATAAGAATACTCTGTATTCTCTGTCAAGCCATCAAAAGATACAGAACAATTTGTTGTAGTTGATGTATTAATAGACTCACCATCCTTGTACAAGATTGCTTTGTAATTTGACGCATTTTCTATTTTGTTCCAAGTCAATGCAACCCCAGTCTTTCCTGCGTTTACTGAAACCGAAGGAGCAGATAATGTTGTCGCCGTGATTTCTGCAGACTTATATGACAACAGCCCATTTTCCTTTATCTGAACTGTATATGTATAAGTTTCTCCACTTTCAAGACCTGTGAACACATAACTTGTTCCTGTCGTTTCTATCTTCTTTTCAACACCATCCATATCTACTAATGTCACAACATATGTTGCTCCCTTTTCACCTTCCCAATTTGCAGTAAAACCGTTTTCCGATACTGCAGTTGCAGCAAGTGCTGTCACTGTGCTTGGCAATGCCTTTCCTGAGATATTGATAGTTTTTGTCTTAGTTCCTGCTGTAGCCAATGACACTGTTGCAGAATATGCTCCAACCACAGTTGGTGCAAAAGTGATAGCCACCGCGCCATTCGCTGCGCCTTCTGTTGTAGCTATGCTGCTTACATTAGTTGAGAATGCTGCATCGCCATCAAGGCTTACAGTTACATCACCAGTCAGATTCACACCATCAACATATATTGTCTTCTCCGCTGTTGCTCCTGCTGGAGTCTCAAACTCACCTATAGCAACGTATGTGACAACAGCACCCTTAGGAGTTGTTATCTGTATCTTGTTTGACTTCTCTGACTTATTATTTCCAGAAACAGCGTATACATCGCACGTATATGTCTGTTCTGGAGCAATATTATCAACCACAAAAGTAGTCACATTGCCGACTTCAAGATTTTCATATCCGTCAACCGCGTTTCCGTTCGCATCATATATATTTAATATGTATCCTGTAGCACCTTCTATAGCATTCCAATTTGCTGTAAAACCTGAGCTTTCTATCTCTGTTGCTTCTTGTAAAACTGGAGCTACTACTTCTTTTGAAACACCCTTAATCGTCAACACTTGATTATCTGCATTTGCAGAAGTTGCCGTTACTGTTGCGTCAAACGTACCAACAGAAGATGGCGCAAACGTATATGTCACCTCACTTGGGAATGTCTTAACAACAGTAGGGCTAATAGTGTAAGCTGATGCCCCATCACCACCCAAAGCAAGAACAACTTTCGATTCTGTTGCGTTCAGCAAATCAACAATAAATGTTCCTGTCAATTGATCTCCGTAAGTTTCCAAATCACTTACTGAAGTCATTGTAATAATAGGCTTTAATGTTGTAACAGACATTTTCTGAGAAGGATTCGCAGACTCTATTTCATTTACTATAGAGCTCACACAGTACTCATAAGTTGTATTTGCTTCAAGTTCTGAAAAATCATAGGAAGTCTCATTTGAATTATAAGTATCTATAAGTTGCTCGCCTTTATATAAAGAAACCTTATATGTCGCACCGCTCACTTCATTCCAATTGGCAGTAAACCCCTTGCTTGTAATATTGGTCGCTGCCGAAGCTACAGGTGCTGCTGGACAAAAATAAACATCCAAAGTATTGCTTGAGGTTGTTCCTGTAGTAACATTTATACCAAAAGTATATTTACCTACTGCAGATGTTGTATATGTACCATGGTCATAAGTCTTATTGCCACCCGAACCCGTAAGTGTCTGAGAGCTATTGGTCCCTGACACTTTAGTTAATCCGCTTGGTATTGTGACAGAATATACGCACTTTCCTTTAGAGCCAGTTCCTTCGCCATCAGTGATACCACTAACCGTTACTGTAAGATTAACATTCTCACCAACTGTAGCCTTAGTTGCGCTAGCTTTCAATTCCGCATTTCCATTAGAACCATCAGTTCCAACAGCAAAGGTTCCAAGACTAAATAGCAAAGAGATTGCCGTTGCTTGTAATCTTCTTAATTTCATAATTCTTTATTTGTTGTTTTTACTATTTGTTCCTATTTTTACAAATCGGGGCAAATATAGATATTTTAAGAACGTCACAAAGTTAAAAGTACGATTTTTTTACGTTTTTACTACTCAAAAAAGACAAAAGTGTGCAATATCATGAAGGCTATAATCTTTCTTTTTCTATCAATAATAAGCGGCTTTTTATTCCTTTCTCCTTGGTTTTTAAACATTTCCGGACTCATTCCATTAGTTTCGCTTGTGCCTTTCCTTTGGGCTGAAGATTATTTCTCGTCATCCAACAAGCATAAATACCTCAAGGTTTTCGGATGCGCATTCATTTGCTTTATGACCATAGACATAGCCTCTACACTATGGCTAACCAAATTGTTGAAACACTGGGTTATACTATATTTTACCATAAACTCACTGCTATATTCTTTGGTATGCGTTCTATTCTCATTAACAAAGAATAATCTTGGCAAAAAGTGGGGGTACGCATCATTCGTGATAATATTCACTGCATTCGAATACATATATTACAATATAAACATTGCCTTCCCTACTATAATAGGCGGCGTGTCTGTATTCAACGGCGATGCATGGAACATTCAATGGTACGAATACACTGGCGTTTTAGGCGGAACTGTCTGGGTACTGACATCAAACGTGTTGTTCTTCCTGCTTTCTAAAACCATAATAAACAAAGAGCCAAGACAACACATTGCAAAATATGGTGCGATAGCTGTGGCTGTCGCCGCTATTCCTGCGCTTATATCGCTCGTCATGTATAAGAACTATGAGGAAAAAGCAGCTTGCTGCGCAAAAACGGCCATAGTGCAGCCTAACATCGACCCATACACAGTGAAGTTCAATACCGACAGAAACAGCCAGCTGAGCAAAATGATATACATGGCTGATGTAGCAGCAGACAGCACTATCGATTTCATTGTATTCCCTGAAACTGCCATAGCAGGAAACATTTGGGAGAACAACATAACCGAAAATCCGATGGTGCTGAAAATACATAACGATATTATTAACTACCACAAAAACGCGACCTGCATCACCGGCGCCGAAATGATGAAATATTACATTAAAGGCGTTGATGCAGAAATACCAAGCTCTGCAAGGCTTGCCGATGGCAGCGACAACATTTACTACGAGATGTACAACTCCGCTTTTGCCATATCAAACAGCGACGTACAGGTTTACAAGAAAGGCAAGCTTGTGCTTGGCACTGAGTATCTGCCATTCATGGAACTCTCACCAGACTTCGCCACTTACATAATGAGCAAATTGGGACACGGAAACATCAGCTACGGAAAGCAGAAAGAACCGACGGTATTCAACTCCAATGGCTTTTGCTACGGCACAGCAATATGCTTCGAATCTCTATTCGGAGAACACTGCTCAAAATTCTCAAAACTCGGCGCAGGAGCTTTGTTCATAATAACAAACGACGGATGGTGGAACGGAACAATCGGACCAGAGCAACACAAGCGTTTCTCACAAATAAGAGCCGTGGAAAACCGCAAAGACGTTGTCAGATGCGGAAACACAGGTTTCTCGGTATTCATAAACCAACGAGGTGACATCATAAGCCAAGCGCCTTGGTGGACAGAGTGCACTCTGAACGGCACGGTCAATTTCAATTATGAAACAACCTTCTACTCTAAGCATGGCGACTGGATCGGCATCATCGCGCTTGTGCTTTGCCTTGCGTTCCCTGCTGTCGCAGTAAAGAGAAGATTCGCAAAGCCTGCTGTCAAAGGCAAAAAGAAGAAAAAATAAGGAATAAAAACCTTAAAATCGTAGAGACGGAGCGCTCCGTCTTTACAAAAACGCAATAATAATTGCTCATTTCGGTATGCTTCGGATTCGCTGGGTTAGAGAACTACCGAACTACAGGGTGCAGAACAAAACCGGTCATTGAGCGGAGCCGAAATGACATTAGCACAAAAAACAATGCACCCTGGCACTTCGACTACGCTCAGTGACCAGACTTGAGTACGCTCAGGGGATATTCAAATAAAAACAGGCGGACCGAAGTCCGCCTGTCATCTTTTATGCGTATGCTATTACGTTATTTCTTCTTTTTCTTGGCTGCGCTGTTATACTTGCTCTTGCCGGAGCTTGTCGGGATGCGGAAGCCGAGGACAAGCTCGTGCGTGTTGTAGTTGCCGACGCCGAAGCCCATCTCATAGGCGTAGCCCAGACGGACGACCTTCCACTCGCCGCCTATCATCAGAGCGGTCTGAGGGGCGTTGGTGAAGATATTGAAGTTGAAGTTAAGACCGCCCCACAGCATCAGGTCGTTCATGCTGAAGCCGGAGTAGAACGCCATGCAGCCGAGGTCGATGACGTCGGTCGATTTGCCGGAATGGGCGTACAGCAGGCTTGGGGAGAACTGCCAGTCGTCCTTGAAAGGTATCGTGCCACGGACATAGCCGTAGTAAGACATCGTCGGACGGAGCGTTGTCACGTCCTCGGTCTGGCCGATGTGGACAATGCTGACGCCAGCCATGATGTACGGCATGGAGAACTCGACTCCGAGGTCGATGTCGGGGTTCAGCTTGCTCTCGTTCTCAAGAACAATGCCGGCAGAAGACGCTTCCTGCGTCATCTTGTCCTCGCTGTAGTCCTTGGAGAACTGGCTCACGCCGCCAGAGAGTCCGAACGACAGAAGCATCGTCTCGCTAAGGTCGAGGTTGTAGCAGTAGGCTATCTTGGCGGTCAGGGAGCGGTTGCCGAGACCGATCTGGTCGTAGGTGAACGTGCCGCCGAAGCCCGACTTCCAGTTCTCGTGGAAGTAGTGGACATTAAGGACGGTGGACTTGGGCGCGCCGTCGCCGAAGCCGATCCACTGCATGCGCGACTGGCTGAAGATGTTCAGGTCGCTGCTGTTGCCGATGCCGGCTGGGTTGAAGTTGATACGGGAGAACACCTGGCTCGTCAGTGAGGGCGCTACCTCATGCTGGGCGAACAGGGGACTCACGGACAGCAGGGCTGCCGATATGGCTGTGATTATCCTTTTCATCATTTAGATGCTTTTGTGTCGTCTATCTTGTAATCTGCGGGCATCTGCTTCTCGGCTTCGTCCCGGCTGGTTCGTACGGTGTCTTGCGCGCTCGCGCTAACTCGCGGAAGGATGCGCACCTCGACACGGCGGTTGAGCTGGAACTCGTCCTCGCTCTTTGGGTCGGCTACGACGGGAACGCTCTCGCCGAACGCCTTGGTCACGAGCTTGCTGCCGGGGAAGCCTTCCTCTATCAGCATCTTGCGAACGAACTTGGCGCGCTTGTCGCTGAGCTTCATGTTATACGCGTCGGAGCCGCGCTGGTCGCAGTGGCCGGCTATCTCGAACGTCTCGCCAGGGAACTGCTTCATCTCGTTCACTAACTCGTGGAACTGGTCCAGGAACTGCTGAGTCAAGACGGACTTGTCGAAGTCGAAGTAGAACAGGACGAAGTTCCAGTCCTTGCGGACCTCGAGGATTGGGTCGGGCTCAGGCTCGGCCGGAATCGGCACTGGCGTAGGGATAAGCGCGGTGTCGGGACGGCGGCGGAACAGGTAGATGTCGTCGTGGCCCTTGGGGTCGCGGTTGCTTATCATGTAAAGCGTGTTCTCGTTTGCGATCAGGTTCTGGTCGTTGGCGTGGCTGTTGTAGGGCGCTGGAAGGTTGTTGCCCTTGATCCACTCGCCGTTGATGAAGTACGACTTGTAGATGTCGACATTGCCTTTTCTTGTCGAGGTGTAGTACATCACGGTGTCGCCAAGGCAGAACGCGTAGTCGTCGCGCCCGTAGGAGTTGATGCCCTTGCCGGCGTTCTGAGGATAGGTCCAGCTGCCGTCGGGCTTCTTGTCGATATAGTAGATATCGGTCGAGCCGAGGTTGCCGTTCTTGCGCTTGTTCAGACGCGCGGTGAAGTAGATGCGCGTGCCGTTCTTTGCCAGCGATGGGTTGCGGAAGCCGGTCAGGCCCTTGACGCGGTAGTTCCAGCCGGCGGTCAGTAGGAAAGACTCCTTGCCGCGCTCGGTGCCTACGCCGTCGATGCGCATCTTCTCGACGCTCGCGAACTTGCCTTTGCCGCTCGCGCCGCCACCGGTCTGGTAGAGAGCGTAGTCGTGCTCCTGGCTCGTGTAGCGGGAGAAGTACATGACGTTGCTCACGCTGTCGTAGGCCACGGTGCCGGGAGCAAGGTTCAGCTTGGAGAGCTCCTTGGAGTACTTGGGCTTGCCCAGGTCGCCGTCCGGCTTTATCGTGCAGGTGAACGGTTCGGGCTTGTCGCTCTTGCTCTTGGGGTTGGGCTTGAAGATAAGAAGCTGGCCGTCCTTGTAGTAGGATATTGAGTTCTCGTTCACGCCCTTGTTGATGGACGCGGCCTTGAGGTCCTGGTCCATGTACTGGCGGTCAACCGAGTGGGCGGACAGAACCAGAAGCGTGCTAAGAGCGGTGGTGATTATGCGTTTTGACATCTCTTTTATTTGGGTTTTGTTTTATCCTTTGGGTTTGTGGTTATCGCTTGATTATCTCTACGGTGCCGCGGATGCGGTCCTTCTCGCCGTCGGCGCGCTTGCTCTCGATGACGTAGAAGTATACGCCGGCGTCCTCCTTGCGCATGTCGTCAGCCTGCCAGCCGCGGTTGCGCTCCTCGGCCACCTTGCGGCCGTAGCGGTCGAAGATGTAGAGCGTGTAGTCGCCCAGGATACTCTGGACGCTAGCCTGCTCGCCGCTGGCGCCTTCCTCTGGAAGCGTGCGGTCGCCGAAGCTCTCGGTCACCTCGTTAGGCACTACCATGCTTGGCAAACGGAGCTCGTCCATGAACACGTCGAGGTATGCCTGGCTGAAGCACAGCGAGTCAGCGTCGGCCACGGT
>JAGBEJ010000005.1 GCA_017937025.1 Paludibacteraceae bacterium | reverse complement strand
ATGTAACCCCCCACTCCCCGTACAGACATTGCTTGCAACGTCTCAATGGATCCCCCCACTCTCTGTACAGACGTTGCGTGCAACGTCTCAATGGATCCCCCCACTCTCCGTACAGACGTTGCGTGCAACGTCTCCCCAAAAGCACAAAAAACTCCGCCCTTTTCAGAGCGGAGTTTCATATCTCATTTTACAAATAGTGTTTTAAGCCAATTCTGTGCGCTTTTTTCTAAGACGGAACACACCATAAGCAGCAGCCATCATTATCAGCATCAGAGCCACGGCTAAATTCTCCTCAAGAGGCATCTTGAATATGAAACCGTCAAATCCACCTTGCTCGGTAGAAGCCTTCAAGTAACCACTGCCGTCAACAAGAAACAGATAGCCTGGATAAGAAATGGTAACCTCATCTCCGTGCAAATCATATTTTGCTGTTGCAGACAAAGTTCCAGTGATGGACCCTAATACAGCATCACCTTCATTATAAGCCTGATCAGACCAAGCCAAAACAACCAAAGTTTCTGTCTCGCCATTAGAGCATGTAACGGTAATTTCAAGATCCTCGACATTGTCCGAAGGAGTAACATCAGCACCTACCTCATCAGAACCGTAATCCTCGACATTGAAATCACCATAGCCATCGCCGCTGAAACCTTCCACAGGGAAGTTAGCCGCACTGATGGACAGCGAAGTCAATATTCCTAATATTATTGATATGTATCGTTTCATTTTTAATTCAATTCGTCGGAACATTGCTCGCAAAAAGCGTTCCTAAGAGCCTAATTAAACACTACTTAACAATCGCTGACAAAGATAGATATTTTTTATTAATATCTATGCTTTGTCAACGTTTTTATTCATTATTTCAGTTGCAAGATTTCAGTTTTAACACAATTGTCTGTTACGGCTGTCACTACCACATTTCTTGCGCCTGCGTTCAATACCTTATCCATTACGGTCACGCCGTTGCCAGTTGCCACCTCCTTGGCTATCAGCTTGCCGGCTGCGTCGTAGATAGACACCTCGCGTATCTGGTTGCTGCTTGAGCTCATCACTCTCACAGTGTTGTTACCCTTAGTGAATATCTGAACATCGCATCCTGATGCATCTGCCTCTGCCTGCTCGGCGTCGGTTGTTATCTCCTCGTCCGAAGCGAATCTCAGCACAAGCGTTGTCTCTGCCTCGTCCTTAGTGAAGATGAACTTGTACTTGTTCTCGTCCTTGAGGTTGATTTCCTCGCCGGTCTTCTTGTTCACAAGTGTCACGTTCACATTCTCGAAGCTCTCTGCGCCCTTGAATGTCAGGTCAACAGTATCCTTGTCGGCCGTTGTGTTCACTGCCAGAGGTGTCTCGTATGGCAGAGCCGAGAAGTGGTTGATGTCGGTTGCTACTCCGCCTGCCAGAGTGCTTATCTCACTCACAGCGTATGCGTTGAATATCTTCTCGGCATCCTCGCCTTCTGCGAATCCGTTGCTTGCGCCTTCAATCTTTCTGACTGACAGGTAAGATGTTGTCTTGCCGTCGTTGCCAGTCACGTAGAGTGTTCCGTCGCTCGATGCGTCAGCCGATCTCAACTTGAAACCTCCAGCATCGTCTGTTGTGAAGTGGCTTGCCACGTTGAAGTTCAGCGTACCGCCGTTGCCAACATTCTTCACGAAGAAGCCTTGCATTGGAGCTATCTTGGTTCCAGCTGCTGGCGCTGCTGTTGCCACTGTTCCCTCAGTGTTGATTGCCACACTCTGGTTCGTCTCACCGTTCCAGAATACAAACTGATTCTCGATCACGCTTGCATTCGTTGTGCGGAATGCTCCAAGATCCAAGTGACACATCATTGGGTTACCTATCAGCGACAGGTTACCTGCCGATCCTGTCAACGTCATCTGGATGTTTTCAGGATAGCTTGAGTGTGTTGGTGTCTTAACACCCTCAGATACTGATGCACCATCGAATGCGAATCTGTAAGCATTCTCTGTCTTAGTCAGGTTGATTGCCTTTGACAACAAATTACCTGTTAATGGGTTGAACTTATGCAGCTCAGTGATGAGCAAGCTGTCCACCGTCATTCTTGGGAAGATTACCTCCTGGTCGCCTGCCGATGGGTTGTCCACCTGTCTCATGTTCCTGCTTGTCACCTGATAAGCGAAGCCCTGTCCTGAAGCAAGCGGCTCTGTCAGCTCGGTGTAATCCTTAGTCCACTTCTGAGTGTAAGTATATCCGTTTACTGAGTGAGTAGCGTCGTACTTCTTCATGTATGTCAGAGGCACACCGTTGAAGTAGTAGTCACCTGATACCATCTCCTTCAGAGGGTTGGTCAATGTGTACCACTTGTTTCTCTGGTAAGCGTTCTTCACGTATGCACGGCGGTAAGAGAGTTTCTCAAGTCCCTTGACACCTGCGCCACGGTTGAATGTTATCTCGTCGCAGACTCCCTCGTCGCTGCCGTTTATCGATGGGTAGGTTGATACTGTTGTGTTACCGCCCTTAGGCAATGTCACTGTCTCGCCTACCGCTGCGATTGTTACGTCTGTACAAGCCTCTGGCACCTGACGTGTCCAGTTGTCTGGGTTGTTCCAGTTGTTATCCACCTTACCAATCCATGTTGTAGCTGGCGTACCGTAAGGCACTGCTATTGGAGTTGGGTTAGGATCTGTTGTACCGCAACCGTTAGATGCGATTACCACTGCCTCTATGTCTGGAGCGCCACGACCGATGTTCACTGTTACCGAGTTGCCGGAAGCCACAAGGATGTTCACATCTGGGTCGCTGAATGTCCAGTCGAGCTTAGTCGCCTCGATAACGTCAACTCCGCTTCCCTGGCTCGCTGTCAATACCAATCTGTTGTTCTCGTCGGCACAGCCTGCATCGACTGACACGATTGGTGTTGCCGAACGGCTTGTCGCCTTGATTGAGTAGCTTGCCACACCTGAGAGCAGACGGCAGTTCGTATCCTCAAAGTCGAAGTTCAATGACAGTGCCACGCTAACCTCGCCGTCCTCGATGAGGTCTGGAGCAAGAAGCTTCAGCTCAGGACCGTTGTAGATATCCACGAGTTTGTCTGTGCCTCCTGTATGAACAGTCATTGTCACGAACTGACCCGATCTGAGCACCTCACCTATCTGCTGAGGCTCGTAATACTCGCCTGGGTCAAGTGTTCCGAACTTAGACTCGAGTTCTGACTCGAGAGACGCTGGAGTCACCTCGCTACCTACGACTGCGAATCCTGCCTCGTTAGGATGGTCAAGGAACCAAGTGTAGATTGGGTTGTTACTCTCTGGAGCGTCAATGATTCTATATGTTCCTACAGAACCGATACATACAGACTTAGGACCTTCGATTGTATATTTGCCGTCTTCTGGTATGTCGTCTTCTGACAGATAGTGCACTGTATGGTTAGCACCATTGGCATTTCCATCGATCATTACCACACCGCAGGCTGTCGCTGGGTCGGAAGCTGTAGCCACTACGGCTATCTTCTTATCCTCGCCTGTTGTCTTATATATGTCGCCGCCGTTAGTTGGGTTTATTGTTATCTCGCTTGCGTAGCAGTTGCCATTGTCAAGCACTGGCTGACACTCTGGATATACATGGTATTCCTTCTTGGTCATCGCGTCGGCTGCTGTCACTACGTATGTCACATAGCCCTGTGCGTTGATTGTCTGTGCCACACCTACACTAGGCGAGATTGTAGCTCCGTTGCTCACTGTGAGCGTTGTAGGAGTGAATGTTCCGCCCTCTCCGCAGTTGTCGGTCACAGCGATGAATCCGTCGGTACCCTGAGCTGTGTATGATGTTCCAGCCTGCTGGTTAGCCGACTCCACATTTATCAGCTCGCAAGCCGATGACTTGATCTCTGGGTCACAAGGAGTGATCTCCAGATAACTGATTGCTGCCATAGCACCATCCTCAGGACCATAAACTCGGATGTAAACCTCGTCTGTTCCTGTGCCGCCTGCAACCTCACAATCGTTGATGAACGCTGTGGTTGTGTGGCACTCGTTGGATGTCTCCCAGCCTATTGACTGTGCGAATGGAATTCCAGCTGCATTCTCAATAGAGATCTTACGCAGACCGTTGGCTGCCCACTTCACTGTTATATTGCCTATGGCTCTGCCTTCGGTGTCGATATGGATTGCCTTGCCTTCTTTCTTGTCTCCCACACGGATTGCTGACTCACCGTTCTGCGAGCATCCGCCGAGCGACGACCACAATGAGTAGTGAGGTATCACGTTTGCGTCAGCGCCTGAATCCTCAGCGCCTGCGCCTATTGTTATCTGGCTTGGCACATCGCCCTCTCTTGTGTAGTCCTGACGAACTCCCAGAGTTGGGTCTGCCACTGGGTCAGTACATCCTGACTCATATACGTATGGCAATTCGAAGTCAATCTTTGTACCTATCAGGTTCAGAGCGAATGCTGCGTCAGTTGTTGAGTTAGACGCTATGTTAAGTATTGCGTGGTATGTTCCCATGCCCGAAGCCTTAGTGAATCGTATTGTCACTATTGCTGGGTCACCGCCCTTGGTCAGCGATGGAGTCATATCGCTTGCGCCGCCCACGGTGCAGCTCTGGATAGTGAACATCGAAGCATTATCACCAGTGATTGTCATGCTTGATATATCAAGTGTTCCTGACACTGTACCGGTGTTGTAGATCTTTATAACTGCATCGCCATATCCCTCGGCTGGCATCAGGTTAGCCACGTTCAACGAACCGCCGTTAGCGAATGTTGTCACGTCGCCGTTGTCCTTCACTGTGATCTGAGGCAGTGGCTCCTCGCCAGTGATGAACGTTGATATGTTGCCAGCTACTGCACATTCATCGTTGCTTACACCCTGAACCTCGACACGATACTGTGAAGAGTAGCTCAACGGACTGCTGTGAGTGAATGTCACTGTCACGCCTGTGCCGGCTGTTGCTGCAGCTGCGCCGGAGAACGAGCTTGTCACATCGTCGTATGAAGATGTACCTTCGTTGAACTTGTAAATCTTGATATTGTCTATAATATCATCCTCGACATCTGATGTAAATGCTGTCGTATTTGTCTTTAAATCAATATATTCCAAATTGTCGCAATCTGTGCCCACATAGAATTCCGCTGGCAGAGTAACCACGATGTTGCTGCTCACAGCCACATTGTTAGAGTTGTCAGCTGGAGTGATTGACACATCCAAAGGAGGATTATCATTACAACGCTTGATTACCACCGAAGCGATGAAAGCATCGGATGAAGCACGGAATACTTTCACTGTTCCGTCGCTCTCGATACAATCTTCATCCAGCACGCCTCTGGTTACTGCATAGTTTGTAGGGCTTGAAGCTGTTTTGCCGTTGCTTGAGTTTGTATGCAGGTAATAACCATGTGTCTTATTTGTTCCTTTCGCCCATGTTGTCACGATTATAGAATCGCCTGCGGCAATTGGAGTTGAGCCTGCCTTAGCTGTGACTGCCACATAGCCGCTTGAGTTCAACTTGACTGCATGGCCATCACCCGGCTGGTCGCTTGTTGATGAAGGCGAAGAAACAGAAACAGAACCAACAGATGCACTCATTGTAGTAGAAGAAGTAGCCGTCGCATGTGCTATTTCCTCACACTCTGATACCGTATATATCGCGCGGACAGTCATGTCGCCTGTCACGTTGAACTCATACGACTGCGAAGTCGACGAAGCGCCGCCCACGATCTGCCAACGAGAGAACGTATATCCTGTTGGCTCGGTACAAGTGATGGTCTGCAAGCCGCCTGCCACAAGCACATCCTGTGGGTTGGTTGATGTCGTATTGCCGTCGATTGTGGCTGTTGCGCCTGAGACATCAACACCTGTTGTAGTCTTGAACTGCACTGTCACGGTGTACTTAGGCACTACAACATAACGTATATTAAATGTATATGGGTTCTCGCCTGCGTCTGGGTCGTTCGAGTTGATTGTCACTGTACCATTATATGTACCTGGCGCGAGACCGGTCACTGTAGATACTGTGAATGTCGAGCTGCCGCCGTTGCTTACTGTTGGACAAGTGCCTGGGCATCCGCCTGAGAACGCATCGCCTGTCACTACTATTGAGCTTATCTCGAGGTCGTTGAGACCGAAATCCTCTATAGTGAATGTGTAAGTCTCGGTTGTTGTGGTGCTCGCACCTGAAGCTATCTCCACATTTGTGAAGTCAACCGACGAACCGGCTGCTATCTCCGTACTACCCTTAGAGACTTTGATGTCTGGGTCAGCTGATGGGTTCACTGTCACATCAACGTATGCCGAGCCGGCACAGTAGCCGCTGTACTTAGCCTGGTTGAATGTCAGTCTCACTGTAGTTGGCGTAACCACAGCTGCTGGAGTATATGTGAAGTGTGTCGCATCTACTGCCGATATTGTTCCGTTTGCTGGAGTGGCTGGAACGATTGTTCCGCCATTACCTCCAGAGAGTGTCACTGTCACTGTTCCGCTGCCGCCAGTAACTGATGCCGCTGAAGCTGATGCGCTCAACTCTGTGCCTACGCCTACTGGAGTACAAGCCTCCTCGCAGACTTTTATCTGCATGTTACGCAACCAGAAGCCGGAACTTCCTGTGCTCTTCAGCCAAATAGAAGATGCGTTAAGCGAAGTCAACTGATAAGTAGCATTACCTCCTGTGTTAGTAGAAGCGAGAGTTGTCCAGTTAGCTCCCTCATCAGTAGAATACTGAAGATTTGCATCCTCTATTTTTCCGACAAACTTAACATAATCCATCACGTTTGCTGGATTCACAAGAGAAATCTTCACCATTGAACCAGATGTGGTGCCACTATTAAGCGATGAGCCTTCTGCTGCTGTGCCCGTTCTCTCTGCTGTAAGCACAGATTCGTGATCTTCAAAACTGCTTAGGGCACTTGGAGTTGTACCATCTGGCAGATTTACTGATTTGTTCCAAACCATTGTCTCTATAGCACATGGGTTGAAAGTAACATTCTTGGTTGTTACGGTTGAAGATGTTCCGCAAGCATTGATTGCTATTGCCTTTATGGTCTTGTCTGCATCAATAGTTATTGTAGAACCTGATGCTATGGTTGTGCTTGATGAAGTAGGAGTAGAACCATCAGTTGTGTAATATATTGTACCCTCAGCCGCAGTGATTGTCACCTTGTTATCATCTGTCGCATCAGAGATGGTTGGAGCTGTTACAGAAGCACCGCAGACATTAATTGTTTTAGTTGCTGTACCTCCACACTCGCCACCACCAGAAATTTCTTGAGTCGCTGTCACAACATACGTTCCTGAAGCAGAAGCGGTGAACACACCACCTGCCGTTACGCTACCAGCACTACCAGGGTTGGTTGTCACTGTATATGTAACAGCCTCGCCATTACCAGTTCCTGCATGTACACTCAATGTAGAGGAACCTGAAGTTGTTATTTCTGTCGCAGTTGCATCTAATGCCAATGCATTCGCTGGAGAAGTACAACTACATGGTGCGGTAATAGTGATGGTTTTTACTGTTGTATTTCCAGAGCCTTGTCTTCCCAAATATAAAGTATAGTTTCCAGCTGCTTTTCCTGAAAGTGTGACAGTAGAAGGGGAGCCAGAAGTTGAGGAACTTCCTGAACCTCCAGTAGTAAAGGAGATACTACTCTCTTCTTTTAACATGTAGTTGAAACGAGTAGCTGTTGTTCCATTAGCTACACTAACGACGACGTCTCCAGCACCTATACTCAATGGAATAGCTAACCAATAGTTTCCACTAGAAGTATTGTTGTTACACCAAGTCATCGTACCAGCTAATTGGTTAACCACAAAAGGTTTCGTTCCTGACGATTTGAACGAGATACCATTTTGCACCTCAACAGAACCATCACCACTTATATTAGTTATACCACTCCACTGAGAATCACTGAAATCAATAGAAATTGTTCCACAACTTGGCAAAGTACCTCCTCCGCCACCGCCGGAACTTCTGAAATATGCAGTCACGGTAGTGTTAGCTGTACCCATAGTGAGTGTCGCTGTGGCAGAACTTGCATCGTCAACTGAAGAACCTGTTCCTGTTACTACCCAGTGATCGAACACATAGCCAGAAGCTGGAGTCGCAGTCACTGTAGCTGTTCCGCCCTCAGCCACTGTGCTTGGTGTCACTGTAACTGTACCCTGAGAGTTATCGCCAGTCTCTGTTGATGTTGTCACTGTGTGAGTAGGGATTGCCTCGAATGTAGCAGTGACAGTCGCATCAGCAGTACCCATTGTGAGAGTTGTTGTAGTGCTGTTGCTTGCGCCTGAAGGACTGATGCTCGCACCATTTCCGCTAACTGCCCAGTTAGACACACGATAGCCGCTCGCTGGAGTGGCGGTGATAGTAGTAGTGCTTCCCTCACAAACAGGACTTGATGCAGCGGCTGCAGTACCCCATGTATTGTTATTTGAAGCTGCAGTTACTGCATGAGATGTACATCCAGCATCTGCCCATTTCGCATACAATGTAGTATTAGCAGAAATACTAAATGTACCTCCAGCAGCATAGTCTGTTCCAGAACCATCTGCTGCTGTGTTCCATCCATTAAATGTATATCCTGTTTTTACCAAGGAACCTGTGTTACCCAACACAGTCACTGTAGAACTTGCTGCGTATGGACTGTTTGCATCTGTTGGGGCTGTACCACCTGTATTGCCGTTTCCATTGTAGGTTACGGTATAGTTAGTAGCAGCTGATGTGAATTTTATCGAGTTAAAAAACGTTTTACTTTTTGATCCGACAGGCACAACCGCATAATAGCCAGCTGCAAGAGTCTTTGTTCCTGTAAATGTTGCTGTACTTGCTCCAACTGAAATCGTAAAACTATTATCAGTTGAAGTTGTAGGACCTGTTGAAAATGTTCTATCACCTTCTGCTGCTTCTGCTTTGTTGTCATCAAATTGTTTGTACTCAGACTCTGGAATAGAATAAACATGCACCGTCACGTCATGCGCATTTTTACTTTCTGTGTGTTTTATTCCAACTTCAATCTCTGTGGAAGCATCTAAGTAGAATATAACTCCGCATTGATTAGATTGTGTTTTAATTCCGTTTCCACTTTCGAAAGAATAGCCACCACCAAGCCGGAAATGGTAAACTCCTGATGCCTCTACATTAAAACGGCCTCCATTGTTTACTTTTGTTGACAAAGTAACCGTCCCGTTAGCCGGCACATCATATGCACCCCACGCCTGTCCAACTCCTACAATAGAAAGCAGGAGCACCGCGAGCAGTTTGATATATTTACTAAATAAAGACTTCATATTGTCGTTCATTTTCTTGTTAACGAGGTTAACTGAATTGATAACCTCTAAAAATACGTTTTTCATTATGTTAAGTTTTTAAAGGTTATTAATCAAGGTTTTGTTCCTGTCACTTCTGGTATATACCACTTGTACGAGCCGTCCGGCTGCTTGACACGCACCGCCCAAGGCTTAGCGCACGCTGCCGTCTCGCCGTCTCCGAGGTTCTTGGTTATCTTGAATACAGCCGAGTGTTCTGTTCCGAGCGTCTCCTCGCATATATCGTCGCCCGAGATGGTGAACTGCGGCGCCTTGCCGAATATCTGTCGCTCGGTGCTTGGTGTAGCCACTGTCACACACTTGCCAGCGAATCCGGAAGTGGTAGATGACACTGCTATGCGGAAGTGCGAGTAGAGGTTGTACTCCGAGAGAGGTATGTTAATCTCGAGCACTGTGTTCTCGTTCTGCACCTGCATTGGTATTCCGTTGCCGAGCTGCTTCCACAGTCCTGTCGAAATCTCCTGTCCCTCGAAGATGAATCCGAAGTCAGGCAGATAGTTGAGCAGCGCTGTGCGGTCAGCGGCAGTGAATGGAGCGCCATCCACTATGTCGCCCACCGCAGGGATGTTCACGTTACCCTTTACTGTGACGATACCGTCGGAGCAGGCTGTCTCAGCAGAGTTGGTACCAGTGCCCACAGAGATGTTGAAGTTGTTGTGAGGCACGAAGCTTATGTCGTCGATAGCGAAGTCGTTCTGGTCCTGCTTACCGTATGCGTTACGCAGCACCATGTAGCAGTAGTCCTGACCTGTGAGTCGGAACTTGTCGGTGAACTTCTCCCAACGTGCCTGTGGGTTCTTCTCCACAGTGGTGCTAGTATTATATGTAAGTATTGTGCTGTAAACTGTTGACTGGTCTGCGGCTCCAGTGTAAGCAGAGAGGTTTGCTGTCTCGCCTGTCACTGTTGCTCCATATCCTTCCAGTTCAGAAGATGTGATATTAGTATCGGTGAAGTCTATCTCGTCCTGTGTCAGTCCTGAGATGAGGTGGTAGTCGCCGCCTTCAAATGCATAGAACTGAACAACAGGCTCTCCTGCGCCTTCATCATAGTCTGTCACCACAAAGTAAAGATTGAAATCTGTTCCGTAGTTGTTATCACTGCCATCCACGAGGTCATCATCAAGTGTCACTGTAATCTGTGTGCCGTTGTCGGCAAGACAAGGCTTCAGCTGGTTGCTGCCCACCACGATTGAACCGTTAGTTGCGTATGATGTATTGCTTCCTGAGGTTGAACGATAGATGCGCGCGTTGCGGAACTCGCGGTAGTATGCCTTGTTGCTTCCGCCGTCGGTGTAAACTATCGCGCCGTCGGAAGTTGTACAGTTGTTCGGAGTTGAGACTGAAGTCTTGCGCTCCGCCTCCATGTTTGGCAGATATGCTGTCTTACATCTGTGAATGTCTGTTACACCAAGGAGTTTCACATAGCTTTTAGTGTCAGCTTCTTTATCCGCAGCTGTTTTATACACAGCTACGTTCTGTCCCACCTTGCTGCTCAGGTTAGCGGCAGCGAGTCCGTCGGCGAGTATCGCGTTTCCTGGATCCTCAGCCCAGAACTCAAACTGGAACTCACAACCGAGGTCTATGTCTTTTCCTTTCTTGTTAGAGTCGTAGTGCACACGCGCTGCCCAGAAAGAGAACTGGAACTCGGCGTCGCGGCAGAGCTCGTTGATACGGCGCTTGAACACCATACCCTCGACTGTGGAACCGTTGACCACGAGGAATCGTCCGTTGCTTGCCGAAGCCACGTCAGGGCTTTCAGTCAGCACCGCTGTATGAGTGTCGTTATATCCGTCGCCTCCAGTGGTGTGGTCCTTCAGGTTGTTCACAAGGAATCGGTTTGGCTCAGCGCTTCCACGGTTCGTACAAGAAGAACCTCCGTAGAGGTCGTGAGTGGCAGCCTGGTCGAGACGGTTGGTATTATCAACTATAGAGTAGTGACCAGCCTCGAAAGAAGCGTACTTGCCAGCACAACCTGCTTTCTGCAAGTTAGGGTCGGTTGATTGCCACTTAGTCTCATCGAAGACGTAAGGCACATAAAGTGACGAAATCGTATTGAGCGAAGAAAGTCCCGCATCAGCGAATGAGCCGAATCCGTGAGGAGTAGTACCTGTACCGAAGTTCTCAAAGAAGATTGTGTCTCCCCACATGACATTTTCTGGCGTCTGTGCGGAAACAATCGGCATAGAAAGCGCAAATGCCGCAGCCACAATGACCGCCTTCGCCTTTCTTCCTAATGTAAAGATCTGTGTAAAATCTTTCATAGACATATATATTTATTGTTTTATTCTATTGTATGTGGAGACGGAGCACGCTCCGTCTCTACGGTTTTCTTCATTCTCTCTGTACAGACGCGATTAATCGCGTCTCTACGATTTCTCACCCTTTCTGTACAGACGGAGCACGCTCCGTCTCTACGAATTCTCACCCTCGCTGTACAGACGCGATTAATCGCGTCTCTACGATTTCTCACTCTCGCGATTTTAAATTCATCCGGTCATTGAGCGTTGGTTGGTGAGCGTAGTCGAACCAAGCCGAAATGCCGGATTCATATTTTCCCATTCTCGCGCTGTGCAGACGGAGCACGCTCCGTCTCTACATTTTCTCACCCTCGCCGTACAGACGCGATTAATCGCGTCTCTACGGGATTTCCACCCTCGCGTTTTTAAATTCATCCGGTCATTGAACGTTGGTTGGTGAGCGTAGTCGAACCAAGTCGAAATGCCGGATTCATTTTTTCTCTGTACAGACGGAGCACGCTCCGTCTCTACATGCGCAAATCATTAATTTACAAATCTTTCTGTTTCCATCATCCCCACTGGGATGAGCATTGCGCAATGCACGCAGTATTCGTTGTTGCAAATATAAAAACAATCCCACAAATAGAAAATGTTTTAAAACATGTATTTGCTCGAAAAAAACATGTTGAAAAACATAATGTGTTGATATACAAACGCAAACGTATTATGCACAATGCAGGGTTTAACATATTCCGTTTAAATTATTTTTAAATATTGTGGAAATTATGGCTCCCCATTTCTTTGTACAGACGGAGCGTGCTCCGTCTCTACGAATTTCTCACCCTCGCTTGTACAGACGTGGCATGCCGCGTCTCTACGGATTTCTCACCTTCACTTTGTACAGACGCGATTAATCGCGTCTCTACGATTTAAATGGAACAAAAAAAAGGAGAGAACCCTAAAGTTCTCTCCTTTTCAAAATACAAAATTATCTGAAAAAACTATTTACTCAGCCTTAGCCTCTTCTACAACCTCAGCTGCTGGAGCAGCCTCTGCCTCTACAGTCTCAGCAGACTTCTTAGCTCTCGAGCGGCGAGTAGCCTTCTTCTTAGGCTCTGCAGCTGCGCTTGCAGTCTTGTTAGAGCTGTAGTTCTCGTTGAAGTCAACGAGCTCGATGAAGCACATCTGAGCTGCGTCACCCAGACGGAAGCCAGTCTTGAGGATTCTAGTGTATCCACCCTGACGGTCGCCGACCTTAGTGATAACATCGTGGAAGAGCTCCTTTACAGCCTCTTTGTCACGAAGCTTAGCGAAAGCCTCACGGCGGTTCGCAGTGTTGTCAACCTTAGCCTTAGTTACTATTGGCTCGAAGAAAATTCTGAGAGCCTTTGCCTTTGCTACAGTAGTGCTTATTCTCTTGTACTTGATCAGAGAGCAAGCCATATTGGAAAGCATCAGCTTGCGGTGCTGAGACTTTCTTCCCAGTGAGTTGTATTTCTTATTGTGTCTCATTTCTGTTATTAATCTTTATCTAATTTATACTTGCTGATATCCATGCCGAAAGACAGGTTCAGGCTTGCTAACTTGGCATCAAGCTCGGTGAGTGACTTCTTACCGAAGTTGCGGAACTTCAAGAGGTCGCTGCGGTTGAACTGGCAAAGCTCTCCGAGAGTCTCGACATCGGCTGCCTTGAGGCAGTTGAGCGCTCTAACGCTGAGGTCGAGGTCAGTAAGCTTAGTCTTGAGCAATTGACGCATGTGGAGTACCTCCTCGTCGAACTCCTCGCCGTTCTCCTCTTCGTTCTCTTCGAGTGCGATCTTGTCGTCAGAGAAAAGCATGAAGTGGTAGATCAGTATCTTGGCTGCCTCCTTGAGAGCGTCCTTTGGGTGAATGCTGCCGTCGGAAGTAATCTCGATGACGAGTTTCTCGTAGTCGGTTTTCTGCTCTACACGGTAGTTCTCAACGTAGTACTTAACGTTCTTGATAGGAGTGTAGATGCTGTCGATAGCGATGACATCAACATCCTGGTTAGGCTGAACGTTCTCGTCTGCTGGAACATAACCGCGTCCCTTGCCAATAGTCATAGTGATCTTGAAAGACGCTTCTGGGTCGAGGTGGCAGATAACGAGATCTGGGTTCATGATGCTGAAGCCAGTCATCGCCTTGCCGATCTGCTCAGCTGTGAAGACACCGTCGTTCTTCGCGCCGCTGACAGTCAGAGTGACAACCTCGTTCTCGATCTCAGAGACGATCTGCTTGAGTCTGACCTGCTTGAGGTTCAGAATCACGTTGGTCACATCCTCAATGACACCTGGGATTGTGTCAAACTCGTGCTTGACACCATCTATCTTTATTGATGTTATAGCGAAACCTTCAAGAGAAGACAGGAGGATTCTGCGAAGCGCATTGCCCACTGTCACGCCGTAGCCAGGCTCGAGAGGACGGAACTCGAACTTTCCGAACGAGTCGTTCGCCTCGACCATAACCACCTTGTCAGGTTTCTGAAATGCCAATATAGCCATATTAATTATTTAGAATACAATTCGACGATAAGTTGCTCTTTGATGTTCTCTGGAATGTCAGCACGCTCTGGACGGTGCAGGAACTTTCCGCTCTTGCTGTTCTCGTCCCACTCCAACCAAGCGTACTTGCTGTGGTTGAAACCTGCCAATGAGTCTGCTATAACCTCCATAGACTTGTCCTTCTCGCGTACTGCGATAATCTGTCCAGCCTTAACGCTGTAAGAAGGTATGTTCACTACTTGTCCGTCAACTGTAATGTGCTTGTGGCTGACGAGCTGACGTGCAGCAGCTCTTGTCTTAGCCATTCCAAGACGATAAACAACGTTGTCAAGACGTGACTCCAGCAACTGGAGCAACACCTCGCCCTTGACACCCTTTGTACGAGAAGCCTTCTCGAAAAGGTTGCGGAACTGACGCTCGAGCACACCGTAAGTGTACTTAGCCTTCTGCTTCTCGCGAAGCTGAGTTCCGTACTCTGATGTTTTTCTTCTCTTGTTAGCACCCTGCTGTCCTGGAGGGAAATTTCTGCGGGTCAATACTTTGTCTGGTCCGAAGATAGCTTCACCTAACTTACGAGCTATTCTTGATTTTGGTCCTGTATATCTTGCCATTTTATTCTTTCTTTTGTTTGTTTACTTCTTCATAAAAAACTATACACGTCTTCTCTTAGGAGGACGGCAACCGTTGTGTGGCAGTGGAGTGACGTCGATGATCTCAGTGACCTCGATTCCAGCGCCGTGTACTGTTCTGATAGCAGACTCACGTCCGTTACCTGGACCAGCAACGTATGCCTTTACCTTTCTCAGACCCAAATCATAAGCCACCTTAGCGCAATCCTGAGCTGCGAGCTGAGCTGCGTAAGGAGTGTTCTTCTTAGAACCACGGAAACCCATCTTACCAGCTGAAGACCAACTGATAACCTGACCCTCCGAATTTGTCAATGATATGATGATGTTGTTGAATGAAGAGTGTACGTGGAGCTCGCCATTGGCGTCAACCTTAACGACTCTCTTATTCGCTGCTGTTGCTTTCTTTGCCATTTCTCTAAATTATTGATTTTATGCAAACAGGTTAATTATTACTTAGTAGCTTTCTTCTTATTTGCTACAGTCTTCTTCTTTCCCTTACGAGTACGAGCGTTGTTCTTTGTGCTCTGTCCACGTACTGGCAAGCCGAGACGGTGACGCACACCTCTGTAGCATCCTATGTCCATAAGACGCTTGATGTTCATTTGAACCTCTGAACGCAAGTCACCCTCAACCTTGAAGTTCTGGTTGATGATCTCACGTATCTTAGAAGCCTGGTCGTCTGTCCAGTCCTTTACCTTGATGTAAGAATCGATCTCTGCCTGTGCTAAAATCTTCTTCGCACTGCTGCGGCCTATTCCGTAGATATAAGTTAATCCAACTTCGCCAATCTTGTCCTGTGGCAAATCTACTCCTGCAATTCTAATAGCCATAAATTGTTTTTTGTACTATTGTTTTAATTAATTGATTTTTTTGACGGTGCAAAAATAATAAATTTTATCCTTGACGTTGCTTCATCTTAGGATTTTTCTTGTTTATTACATATAAACGTCCCTTTCTGCGGACGATTTTGCAATCTGCGTCACGTTTTTTTACTGATGCACGTACTTTCATTGTTATTAGTTTTTTATAAAAAGTTCTTGTTCAATTATTTGTAGCGGAATGAGATTCTGCCTCTTGTCAAGTCGTAAGGGCTCATCTCCACCTTCACTTTGTCGCCTGGCAATATCTTGATATAGTGCATGCGCATCTTGCCTGATATTGTGGCTGTGATAGGTACTCCGTTCTCTAATTCGACACGAAACATTGCGTTGGACAATGCCTCGGTCACTGTTCCGTCCTGCTCTATTGCTGCTTGTTTTGCCATATTTCTATGATTCGTTTTTCTCTCTCGTTAAATAAATCTGTCGCCCAACGCTTCCTCCACATACTGGAATCCCGAAAGGATGTCGGCTGGCTTGCCCGAAGGCATGATGGCCACTGAGTGCTCGTAGTGAGCAGCTGGCTTGTGGTCGATAGTGCGGGTTGTCCATCCGTCACGCTCGAAGTAAATCTCACGACGTCCGAGTGTAATCATCGGCTCTATCGCGATGCACATGCCGGCTTTCAGTTTCACGCCGTTGCCGCGTCGTCCGTAGTTAGGAACTTCAGGCTCCTCGTGCATTGCACGTCCGATACCGTGTCCCACCATCTCTCTGACGACTCCGTAACCTTTTGCCTCGCAATGGCTTTGAACGGCGTTTCCTATATCGCCGAGTCGGTTGCCCTCGACAGCCTGCGCTATGCCCTTGTAGAGCGACTCCTTAGTCGTCTTGCAGAGCTCCATTACCTCTGGTGAGATTTCTCCCACAGGGAATGTGTAGCAGCTGTCGCCGTGGAATCCGTCTTTCAGTGCGCCGCAGTCGATGGAGATAATGTCGCCATCTTTGAGCACCTGATCATCGGAAGGTATGCCGTGCACCACTACATCGTTGATAGAAGCGCAAATCGAAGCTGGGAATCCGCCGTAGTTCAGAAAGTTCGGAACTGCGCCATGATCTCTTATCACCTCGTCGGCACGTTTGTTAAGCTGGGCTGTTGTCACGCCCGGCGCAATCATTTTGCCCATCTCGCCTAAGGTGATGGCAACAATCTGATCCGCCGCACGCATCAACTCTATTTCTTCTTCTGTCTTTAAGAATATCATTTTAGTAAGCAGCTATAGAACCTGTACGGCCTTTTATTCTGCCGGATTTAAGCAATCCATCATAATGTCTCATCAACAGATAGCTTTCAATCTGCTGGAGAGTGTCAAGCACAACTCCTACCATGATAAGCAGAGATGTTCCGCCGAAGAACTGCGCGAAGCCGCGGCTTATGCTCAGTATCTCGGCAAAAGCAGGAAGGATGGCAACGATAGCCAAGAAGATTGAGCCTGGAAGAGTGATTCTTGACATGATTGTGTCAATATACTCAGCTGTCTTCTTGCCCGGCTTAACGCCTGGGATGAAACCGTTGTTTCTCTTCATGTCCTCAGCCATCTGGTTAGGGTTGATTGTGATGGCAGTGTAGAAGTATGTGAATGCTACTACAAGCAGACCAAACACAAAGTTGTACCAGAATCCAGTGTTATCCATGAATGCCTGCATGACTGGACCAATCTCACCGTTTGTAGAGAATCCTACGATAGTGATAGGGATGAACATGATAGCCTGAGCGAAGATGATTGGCATAACGCCGGCAGCATTAACCTTGAGAGGAATATACTGTCTCACTCCGCCGTACTGCTTGTTTCCGATAACTCTCTTTGCATACTGCACAGGCACCTTTCTTGTACCCTGAACGAGCAATATACAAGCAGAGACAACCACGAAAAGAAGCACAATCTCAGCTATGAACATGATAAGACCACCTGTAGCGTCGCCCAGTCTTGATGTAAGTTCCTGGAGGAAAGCCTGTGGCAGTCTTGCAATGATACCTACCAATATTATGAATGAGATTCCGTTGCCGACACCCTTGTCTGTGATTCTCTCGCCCAGCCACATGACGAACATACTGCCTGCGGTGAGGATTACAACTGAACTGATGGTGAACCAGACGCCCTCTGGAAGAGAGGCGCCGGCATATCCCATCTGTACAGAAAGGTTAGCTAGGTACGCTGGAGACTGGATCAGAAGAATGAAGATAGTCAGATAACGAGTTATCTGGTTCATCTTTCTTCTGCCGCTCTCGCCCTCACGCTGCATCTTCTGGAAATAGGGAACAGCTATCGTAAGCAGCTGCACCACTATCGAAGCAGAGATGTAAGGCATGATACCTAGAGCGAATATTGAAGCATTCGAGAACGCGCCTCCTGAGAACATATCCAGCAACGACATCAAACCGCCGGCTGTCTGCTCCTGCAACTTGCTGAGAGCGGCAGGCTCGATTCCTGGGAGCACTATGAAGCTACCGAAACGATAGACAAGCACAAACAGGAATGTGATGGTCAGACGAGTGCGCAGCTCCTCGATGTTCCAAATATTCTTTATTGTCTCTATGAACCTGAATTTCATTGTTTATTAGAGTTTTACAGCGTTGCCGCCTGCTTCTACAATAGCCTTCTCAGCTGATTTTGAGAATGCGTTTGCCTCTACAGTCAGCTTACTTGTTATCTGACCGTTACCCAATACCTTAACAAGATCCTTCTTGCTGATGAGGTGCGCAGCACGCAGATCTTCAACGCTTACCTTGTCAAGATTCTTGGCAGAAGCCAAAGCCTGGATTGTGTCAAGGTTGATAGCCTTGTACTCAACACGGTTGATGTTCTTGAAACCCCATTTTGGGAGACGGCGCTGAAGTGGCATCTGACCACCTTCAAAACCTACCTTCTGAGAATATCCTGATCTTGCTTTAGCACCTTTATGACCACGTGTAGATGTGCCACCTAATCCTGATCCTGGGCCACGGCCTATTCTTCTCTCTGAGTGTACAGAGCCTTTTGCAGGCTTTAAATTACTAAGATCCATTTTTATTTCTTGATTTTTATTGTTCTTACTTAATTACTTCTACAAGGTGCTTTACTTTCTCTACCATTCCTGCAATCACAGCATTATCCTCATGCTCAACTACAGAGTTTACCTTGCCTAAGCCAAGAGCCTCAAGAACCAGTTTCTGGTTCTTAGAGGTTTTGATCTTGCTCTTTACTAACTTGATTTTTATTTTTGACATGATGTTATCCGTTTATTAGCCCTTGAATACTTTTTCAACTGATATGCCACGGTTCTGAGCGACTGTGTAAGCATCACGAAGCTCGCACAAAGCTGTCACTGTAGCCTTCACAAGGTTGTGAGGGTTTGATGAGCCCTTTGACTTTGCCAAAAGGTCAGTGATGCCGGCGCTCTCAAGAACAGCACGCATCGCACCTCCGGCCTTAAGTCCGGTACCAGGAGTAGCTGGCTTCAGGAAAACCTGAGCGCCGCTGAACTTAGCTGTCTGCTCGTGAGGAATTGTTCCGTTGAGAACAGGAACTCTAACAAGATTCTTCTTAGCTGCCTCTGCGCCCTTAGAAACTGCCTCTGTAACCTCGGCAGCCTTACCAAGACCATAGCCTACGACACCGTTACCGTTGCCTACTACTACTATCGCAGCGAATGTGAAGGTTCTACCTCCCTTGGTCACCTTGGTTACACGGTTCAAGGCTACCATGCGCTCTGTCAACTCTAAGTCGTTTGTTGACTTTACTCTATTCTTTAATTCCATTTTCTTTTAAAATTTAAGTCCGCCTTTTCTTGCACCCTCTGCCAACTCTTTCACACGGCCGTGATACAAGTAACCGTTACGGTCAAATACTACCTCTTCTACTCCTGCTGCCTTAGCTGCAGAAGCGATTGCCTCGCCTACCTTCTCGGCGATCTCTTTCTTTGTAGCCTTCTCGCTGATCTTCAAAGAAGATGCAGAAGCGACTGTCTTGCCGATTTTCTTGCCAGTCAGTTTGTCCTCGTCTATGATAACCTGAGCATAGATCTGGGCATTGCTACGGAACACTGTAAGTCTTGGTCTCTCGGCTGTTCCTGTAATCTTATTGCGGATATGAGCCTTGATTCTGGCTCTTCTTTCTAATTTCTGTGCCATGTTTCTCTATTTATTATTTAGCGCCTGCAGCCTTACCAGCCTTACGACGGATATATTCACCAACAAACTTAACACCCTTGCCCTTATATGGCTCTGGCTTACGGAATGAACGCAGCTTAGCGCACACCTGGCCAAGAAGCTGCTTGTCGCAGCACTCGAGGATGATGAGCGGATTCTGGTTACGCTCGTTCTTTGTCTCTATCTTAATCTCGTCAGGAAGACCAACATAGATATTGTGGCTGTATCCCAAAGACAACTCGAGCACCTGACCCTGGTTCTGAGCACGGTAACCTACACCGACAAGCTCAAGCTCCTTGCGGTAGCCCTCGCTCACGCCCTTTACCATGTTGTTGATCAAAGCTCTGTAGAGACCGTGCTTTGCCTTAGTCTCCTTCTCGTCGTTAGGACGAGTAAGCTCAATCTGGTTGTTCTCAACCTTAACCTCGATTGTAGGGTCAACACACTGGCTCAATTCGCCCTTAGGACCTTTAACTGTGATAACTCCATCCTTAGAAGTAACTGTTACTCCTGATGGTATGCTGATTGGTAATTTACCTATTCTAGACATTTCTAATTCCTCCCTACATTAATATACATAACATAATACTTCACCACCTACATTCTCTTCACGAGCCTGCTTGTCGGTCATAACGCCCTTTGATGTAGAGATTATGGCGATACCCAAGCCGTTCAACACTTGTGGGAGGTCTTTGTGGCCTACGTACTTACGAAGACCTGGAGTCGAAACTCTCTTCAAATTTCTTATTGAGTTTACCTTGTTAGTTGGGTCATACTTCAAAGCGATCTTGATTGTGCCCTGAACGCCCTCATCGATAAACTTGTAATTCAAGATATAGCCCTCTTCGTGCAATATCTTTGTGATAGCCTTCTTCAAATTAGAAGATGGCACTTCTACTACCCTGTGATTCGCTTTAACTGCGTTTCTCAGACGGGTTAAGTAATCTGCGATTGGATCTGTCATTTTATTTTGTTGTTAAATTGATCTCGTACCCGAGACAATATTTAATTAAACAAATGTTTCTTTGTTTTTGATTAGCTTACCAGCTTGCCTTCTTTACTCCAGGTATCAAACCCTTAGAAGCCATCTCTCTGAACTGGATTCTCGAGATGCCGAACTGACGCATGTATCCTTTTGGACGACCAGTGACCTTGCATCTGTTGTGGAGTCTTACTGGACTTGCGTTCTTAGGTATGCTCTGTAAAGCTTCGTAATTTCCCTCAGCAAGGTACTTAGCGCGCTTAGCTGCATATTTAGCAACAAGCTTAGCTCTTTTAACCTCGCGGGCTTTCATTGATTCTTTTGCCATATCTGTTTATAAAATTCAGTGTTATTACTTCTTGAATGGCAAACCAAACTCCTTCAACAGAGCGAAACCTTCTTCGTCAGTAGCGGCAGTAGTCACGATAGTGATGTTCATACCGTTGATCTTAGAAACTGACTCGATGTTTATCTCTGGGAAAATGATCTGCTCTCTGATTCCCAATGTGTAGTTTCCACGGCCGTCGAGCTTGCTCTCGATACCCTTGAAGTCTCTGATACGAGGCAATGACACGCGTATCAATCTCTCGAGGAACTCATACATGCGCTCGCCTCTCAATGTAACTCTTACACCGATAGGCATCTTCTTTCTTACGCGGAAGTTAGAGATATCCTTCTTTGAAAGTGTAGGGACAGCCTTCTGACCAGTGATAGCAGTCATCTCGTTGATGGCGTTCTCAATGATCTTCTTGTCTGCTACAGCGTCTCCTAAACCCTGGTTCAAAACGATTTTCTCGATTTTTGGCACCTGCATGATGCTCTTGTAACCGAATTGCTTCTGCAATGCAGGAACTATCTGCTCCTTATAGGTCTTCTTTAATGCGGTTGTTTCCATTACTTGATTTCCTCCCCTGATTTTTTTGCATAACGTACCAACTTGCCGTTCTCGTTTCTTCTACGACCTATTCTTGTTGGAGTCTTGCCGTCCTTTGGGTCTACTACATTAAGGTTCGAAATATGAATCGAAGCCTCCTTCTTTACTATTCCTCCTTGAGGATTCTTAGCGTTTGGCTTAGTGTGCTTAGAAACGAGGTTCTTGCCCTCAACGATAGCACGCTGCTTCTCTACATTAACCTCCAGCACCTTGCCGATCTGGCCCTTCTCGTTGCCAGCGTTGATGTAGACTGTATCGCCTTTCTTTATGTGTAACTTACTCATTTTATTTGTTATTTACTTTATTAAAGTACCTCTGGCGCCAATGAAACAATCTTCATGTTGGCATTACGGATCTCACGAGCTACAGGACCGAAGATACGGCTGCCACGCAACTCACCAGCACCGTTGATCAACACACAAGCGTTGTCGTCGAAACGGATGTATGATCCATCCTGGCGACGTACTTCCTTCTTTGTGCGGACTACGATTGCCTTTGATACTGAACCCTTCTTTACGTCACTTGAAGGAATTGTGCTCTTAACTGCTACAACGATAGTGTCGCCGAGTGTTGCGTAACGCTTTCTTGTACCGCCAAGAATACGCATGCACAGAACTTCCTTTGCGCCGCTGTTGTCGGCTACTGTTAATCTTGTTTCTGTCTGGATCATTATTTAGCCCTTTCTATAATTTCAACGAGTCTCCATCTCTTAGTCTTGCTCAGCGGACGGGTCTCCATGATTCTTACAGTATCACCCTCGTTGCACTCGTTCTTCTCATCGTGCGCATGATACTTCTTTGTCTTTTGTACAAACTTGCCGTATATAGGATGCTTCTCCTTATACTTAACAGATACAGTTATCGTTTTGTCCATCTTGTTGCTGGAAACGACTCCTGCTCTGACCTTTCTTAAATTTCTTTCCATTACGTATTATTTTTTACTCCTGGTTTGATCTCAATGACAACTCTGTTGACAACTTCGCGATAGTCTTGCGAGTCTTTGTTATCTCAGTTGGGTTGTCTAATGGAGATATACTGTGGTTTATCTTGAGACGAGTCAAAGCCGCCTTTTCTGCCGCTAAACGCTCCTCTATCTCTGATACTGTCAATTTTTTGATTTCGCTTGTCTTCATATCATTATGCATTTACGGTAGAATCATAATCTCTTCTTACGACGAACTTCGTCTTAACTGGCAACTTCTGAGCCGCAAGTCTCAAAGCCTCCTGAGCAATCTCACGACTTACTCCCTCAACCTCGATGATCATACGACCTGGAGTCACTGTTGCTACGAATCCGACTGGATCTCCCTTTCCCTTACCCATACGTACGTCCAAAGGCTTCTTTGTCTGTACCTTGTCAGGGAATACGCGGATCCAAATCTGACCCTCACGCTGCATGTAACGTGTTACGGCTACACGGGCAGCCTCTAACTGGCGACCCGTCAACCATTTTGTATCTAACGACTTGATTCCGAAAGAACCGAAAGAAAGCTGGTTGCCACGCTGAGCATTACCTTTCAGACGACCTTTCTGATGTCTTCTATACTTTGTTCTTTTTGGTTGTAACATAACTCTTCTGATTCAATGGTTTTACTTGTTTCTTCTCTTTCTGAATCCACCCTTATCACCACGATCGCTTCTGCGCTCGCCGCCTTGTGGACGACCACTCTCCTTTGAAGAAGAGAAATCTGGAGTCAGATCCTTCTTGCCGTAAACCTCGCCCTTGCAGATCCAAACCTTGATGCCGATAGCACCAACCTTGGTCATTGCAGTTGCCTGAGCGTAGTCTATGTCCGCACGGAGTGTATGAAGAGGAGTACGTCCTTCTTTATACATCTCTGAACGAGCCATTTCGGCGCCGTTCAAACGACCGGCAATATTCACCTTGATTCCCTCTGCACCGATACGCATTGTAGAAGCGATAGCCATCTTGATAGCGCGGCGGTATGCCATCTTGCCCTCAATCTGACGAGCTATGCCGTTTGCAACGATCACTGCATCCAGTTCTGGACGTTTTACCTCATAAATGTTGATCTGAACCTCTTTGTCAGTCAACTTCTTGAGCTCTTCCTTCAACTTATCTACTTCCTGACCGCCCTTGCCTATGATCTGGCCTGGACGAGCAGTGCATACTGTGATAGTGACGAGCTTCAATGTACGCTCAATTATAATTCTTGACAGCTGAGCCTTCTCAAGACGCTTGTTAAGATACTCTCTTATCTTGCTGTCCTCTACCAGGGTATCACCGTAGTTGTTACCCCCGAACCAGTTTGAATCCCATCCTCTGACGATTCCTAGTCTGTTGCTTATTGGATTAATCTTCTGTCCCATGTTATTACTCTTTTACTGGTTCTTGTTTAGTATCTACAGCGATTGTCACGTGGTTTGAACGCTTGCGGATTCTGTATCCACGGCCCTGAGGCGCTGGACGGAGTCTCTTCAATGTTCTGCCCTCGTCAACGAAAACTGTCTTAACGTATAACTGTGCGTCTTCTGCCTTCTGAGAGGTTTTCTGCTCCCAGTTTGCTATTGCTGAACGAAGCAATTTCTCCAACTTGTTAGAAGCCTCCTTCTGCGAATACTTAAGCACTCCTAATGCCTTAGTAACTTCCATGCCTCTGATGAGGTCGGCCAACAGTCTCATCTTGCGAGGAGAAGTTGGAACGTTGTTAAGCTTCGCAAAATATTGTGTCTTCTGGGCTTCCTTACGCTTCTCAGCAGCTAATCTTTTTCTTTTACCCATTTTATTTTTCTAGTTTAATTTTTGCTATTACTTTTTGTTGTTGCCTGAGTGACCACGGAATGTTCTTGTCAATGCGAACTCTCCAAGTCTGTGGCCTACCATGTTCTCTGTCACATAAACAGGAATGAACTTATTCCCGTTGTGAACGGCTACTGTATGACCTACAAAGTCTGGTGATATCATTGATGCTCTTGCCCATGTCTTAACTACTGACTTCTTGCCAGACTCATTCATGGCCAAGATCTTCTTCTCAAGATTCAAATCTATGTATGGTCCCTTTTTTAATGAACGACTCATATTATATTACGTTTTATTTCTTTCTTCTTTCGATTATATACTTGTTTGACTGCTTCTTAGGAGTTCTAGTCTTGTAACCCTTAGCGAGCAAGCCCTTACGAGAACGTGGATGTCCTCCTGAAGCGCGGCCTTCACCACCACCCATTGGGTGATCTACTGGGTTCATAACTACACCACGGTTGCGTGGACGACGGCCCAACCATCTTGAGCGTCCAGCCTTACCAGACTTCTCAAGAGCGTGGTCGCTGTTGCCAACGCTACCTACAGTCGCTTTACAAGCACTTAATATTTTACGAGTCTCACCTGAAGGCAACTTGATAATAGCATAATTGTCTTCTCTAGATGTTAACTGAGCAAATGTTCCTGCTGAACGTACGAGAGACGCTCCCTGGCCTGGATTCATCTCGATGTTGTGAATCACAGTTCCCAGTGGAATGTTCTGCATTGGAAGCGCGTTACCAACTTCTGGCTGAGCCTCGGCGCCAGACATTACTGTCTGACCTACCTGAAGACCGTTAGGAGCCAGGATGTAGCGCTTCTCTCCATCTACGTAGAACAACAAAGCGATACGAGCCGAACGATTTGGGTCGTATTCGATTGTCTTAACTACTGCTGGAATGCCGTCCTTTTCTCTTTTGAAATCAATTACTCTATACTTTCTCTTGTGTCCGCCACCGATGTAGCGCATGGTCATCTTACCTACGTTGTTACGACCACCCGTTTTTCTAGTTCCGAATACAAGAGACTTTTCTGGAACACTGGAAGTAATTGTGTCGAATGTTCCAATAATCTTGTGTCTCTGCCCTGGTGTTGAGGGTTTGAATTTGCGTACAGCCATTTCCTAATTAAATATTGCTATAAAAATCTATTTTATCTCCTTCTTTCAATGTCACTATAGCCTTCTTGTAGCTTGAAGTAGAGCCATTGATGATACCACCCTTAGTGTATCTAGTCTTGTTCTTGCCTGGCAGAATAGAAGTATTAACGCCGACTACTGTCACGTTATACATTTCCTCTATCGCCTTCTTTATCTCAAGCTTGTTTGCAGACTTGTCTACACGAAAACCGTACTTATTGAACTTGTCAGTAAGTGCAGTCTGTTTCTCGGTAACTATTGGTTTTATTATTGTTGCCATGTTGAATTACCTCCTTATGCTTTAAAAATTTCGTTAAGTGCAGACACAGAAGATTCCGTTAAAACAAGCTTGTCTGCATTCAGAATTCTGTATGTATTCAAGCCTGAAACGGTCACAACGTTAGCGTTCTGCAAATTGCGAACTGACAAAGATACGTTTTTATTTGGTTCTGATAAAACAATCAAAGACTTTTTATCATTTACTTTCAGATTATTAGCGATTGAAAGGAAAGATTTTGTCTTTGGCTCTGACAATTCGATGCTGTCAAGAACAACGATGTTGTTAGCCTTAGCCTTGTAAGTCAATGCAGACTTTCTAGCCAGCTGCTTAACCTTCTTGTTCAGCTTGAAGCCGTAATCTCTTGGCTTAGGACCGAATACTCTCGCTCCACCGACCAATACAGGAGAGTTGATGTCGCCTCGACGAGCTCCACCTCCACCCTTCTGGCGGCCTAACTTGCGTGTACTACCTGAAATCTCACTTCTCTCTTTTGACTTGTGAGTTCCCTGTCTCTGGTTAGCCAAATACTGCTTTACATCCAAATATATAGCGTGGTCGTTTGGAGTCTCCAAACCATAGATAGCGTCAGAAAGCTCTATCTTTCTGCCGGTATCCTCTCCTTTGATGTTATATATACTCAGTTCCATTTTCTTACTTGTTGATGATTACTATTGAACCTTTTGCGCCCGGAACACTGCCCTTGATCAACACGAGGTTGTTCTCTGGCAACACCTTCAGTATCTGAAGGTTCTGGACTGTAACTCGCTCACCGCCCATACGACCGGCCATACGCATTCCCTTGAAGACCTTTGATGGGAATGATGATGCTCCCAATGAACCTGGAGCTCTCAGACGGTCATCCTGACCGTGAGTTGACTGGCCTACTCCACCGAAACCGTGACGCTTAACTACACCCTGGAAACCTTTTCCCTTAGATGTACCGATAACATCAACAAAATCGTTCTCTGAGAAGATCTCGGCTGTGATTGACTGACCCAACTGGAAGTCTCCCTCAAATCCCTTGAACTCGGCCAAGTGGCGCTGTGGTGCTACTCCTGCCTTCTTGAAGTGACCTGACTCACCCTTGTTCACGTGCTTTTCAGTTGTCTCCTGAAAACCAACCTGAAGTGCGTCATAGCCGTCCTTCTCGACAGTCTTGATCTGCGTAACAACACATGGACCTGCTTCGATAACAGTGCATGGCACGTTCTTGCCATCGGCACTGAAAACGGATGTCATTCCGATTTTTTTTCCTAATAATCCTGGCATTTCAAATTATTGTTTGTTGTTATTAAATAAAATTATTCAGTGTACTATACTTTGATCTCAACGTCAACACCGCTTGGCAACTCAAGCTTCATCAAAGAGTCAACTGTCTTTGCTGAAGAGTTGTAGATGTCGATCAAACGCTTGTAAGATGACAACTCGAACTGCTCTCTTGACTTCTTGTTTACGAATGTTGAACGGTTAACTGTGAAGATTCTCTTGTGTGTAGGGAGCGGAATTGGACCACTTACTATCGCACCTGATGCTTTCACTGTCTTTACAATCTTATCAGCTGACTTGTCAACAAGATTGTGATCATAGCTTTTAAGCTTAATTCTGATTTTCTGACTCATTTCGTCTTTTTATTATTTTGTTATTAGTCGCAAAATTCTCCTCACTAAAGAGTCATTCGCTTAGTGAGGAGATTTTGCTGAATTATTTTTACTTAAGAAGATCAACTCTTCCCTTTACTTCCTCAAGGATTCCCTTTGCTATAGAAGTAGAAACCTCCTCATAGTGAGAGAACTCCATGCTTGAAGTAGCACGACCAGAAGTGATAGTTCTAAGGTCAGTTACATAGCCGAACAATGTTGAAAGTGGCACCTTTGCATTAACAAGACGAGCGCCGCTCTTAGTTGTGTCCATGCTCTCTACCTGTCCTCTTCTCTTATTCAAGTCGCCGATTACGTCACCCATGTTCTCTTCTGGTGTTACAACCTCGAGCTTCATGATAGGCTCCATGAGAACTGGTCTAGCCTTAGCACATGCGCTCTTGAAAGCCATCTGTGCGCAGACTTCGAATGACAACTGGTCAGAGTCAACTGGGTGGAACGAACCATCGACAACAACTACCTTAAGCTGCTCTACAGGGAAACCTGCCAACACACCGCTCTTCATTGCTGCTGTGAATCCCTTCTCTATACATGGGATGAACTCCTTAGGAATGTTACCGCCCTTAACCTGATCAACGAACTGAAGTGCGCCTTCAAATCCTTCATCAACTGGACCAACTGTAACATTGATATCAGCGAACTTACCACGACCACCAGTCTGCTTCTTGTAAACCTCACGGTGGCTGACAGTCTCCTTAATAGCCTCCTTGTAAGCTACCTTTGGACGACCCTGGTTACATTCAACCTTGAACTCTCTTCTAAGGCGGTCAACGATGATATCCAAGTGCAACTCACCCATACCAGCGATGATAGTCTGTCCTGAAGCCTCGTCAGTCTTAACACGGAATGTAGGGTCCTCTTCTGCCAACTTAGCAAGACCCATACCGAGCTTATCGAGATCCTTCTGAGTCTTAGGCTCTACAGAGATCTCGATCACAGGATCAGGGAACTCCATAGACTCAAGTACGATTGGGTGGTTCTCGTCGCACAATGTATCACCAGTTCTGATATCCTTGAAACCTACTCCTGCGCCTATATCTCCAGCGTCGATAACCTCAACTGGGTTCTGGTGGTTAGAGTGCATCTGGAACAAGCGAGAGATTCTCTCCTTCTTGTCAGAACGGCTATTGTAAACATAAGAACCCGCCTCTATCTTACCAGAGTAAACTCTGAAGAAGCAAAGTCTTCCTACGAATGGGTCAGTAGCGATCTTGAATGCCAAAGCTGATGTTGGTTCATCCTCAGATGGCTTTCTATCCTCTTCTTCTCCTGTTGTAGGGTTCTTTCCAACAATATTCTCTGTATCGAGTGGGCTTGGAAGGAATGCGCAAACATAGTCAAGAAGTGGCTGAACGCCCTTGTTCTTGTATGAAGAACCGCAAAGCATAGGGCAAATCTCCATTGAGATAGTTCCCTTTCTGATAGCCTTGATGATATCCTCCTCTGTTACTGTGCTTGGATCCTCGAAGTACTTCTCCATGAGAGCCTCGTCAAGAGCAGCAGCCTCTTCGAGAAGCTTAGCTCTCCAATCCTCAGCCTCAGCCTTAAGGTCAGCTGGGATCTCCTCTACGTCGTAGTCAGCGCCCATTGTCTCATCGTGCCAAAGGATAGCCTTCATCTTGATGAGGTCAACAACACCCTTGAAATTCTCCTCTGCACCGATAGGTATCTGGATAGCAACTGGGTGAGCGCCGAGCATAGTCTTCATCTGCTCCATAGTCTCGTAGAAGTCTGCACCTGAACGGTCCATCTTGTTTACATAACCGAGTCTTGGAACATTGTACTTATCAGCCTGGCGCCATACAGTCTCAGACTGTGGCTGAACGCCGTCAGCTGCACTATAAGTAGCAACCGCGCCATCGAGCACACGGAGAGAACGCTCTACCTCAGCTGTGAAGTCAACGTGTCCCGGAGTGTCGATAAGGTTGATTTTGTATTTCTTGTCATTGTAGATCCACTGACATGTAGTCGCAGCAGATGTGATTGTGATACCACGCTCCTGCTCCTGAACCATCCAGTCCATAGTAGCAGAACCATCGTGAACCTCACCAATTTTATGAGTCTTTCCTGTATAGAAAAGAATACGCTCTGACGTCGTAGTCTTTCCAGCATCGATGTGAGCCATGATACCGATATTACGAGTCAAATGTAAATCTTGCTTTGCCATTTAAATTAATGTGTTGTCTAAAGATTAAAACTTAAAGTGTGCGAATGCACGGTTTGCCTCAGCCATGCGGTGCATTTCCTCTTTCTTCTTGAAAGCTCCGCCCTGGTTGTTATATGCGTCAAGGATCTCTGCAGCCAATCTCTCAGCCATAGAGCGTCCGCTTCTCTTGCGGGCAAATAATATCAAATTCTTCATTGAGATACTCTCCTTGCGGTCTGCACGGATTTCAGTAGGCACCTGGAATGTGGCGCCACCGATTCTTCTTGACTTAACCTCAACTACTGGAGTGATGTTCTCCAAAGCCTTCTTCCAAACTTCAACTGGAGAGGTTTCGCCTTCTGGCAACTTGCCATTAACCACGTTCATTGAATCATAGAAGATGCCGAAAGCGGTATTCTTCTTTCCATCATACATCAGGTGGTTTACAAATCTTGTCACTGTCTGGTCGTTATAGACAGGATCTGGAACAATAACTCTGTTCTGCTTTTTAATTTTTCTCATTTTCTTTTTGTTGATTTTGTTCTTGACTTCAACAGCCTCTACCGGCCATTTACTCAACATTCATCCTAATCAATACTCATCATATTTCCAAAAGTCCGAATGTGTCAATTCAAGACTTTGTTATTACTTCTTAGCCTCTTTAGGGCGCTTAGCTCCGTACTTAGAGCGTCTCTGAGTTCTGTTGGCTACACCTGCTGTATCCAAAGTACCTCTAACGATATGGTAACGTACACCAGGAAGGTCCTTAACACGACCGCCTCTTACCATTACGATTGAGTGCTCCTGCAAGTTGTGACCTTCTCCAGGGATGTAGGCGTTAACCTCTTTCTGGTTTGTCAATCTTACACGGGCTACCTTTCTCATTGCTGAGTTTGGCTTCTTTGGAGTTGTTGTGTAAACACGAACGCATACTCCTCTTCTCTGTGGGCACTGGTCCAAAGCAGGAGACTTACTCTTGTCTTTAGCCTCAGAACGTCCACTTCTAACTAACTGTTGAATTGTAGGCATTTTTGCTTTTTGTTTTAAACTTTACTATTATACAATATAGATAATTTGGACGGCAAAGATAAATATTTTTTACTTCATAACAATGTTTCTATCAACTTTTTTGCAAAAATGCGAACGCGGCAGTTTTTCACAAGAAGAATACAGTCCGTCGCAAACCATTTGGATTTTATAAAACGACAGAAAAACACGAAACGCACACATTAATATATATTATATACGCTAACTTTGGCGGACTAAACAAACAAGCTATTTCAACATTATGACAAAGGTTCTTTTTGTGTGCTTAGGCAACATTTGCCGCTCCCCTATGGCAGAATGCGTGTTCAACACTGTCCTCGAACGAAATAATGCGGAGACGCTCTGCAAAGTGGACTCTGCCGGGATACTCTCATATCACCAAGGAGAACAGCCCGACCGCCGCATGAGAGAGATGGCGAAGTCGCGCGGATACACGCTGATCCACGAATCACGCCCTGTGAAGACTCAGGATTTCTTCGACTTCGATATAATAATAGGAATGGACGAATCCAACATTGAGGACCTGAAAGACCGCGCGCCTTCTGTGGAGGCGATGGGCAAGATACACAGGATTTCTGAGTTCTTCTCGCCAGGAGCGCCATTCGACCACATCCCCGACCCATATTATGGCGGCACAGAAGGATTCAACACGACAGTGAATCTGCTGGAAGACGCTTGCGAGAATCTTTACGAATGGATAGCCAAAGGCAATAAATAAACAAAGGCGGATGAAAATCCGCCTTTGTCATATACTGATGTCCAGAATCATCTTCTTTTCTTTTTGTCAAAAGCCCGCTTGGCTTCATTACCAACCCGAGAAGCCCTTTTCTGCTCTCTTCGATCTTCCTTCTGCCTTGATAATTCCTTCATACGCTTCTCTTCATTGATAAGGAAGGCGTTGAACTCCTTAGGCACAGGGGTCTCGAATCTGTGCTTCTCATGAGTTATAGGGTGGATGAACTCCAAAACCTTGGCATGGAGCGCAAGTCGATGGATTGGCGACGAGGTCGCTCCGTACTTGGAGTCGCCGATTATTGGGCAACCGATATCCGACATATGCACTCTGATTTGATTCTTCCTGCCCGTCTGCAAGTTCAGCTTGAGAAGCGCATAATCGCCAGCCGTACGCACAACACGATAATGAGTGACAGACAGTTTTCCGTCGTTTTTCCCTCCAGAATACATGACCTGTGCCCTGCTTTCATGCAGATAGCTTTCTATTGTGTCTTCCTGCGGCTCTGGAATTCCCTCTGTTATAGCCATATAAGTGCGCTCGGTAACCATCTGCTTCCAGTTGTCTCTCATAATATGCTGCGCCTCGACCGTTTTGGCGAACATCATGACACCAGACGTAGCCTTGTCCAGACGGTGAACCGCATAGAGCTTAGCACCGACATTCTTCTTCTCCAAGTACTGGAGAATGATGGAGAACGCCGACGGCCCTTCCTTGGTTGGCGAAGCAGAGACCGACAACAGTCCTTCCGACTTATCGACCACAATGACATAATCATCCTCGTACAAAAGGTTCAGCCTTGTGTTCTTGAGTTCGTAAGAAACCTTGCCTGTGTTTATCTGCACTGCATCGCCCTTCTTGAGCTGCGAGTCAAACTTGGTCTCAATCTTGGAATTGACACAAACCTGACCGTTGCGCAAAAGGCCCTTAAGCGACGTCCTTGACATTCCGGCAAAGTGACGAGCCAGAAAATCCATCAGCAAGGAGGGTTCTCTCACAGTCAAATTCGTCTGCTTCTGTCGTTTACTTGGAGCTGGCATTATTACTGCTGATTATCGTTGGTGTTTCTTGGAACATAAGGTTTAGACTCCATGTTCTGTCGGCGGTTGTACGCAGGCTCATTCTCAAGATGCTTAACGACCTCCTCGTCATCGGTTCTTGAGAGCAAGTCATTCACCTTCTCACTCTGCTCCTGCACGACAGTCTTGGTAGAACCGTAGTACTGCGCAAACTTTTCCTTCTCTTCCTCAGGTTTCAGATGCGTGTTAATCGGCTCTTCCTGCTGCACAGGCTCCGGACGAACCATCTGAGCAACTGACTCGAAAAGGTTGCGCTGCACCTTCTGTGGTTCAGGATGTTTTGGCGTATCCATCTTAAGGTCGTCCACGTTAAATCCAGTTGCGATCAGAGTTATCTTGACTTCCCCAGACTCCAGTGTGTCGTCGAATGTCAATCCCCATATCACATCCACATTCTCGTTGCAAACGTCTTCCTCCATGAAGTCGTTGAGGTATGCGACCTCCTCCATCTTCACCTGCTGTTCATCGTCCTTAGTGTATATGACAAACAGCACATGCTTTGCTCCATGAATGTCGCTATCCTTAAGCAATGGAGAGTTTATCGCATCCTTGATGGCAGCCTGAAGACGCTGTTCGCCCTTGCCGTAGCCCGAGTTCATGATAGCCACTCCACCGTCAGTCATCGTCGTGCGGACATCCTGGAAATCCACGTTGATATGTCCATGCACAGTTATTATCTCAGAAATGCCCTTAACCGCGCTGAGCAACACGTCATCGGCTTTGGAGAATCCGTTTGAAATCTCAAGGTCGGAATGTATATCTCTAAGTCGCTCGTTATTAATCACAAGCATCGCATCCACGCAGTCCTTCATATTCTCCACACCCTGGAGAGCCTGCGAGATTTTGCGTCTGCCTTCGAACAAGAAAGGCACTGTGACCACTCCGACTGTGAGAATACCCCTGTCCTTCGCCATTTTTGCCACTACAGGAGCGGCGCCAGTGCCTGTTCCGCCACCCATACCGGCCGTGATGAAGACCATGCTTGTGTTAGGGCTTTCGAGCACGCCCTTTATTTCCTCCTCAGACTCCTTGGCTGCGGCATTAGCCTTTTCAGGCTTCGCACCGGCGCCAAGACCTTTGCATGTCTCAGGACCCAGCAGGATTTTATTCTCGACAGCGACTTTGTCCAAAGCCTGCCTATCTGTATTCATAACGACGAAGTCAACTCCGGCGATGCCTTCGTTGGCCATGTGCGCAACAGCGTTGCATCCACCGCCGCCCACACCGATAACCTTTATTATTGAAGACAGCGCCGACGGTCCGTCAAATTTCACGATATTTTCTTCTTCCATAATATTCTATGTTTAATTTGTTGTTATTTCAAAACGATATATGTTTTACTCACCAAAGCCATCCTCTGCATCGTTGAAAAAAAGATTTCCGACCTTGCCTACCATACCAAAAATGCCATTCTTGCTTTTTTTCTTCTTAGTGTGCGAATCATCCGGGCGCACAGGAGTAGGAGGAATAACCTCGCCTGGAACGCCCTTGCTCACTGTGCAATTTTCGCTCGCCTTGAGAACAAGACCGTATAGAACCGCATACTCCGGCCTAATGAAGCCCTCTGGAGTATCCTCCTTCAGCACATGGCTCCAATCGGCGTATCGTGCCTCCATGCCTGACTTGAACTCAACAAACTCGCGCAGTCCGTTAAGTTTGGAGCCACCGCCGGCAAGCACAATTCCGTTGCAGATTTTCTGGTAGCATCCAGATTTGTCTATCTCGCCGCAGACCTGGTCCATAATCTCATCGACTCTGGCATCGATGCGCTTGTTTAGGTCGTATGTGTCCAACTGGATAGACTCGTCGTCAGAATTGAGGTTTATAATCTGCGTCTTCCGGTCGCTGTGCACAGCTCCGTACTTAATCTTTATTCTCTCGGCCTGCATCTTAGTCAGTTTCAAAGCCGTCAAGTCATCTGTTATCGAGTTGGAACCGAACGGTATCACGCCAACGTGTCTTACCTTATTATTATAGAAAACCACAACCGATGTCGTGGAATGTCCGAAGTCCACAACTGCGCAGCCTATCTCACGGTCCTTTGGAGATGTCGCGCAATACGCCATTTCCAATGGCGACACAAACAGTCCAGCCGACTTGACCGACACTCTCGGAAGCGCGTCAGCCACCTTCATGTCCAAGTTCTGTGTGCCGTGTATGTTCAAGAATCTTGACACGATGCTCTTACCCTCGTAATCCAATGGCGCATCGCAGTCCAGACCATCAATCTTAAACTCAAGCTCCGTCGTCATAAACGACGAGAGGTTTTCATCCTTCATTTTTTTCTCAACCTCCTCCTTCATCTGACCGAGAAGTTCCTTGCTCAACCTTGTATTTTGGGGATATTCGAACGGCATCGTCAGCACAGACGAAGTCATCGAGAAACCGCCAAATCCGGAATAAGCCTTATCTACCTTGAGGTTAGTCATAGCCCTGTTGTTCTCGACAACCTTCACCAAGTTAGAAACCTGCAGAGCCGCGCTCGAAGGGTTCATTATCGAGCCGCGCAGCACGCCCTTGGAGGCAATCTCGTCAATTGAGAGAACCTCAATTCTTCCGTTGGCATCTTTCTTAGCAAGAATAGACTTGATTTTCGACGAGCCAAAATCTATGGCAAAATATAAATTACTATCAGGCATATATAATTCTGTTTTTATTCTTCACTATTTTTTCTTTGTGCAAATCACTTGCTTCGCGAATTCCACATTCACCGCAGAGTAGTCGCCCCAGCCGATTTTGCTCAGACCTTTCACATAAAACGTCTTGAGCCTCTGCAGTTTCTCTTCGTAACCTTCCACTGTGCCGAAGACAATTTTGTGGTCGCCGAGCGTCGGTATTATCGTCAGTTTATTGTCATCGGAAATGACAATCTGCTGAATCTCCGCCGACCAGAACTCGTCACGGCTGACGTACACCATGAAGTCCTTGAGCTCCGTCGTCACGAACTTCTTGTCGATATGTCCTGTGACTATTGGGACGTAAGCATTATAATTCTCAGACAAAGGGAATATTTTCCCTTCATTGTCAACATAATAGCTATTATCACCGAGGATTCTCATGACAGGCAGCCTCTGCCATATCTTGACACCCAAGTCGCCGCCCGGCAGATAATAGCACTCCGCTCTTCTTATCACGGAATCCTTCATCAACAGCACCTCGATGGCCTTTATATCGATATTTTTCTTCTTCTGGCCAATCAGCTTTGGATACCTTTTCTTAATCAACGACACGACATCCGAATCGGAAACAAAACTCAGTTCGTTGGCGTCGGCAATCTCGACTTTTATGTCGCGGCAAGTCTTGTCCTCGTCCTTGCCAGAATTCGCTATAGCCACATAGACAAAGAAGCCGACCGCCACTACGACCAACACACATATTCCAATATTTCTCCATTTAACACGTCGTGCCATCACACTAAATATCAATCGTTGCGTTTATGCATAAACTCCACAATCTTAGGTATTTCCAAGTCGATATCGCCTGCGCCTAAGGTAAGAAGAATATCAAAGTCATGTTTCTCCAACTCTCCAATAAGTTCCGTCTTCGACACTGCGACCTTCTTCTTCGACGTCACCTTGTCAAGTATAATAGATGACGTAACGCCAGGAATCGGTTTCTCTCTTGCCGGATAAATGTCCAGCAGCACGACATCGTCAACTATCGACAGCGCCTCGGCGAAATCCGCTGCGAGGTCTCTTGTCCTAGTATATAAATGCGGCTGGAACACAGCGCAGATTTTCAGGTCGGGATAGAGGAAACGGACCGAGTCGAGTGTCGCTTTTATCTCGGCTGGATGATGGGCGTAATCGTCGATATAGCGAGTCTCACGTCCGTCTTTAACGTTATGATAGTGAGTCTCGAATCTGCGCTTTGTGCCTCTGAAGGTGCTCATTCCCAGTCTTATCTCCTCGTGACGCGCGCCACAGAGCAGCGCTACAGCTATGGCAGCCACAGCGTCCTCGACGTTAATCAATATCGGCACGCCAAGGTCAATGTCTTTTATCACGCCATACGGAGTGACCATATTGAAGCGGATTGTTCCGTTCATTTTCCTTATGAAAGTCGCATAGAAATCCGGACGCTTGCCTCCCATGACAGGACGGCCGCTGTAAGAGTAAACCTTTACGCCTTTCTTGACCTGCGGCTTCACCTTGACTGTCCTTTTAAGCAGCAGCGCCCCGCCTTCCTTTATGAGCGAAGTGAACTTGGCGAAGCTCTCCCTCACGCTCTTCACGTCACCATAGATGTCCAGATGGTCAGCGTCGGCTGAAGTTATCACGGCAATCTGAGGCTCAAGATTCAAGAACGACCTGTCATACTCGTCAGCCTCGATGACCACACGGTCGGTCTTGTCGCTGAGCAGCAGATTTGTGCCGAAGTTGAGCGAGATGCCTCCGAGGAACGCATTGCAGCCTTTGCTTGTCTGCTGCAATATGTTGGCTATCATGTTGCAAGTCGTAGTCTTGCCATGAGTGCCTGCCACGCAAAGCCCCTTGTGCTCTCGTGTGATGTTGCCGAGCAACTGAGCTCTTTTGAGCATCGTAAAGCCGTTATCCTTGAAATAACGGAACTCGGCATTCTCGGCAGGAATCGCTGGCGTGAACACAATCAGTGTCTCGTCGGACTTCTTGAACTGCGCCGGTATCTGGTCAACACTATCCTCGTAATGTATCGCTATGCCTTCCGACTCCAGCTGCTTGCACAGTTCGCTGCGTGTCCTGTCGTAGCCAGCCACCTCGGCGCCTTTCGCATTATAGAAACGAGCCAATGCGCTCATGCCTATGCCGCCTATGCCAAGGAAGAAGTATCGTTTTTGCTTATTCTGGTCAGCCATTGCTTTATATTGTCTTTTTTGAATTTTACTTTATAAGTTTTATCACCTCGTCAGCAATTCTGTTGGCGGAATCCTTCTCTGCCAGCTTGCTGATATTCTCGCTTAGGCTCTTGAGCTTAGCCTCGTCTCTGATGGTAAGCAAAGCCGTGTCCACGAGCTGCGCCACGGCATCCTTGTCGTGTATAAGTATGGCTGCGTCCTTGGTAGAAAGCGCAAGGGCGTTTTTCGTCTGGTGGTCCTCTGCCACATTAGGCGATGGCACCAGTATCACAGGCTTGCCCAGCAGACACAGTTCGGATATTGAGCTGGCTCCCGCTCTCGACACCACGAGGTCGGCCACAGCGTAGGCATAATCCATTCTTGAGATGAAGTCGGTAACCACGACGCCTGAATCCGCAGGCAGGTCCGAAGTCTTGGCTCTCATTTCGTCGATATATATCTTGCCTGTCTGCCACAGGACTTGCACATCCTGCTCAGCCGCGAGTTTCCTCACTCCAGCCAGCAAACTGTTGTTCACCGTTCTAGCACCGAGGCTTCCGCCTATCACGACAATAGTCTTTTTATTTGGGTCAAAGCCGAATTCCTTGTAGGCGAGTTCCTTGTCCACTTGCGCGCAAAGGTTCTGTCGCACTGGGTTTCCAGTCTTTATTATCTTGTCGGCTGGGAAGAAGCGCTCCATATTGTCATAAGCGACGCAAATCTTGCTGACTTTCTTAGCCAGAAGCTTATTTGTCACGCCAGCATAAGAATTCTGCTCCTGGATGAGCGAAGGCACATTCAGCGACGAAGCCGCCCAAAGCGCCGCACCACTCGCATAGCCGCCAACTCCGACAGCCACGTCAGGCTTGAACTCCTTGACTATGCTTCTCGCCATGAGCAGGCTCTTGAACAGACGGAAAAGCACCTTGATGTTGGCGAGCTTGTTCGCTCTGTTGAAGCCCTGTATTGGCAGACCCTTAATCTTGTAGCCAGCCGCAGGCACTCTCTCCATTTCCATTCTGCCCTCTGCACCCACGAACAAGATTTCAGAATCCGGCATTTTCTCCTTCAACGCATTGGCTATTGACACGGCTGGGAATATATGTCCGCCCGTGCCGCCACCGCTTACAAGTATGTGTATATTCTTCTTCATATTGTTAATCACTTAATGTTATATTTTCTTTTTCTTCGTTATTATCCCCATCGGAAGACTCTTCTGGAGCAACTTCCTCTTCGACTATAAGCGCACCAGCTGACGCTTCTACAGCCTCCTCCGCACTATCCGACGTTGCAACCGCATTGTTCAGCCGCTGCTTAGACAGCACCGCAAGCCTCTCGATAACGCCTATCGCAAAAAGCGTTATGAATATAGACGTCTTACCACGCGAAAGCAACGGAAGCGGCTGACCTGTGACTGGTCCCAAATGGACAGAAACACCTGCGCTTATCAACGCCTGAATCGTGATAATTGTACCTAACCCCATCACAAGAAGCGATATGTAAGGGTCTTTGGAGCGTTTGGCTATCATGCCGCACCGGAACAAGAGTATCAAATACGCCAGCAAGACCAATGAACCTATGAATAACCCGTACTCCTCAATGATGATAGCGAAAACAAAGTCCGCGAATATCTGAGGCAGCACATCTCTTTCCTTGCTGTTGCCCGGACCAAGACCAAACATGCCGCTCCGCGATATGGCAATCTGAGAATGAACCACCTGCGATGTATAGTCGTTGTAGTTATACTTCGTATTCTCGTCCTCAAGCATGAAGCTTATGGTTCTGTTATACCACGTCTCACCGCGTGAGAAGAGGTGGTCGCCAGTGTCATGACCGTGTTTCAATGCAAGACTGAACGCTCCGCCAAGCACAAAAGTCGCTATCACCATAAGCAGCGCCGCCTTATTCCATATACCCGAAAGCCACAGCATAGACAGACACAATAAATATATGATGATGCCTGTGGACATGTTGGCCATAGTGATAGGCAGCGTGACAGCCATCATCACCAAAAGGAAAAGCACGAATCTTGTGTTTCTCACAAACTTCTCGTCACTCAAATCCTTGTCCAAATGCTTGGCTATGAACCTCATCACACGGCTTTCCTCGGCAGGCACTGTCAGGTAATATGCAACGCTCGCCACAAGAGCAATCTTGGCTATTTCCGATGGCTGGAACGTAATGCCGAGTATCTGCACCCATCTGGAAGCCGAGTTCAATGTCGAAACGTTGATTATGCTTGACATGAATCCCGGTATCATGCCTGGGAATGTCATAGCCAGCAACAGAAACAGCGCAATGAACAAGAAAACGAACGTTCCTTTCTTTATCCACTTGAGCGGCAGCCTGTGATGGACGATTATCGCTACAATCACACCTACGAGAAGCGCCAAAGCGTGTCCCACAACCTCTCCAGTGACATTGCCCGTCTTATTAACAAGCTGACTCGTAGCACTATAAGCCACCATGACAGAAAACGCAGACAATATCAATGTCATTGCCCAAAGAATTCTGTCACCGCCGAAAAGACGTTTCAAAAATGAAGTGCTACTTTCGCTCATAACTTCGGATTATAAATGTTTCACATAATCGCGGAACTGGTCGCCCCTGTCCTCGTAGCTCTTGAACAAGTCGAAGCTTGCGCAGCATGGCGAGAGCAGAACAGTATCGCCTGGCTTGGCGAATGACTTGCAGAGGTCTATAGCCTCCTTCATCGACCTCGCGTCGGCTATATTAGGCACAACGCCGTCGAAGAACTTGTGCAGCTTGCTGTTGTCCACGCCCATGAATACCAATGAGTGCACCTTCTCCTTGACCAAAGGCAGTATCTCGTTATAGTCGTTGCCCTTGTCCTTGCCGCCGAGTATCAGCACCACCGGAGTAGTCATCGACTTGAGCGCATACCAGCATGAGTTCACGTTGGTAGCCTTGGAGTCGTTGATATATCTCACGTTCGCCACTGTGGCTACATATTCTATTCTGTGCTCAACGCCCTTGAAGTCGGACAGCGCCTTTCTGATGTTGTCCTTGCTAAGGTCCACAAGCTTGGCACTCAGTCCAGCCGCCATGGAGTTGAACTTGTTGTGGTCGCCAGGCAACGATAGTTCCTCGACTGGCATCACAAACTTGTCTTGATGCGCGTCGATGACAAGCTGCAGGTTGTCCACAAACGCCTTAACGCCGCTCTCCTTCTTCATTGAGAACGGATAACGAGTAGCCTTGATGGTGTCGCCCCTCTTAGCCAGTTCCCTCTCTATCACAGGGTCGTCGTTCCAATAGATGAACGCGTCGTCGGCAGTCTGGTTCTGTGTTATGCGGAATTTCGCGTCGATATAGTTCTGGAACTCGTGGTCATATCTGTCGAGATGGTCAGGAGTTATGTTCAGCAATATCGCTATGTCAGCCTTGAACTTGTACATATTGTCAAGCTGGAAGCTGGAGAGCTCAATAACGTAGTAGTCATACTCCTCCTCTGCCACCTGCAGAGCCAACGACTTGCCCACGTTGCCTGCAAGTCCCACATTCAGTCCAGCCGACTTCAATATGTGGTAAGTCAGGAGCGTTGTCGTTGTCTTTCCGTTAGAGCCGGTTATGCAAATCATCTTCGCATTTGTGTATCTGCCGGCGAACTCGATTTCGGATATGACAGGGATAGACTTCTCATTGAGCTTCAGAATCAGAGGCGCGTCGTTTGGTATGCCGGGACTCTTGATTACCTCCACCGACTCCAGAATTCTGGACTCGCTATGATGTCCTTCTTCCCACTCTATGCCGTGCGAGTTCAATATTTCCTTGTATTTGTCCTTGATAGACGAACTGTCCGACACAAACACGCCGAATCCTTTTTTCTGAGCAAGCACAGCCGCTCCTACTCCAGATTCTCCTGCTCCTAATACTGCTATTTGCTTTGCCATAATATCTTGCTTATTTACGTTTAATTATCTCATCTTCAATGTAATCAGCGTCACTGCCGCCAGAATGAGTCCGATAATCCAGAAGCGGATTACAATCTTTGACTCAGGCAATGCCTGCTTAGGCATCTGGAAGAGCGCCTTCACCGTTCCTGCCGGTTCCTGGAAGTGATGGTGAAGAGGCGTCATTTTGAATATTCTCTTGCCTTCGCCGTATTTCTTCTTTGTGAATTTGAAATATCCCACCTGCATAATAACCGAAAGACTCTCTACAAGGAAGACTCCGCACAAAATCGGTATGAGCAGCTCCTTGTGCAACGCTATGGCGAATACTGCGATTATGCCTCCCAAAGTCAAACTGCCGGTATCGCCCATGAACACCTGAGCCGGGAATGTGTTATACCAAAGGAATCCGATTGTCGCGCCGATGAACGTTGCGGCGAACACCGCCATTTCTCCGGAGCCTGGTATATACATTATGTTCAGATAGCCAGCGTAATTCACGTTACCAGACACATAAGCCAGAATACCGAGCGTCACTCCCTGTATCGCCGACGAGCCCGTAGCCAGACCGTCGAGACCGTCTGTCAGATTGGCGCCGTTGCTCACTGCCGTAACGATGAAGATTGTCACCAGAACGAACAAAATCCATCCCGCCGCCTGCTTATGCTCGCCGAGGAAATCGAACGCGTCGGCGTAGTCCAGGTTGTTGTTCTTGAAGAATGGTATTGTCGTTGTAGTTGACTTCTGCGCCTTCTGCTCATACTTCACAACCTCCTCGTGTGTAACAGGGTCTGTCGATGAACTCACGTTCTCTCTTATCACCGCATCGGGAGAAAGATAAAGTGTCAGACCGACAATCAGTCCAAGACCCACCTGACCTATCACCTTCGTTCTGCCGTGCATGCCTTCCTTGTTGTGTCTGAAGACCTTGATATAGTCGTCGCAGAAACCGATGCAGCCCATCCACATTGTCGTTATTATCATCAGGATGATATACACGTTCTTAAGGTCAGCCAGCAAGACAGTAGGCACGAGTATCGACAGGATTATGATAACGCCACCCATCGTCGGAGTGCCTTTTTTACTCATCTGTCCTTCGAGGCCGAGATTGCGGATGGTCTCGCCTATCTGCTTTCTCTGCAGATAGTGGATAAGACGGTTACCGAACCATGTGGCTATGAACAAAGACAGAATAAACGCCAGCGCCGCACGGAATGAAATGTAATGGAACATTCCTGCTCCTGGCACATCGTATTTGTCAAGAAATTCAAACAGATAGTAAAGCATTGTTATATGTTTTGTTTGTTATTATTCGTTATTAAAAGCAAGCCTTTATCTCCTCGTGGTCATCGAAATGATGCTTCACGTCTCCTATTATCTGGTAGTTCTCGTGTCCCTTGCCAGCCACGAGTATCACGTCGCCCTTGTCCGCCATCATGCAGGCTGTCTTTATAGCCTGTCGGCGGTCAGCTATCACTATGACGTTCTTCATCTGCTCGTCGTTCAGTCCTGCGAGCATATCGTCGATGATAGCCTGAGGGTCCTCCTTTCTCGGATTGTCGGAAGTTATAATCACCTTGTCCGAAGCTCTGACAGCCGACTGAGCCATCATTGGCCTCTTGCCCTTGTCTCTGTTTCCGCCACAGCCCACAATGGAGATGAGCGTTCCCTTCTCCCGGCGGCTCTCGCGGAGCTCGTTTATAGTCGCCAGCACATTGTCCAATGCGTCAGGAGTGTGCGCGTAGTCAACAATCGCGGTGTATCCCTTAGGCGCATGCAAAGTCTCGAAGCGTCCGCTCACAGCCTTCAGCGACGAAAGCACAGTCAGCGCCTTAAGGTGCTCCACGCCGAGTTCCACAGCCGCGCCATAGACAGCCAACAGGTTATACACGTTGAAGCGTCCGATGAACGGAACATTCACTTCTGTGTCGTTGACAGAGATGAGCATTCCGTCGAAGCTCTCCTCAAGGATTTTTCCACGGAAATCCGCCATGGCTCTTGTGGAATATGTCATACGCTTCGCTGCCGTATTCTGCAGCATCACGAGTCCGTTCTTGTCGTCGATGTTAGTTATGGCGAATGCGCTTTTCTTAAGTCCGTCGAAGAACGCTTTCTTGGCAGCGAGGTAATTGTCGAATGTGCCGTGATAGTCGATGTGGTCTCTCGTGATGTTGGTGAACAACGCGCCATCGAAGTCAAGATAAGCGATTCTGTTTTGCACAACCGAGTGCGAACTGACCTCCATGAACACGTACTCGCAACCTCTTTCCACCATTTTCGCCAGCAGTCCGTTCAGTTCCAGCGGGTCAGGCGTCGTGTGTGTAGCCTCGACAGCCTCATCGTCGATATAGTTTATCACTGTCGACAAAAGACCAGCCTTATGTCCAAGCTTCCTGAACATCTGATAGAGCAGTGTGGCTGTCGTAGTCTTTCCGTTCGTTCCGGTTACGCCCACCAAAGTTACTTTCTGTGAAGGATTGCCGAAATAGTCCGACGCGAGTCTCGCCAAAGCAATGCTCGAGTCCTTCACCAAAATAGCTGTCACGCTGCCGTCTATCTCACCGCCTCTCGAGGCGTCGTCATACACCACAGCCACAGCACCAGACTTCACTGCCGCGCCTATATAGTCATGGCCGTCGGAAGCCGTTCCTTTTATAGCAACGAACACACTGCCGTCGGTCACCTTGCGTGAGTCGAATTGTATGTCTTTTATGTCTGCATCCTTGCCCGAGCGAATAGATTCGTAATCAAGATTGCATATCAGTTCTGTCAGTTTCATTGTATTTCGATTTACTGTTTTTTTACTTCAAATACACTGTAAGCACATCGCCTTTCTTGTATTCACCTCCAGCGTCATGCGACTGTTTGAACACCTTGCCTACTGGTGCTTCGGCTGGAGCGTCAGCGTTCAGATACGACACTTTAACTCTCATGCCGCATTTCTCCGCCAGATAGACCGCATCCTTCAATCCCATGCCCACGACGTTAGGAACACGTCCTCTCTTCTCTGTCACCAGACTGAACGCCGCCGAGTTCTTAGCCTTATCGTAATTTATGCTCACATAATTATCGTCATAGCGACTGTCGTTGTTCATGACATCAACGCCAAGCGCCGAGAGTATCGCATTCGCATCAGCCTGTCTCACCGAAGGCACCCGAGGGAAGAACGTCCTTTTGTAAACCATGCCAACCGTATCACGCCCACGGCTCGCCTCCAACTGCTTGACATGAGCGAATTTCGCTCTCTCCACCTCGCCGAACGACTCCACAGGAAGGAACTGGATGGAAGCCATCACTCTCTCGGCTATCTCCTTGAACACAGTTCCAGCCATTCGTCCGCCAGAAGCCGCGCCCACCTTAGGATTTCTCATATAAACGATGCAGGAATACTTCGGATTCTCGTATGGGAAATAACCGCAGAACGACACCTGGTGCTTATATCCGATTTTGTCTTCACCGTAATCGTATCTCGCAGTTCCTGTCTTACCTGCTATTCGCACGTACTCCGACTGCACCGGCTTGGCTGTTCCATGTTCATCCTCCACCACTCCGAGTATCATCTTCTTTATTTCCTCAAGTGTCTTGTCCGAGCAAATCTTCTCTTGCAGCACCTCGGTTCCGAAAGTCTTAATCACCTCGCCGTTATGCTCAATCTCGCTGACAAGGTAAGGCTTCACCATCTTTCCGTCATTGGCTATGGCATTATAGAATGTCAGCGTGTAGAGCAACGGCATCTTCACCGCGTATCCGTAAGCCATGGAAGCTACGTCGGTCGATGTCCAGTTCGGTCTGTCCTTCGGTCCGAGTATCTCTGGCTCGCCCATTCCCTCGAAACCGAAATTAAACTTCCTGCCTACACCTATCTTATGAAGCATATCGACGAAATGCTGGGCCTTCTTCACATTGTCATACTTGTTGTATATCATCTTGCCCATTCCCACGTTGCTCGACCTCACTATCGCCTGCGATACCGGTATCACATGGTTGGCATTCTCGCCTGTGTTAAAGTCCTTTATGGTAATCTTCGAGTTCACTTCCCATATACCGTCGCCGCAGTCCACAGAGTCTGTCGGTTTAACCGCTCCGTCCTCGAGAGCCGCCATCATCACAGGGACCTTGAACGTAGAGCCTGGTTCTGGCGCATATCTAAGCGCGATCGACTCGACCTCGCGATAAGTAGAATCGGAGCGTCTTGTCAAGTTCACAATCGACTTGATTTTTCCCGTACTGACCTCCATCATTATCACCGCGCCCTCGTCCGCGTCAAGAGCCGTCATCTGTCGTCTCAACGCCTTCTCGCAGATGTCCTGTATATCCACATTCAATGTTGTCTTGACATCCGCTCCGTTCTCAGCCGGCACATCCGCCTTCAATATGACAATGCCTGCCACTTTCTCATTATGTCCTCTTCCTGAAGTTCCCTTCAAGTAACTGTCGAAAGCCCTCTCCACACCATTCTGCGCACGCTCGTTCTGCGTGTTTCCGATTGTTATGGCAGCAAGCGAACCGAACGGCTTTATTCTCTTCACCTCCATTTGAGGCGTGAATCCGCTTTTGTATTTGCCAAGCCTGAACAAAGGGAAATCCCGGACTTCCTTGAATTCAGCGTGAGAAATCACTCTGTTGTTAATCAGGAAGTACCTTTTCTTCTGCTCATATCCTCGTATGAGACTGCGCTTATATTCCGCCTTGGACTTATCGCCAAAGAAACGCGAAAGACACAATGCCAGCGAATCAACATTATCATAAAAAACCTTGCCGCCATTGAGCCTCAGATTCTCAGCGCCGAAGTCCATCGCAAGTTTGTACTGAGGAATTGACGCTGCCAATATAGAGCCGTCATCGGACAATATGTTTCCTCTGTTTGGCTCGATTACCCTCATTACATTTTCACGTCTCAGCGAATCGGACAAAGCGCTCCAACGGTCTCTCTCCGTATTCTGTATGCAGTATATCCTGCGGACTATCAACAAAGCGAAAAGCGCCATAAGCACATACAAGCCTATAGCCCTCAACCAAATTTGTCTATGTTGATCTTCCCTTGTCATCCTTACTTATTTCGATATCATGAACGAGGCCGTGTGAGAAGCCTTAAGCTCCGGGTCATACTTGGCGACGGAGTCCTCCACCACCGACACTCTTTTCATTTGTGTCAATTCTGTAGATATGGACAGATACTCCGACCTCAAATCGTCAATTTTTATTGTGAGCAGTCTCTGCTGTTTTATGCTCTCCTGCCCGTTATATCTGGAACCGATATAAACCAGCCCCAGTATCGCTACGATAAACAGAGTGCCGTACATTTTCCTCGCATATTTAAACGAAAGGAAATTGCCGTTCAACGTGGACTCCACGATATTGCCAACTATTTTTACAAATCCGCCTATCTTCATGATGACTACAAATTAGTTCTCTCGCCAAGCCTTAGTTTCGCGCTTCTTGAACGAGGATTAGCCTCGACCTCTGCCTCGTCAGCCACTATCGGCTTGTTGTTAATCGGTTTGAACGCCGACAGAAGATTGCCGAACTGGTCTTTCTCGCACTCGCCCATCGTCTGCCCGTTTCTCATATAGTTCTTCACCATTCTGTCCTCCAGCGAATGGTATGTTATGACAGACAGGCGGCCGCCAGGTCTTATCACACGCGAAGTCTGAGTCAGCATCTCGTTCAGCGCATCCATCTCGCCATTCACCTCTATCCTCAGCGACTGGAAGATTCTCGACAAATCCTTCTTGTCATTTGGTCGCACTTCTATCAGCCCGTCGTTCTCCACGAACTGGATTCCCAACGCAACCAAGAACTGCTTCACCGTCTCCACTGGAGCAGCGCTCCTCGCTTTTATTATCTTGTGGACAATATTGTTCGCATTCTTCACCTCGCCGTAAACATACAGCAAGTCTCTGAGTTTCTCCTTTGTATATGTGTTCACTATCGCGCTGGCAGTGAGACGCGCCTCCCTGTTCATTCTCATGTCCAGCGGAGCGTCGAAGCGGAACGAGAAGCCTCTGTCCGCCGTGTCAAAATCATGAAACGAGACTCCAAGGTCGGCTATTATGCCGTCAACAAGCGGCACACCGTCAGTCAAATCCAGACCAGCCTTCACAAACTCGTATTTCAGGTTATTATACAAGTATCTGAAGTTCGCATGTATGAATGTGACACGATTGTCATCCGGCAGATTGACCATCGCCTCTGCGTCCTGGTCAAAAACAAAGAGCCTTCCTTTTTCAGAAAGTCTCCTCAGTATTTCCCTCGTGTGGCCGCCGCCGCCGAAAGTGACATCGACATAGATTCCGTCTGGCTTGATATTCAAACCATCAACGGACTCCTTCAGAAGCGCAGGTATGTGATACGGCTGTTCCGACATTTCTATTTACATTCAAAAGCCTAAACCTTCGTCAACACGTCTCACCGACGACATTTTCTCTCTCAGCGTCTTGGCGAAATCCGCAGCATTCATCTTCGAGTTCTCAAACTCGTCCTTAGCCCACAGTGCGAATCTATCCACACTGCCGACAAACAACGCGTCGTTCTTCAAACCTATCTCGTCAAGATATTTTCTTGGTATCAGTATTCTTCCCTGGGAATCGACCTCCACGCACACAGCATCGGAAACAAACTGCATCAGTATCATCTGGTCGCGCGGGTCCCATTCGTTCAGGCTCGACCGGAGTGTCTGGACTTTGCTTTCCCACACCGAACGAGGATACATCATAAGACATTTATTATCGGGGTCCTTGCGCACGACGATAGACAAGTCGCCGTCCAACTGCTTCCTGTAAGCAGCAGGAACGAACACGCGCCCCTTGTCGTCGGTCTTAGCCTCTATGTTTCCTATGAATATCATTAGCCTTGATTTTCTGTTACAAAATTACGACTTCAACACAAATCCCCACTTTAAACCACCAAATATATTTATCGACAAATATAAAAGGTTTTTCAATAAGTTATCAACAAAATATCGACAAAAATAAACAGAAAAACTCATTTATAGAATTATGAAATATAGAATGTTACAAAAAAGTTTATGACAATATGGCGCAAAGTGGTGATATATAACAGAAATCAGCAGAAAAACATCTCACCCACACACCATGTTTCGAGATTGCGATTTTTTAATACTTGGCATTTAAGTCTTTTTTCAAGGTGGAAATGCGTACTTTTGCGCCGTAAAAAAAACATTTCAACAATATGGGAGCATATCCACTTATCGACATCGAATCCGTATTGGCAGAGAAACTGCCGAACAAGAAAATCCCGAAAGCCGCAATATGGCTTTTAAAAAAGATAATCCACCAGGACTGGATGAACGTGATGCTGAAGGACTACTACGGCGGCGCTGGCATCGAATTCGCCGAAGCCACGCTCAACTACCTAAAAGCGCACATAGAAAGCTACGGATTCGAGCGCATTGACCCGAACAAGAAATACATCTTCGTGAGCAACCACCCGCTCGGAGGACTCGACGGCGTGTCGCTCGCCACTGTGCTCGGCACAAAATTCAAGGACGTGAAGTTCCTCGTAAACGAACTGCTCAACTACTTAGTGCCGCTGCAGCCGCTCATAGTGCCGATAAAGGTCGGCGGCGGAATGCAGAAGAAGGAACAAGCCGAAAGAATAGAAGAAACGCTGAACTCCGACCAGCAGCTCATAATCTTCCCTGCTGGCGCCTGCTCCAGATTCCAGGTCAAGCACGGAGTGAAAGACATGGAGTGGAAAAAGACATTCATCGCACAAGCCGTGAAGCACCAGAGAGACGTCATACCTATATATTTCAAGGGACACAACTCGTTCTTCTTCTACGCGCTTTCATTCATCAGGAAGCATCTCGGCATAAAGGTTAACATCGAGCTGCTTTTCTTGGTCGACGAGATGTACAAAAACCAAGGCTCGACATTCAAAGCCTACTTCGGCGAGCCGATACCATGGCAAACATTCGTAGGCAAGAACGCAAAAAAAGAAGCCAACCGCATCAAGGAATTCATCTACGAGAAGAAAGACAAATTAGCAGAATAAAAAAAGCCGGCGAGGAGAAATCCCCACCGGCTTCTTTTTTTTAGCCAAGCCTCGATGCTTATCTCACGATATCCTCGAATCTTCCCATCACCTTGTACAGGACTCCGTCGCTTGTAATCATCGGCTTATAGAGTGTTCCGTCATACTCCAGATAAGTCTTGTTGTTTATAACAACTGTGTTGACATCATACTCTGGCAACTCTGGAACGATAGCTCCCATCGGAGGTGCCACAACTTCGTATGTCAATGTCACTGGGTCGTAGTGGTAATAAGTTCCCAAAGAGTAGTAATATGCCAGACTGCCGATTCTGAAAGAGAAGTACGATGCAGGGATTGTTCTCACTCTGATGTATCTTGGAGCAGGCGCTATCACGTATCTGCCTCCCAGAAATCTGTAATACAAACCGTCGCGATAGTAGTAGTCAACACCGGAATGAACGATGTGCACATGTCTGTCGATTCTGTCAATGTGTCTTGGGTAGTGGTGAGCCACTGTTCTTGACTCAGATCTTGGGTAACTCTTCACTCTGCGGTCCTTGTACTTAGGCATGTTGGCGTCGTTTCTTGGCGCGTTGTTCACCACAGTGTTGTTTATCACAGTTGTGTTGCCTGAATTTCCGCCGCTGCTTCTGTACGAATTTCCGTTTCTTGAAGAAGTTCCGCTGCTAACGCTTGAACCCGAAGATGATCTTGGAGTGGCAGTCGTTACAGAACTTCTCGAAGAACTGCCTGCGCGGACCGAAGAACCTGAATTGCCGCCCGACGAGCTCCTATACGAAGAAGATGTCGAACTGTTTGAAGACCTAACGCTGGTGCCAGCGCTGTTTGAAGAGCTACTTCCACCACGTCCCTGAGCGAACACGCCTAATGAGAATGTCATTGTGGCGGTCAATAATGCGATTGTAAATTTAGTTTTCATAGCCGTATGTTTTAATAGTTAATAATCCGTTTTCAACTATGCATACACAAGCGCCGTGCCAAACTCGCGCAAGACATATTGTTTTTTAGCATAAAACTATATCCGCACATCGTCAAGCCTATGCACCGACTGCACCGGCTTTATCTTAAGCAGTTCATTTGTAAGCTCGTTCACAACTTCTATATTATGCACGAGCACTCTGATTTTACAATCGAACATTCCGTCGCGAGAGATTGAATGTATCTCATCGACATTGACATCGGAGTTGGTGAATGTAGACACAAGCTGCAGCAGCACGCCCATAACATCGACACCCTGGATTTGGAGTATGACAGGGAACGATGCGGAATTCATGCTCTTCCAGTCCGCCTGCACGATTCTCTCGCCGAAGTTCGCCTTCAGCTTGTTCGCCAACGGACAGTTACGCTTATGCAACGTCACAGAGCGTCCGCCTTCGTCTATGAACGCTATCACATCGTCGCCCGGTATAGGTTTGCAGCAATCCGCCACTTGGTAAGGAACCTTGTTGAGTTTCTTGTCGTCTATCAGGTGCAGGACCTTCTTCTTGTCTATGACAGGCAGATTCTCATCAACGCCTGCCGCTGTGGTATTGAAACCAGCCACCGACGGATCGAACTCCTCGGGGTGCATATTGGTCTCTGCTGTCGCTGTCGCATTAGCTACCGCTTCCGAATCAGCCAGCGAGCTCTGGAACTTGGTCTCAGGCTTCTTCTTCATCATCTTCAGCGGATTAGGCACCATCGCCGACAAATAGCCCATGATGCCCTTCTTCTTTTTCTTGTTTGTGAATATCTCATCTATGAGATTGTCCAGTCTTATCACTTTGTTGCCAATCTCATAATAAAGGTCGTTTCTGAACCTCAGATTGAAATGGTTCATGACAAGTTGCAAAGCCTGGTCGTCAAGAGTTATATTCTTGCTCTTGAAGAGTTCTTCCAACGCTTCCTTGCCAACCGCCATCACAGCTCTGTCCTCTTTTCGGAAGTACGCCTTGAGTTTGCTCTTGGCAGAGGCGGTAGTCGTGTAATCAAGCCACTCTCTCTTAGGCTTCTGTTTCTTCGAAGTCAGCACCTCCACCTGGTCGCCGGACTCAAGCTTATTTGACAGCGGCACCAGTTTATGGTTGACCTTGGCGCCGATACACGTCAGACCGAGGTCAGAGTGCAGCATAAAAGCAAAATCCAGTGCCGTTGCTCCTTGCGGCATCGTCTTTATATCTCCCTTAGGAGTAAAGACAAATATCTCGTTTGAGAAAAGGTTAAGTTTGAATGTATCAAGGAAATCCAGCGACGACGGCTCAGGATTATCAAGAATGTCCTTGATTGTCTTCAGCCACTTGTCAAGCTCGGTCTCGGTGCCTCCTGTGCCTTCCTTGTACTTCCAATGCGCCGATATTCCCTTCTCTGCGATTTCGTGCATTCTCTCCGACCTTATCTGCACCTCGACCCAATGACCGTCAGGACCCATAACTGTCGTGTGCAAAGCCTCGTAGCCATTTGCCTTAGGCGACGAAACCCAGTCTCGCAATCTATCCGGATGAGGACGATAGAGATTCGTTATCGCGGAATATATCATCCACGCCTGCGCTTTCTCGTCGATGTCATCCTTGCACTTGTATATTATCCTGACAGCCATTATGTCATAAATCTCCTCGAAAGGCACATTCTTGGTCTGCATCTTGTGCCATATAGAATAGACCGTCTTTATTCTTTGCTGCACCTGATACTCATAGCCCTTTTCGTCCAAGGCTTTTTTTATCGGGTCGATAAAACATCCGAAGAGATCGTCTCTTTGCTTAGAGCCCGCCAGCAGTCTGTTCTGAATATCGCTGTAAATCTTAGGATTCTGATATTTGAAAGCGAGTTCCTCGAGTTCCGACTTTATTCTGAACAATCCAAGTCTGTGAGCGAATGGCGCATACAGGTACAGCGTCTCGCCAGCGATTTTCAGCTGTTTGTTCTCCGGCATTGAAGACAGCGTTCGCATGTTATGGAGACGGTCCGCTATCTTTATCATTATCACCCTTATATCCTCGGAAATGGTAAGAAGCAGTTTCCTGAAGTTCTCAGCCTGCGACGAGGCATGAGTGCCGAACACGCCTCCAGAAATCTTCGTGAGTCCGTCAACAATCTTAGCGATTCTCTCGCCGAAGATATTCTGCAAATCCTCCACCGTATAGTCGGTATCCTCGACCACATCGTGCAGCAACGCCGCGCATATAGAAGTCGTGCCGAGGCCTATCTCCTTGACGACAATCCTCGCCACAGCCAGAGGGTGAAGCATATACGGCTCGCCAGAACGCCTTCTGACGCCGGCATGCGCTTTGTTGGCGAATTGGAACGCCTTATCCACCAGATCATAATTCAGATTATGACCCGAATTTCTATAATCCTCAAGCAGCAAGTCATAGTCATGCTGAATCATCTGTCTGTCCGCCAGTTCCTGTTCTTCTGCTGTTATCGGCGGCATATTCGTTTTGTCATTCATAGCTCCTACCTTTTTTATATAACGTGGATTTCATCATCAAATATAATATAATGAAGCATGCTAATCAAACACCTTCGCATTGTTTTCTGTGAGTTGCAGCATCTTGTCATACTCCTCGGGCGAGAGGTCCGCGTAATAATAGTTCTGCGGATTCACAGGCGAGCCGTTCACATGCACCTCGTAATGCAGATGCGAGCCTGTCGACTTTCCCGTCGAGCCGACAAAGCCTATAACATCGCCTCTCCTCACCTCCTGCCCTGCCCTGACATTGAAGTCATTCATGTGGGCGTACAACGTCTCATAGCCGTAGCCATGGCTTATGACAACGCACTTGCCATAGCCCTGCTTCCATTCCGCCAGCGTGACCTTGCCATCTCCCGTGGCGAAAATCTTCGTTCCGGTCGGAGCGGCGAAGTCCATTCCCGCGTGAAACTTCAGCGTATGATACACTGGGTCCACCCTTCGCCCATAACCAGAAGCCATATATTTAAGGTCCTTGTTAAAGACCGGCTGTATCGCTGGTATATGTTCAAGCCTCTCCTTGTTGTTCTTGCTCAGTTCTATCACCTCGTCATACGACCTTGACTGAGCGTACGTCATGCGCCTCACCTCATCGACTCTCTTCGTCGCGGTCTTCACCAAGTCGGCGTTACTCAAATCGTCCAGATACTCGTACCTCGAGCTCACATAGTCACCCTTCCTCACACTTGACGATATAGGCTGACCGCCGAGAATCACCCTATATATATTGTCATCTCTCTGCCGAAGGTCCTCCAGCACGCCCTGCACTTCGTCAAGTCTTTTGTCCAAAAGCTTGTATTGCGAAGAAAGACGCTTGTTCTCCTCCCTCAGGCGTTTCTCGTACGGAGACGAGATAAAAAACGCAAAGATGAAGAAGAAACACACGCCGAGCGAGAACGAAGACAGCACATGAAGCAGAACCTTCTTCACTTTCTGCCAAGTGGATACCTTAATCCTTTCGTAAGACAGGGTTTTAGGATTAAAGTGATATTTTGCCTTAGACATTTTTCCTTTGTAAAACGTATAATTTCCAAAAATAGGAAAAATGATGTAATTTTGCAATCCCTGAGCGAGTTATGAGCCACACGATTCATCATCGTGGAACACACGCCCACAACCGCCAGTAAACAAACATAACCAAAAACCTATGACTGCTAAAGAAATAAGAAAGTCCTTCCTGGACTTCTTCGCCAGCAAAGAGCACCACATCGTGCCTTCTGCTCCTATGGTTGTAAAAAACGACCCTACACTCATGTTCACCAACGCTGGTATGAACCAGTTCAAGGACATCTTCCTGGGCAACGCCCCTCGCAAGTATCCAAGAGTGGCGGACTCACAGAAATGCCTTCGCGTGAGCGGAAAGCACAACGACCTTGAGGAAGTCGGACACGACACATACCACCACACCATGTTCGAGATGCTCGGCAACTGGTCGTTCGGCGATTATTTCAAGAAAGAGGCTATATCATGGGCATGGGAATACCTGACAGAAGTGCTGAAGCTCGACAAGAGCAGACTGTACGCCACTGTATTCGAGGGCGACAAGGCCGAAGGACTCGAGAGAGACAACGAGGCTGCCGAGTTCTGGGGACAGTATCTGCCAGAAAACAGAATCATAAACGGAAACAAGCATGACAACTTCTGGGAGATGGGCGACATGGGACCATGCGGACCATGCTCCGAGATACACATCGACCTGAGAGACGAAGCCGAGAGAGCCAAGACTCCAGGAGAGCAGCTCGTGAACAAGGACAACCCACAAGTTGTGGAGATATGGAACCTCGTGTTCATGCAGTTCAACCGCAAGGCCGACGGCAATCTCGAACCGCTGCCTGCGAAATGCGTTGACACCGGCATGGGATTCGAGCGCCTCTGCATGGCTATGCAAGGCAAGCAGTCGAACTACGACACTGACGTATTCCAGCCGCTCATTCGCAAGATTGGCGAACTGTCCAACTGCAAGTACAAGGACGACGCCAAGAAGGACATCGCCATGAGAGTTGTGGCCGACCACATAAGAACAATCGCGTTCTCAATAACAGACGGACAGCTGCCTAGCAACGCCAAGGCAGGATACGTAATCAGAAGAATCCTCCGCCGTGCCGTGAGATACGCATACACATTCCTCGGCCAGAAAGAGCCATTCCTCTGCAAGCTGCTCCCTACGCTGATAGAGTCGATGGGCGAGGCTTATCCAGAGCTGGAGGCACAGAAGACACTGGTAGAGAAAGTCATAAAAGAAGAAGAGGAGTCATTCCTCCGCACACTGGAAACTGGCATCAAACTCCTTGACGGAGTTATGGCAGAAGCCAAGAAAAACGGCAAGACCGAAATCAGCGGAAAGGATTCATTCACATTGTACGACACTTACGGATTCCCACTCGACCTGACTGAGCTCATACTCAAAGAGAACGGGCTGACAACTAACGAGGAAGAGTTCAAATCCGAAATGGCAAAGCAGAAGGAAAGAGCCCGCAACGCCGCTGCTGTTGAAACCGGCGACTGGATTTCGATAAAGCCAGGCGAAAGCCAATTCGTGGGATACGATACTCTGGAGGCCGACACAGAAATCCTGAGATACCGCAAGGTAAAACAGAAGAATGAGGAGATGTTCCAGCTCGTGCTCAACCCAACGCCATTCTATGGAGAAATGGGTGGACAGTGCGGCGACAGCGGAGTCATCGAGTGCGACGGCGAGGTTGTCAAGATAATCGACACAAAGAAGGAGAACGGACTGAGCATACACATATGCAAGAACCTGCCTAAGGACGTGACTGCGTCGTTCAAGGCTAAAGTTGATGCAAACAGACGCCAGAACATAGAAAACAACCACACAGCCACACACCTTATAGACTACGCTCTGCGCGAAGTGCTCGGCACACACGTTGAGCAGAAGGGCTCGCTCGTGACTCCAGACTACCTGCGTTTCGACTTCTCGCACTTCCAGAAAGTGACCGACGAGGAGCTCAGAAAGGCAGAACAGCTGGCAAACAGACTTGTACGCCAGAACATCATACTCGAGGAAGAGCGCGAAATGCCTATCGACGAGGCAAGAAAGCTCGGAGCAATGGCGCTTTTCGGCGAGAAGTACGGCGAAAAAGTGCGTGTCGTAAAGTTCGGACCAAGCATTGAGCTTTGCGGTGGAACACACACCAAGAGAACCGGCTCTATAGGAATGATAAAGATAACAGCAGAGGCTTCCGTAGCTGCAGGAGTGCGCAGAATCGAGGCTCTAACTGGCGAGAAAGCCGAGGAGTACTTCGACATGCAGCAGGACATCCTAAACGGAATCAAGAGCCTGTTCAACAACGCGCCTAACCTCGTAGCCACAATAACCAAAGAGGTTTCCGAGAACGCTGAGCTTAAGAAGAAAGTCGAGGCATTCACACAGGAGAAGATTTCCATCATGGCAGAGAAGTTCGCAAACAGCGCAATCGACGTGAATGGAACAAAAGTGGTGAAACTCTCTCGCATAGCCGACTTGAACGTAGAGATGGCAAGAGGCATATCATCAATACTCAGAAACAAATTTGCCGAAGAAAAGTTCATGTTCGTTGCCGGACTGATAAACAACAACAAGCCAATGCTCTTAATCACGATAAGCAAACCGCTTGTTGACGCAGGACTGAACGCAACAAACATCGTCAAAGAGGCTGCCAAGGAAATCGGCGGAAACGGAGGAGGACAGCCATTCCTGGCAACTGCCGGCGGAAGCAAAGCCGAAGGCATCGACAAGGCTATAGAAGTAGCCGTGAATGCAGTAAGATAAAAGCGGTATCGCTCAACATAACAGATAAGCAGAATCAAAATTGGGTTCTGCTTATTTTTTTTAGTCAATAAAAAAATCTGTATAAATTATAAAATTGTACTCATTACATATTTGTAATTAAAAAACTATTTCTATATTTGCCAAAGGTGAGTGTGGCAACACGCAAGACAAAACAGAATGAGCAAAGCAGCAGAAAGACTGAAAGAATACGGCATAAAGCCTTCTGTACAGAGAGTGGCTATCATGGAATATCTACTAAACCACAAGAACCACCCTACTGTGGACATGATACACCATGAACTTTCAGAACGGATTGAGACATTGTCTAAAACGACAATCTACAACACGCTGAAACTGTTCGCCGAGGCTGGAGCGATACTGACACTCAACATCGACGAGAACACGACAAGATACGACGGAGACACAAGCCAGCACGCGCACTTCAAATGCTGCGGATGCGGCAATATCTTCGACATAAGACTGAAAAACGAAGAGCTGGAGAGCATCAATTTTGAGAGCACCAGCGGATTTGAGATAACAGAAAAAGAATTGTATTTAAAGGGACTTTGCCCTGAATGCAAAAACCAATAAACCATATTTTTCAACCTAAAACCAATCAACCATGAAAAAGAAATTCATCTGCACAGTATGCGGTTATGTACACGAAGGTGACAGCGCACCAGAAAAATGCCCACAATGCGGCGTACCTGCCTCTAAGTTTAAAGAAGTTGAGGAAAACGGCGGCTTGAACTTTGTAACTGAGCACGAACTCGGAGTAGCAAAGGGATGCAGCGAGGAAATGATCAAGGATCTGAACGCACACTTCAACGGCGAATGTTCGGAAGTCGGCATGTACTTGGCGATGAGCCGACAGGCCGACAGAGAAGGCTATCCAGAGATTGCCGAGGCTTTCAAGCGCTACGCTTGGGAAGAGGCTGAGCACGCAGCAAAGTTCGCAGAGTTGCTCGGCGACATCGTATGGGACACTAAGACAAACCTCGAGAAGAGAATGATGGCAGAGTCAGGCGCATGCGAGGACAAGATGCGCATCGCCAAGAACGCGAAGGCTCAGAACCTCGACGCTATCCACGATACTGTACATGAGATGGCCAAGGACGAGGCTCGCCACGGCAAGGGCTTCGAAGGACTCTTCAACAGATACTTCAAGAAATAATACCTTTCGAACATCTATATAGAGAAGCGGCTCCGAGATTTCGGAGCCGTTTTTCTTTATTTACGCCTTCATAACAAGCCCGGAAAGCATTCGTCCGGAATCAACGCCTTGCCGTCTTGCAGAAAAGAATAAATCCGCATCTCTGAATGTGCAATGGTCAGACACATAGACATCACGCAGTCCTTCGTTCTCAAGCTCTTTCCGAACAATTCCACGAATATCCATGAAGCACTTTTCGCTATCGGACTTATCATCAGCAAAGAACGATGCAAACGAAGAGTTCTGTTCCACGAAACGGGTTCTCATATCCACACCCACCTGATAGTTTTCCTGGCTTATGCACGGGCCAACGACCGAGACAATGTCGGAAACGTCGCAGCCGTACTTTGCCGTCATAACAGCCACTGCCTTAGACGATATATTGAGCAATGTGCCACGCCAACCGGAATGAACCGCAGCAATCACCTTGCGTTTCTTATCGCAGAGCAGAAGCGGGACACAATCTGCCGTCGTGACTGTCACACAGACACCTCTAAGCGATGTCACCAATCCGTCGCAGCCGTCAAGCAGCCCTGCGACCTCGCTTTCAGACATCCCGAGAACAGCCTCATCCACGCAGACAATCCTGTCGCCATGAGTCTGATGGGCGTTGAACAAGCGCGATTTTTCTATGCCGAGTTCCTGACACAAAATCTCGCGATTAGCATCGACGCACTCTTTGTCATCATTCGTGTATGTTCCGACATTAAACGAGGAAAACCTGTCATCCTTGCTCACACCGCCTTTTCTCGTTGTCGTAAAGCCAACGACTCCGCCACAGTCGTCAAATTCAGTATATGTTATAATATTTGGCATATCAGCATTCTACATACAAAGAACGCAAGCCAGTCAAGACTTGCGTTCTTCATGAGTATGATTAAAACTATTTTATTGTCTCCAAGAAACGAGTTATAAGACTCTGCATTTCAGCGAACCTTGTGTAAGGCAGCATTTGAGGCGTGTCTTTCATATTTTTGTAGTCAAAGCTTCCGCCTACAGAATAGATGAAGAAGCTTGGAATCTCCAATTCATGGAACAGATACGACTCGCTCTGCTTTGCGTTTCTCTTCAAGTCAACCTCAGGAACGAACTTATAGTCGTGAGCTAGCTTCACCATCCTCTGCATAAGTTCCTGATAGTTATTACCGTTCACGACCTTTATGCCAGAGCTTCCGTTACCCATGAGGTCAAAGTCAAGAACGAGCTGCACATTCTTCAGCTTCACCGGCGGATACTTTATCAAAGTCTTGCCGCCAGCCATGTCAAGCTCATGGCCGGAGAACGCTATGTAAACCATAGTGTACTTTGGCTTTATGGTATGGAAATGCTTGGCAAGCTGGAGCATCATAGCCACGCCGCTGGCGCTGCAGTTAGCTCCTGGATAGACAGCCTCGCCCATGGTGCCAAGGTGGTCATAGTGGCACGAAATCACGATGAACGAATCCTTATAGACAGTACCCGGCTCAACAGCCACCACGTTGTATGTGGTTGTCTGAGGCACGAAAGCCGCATCGGCCTGCACCTTGACCTTCCTTATCGACTCGATGTCCTGAGGAGTACCCACATAGAACACAGGACGCATGCCCTGATGATCCGATGTCGACCAAATCATCTTTGAATAGCGCACTGTATCATATATGATAACACCTTTGACTTGAATCTGCGCGTCGGTCTTGAACTGCTCCACCAACTGGTCTATCTTATAAGCCACATTGCGTGTCTCGCCTTCATAATTAGTGTTATCCACGATTATGAAATTGCCTCTCGCGTCACGAATCTTGTTCATACGCGTCATGGCGTCGTTGAGTTCGGCGCGTGTTATGACGACAGCATCGTAGCTGCCGCTCACAGAAGGGCTCGAAGGGTCAATCATAAAGTCGGTTCCAGCCACAAGGTAGTTGCTGTTAAGCTGCAGTGTCATTCTGTTAGGGAACGTGTTAGCAGACACGTAGAATGGCTGCATGTATGAGGAGCCGACAGGATCGATGCCGATTTCCTTGAACTGGCTGACGATATAGTCCGCCGCCGCTTTGTTGCCGCCTTTGCCGTATCCACGGCCATTCATTGCGTAGGCGCAAAGGTTCTGGGTTATCTCGTTAGCGTAGTCCACCTCGTCGGACGGTTTTGGCGCGAGGCTGTCAGCATAGACATCCTGCGCAGAAGCCGACGACATAGGCAGCGCGAGAATCGCCAGCAATAAAATAAACAAATTCCTCATAGTATTAGTTTTAAGGGTTCAACCAAGTGGTTCACACATTAGTCGGTACGAACCACGAGATACTTAGAGATGCTCCAGAACTGCTTGTAGTCCTTTATGTAAAGAGTCTTGTTGCCGTTCTCGTCCTTCAGCTCATAAGACTTGTCTGGGTGCGAAGTAAGGATTCTCGCCTTCTTGCTGTACAAAGGAATCTTTGTTGTTGTTCTGATGTCAACCTTCACGAAGTAATCCTTGTTGAAGTCCTTTTGAAGAATCTGAGAGCGTTTGAAGACGCCTTCCTTTGTGATGATGCGCTGTGCCTTGAGTTCCTTGTTAGAACCGAACACGTAGTAAGCAGACGACATCTCGTCCTCCTGCTGAGCAATCAAGGCAGTCTTCTGGATGTTCTCCTCGGTAAGCTTAGTCACAGCAGAGTCGAGTTGGAAGATTCTCTCGTCCTTCTGGCGCAAAACGTCAGCCAAAGAGTCCATAGAGAACGCTCTTGCCTCGAGCTGCTGTTGCAGTCTTGCAATAGTCTCCTGCAGCTCCTTGTTCTGGTTGCCGCTCTTCTTAGCCATCTGCTGCAGCTGAGCGATTTTCTGTCTGTTCTTCTGCAGCGCCTCAGCCATGAGCTTCAGGTTCTTGTTGATTCTCTGAGCAGCATCATACTTGATGTTCTCGTCGGCAGCATCGGCGTTAATGAGCGACTCTGAAGCCGCGATAGCCTGGAAGTTGTCTGAAATCTCGTTCAGTGCCTGAAGGTAGTTGGCCATTTCCTTGTCCTTGCTGGCATTGACAGCCTCCAAAGAGTCGTTAACAGCCTGCAGGTCTTTGTATTCCTGTGAATCCTTAACACACGATGATAATAATACTGCTGCAAGCGATGTTGCAATGATCAAAGTTTTTTTCATTCGATTTCTTATTTTATTCGTTATTCTGTTTTCTATTTCCTTATTGGGAATCTAGGTTATAAAATGTACAAAGATACATAAAAATACACACTATGCACCGAAACTTTGCAATTCAAGCAATACGGCTCATATAGAATCCAGACCTTTGAAGACGAGGTGCGGGTCATAAGTCACCTTGCATTGCACATCGGCCGACAGGTCGAGACCATCGCCGCCCGTGACAAAAACATGCAGGTCGGCATAGGTTTCGGACAGCTTGCTCACGAAACCAGCCATCTCCATGCGAGCGCCATTCACTGCGCCCGACATCAGGTTGCCTATCGTGTTGTCGCTTAGAAGCGGAGCCTCCTTCTCGGCCTTCGCCAACGGCAATTTTGCTGTGTAATCGTGCATGGCATTCAGTCTAAGCTGCACACCTGGCGAAATCACGCCGCCCAAGAATCTGCCGTCCGACGAAATCAGGTCGTAAGTTATGCACGTCCCTGCGTCGATGACCAGTATCGTGCTGTTCAAATCCTGTGCCACAGCGCCATAATCGGCAGCCAAGCGGTCGGCGCCATAAGTTTCGGGTATGCCCTGCAGCGTCTTGCTTCTGCATGGCGTGTCACAGCTTATGCAGCGGCAAGGCACGGAAAGGTCGCGCAACGCTTCTACAAGATCAATGTCATCGCCGACAACTGTGGAAACGACAGCCTCATCAAACTTATAAGACACGGCAAGCCTTCGCAACAAGTCGCGCCATGGCTCCGACTTATGCTCAAAATGCACGAAATCACCATTGTCGCTGACTACAAGCTTCGCACTCGTATTCCCTATATCTACAAGTATCTTCATGCTCCTTTTTGAATGTGCTAATATAAACATTTTTCACTCAGAATATCCCATAACCGCCAAGCCGACGGCAACAGAGCCGGCGCAACGGCGAAAAATAGCATATTCCCATCGTTATTCTTATATTTGTGAAGAAATACAGGCACAATGGACATAGAACTTTTAAAAGCGAAGATGCTGGAGAAAGACGGACTGTCAAGAAGCATCGGCATAGAATACCTATCGACTCCGGATCCAGACACATGCGCCGCCACAATGCCTGTGGACGAGCGCAACTGCCAGCCTTTCGGATTTCTGAGCGGAGGCGCGTCGCTATCTATGGCGGAGTCGCTCGCCGGCGTAGGGTCATTGGCGCTCTGTCCCGACTGCATCCCGATGGGCATAAACGTTTCCGGCAACCACATAAAGGCAGCCGTAAAAGGCGACAGAGTGAAAGCCATCGCCAAAATCATACACAAAGGCGCGACAATACACCAATGGCAAGTGAGCATACTCAACTCGGAGTCCGAACTCGTGTCGAGTGTCCAAGTGACAAACATAATCGTGCGTAAAAAGTAAGAGCAAATGGAGACTTACGCATACTTCCGGTTTCCCGAGCAAAGCAAAGCCACGCTGATAGCGCAGAACAACGGTCCTGTCGCCACTCTGCGTTCAGCAAGCGAACTGGACGGGCGTTCCGGATTTGTATTCGCTCCGTTCGCGCCATCGGACACTCTCCCGATTATCCTGATACGCCCCGACACCTGCAAATCAGTATCAATAAACGAGCAACCGCCGGCATCAGGAAAAGCGACCATCGCTCCACTGACAAGCAAAGAGAACGAATTAGGCGCATACACTGCGGATTTCAACCGTTTCCACCATCAGATAGAAAACGGGGACCTGAGCAAGATTGTGCTTGCGAGAGTATCCACGTTAGTGTCGTCGGCAAAGGTTTCGCCATACACACTGTTCTGCAGAGCATGCAATATGTATCCACACTTGTTCGTGGCATTGGTGTCAACGCCACAGACCGGCACATGGATAGTCGCCACGCCAGAGCTGCTGCTATCAGCCACAGAAAAGGAATGCGAGACAATGGCATTAGCTGGAACGATGAAAGCCGCCGACTACAAAAACGGCTCAGGCTGGACCGAAAAGGAGTATCAGGAACAGAAGTTCGTGTCGCTGTACATAAACTCCGTCATAAGCCAAATAGCCGACAACATAACCGAAGACGGACCAGAGACTATAACCGCTGCCGACCTTGTGCATCTGCGCACGAAATTCTCATTCACGATAAAAGACGGCCAGAACGTTTCCGACGCATTAGCGGCACTGCACCCTACGCCAGCCGTGTGCGGACTGCCAAAGAACAACGCCATGGACTTCATACTCAAAAGTGAACATTCGCCAAGAAAATACTACAGCGGATTCCTCGGACCGTGGGCAGTCAAGCAATCGACATCGCTTTACGTCTCGCTGAGATGCATGCACATAAACGACAGGATATTCGACCTCTACGCTGGCGGCGGACTGCTGAAACAAAGCACGCTGAGCAAAGAGTGGGAGGAGACCGAAGCCAAGTTGAACACAATGAAAAACATACTATATGTTTAGCAATAAGAACAACGTAAACCAGCTCACATCCCTACTGAAACTTCATGATGTGGAATTCGCTGTCGTATGTCCAGGCTCGCGAAACGCACCTATAGTCCACAACCTGAACGAAGCCGGCATAGAGTGTTTCCCTGTGACAGACGAACGCTCGGCAGGTTTCTATGCTCTGGGCATGTCGCTGAAAATCGGGATGAAGCCTGTGGCTGTATGCGTGACTTCGGGAACTGCGCTGCTCAACCTGATGCCGGCTGTGGCAGAAGCATATTACCAACACGTGCCGCTGATAATAATATCGGCAGACCGACCAGCCGACAAGATAGACCAACTGGACGGACAGACGCTCCACCAACCGAACGCCCTCGAGCCATACGCGCTGAAGTCGGTAAACATACCCGAAGCATACACAGAGGAGCAATTCGCATATAACAACAGGCTCATAAACGAAGCTATAAACGCGATATACACAGGAGAGTACGGACCTGTGCACATAAACGTGCCACTAACAGAACCGCTATACGAGTTCTCTGTAGAAAGTCTGTACCAAGAAAGAGGCATAAGTCTCAGTAAGTCATATATCTGTTATGACATTGCAGAAGATCTTATCACAAATGTCCTTGAAACGCACAAGAAACCATTGATTATCTTAGGGCAAAATGAATTCAACACAGGAGAACTAACAGAGCTAAGCAAGCATTTCGTTATAATAAACGAATCACTCAGCAATACGCAGGTCATATCGAACGCCGACGAGATAATCGCATCAAGCAAAGACCTTGACTCGCTACGTCCAGACTGCGTCATCTACGCTGGAGGCACAATTGTAAGCAAGCGAATAAAGACTTTTCTGCGTGAGACCGATTGCGTGAATATTGTAATAAACCCAAGCGGCACAGCAACAGACACATTCAACCACCTTTGGCATATATACCAAGCGGATCCGGAAAACATGCTTTACTGCATGGAGACTCTGCTTGAAAACAAAAACAAAGAAACAATGATAGGCAAATTGTGGGACAAGCTGGTTGAAAACAAAGGGACAGACTTTGTCAAGATGTGGAACAATGCGTCGGACAGATGCAGAAAGCAAACGGAGGCATACAAACCGGAATATTCGCAAATGGCTGCCGTACGCGACTTCGAGGCTAAACTTGGCGAGGCGCGCCCCGACGTGACAGTATTCTACGCCAACAGTTCAGCCGTGCGACTTGGCAACATATACGCGCCACTGCACAAGCGCCACGTGCTGTGCAACCGCGGCGTGAACGGCATAGAAGGCTCGCTGTCAACGGCAGCCGGAGCGTCGGTGCTGCTGAACGACTTGACATACTGCGTGATAGGCGACCTCAGTTTCTTCTACGACCAGAACGCGCTGTGGAACCAGAACCTGAAAGGCAACTTGCGCATTCTCCTGCTGAACAACGGCGGAGGCGGCATCTTCGAGAAATTCGAGGGACTGAAAGAAAGCCCCGTGCGCGACACTTGCGTGATGGCATCGCACAACACAACAGCCGAAGGCATCTGCAAACAATGCAACGTGAAATACCTGTCGGCCAAGAACGAAGACGAATACCGCAAAGCGCTCGAGGAACTGACCGAACTAAAGTCCGACCGCCCTATTCTGCTTGAGGTCTTCACCGACTCCGAGAAGGACATGGAAGCCGTAAACAACTATTACAAACACATAAAAGAGAACATATAATGACAAGAGTCTGGAACAAAATCAAAGGATTCGACTTCAAGGAAATCCTTTTCGAGGAGTATAACCATATCGCGAAAATCACCATCAACCGCGAGCGTTACCGCAACGCCTTCACGCCACTGACCACATGGGAAATGTCGCAGGCGTTCGCCTACTGCCGCGAGTGCCAGGACATCCGCGTCGTGCTTCTGACCGGTGCCGGCGACAAGGCATTCTGCTCTGGCGGCGACATGCACGTCAAGGGACGTGGCGGATATGTTGGCGAGGACGGAGTGCCACGCCTGAATGTGCTGGACGTGCAGATGCAAATCCGCCGTCTGCCTAAGCCTGTAATTGCCATGGTGAACGGTTATGCCATAGGCGGAGGACACGTTCTGCACTTAGTGTGCGACATGACGATAGCATCGGAGAACGCCATTTTCGGACAGACCGGTCCTAAGGTCGGCTCGTTCGACGCTGGATTCGGAGCATCGTATCTCGCGCGCATCGTCGGACAGAAGAAGGCGCGTGAGATTTGGTTCCTGTGCCGCCAGTATTCCGCCAAGGAAGCCGAGGACATGGGAATGGTGAACAAAGTCGTGCCATTTGACAAACTCGAGGACACTTGCGTAGAATGGGCGGAAACAATGATGGAGCGCTCGCCTATAGCCCTGCGCATGATAAAAGCAGGACTTAACGCCGAACTCGACGGACAGGCCGGAATACAGCAGCTCGCCGGCGACGCGACAATGCTTTACTACTTCATGGACGAGGCACAGGAAGGCGGCAAGGCGTTCTTAGAAAAGCGCAAGCCGGACTTCGACAAATACCCTAAGGTTCCGTAAAACCTTCGGCAATATTCGCAGCCTCGGCACGAGCTGGTTTGCCGGTTTCGGTCTGAGGAACTGCGTCAACATGGATATACAAGCGTGGTAGCCAATACTTTGGCATCACGCTTTTGCATTTTTCCTCAACGCCATCGAGGTTGTCGTCCTCAGTGAGCAGCACGACTTTCTCGCCGAGAGCGCAGTCTTTCTTCTTTGTTATTAGAAATGGCAATGACAGTTTATCCTTGAGCATCCTCTCGGCTTCCTCTATCTGGATTTTAACGCCGCCGCTGCATATCACATTGTCCTTTCTGCCTCTTATCCTGAAACGAACGACGCGTCCAGAATCATCTTTTTCTGTTTCAGCTATATCGTTGGTCATCAGCACTTCGGCGCACACTTTCGGCGCATCTATCACAAGGCAATCGTCCGCATTAGTCCAGACCGCCACACCATTGAACGGCGTGTACCACTCGCTTGCATCGTCGCCGTTAAGCCTCCGCAAGGCTATATGGGACAGTGTTTCCGTCATGCCGTACGTGCTCCAGACATTGTTAGGGAACGCCTTCAGTTTATCCGCCAAAGAGCCGTCTATCGCACCGCCGCCGATTATCAGATGCTTTATGTTTTTCAGCTTTGCCGCTTCCTCTGGCGACTGCAGCGAGTTATAAACCTGCATCGGCACCATGGCACACAAGTCAAAACGTTCGCTGGCAGAGACTCCTGCCAACGGATGCCCTGATGGCTCCACGCTCACCAAATCCAGCCCCCTCACCTTGCTTCTCACGACCATCATCTTGCCGGCGATATAGTCCACAGGCAGACAAAGCAACGCCCTGTCGCCTTCCTTAAGCCCGAGAAAATCGCACGTCACTTCCGCACTCGCCGCCATGCGCGCCTTCTCGACAGCCATCTCCTTTGGCGCGCCGGTTGAGCCGCTGGTGCGCACAGTCACCATAGGGCAGTCACTTTCCCATTCCCTTATGAATTCTTCAAGCACCATAATTCATCGCCTTTTATCGTCAACGGCATGTCAATATTGTCAGTGAAAAGCATCCCCGTGCCCAGTCCCTGAGGCATTGAAATGCGCGGTCCGTAGGTCTTGGCTGTGTAATGCGCTATGGCGTTCAGTCCGACATTGCTCTCGAGCGCGCTTGTCACCCAGCTGCCAATGCCCCGCTCACGCGCCAGGCTTATCCATTCGTCACAGCCGTGCATTCCTCCGTGCAGCGACGGCTTCAGGATAATGTACTGCGGCTTAATGACGTCAAGCAGCCACGCCTTCTCTTCTGTAGAGTTTACCCCGATAAGCTCTTCGTCAAGTCCTATAGGCAATGGAGTGTTCTCACACAGCCTTGCCATGTCATTCCACTGCTTCTGTCTTATAGGCTGTTCTATGGAGTGTATGTCATATTTTGCGAGTTCCTCCAGCCGCGCCATGGCGTTTTCCTTTGTGAATCCGCCGTTTGCATCCACTCTGAGCTCTATTTGCTCCTTGCCGAAGCATTCTCTTATGTGGCGTATGAGTTCTATTTCTTTATTGAAGTCTATAGCTCCGATTTTCAGCTTCACGCAATGAAATCCAGCCTTGAGCTTTTCCTCCAAGCGTCCGTACATTTCCTCAAACGTGCCCATCCACACAAGTCCGTTTATCCTGATGCCCTCCTCGCCTCGTCCGAAAGGAGTGTCATACAGCGCAACGCCGCCATTCGCCTCAAACTGCGCGAACGCGCTTTCCAGTCCGAACAGCATCGACGGATAAGGTCTGAGCCCGTCGTAATCAATCACGCCGGATTCTTCCGCTTTCTTGCAGAATGTTCTCAACACGTCCTCGTAATCCGGAATCGCGTCGCACGACAGGTCCGGCAACGTCGCACACTCGCCTATGCCCTTCACACCTGGCCGGTCGGTGTCAGTCAGTGTTAGGAAATAACTGTCGCGTGTCAAATAAACGCCCCTTGACGTGCCTGCCGGCTGCTTGAAATGAAATGTCCTTTTGCTTATGTCAATCTTCTTCATTTGCCGAAAATCTTTTGCAATCCAAAGTTAGCAAATACATAACAAAAAAATCCCCACAGCACACGCCATAGGGATTTTCATTTATTCAAAACTTACTTTTTACGCAAGCACGATATGCTCAAGATAGATGCAGAACGCACCAGCCAAATAGCCCACGAGAGCCAGCCAGCTTATGTGCTTGAGATACCAGATGAAGTCAATTTTCTCCAGTCCCATTGCGGCAACACCTGCAGCCGAACCGATAATCAGGATAGAGCCTCCTGTTCCAGCGCAGTATGCGAGCATGTGCCAGAATGTGCCGTCAACAGCGAAGTCAAGCACTGATGGGTCTATCACATACATCTTCATAGATGCGGCCACGAGAGGCACATTATCTATAATAGACGAAAGCACACCAATCATCGTGTCAATGATATAAATATTTCCGCCTGTCACATCGCGGAGCCACTCCGAAAGCTTGCTAAGCTGACCTGCGGCGCCGAGAGCTCCGACAGCCGTCAGAATACCCAGGAAGAAGAAAATCGTAGGAGTTTCCACGTTCTTCAGGATATTGACAACCGAAAGACGCTTCTTTATCTCATTTGACTTTTTCTTGTGCATAAGCTCTGTCACCATCCACATGACGCCCAAGCCCAGGAGCATGCCCATGTAAGGTGGCAAGTGAGTGATGGTCTTGAACACTGGCACGAACAGCAGCAGACCGACACCAAGAATCAGCAGCGCCATCTGCTCGCCAGGAGTTGTGATAGACTCTGCCTCCTTGCTCTCTGCCGGACGAATGATTTCGCCCTTCAATGTGAACGACAGGATTACCAGAGGAACAAGCATAGACACAAGACTCGGAATTATGATTCCTGTGATTATCTTGCCTGCAGTAATCTGTCCGCCTATCCACAACATGATTGTTGTCACGTCACCGATTGGTGACCATGCTCCGCCGGCATTTGCCGCTATCACCACAATACTTGCGTATGTCCAGCGTGTGTGCTGATCTTTGATAAGCTTACGCAGCAGAGAGAGTATTACAATTGTCGTCGTAAGGTTATCAAGCACAGCCGACATGAAGAATGTCAGGAAGCTGATAATCCACAACAGTTTGACCTTATTTGTAGCGGTTATCCTGTCGGTGATTATCTTGAAGCCGTTGTGCCTATCGACAATCTCGACGATAGTCATTGCCGCGAACAGGAAGAACAGTGTCTGAGCTGTTTCTGCCAGATTCTCATTCAGCTGCTCACCGACATGATGAATGTCACTGTCGCCTAACAAGATGAAAATCGTCCATGTCAAAACGCCTATCAACAACGCGGAAGCCGCCTTGTCGATTTTCAACGGATGTTCAAGCGCTATGCACAGATAGCCGACAATGAACACTACAATCATAAATATAGCCATAGTTCTTAGATTTTTGGTTCTGTTTTTAGTTCTGAGCGTAAGTCTTCACTTCCTCAGGGTTCAGGCTCTCAACAAAAGCGGCGTGCTTAGCGACCTCTGCCGAAGCGAAGTTCACAAACACCTTTGCCGACTTCACGAAGTCCGGACCGTTTTCCTTGATGGCTCTTGTTGCGTCGATAGCGAGCAGATAGCCCATAATCGTAAGACCAGCCTGCTCCACGAGTCTTCTCGCCACAAAGTCGAGGTAAGTCTGACCCATGTCACCAGCCGCAGCCTTCTTAGCCTCTACTGTCGCAACGGTCTTTTCGTAAATGCTTGTCATCTCAACGAGCTTCGCCTTCACGCCAGCCAAAGACGCGTCAAGTTCCTTCTCCTGATACTTCTTTATCTGCTCAAGATAAGTGCCTGTCGTTACGAATCTTATGGCTGCCACCACCTGCAACTGCGACGTTCCCTCATAGATAGTCAGGATTCGCGCATCACGGTACAGACGCTCGCAAGTGTAGTCTCTCATGAATCCCGAACCGCCATGTATCTGTATGCAGTCGAACGCGTTCTGGTTCGCGTATTCAGATGCGAACATCTTTGTCAGCGGAGTCAATGCGTCAGCCAGTTTCTGCTTCTGCTTAGACTCTACACGCTCCTCCTTTGTAAGTGTGCGTCTGCGTGAAATCTCGCCGTATATCTTTGAGTAATCTACATATCTCGTTGTCTCGTAAAGCAGGGCTCTTGTCGCATCAAGACGGGCCTTTATCATAGACACCATCTCATAAACGGCTGGCATTTCGATAATCGCCTGGTTGAACTGGCGACGGTCCTTGGCATAAGCCACAGCCTCACGATAAGCTGCCTCGCTCACACCGACCGACTGGCCGCCGACACCAAGACGAGCGCCGTTCATCAACGACATCACGTACTTTATAAGACCCATCTTGCGGTCGCCCACCAAATGAGCCTTCACGTTGGTGAACACGAGCTCACATGTTGGCGAGCCGTGGATTCCGAGCTTATTCTCTATGCGGCGCACCTTCATCGATGCGTCCTTAGGATTGTCGCAAACGAAATACGAAAGTCCTCTGGCGTCCTTCGTGCCTTCCTCCGAACGGGCAAGCACGAGCTTTATCTCGGCGTCGCCGTTGGTTATGAAACGCTTAACGCCGTTGAGCAGCCAGCAATTGTCCTTCTCGCTCCAAGTCGCCTTCAGCATAACGCTCTGCAAGTCGCTGCCGGCGTCTGGCTCAGTCAAGTCCATTGAGCAAGTCGCGCCCTTGTTTATCATAGGCAGATACTTGTCCTGAAGTTCCTCCGACGCGAACTCGTAGATAGTCTCGGCGCAGTCCTGAAGTCCCCAGATATTGCCGAATCCGGCATCACCACGGCTTATCATTTCGCCTGCCATAACGTAAGGCACCATTGGGAAGTTCAGTCCGTTGTACTTGCGTGGCAGCGATATGCCGTAAACGCCAGCCTGTGTCAGCGCGTCGTGGTCCTGCTGTATGCCAGAAGCGTAACGCACACGGTTGTTCTCAACGTGAGGTCCTTCGCTGTCAACACCGTCAGCATTCACCGCCAGCACATCACCAGCTATCTCGCCTACGATGTCCATCACCTTGTCGTAGTCGTCGCGAGCGTCCTCCACATCCTGAGGAGCGTAATCATATTTATCCTTATCCGCGAAGCCGTCTTCCTTCAGCTCTATAATTCTATCCATCTCTGGATTTGTCAGCTGAAACTTGAGCGCCTCGTTGTCTGTATAGAAATTTGCCATTGTATTTTGAGTTTTATTTTTCCAATAAATAACTTTTACTTGCTGTTCTTCTTGAAGTATTTCATCAGTTTAGGAACAACAGTCTCCACACTGCCGTTTATCACATAGTCTGCGACAGCGTTTATAGGCGCATCCGGGTCTGTGTTCACAGATATTATGATGCCGCTCTCCTGCATTCCGGCGAGGTGCTGTATCTGTCCTGAAATTCCGCAAGCGATATACAGCTTAGGTCTTACTGTCACACCAGTCTGACCGATCTGTCTGTCGTGGTCAACCCATCCGGCATCCACAGCCGCACGGCTCGCGCCGACCTCTGCGTGAAGCTCCTTGGCGAATTCGTAAAGGAGATCGAAATTCTCCTTCGAGCCTACTCCGTAGCCGCCTGCCACGATTATCGGGCTAGACTTGAGGTTGTTCTTTCCGCTTTCCATCTGGCGGTCTATCACAGAAACCACATAGTCGGTCTCAGGGATATACTTGTTCACGTCAAGATTTACGACTTCGCCTTTGTAAGCCTCATCAACAATCTCCTTCTTCATGACGCCCTCTCTGACTGTCGCCATCTGAGGACGGTGCTCTGGGTTCACGATTGTCGCTACGATATTGCCGCCGAACGCCGGACGTATCTGGTAAAGAAGTCCCTTGTACTCCTTGCCTGACTTGTTGTCGGTGTAGTCGCCTATCTCAAGCGAGGTACAGTCAGCAGTAAGTCCGCTGAAAAGAGCAGAACTAACTCTCGGACCGAGGTCACGGCCTGTGCTTGTCGCGCCCATCAGGGCTATCTGAGGCTTGATTTCCTTGAAAAGATTCACGAGCAACGACGAGTGAGGCAGAGTCGTGTAAGGACTAAGTCTCTTGTCTTCCGCTTTGTAAAGGGTATCGACGCCATAAGGGAACACCTGGGCATCGACTTTAGAAAGGTCTGCCGCCGCAGCCACCGCCTCCAGCTTGCAGCCTATCTGAGTGGCCAGTTTGCGGCCTTTTGTCAATAATTCCAATGAGACATCGGCAACTGTCGTGCCTTCCATCTCAAGATATACTATAATGTTGTCCATCTGTAGATTTAATTATTAGAGGCTTACGCCAGTTCGTTATCCGATTATGTTCTTAGTTATGAGTTCCTTCATCAGCGAATCGATATCCTCGTCGCTGTCGGTCATTCTCTTGCTTTCCTTTGCTTGAAACGACACGCTCTCGATGCCCTTAACCTTAGTAGGCGAGCCGCTCAGACCAAGCAACTCTATCTTTGTGTCTATGTCAGCGACACCCCACTCGTCTATGCAGAGAGCCTTGTCGCGGCCAAACACTTCCGGATACTTAGGCTCAGCGCCATTCAGTTCCGAAGGTACGACTGCCCTCTTGAATCTCATGACTCTCTTGGCGTTACGGCTGCGGCACTCTGCTGCAGAGCCGTTAACTGTTATTACGATAGGATATGGAGCCTTGACCAGTTCTGTGCCTTTCTCCAGACGACGCTTTACAGTCACCTGTCCAGCCTCGACAGCCACGATTTCCTCAGCGTAAGTCACCTGTGGCAGTCCGAGTTTCTCAGCCACCTGTGGTCCTACCTGCGCTGTGTCGCCGTCTATCGCCTGACGTCCGCACACGATGATGTCCACCTTGCCGAACTTCTTGATAGCGCAGCTCAACGCATAAGATGTCGCGAGAGTATCGGCTCCAGCGAATTCCCTTCCACTAAGCAAAGCACCACCATCAGCGCCTCTGTACATACTTTCTCTGATGATTTCCGCAGCTCTGGCTGGTCCCATCGTCAACACTCTGACTGTAGAGCCTTCATATCTGTCCTTTAATCTGAGCGCCTGCTCAAGAGCATTCTTATCTTCCGGATTGAAGATCGCAGGCAATGCCGCGCGGTTCACTGTGCCGTCCTCCTTCATCGCGTCCTTGCCGACGTTTCTGGTATCAGGCACCTGCTTTGCTAATACAACAATGTTTAGTCCCATACTTAGTTTTATGTGTGTTTTAGATTATATTTCTCAAATGCCGAAACATATTATCATACAAATATAACAAGCACAAAAGCAAACTACCCTTTATAATTCATGTTATAAAACACATTTTACATAAAAAAATCATTTTTGTGCAATGTGAGAATCCATAGGCCTTCCAACATTTCATAACTGTTAAAAATATGTTACAAAACATATAAAATTAGTTATTCACACAATACAGCAAGTTTTTAGTCGTTTAAAAGTCAAAGAACAAGGTTTCCAACCGTGTTCAAGACAGAGAGCGATAAACTATTATTATTCACAAGAAACACGCATAGCGACTATGAAGAAGCCAGAAGTTTCAGGAAGCACGACAAACGAGACTGCCGCTAAAAACAGCATCGCTAACGACTGCGCACAGACACAGTCAAGCAAAAAATCTAAAGGCCCGAGCAAGCTGTCGCTGTTCCTTGTGATGCAATTCGCGAACTCATTCGCACCCCTGCCAATGGTCGGACCGAAAACCTTGCTGATAAACTAAGGAACCAAACAAACACCATAATCAAGAAAAAGAGGACTGCCCGCAACGTGAGCAATCCTCTTTTCTTTTACGCAGAAGCTCTATTTCCACAAAACAAAAAAAGCCAGCATCTTTCGATGTTGGCTTTCTGTTGTTCAAGTTTGTAGCGAGAGGCGGGCATGATCCGCCGACCTCATGATTATGAATCATGCGCTCTAACCAGCTGAGCTACCTCGCCATCAGATTTGAGCGGTGCAAAGATAGGAATTTATTCCTCAACTGCAAAGCCCAATCAAATTATTTTTCCGCAATTCTCTTAACTTGCTCTATCACAGACTCCGCCAGTTCATTAGCGCGAGCCTCTGTAGCCGCCTCGGAATAGACTCTGATAATCGGCTCGGTGTTGCTCTTGCGCAGATGCACCCATCCGTCAGGCATATCTATCTTGACGCCGTCTATGTCGTTTATCTCATTGTTCTTATCCTCGGAGAATTTGTTTTTCACAGCCACAAGTATCGCGTCAACATCCATGTCGGCTGTCAAGTCGATACGGTTCTTTGAAATCTCATAGTTCGGATATGTAGCACGGAGCTCCGATGTCTTCTTGCCGCTCTTGGCAAGCAAAGTAAGGAACAGCGCCACACCCACCAGCGCGTCTCTGCCGTAGTGCAATTCAGGATAGATAACTCCGCCATTGCCCTCGCCACCGATGACGCAGTTCGTCTTCTTCATCTGAGCCACGACGTTCACCTCGCCCACAGCCGCAGCCGAATACTCACAGCCGGCATATCTGCGCGTAACGTCCCTCAAGGCTCTCGACGAGCTAAGGTTCGATGCCGTGTTGCCCTTTGTGTGCTGCAGCACATAGTCAGCCACAGAAACCAGAGTGTACTCCTCGCCGAACATTGTTCCGTCCTCGTTGATTATCGCAAGACGGTCAACATCGGGGTCAACAACGAATCCGACATCGGCATTCTCTTTCTTCATTCTTTCTGCTATCTCAGTCAGATTCTGAGGTATAGGTTCTGGATTATGCGAGAAATTGCCTGTTGGCTCGCCGTTAAGCACGACCACATCGTCCACGCCAATTGCCTTGAGCAGCTTAGGTATCGCGATGCCGCCGACCGAGTTCACCGTGTCTATCACGACCTTGAAACCAGCCTTCTTTATCGCATCTACATCCACAAGATTCAGTTTCTTGACCATCTCGACATGCTTGTCGGCATAGTCGTCAACATGCTCCACCTTGCCGAGCGAGTCAACGTCAGCAAAGTCAAAACCCTCTTTTTCCGCTATATCAAGGACATCGTTGCCTTCCTGCTTATCAAGGAACTCACCGTCCTTGTTCAGCAATTTGAGCGCATTCCAGTGCTTTGGATTATGGCTCGCAGTTATGATTATGCCACCAGACGCCTTTTCGTTGGTCACCGCCAATTCGGTCGTTGGAGTTGTCGCCAAGTCAATATCCACAACATCCACGCCCATTCCGATAAGTGTACCGATGACAACATCCTTGACCATCGGTCCCGACATTCTCGCATCTCTGCCAACGACTATCTTTCCGGCAGCGCCGTACTTACGCTTATTCCAAGTGGCATACGCCGCTGTGAACTTCACAATATCCAGAGGGTTGAGTCCGTCACCAGGCTTGCCGCCTATGGTGCCTCTGATTCCTGAAATAGATTTAATAAGTGTCATATTGTTAGATATGTGTATGTTACGTCGATTATTTGTTAGCCAGTTTTATCGTCATCTCGTAAAGGTACGGAGTGACAGCGTTCATATCAACCGAGTTGGCTATTCTCGAAGGGAGTATGAATGTCGCCTTGGCACCATGGCATCGCATTATGCCTATAGCCTCAAGCATTCCGGTGGAAGCATCGGACGACGCTCCGTAAACGATTTCATGCGGCGACTTTGTGTAGTCGGCCACCACTTCTGGGTCAACATCCAGAGTCTTCTTCAGATAAGAAGCCTGTATCTTCATGTTCGGCACTATAGTGTCAGATGTGTCGCCAAGGTCGTCAACGTGTATGTATATGCCGGATTTTGTCTTGTAATAGACGCCGTCTTGCCACACACTGTCAGCAGGATAAGACGAAATGACCTTAATGCCGTTTCTGTTGATATATGCATTTATCTGCGCGCTCTCCGCATCCAGCAGTTTCTCGTAGTCGCTGTTTCCGCACGACGAGAATGCCAACGAGAAAGCCACTGCCGCAAATGCTGTTATGATTTTCGCAATGTTATTCATCTACTCAAAAAGTATTTATCTGTTTTTACCAGTCTTAGACACGCCAATCACGTCATAGACCAAAGTCGCTCTTGGCGGTATCTTGTCTCTGTCGCCAAGCGCGCCGTACGCAAGAATCGACGGCACCACGATTATGGCGCGGTCGCCCTCGCGCAGCAACGTCAGACCTTCGGCGAAGCCTGTCTGCCTCCTCTCTTTGCCGACTTCTATGACATCGGCGTTTCTGCCAGTCAAGTCGTAAAGCACAGTACCGTCGGTCAGTTTTATCCTGTAATTTACCTCTACGACATCGCCATACCTCACCGAGTCTCCTTTTTCCTTGATGTCCTTAGGCTGAATCCATATTCTAACGCCAGTTCCTGTGACCCTGAAATCCTTCCCCGACTTTTCAGTGTATTTCTTTATATCCTCATCCTCCATATCGCCGAGCATGGTGTTCATTTCCATTATCTTCTGCGGAGTCGAGTCCACCTCAGCATACTTATTGGAAGGCAGCTGCGCCTTTTTGTCGCACGACGCCAGAAGCAAAAGAACCGAAATTGCGAAGAGGAAAAATTTCATATCCTATCTTATGTTTGCTATGCTTATAATATCAGAGAACACACCTGCGGCAGTCACGCTTGCGCCTGCACCGTATCCCTTTATTATCATAGGGAACTCCTTGTATCTCTCTGTCGTTATCATTATTATGTTGTTGCTGCCCTCGAGGTCGTAGAACGGATGACGCACATCCACTTCCTGCAGACCGACCGAGCAAACGCCATTCTCGAGAGTTGCCACAAATCTGTTCTTCTTGTCCTCTTTCTCAAGGCGCTGCCTCTGCTTTTCAAATTCTTCGTCAAGTTCCGAAATCGTGTTCCAGAACTCGTCCAGCGAGCCTTCAAAAAACTTCTGAGGAATGAACAGATTCTTCTTCACATCATCCTGCTCCACGCGGTAGCCAGCCTCTCGAGCCAATATCACGAGCTTGCGGACCACATCCTTGCCCGAGAGGTCGATTCTCGGATCTGGTTCAGCGAATCCCGCGTCCTTAGCCATGGCTATCGCCTTGCTCAACGGAATGTCTGCGCTGATGGTGTTGAAGATATAGTTGAGTGTGCCGCTAAGCACAGCCTGTATCTTGTTTATCTTGTCGCCAGAGTTTATGAGCGCGTTTATTGTGTTTATGATTGGCAGTCCTGCGCCGACATTCGTTTCAAACAGGAATTTCACGCCCTTCTCTCTTGCTATCGACTTCAGTTCCTGATACCTGTCATACTCCGACGAAGCGGCTATCTTGTTTGCTGCCACGACTGACACGTTGTGCGACAGCAGCTCCTTGTACAACTCCGCGATTGAAGCGTTCGCTGTACAATCAACAAACACAGAATTGAATATGTTCATAGCCAGAACACCGTTCAGCAGTGTCTCTGGTGTATTTGCCACGCCCTCCTTCTCCAAGCGCTCCGCATAATTCGACAAATCGATTCCGTCTCTGTCGAACAGCACCTTGCGGCTGTTGTTTATGCCAACTATCTTTATCTTGAGCCTCTTCTCCTCCTTCAATGTCTCCTGCTGGTTGCGTATCTGTCGCAACAAATCGCCGCCGACAGTTCCTATTCCGCAGACAAAGACATTGAGTTCAAGGAACTCAGACAGGAAGAACGACTCGTGTATCACATTCAGGGTCTTCCTCAAGTTCTCCTTCTTTATCACAAAAGAGATGTTTGTCTCTGACGCGCCTTGAGCTATAGCTATGACGTTTATGCCGTTGCTTCCAAGTGTACCGAAGAGTTTACCAGAGATGCCAGGGATACGCTTCATCCTGTCGCCCACAACAGCCACTGTAGCGAGGTCCTTCTCGCACTTCACTTCGTTTATCTCGCCGACTGCCAGTTCATGAGCGAACTCCTTGCTTATTATCTCAACCGCCTTGTCGGCCTCAGCGTTCTTGACTCCGAGCGAAATCGTGTTCTCCGAAGCCGCCTGAGATATGAAGAACACCGAAATGCCGTTGTCAGCCAGCGCGCCGTACAGTCGCTTGCTCACGCCAGTCACGCCGACCATACCCATGCCCAGCATAGTGACGAGTGCAGCATCGTCGATAGACGAAATACCCTTGATGCTGTTGGCGCCATCGTCCTTGCCCCTGGAAATGAATGTGCCTGGAGCCGACGGATTGAAAGTGTTCTTTATGAGTATCGGAATATTCTTGTGATAAACCGGGAAAATCGTAGGCGGATAAACAACCTTAGCACCGAAATTGCAAAGCTCCATCGCCTCGACAAAACTCAGTCTGTCAATAACATAAGCCTTGCTTATAACGCGAGGGTCGGCTGTCATGAATCCGTCCACATCGGTCCAAATCTCCAGTTGCTCCGCGCTGAGAGCCGCTGCTATGATGGCCGCCGTATAGTCCGAGCCGCCACGACCGAGGTTTGTTATTCTGCCAGAATCGGCATCGGTAGATATGAATCCGCCGCAAAGCACAACCCTGTTCTTCTTTGTGTCAATATTTTCCTCGATAAGTTTGTTTGTCAGAGGCATGTCTGGCACATTCTTATCCCAGTTCGCATGCGTCTTTATCAGTTCCAGCGAGTCAACATGCTTGGCACCCACAACTGCCGCCATGATAACCGACGACATTCTCTCGCCGAACGACACAACTCTGTCGAGCGCCTCTACCGCGAGTTTGCCAGCGACAACGATATTCTCATATTCCGAAGCGAGTTCATTAAGCAGTCCGCCTATCTTCGCCCTCACATCATCAGCGCCGCCCGGCAGCACACCGCTCATCACGCTCTCGTGTCTTTTTCTTATCTCAGACAATCCTTCTTCATATCCGCCAGCGACAGCGTCGTTCGCTGTCTTGATAAGCAGATTCGTTATGCCTCCGAGAGCCGAGACCACAACAACCAACTCACCTTGCTCGCCGGCAACGATGTTTCTAACGCTATTTATGCTTTCCACGGTACCTACGGACGTACCGCCGAATTTCATCACTTTCATACTTTAATCCTATTAGCTTTTCTACTGCTTATGCCTTAGCATAAAATAAATTCAAAGTTAGCATTTTATAATCTAAGACAGCAAGCATTTGCTTTTTTTATGTCTAAAAACAGCCGTTTTGCGCCAAATACAGAATTTACAACTGCACAAGCCGACAAATAGAGAAAGATTTTTTGCGATAACTCTTGATTATATCAAGTGTTTTGTCTTACTTTGCAGTCGCATTTATGGAGACATACGCTCCTATGCTGACGGTTGAGTAGCTCAGCTGGATAGAGCAACAGCCTTCTAAGCTGTGGGTCAAGGGTTCGAATCCCTTCTCAATCACAAAAGCCTTGCGTCACTGCAAGGCTTTTGTTTTCCACATTGGACCATATAGAAATAAAAAAGGATGAGCGTTTGCCCATCCTTTCTTTTTATCCTCTTAAGTCAAGATTACTTGATAGCGTCAGCCAACTCAGCGCCAGCCTTAAACTTAGCAACCTTCTTAGCAGCGATCTTGATCTGCTTCTTAGTCTGAGGGTTAACACCTGTTCTTGCTGCTCTCTCAGATACTGAGAAAGAACCGAAGCCAACAAGGCTCAACTTGTCACCCTTCTTAAGAACGTCTGTTACTGCTGCTACGAATGCGTCAATAGCCTTCTTTGAATCTGCCTTGCTAAGACCTGACTTCTCTGCAACTGCGTTGATTAATTCTGCTTTGTTCATAATCTGTTTAGTATTAGAAATTAGTAATAAAAAATAAAAATCACTTTTCACGCTCGTATTGCCCACATTCGCAACACGAAAACACTGCAAATTTATTACTTAGTTTCTAATATGCAAGATTTTTCCTTAATATTTTTCTCAAAAAGCACATTTTAACCCAAAAAGTCTTTAAAAAGTGCTTTTTTCTGCAAAAAGCCAGCTTATTATCACACATTTTAAACACGCAAACAACAAGCACGGCAAGCCACAAAACACACGTCCAACACATTGCAAAACAAGCACATCAATGACAGACGGTTCCATAATGAGCAAGAAACGCCATTTGCAAAATGCAAATATCAAAACACATCCGGCGTGCATTCTTTTAAACAAAAGAATGATAAAAACAGAAGTTTTTTAACACTTGCGCGAAACAATACATATTAAATAAATAGCGTCTTTTCTTACTTTTGTATTTTTAAAACAAGACTCAGACTAAACACAATGGCAAATTTCCTGGACTCCATACCAAAAGTCACCAAAAATCTTCTCATAATAAACATACTCGCCTATCTGGCCACCATAACGCTCGTCAAGTCAGGATTCGACATGAACGACATCTTCGGGCTGCACTACTACGAGTCGGATTCGTTCAAGCCGTTCCAGATAATCACTTACATGTTTCTGCACGCGTCGTTCTCGCACTTGTTCTTCAATATGTTCGCGCTATGGATGTTCGGAAGAATCATCGAGGATATATTAGGACCGAGCAAATACATATTCTTTTACTTCACTTGCGGAATAGGAGCCGGACTCGTGCAAGAGCTCGCGTGGGCGTACGACATCCCTAACGCTCTGCAGGGCATAGCAATGAAATATGGCACGGTGCTGTCCGCCAGCGACACGGAGCTCATAATGTCGAGGTTCATAACCGTTGGCGCGTCGGGAGCCATATTCGGACTGCTTCTCGCTTTCGCCATGCTGCTGCCTAACCAGCCGATATTCTTCATGTTCATACCCGTGCCGATAAAAGCAAAGTATTTCGTCATAATATACGCACTGATTGAACTGTGGGGCGGCGTGGCGGCATCGTCAGGCGACAATGTGGCGCACTTCGCGCATCTGGGCGGAATGATCTTCGGATTTTTCCTGCTGAAATACTGGCAGAACAAATACAAGAACCAACAAATGGACTAAGAGCATGCGTCTTTTCAGAAAACACCGCGACAACAGACGCCTCCACATGATAGGAGACGAGGAGAGAAAACGCTACATGCGCAACAGGAAGAGGCAGGACACCTCCAAAAAGGTTTTCAAAGGACTGCTCAGACCTGCCATACACTTGTTCAGCCTGAGCCTGAATATCGTGTTCTTAGTGATGCTCCTGCTGTCCGGACTCGCAACCCAGATTTCACCAGAAGTGTTCGTATTGCCGTCATACCTGAGCTTGGCATTCAGCCTGCTCGTCATTATTAATATATTATATGTGATATTGTGGGTAATAAGGCTCAAGGTGCACTTCATATACTCCTTGTTTGTGCTGATACTGCTCTCGACAAACATACAGAACAACTTCCCGCTGCACATATTCAGCAGCGGCAACAAGGAGAAGGCGCTGGAAGACAAAAGCGGAACAGACGTAACCATAATGTCGTTCAACGTCAAGCTGTTCGACTTCTACAAGAAAGACCAGCAAGGACGAAACAGCACCATCGACTACATACTGAGCAAGAAAGCCGACATCGTCTGCATACAGGAGTACGGATTCTACAACGACAACTCGTTCCTGAGCAAGGACGAGATAGACTACTTCATGCGCAATGAGTACCCGTACCAGCACACGCTCTACGCCATGAACTCCAACAAGAGAAGCTCATACGGCATAGCGCTGTACTCGAAATACCCTATCGTGAGGAAAGGCGAGGTCAAGTACGGGTCAAAATACAACCTGACATCAATATCGGACATCGAGATAAACAATAATATAATAAGAGTAATAAACTGCCACTTGGAGTCCAACCAGTTCACCGGCGACGACAAGAAGAAGATGATGGAGACCGTGAAGGACGCCGACAAAGGCAATGTGTCGGAGACAACCGGACTCGTGACCAAGAAACTGAGCAAGGCGTCGAAAGCGAGAGCCAAGCAAGCCGAGGCCATAAGCAGCACGATACAAGACACAAACATACCAGTGATAGTGTGCGGCGACTTCAACGACGCGCCAGCCTCATACACCTACAAGAAGATACGAGGCGACCTGGGCGACGCCTTCACAAGCACATCGTCGGGACTGGGCATCACATACAACGAGCTGCCGTTCTGGTTCAGAATAGACTACATACTGCACTCGAAGACCCTCATACCGTACGACTTCAAGATAGACAAAGTGGAGCTCTCGGACCACTACCCTATATCGTGCAAAATGTACATACCGCAGGCAGAATAACAGACTATCAACCAATCAATAATAAAAGACATGAAACCAATAGTTAGCATCATCATGGGCAGCACATCAGATCTGCCAGTCATGGAGAAAGCAGCCAACTTCCTCGAGGACATGGAGATTCCGTTCGAAATGAACGCGCTCTCCGCACACCGCACACCAGCCGAAGTGGAGCAATTCGCAGCCGAGGCAAAGGGACGCGGCATTAAAGTGATAATCGCCGGAGCAGGCATGGCGGCAGCACTGCCGGGCGTGATAGCGGCCAACACGACAGTGCCAGTCATAGGAGTGCCAATCAAGGGAATGCTGGACGGACTCGACGCAATGCTCTCAATCATACAAATGCCTCCGGGAATACCTGTTGCCACTGTGGGCGTGAACGGAGCACAGAACGCGGCGATACTCGCAGCCGAGATGCTCGCCCTGTCCGACGCCGAGCTCGACAAGAGACTCACCGCGCACAAGGAAGGGCTGAAAAAGAAAATAGTGAAAGCCAACGCGGAACTCGCAGAGCTGAAAACTTGGAAGTTCAAAACAAACTAAAACTCACAAAGGCAGATTATTACGATAGTCTGCCTTTGATTTTTGAAGACACTATACATTGGAAAAGCTATATTTGCATCGAGAAATATGAAAAGATGAAAAGATGCACATATGTGAAAAACTAACAATTTTCGCTTGTGGTTTTTGCCTTTTTATTTCCGCGTGCAAAAAACAAACTGAGTTTGACGCACAGAAATGGCAAGACGGCAAACATCGTTATGAAATGACAGACGATCTCATCAAAAAATTGGAAAAGGAGAACCCACACAGAAGCGAAGTCGAGAAAATGCTCGGACTCCCAGAATTTGATGACAATACCAGAGAGAAGTCACTGATGTATTTCCTAAAATCCGACGATCTTATTTTCGGGCTTTCGATGTACTTACTTATTATATATTTCGACGAAACGGGTATTTTCGAAAGGGCAGAAATATTATATTCTGACTGAACTCAAAATTACACGACGAACAAAACTGATAGAAAACAACAAAAGATTTGCAACCTCAAATAAACATCCCCACAATTCCGAAAGACAACGCATTCAACGCGGTCAGGCTTTTAACGGTGATTCTCACTCACACGCTAGAAAAAGTCGGCATCACATACCAATTTCTTAGCGGATATGTGGCTGTCATGGGATTCTCATAAACTTTTTTGCAACCCAATTGCACATAGCCGCATCTTAATTTTGTATCAATCATTTGAAGATACAAGATTATGTTTTGGAATAAGATTTCCGGAGTTTACGACTTTGTGGAGAACATCTTCAACGGCAAAGTGAACAAAGAGATAACGCTGTATGTCGCCAGCCTGACCGACGACAACGACGACGTTCTGGAGTGCGCATGCGGCACAGGAATGTTCAGCCTGCCCATAGCGAGACGATGCAGAAGCCTGATAGCCACCGACTTCGCCGTCGGGATGCTCGCCCAGGCACAGAAGAAGTGCAGGCACCAGCCCAATGTCATATTCAAGAAAGCCGACATCACAAGCCTTGGCTATGCCGACGAGAGCTTCGACAAGGTCGTGGCAGCCAACGTTATACACCTGCTCGACGACCCACGCAAAGCCTTAGACGAGATTTGGCGCGTATGCAGGAGAGGCGGTGTCATAATAATCCCGACCTACATAAACAAAAGCAGCAAGAGCGCAAGCCTGGCAGCTAAAGTCTTCAACATGCTCGGAGCCGGCTTCAAACGCGAATTCGACGAAGAATCGTACCATGAGTTTTTCAAGCAGATGGGCTATGCCGTGTCCGAATATCACACAGCCGACGGACGGATGCCTTGTTGCGCAGCTATCATCCGCAAGATGAAGTGACGTGCCGCTACGCCTTAACCCTCACACTAATTAGGTTTTTTTTACGAAAAAGACAAAACATTTTTGACTATTTTTGTGGCATTATGTTCTCGAGAACAAAAGCGCATAACACACGCATGCGAAAATAGGACAAAAAGGCTGTGGGAACTCGCACTTACGCATATTTAGGAATTGGAAGCAACATGGGCGACAGATTCGACAATCTGCAAAGAGCAGTCACGTCCATAAACGAGAGGCTCGGCGAGGTGGTCGAGTGCTCGCGTGTTTACGACACTGAGCCGCAAGGATTCAAGAGCGACAACCGATTCCTCAACGCCGTGATAAAGATAATCCCTAAGGTCTCGCCCGGCATAATGCTCAAGGAAATAAAGGACATCGAGACCAAAGCCGGCAGAAAACAAAGAAAGGCAGGCGAAGGATACCAGGACCGATGCATCGACATCGACATACTGCTGTTCGGCTCGCGCACGCACACATCGAAAAGCCTGACCATACCTCACGAGAAAATCGCAGAAAGAATATTCGTACTGAAGCCGCTTGTCGACATAGCGCCGAACCTCATTGTGCCTGGCCACGACATGACCACCATCGAACTGCTCGGCATGAGACACGACTTCGACTCAATAACTCCTATAGACAAGAAACTATGAGCACAAAGAAGAATAAGAAATCACCAGACTACATATTCGAGACAAGCTGGGAAGTCTGCAACAGAGTCGGCGGCATATACACAGTGCTGTCGTCGAAAGCGGAAACCCTGCAAAACGAGCACAAGGACAAGATCATATTCATCGGACCGGACTTCTGGCACGAGAACAAATGCCCATTCTTCAGCGAATCGGCAAGCCTGCTGAAGGACTGGAAGGAAGGCGCGCAGAAAAGCGGGTTGAGCGTGAGAGTCGGCCGATGGAAAGTGCCGGGCAAGCCTATCGCCGTGCTCGTGGACTTCAAACCGTTCCTCAACAGAGAAACGCTCAACAACGCATACGCATCGGCTTGGGAAAAGTTCGGAGTGGACTCGCTGCACGCCTACGGCGACTACGATGAGTCGGCGGCATTCGGCATAGCGTCCGGACTTGTGATGACAAGCCTTTACAAGCACTTCAAGGCCAAGGAGGCCGACGCTACATTCATAGCGCACTTCAACGAATGGATGACGGCTTTCGGGCTGTTCATCGTCAACGGCGAGGCGCCAGAGATAGGCACAGTGTTCACCACACACGCCACATCGATAGGCCGCTCGATAGCCGGCAACAGCAAGCCGCTCTACAGTCAGCTGCACAACTACAACGGCGACCAGATGGCGCAAGAGCTGAACATGGAAGCGAAACACTCTGTGGAAAAGGCGGCAGCGCATCTGTGCGACTGCTTCACGACAGTGAGCGAAGTGACTGGCAGAGAGTGCGCGCAACTGCTCGACAAAGCGCCTGATGTGGTGACACCAAACGGATTCGAAAAAGACTTCGTGCCAGAGACCGCCGCCGAGTACGCCAAGAAAAGAAACGCAGCCAGAAAGGCGCTGCAGAACGTGACCGAGAAGCTCACCGGCGCAAAGCTGAGCGAGGATGTCGTGTTCGTAGGCACATGCGGACGATGCGAGTACAAGAACAAGGGAATAGACCTGTTCATCGACTCGCTGCACAAGCTGGCGGAGCAGCGTCCGGAAAGAGAAGTCGTGGGATTCATAATGGTGCCAAGCTTCGTGAAAGGTCCGAGAGAGCATCTGCAGAAAGCGCTCAAGGCAAAAGGCAAAGGCGAAGCGCTGCCTATGAACTTCATAACCCACCATCTGCACGAGCCGGGCAACGACGCCATACTCAACGCCATCAGATGGTACGGATTCCCTAACAGACAGGAAGACAAGGTGAAGATAATCTACATACCAAGCTACCTGAACGGCACCGACGGCATATTCAACAAGACGTACTACGACCTGCTGATAGGCCTCGACCTCACGATCTTCCCTTCATACTACGAGCCATGGGGATACACACCGCTCGAGAGCATCGCGTTCTCTATACCTACCATCACCACCAACCTGTCGGGATTCGGACAGTGGGCGCTCGAGAACAACGAGAGCCACAGCAAATGGGTGCTGAACAGAACCGATGACAATTATATAGAAGTCAGAGACAACATAACAGCGCTGATAAACGACTTCATAAAATTAGACAAGGACGAAGTCAACAAGCTCAGAAAAGCATCCAAGGCATTGTCTCAAAAAGCATTATGGAAGAATTTCATTGCTTTTTACAAGGAAACTTATAACTTTGCCTTGATTAAGGCTTCAAAACGTATTAACCATTAAAAACGGACTAACTAACCAATTTCATTCATAATGAGAATATTAGCAAACAAAATCAACCAGCCTAACTGGAAAGAGATCAACGTCGTTTCTCGTGTTCCAGAAGGACTAGAAAGTTTACGTGAACTATCATACAACATTTGGTGGGCATGGAACGAGCAAGTGACTGACTTATTCGCCAGCATCGACAACGATTTGTGGAAGCATTGCCAGTACAACCCAGCCTTGTTCCTCAACCGCATAAACTACGAGAGACTCGAAGAGTTGAAGAGCAACTCTGAGTTCATGAACAAGCTTAACGCAGTTTACACAGAATTCAAAAACTACATGAGCGTAAAGCCAGACCATAGCAAGCCTTCTGTAGCTTACTTCTCTATGGAGTACGGTCTGACTGACATCATCAAGATATATTCCGGAGGTCTGGGAGTGCTCGCAGGCGACTACCTGAAAGAAGCTTCGGACAGCAACATTGACATGACCGCTATCGGTCTGCTCTACAGATACGGCTACTTCACACAATCGCTGACTGTGGACGGCGACCAGCTGGCTGTCTATGACCCACAGGACTTCACAAACCTGCCTATAGAGCAAGTGAAGGAAGAGAACGGCGAGCCTATGGTCATCGAAGTTCCTTTCCATGACAACCTGATCGTTTACGCCAACCTCTGGAAGGTCAACATCGGTAGAATATCGCTCTACTTGCTGGACACTGACAACGAGAAGAACTCAGAGTTCGACAAGTCTATAACTCACCAGCTCTACGGCGGCGACTGGGAGAACCGTCTGAAGCAGGAGTTCCTGCTCGGCGTGGGCGGTATATACGCGCTCAAGAAGCTCGGCATCAAGAAGCAGGTTTACCACTGCAACGAGGGACACGCAGCGCTCATCAACGCACAGAGACTCGTGGACTACGTTGAGTCAGGACTGACATTCAACCAGGCATTCGAGGTTATAAAGAGCTCATCGCTCTACACAGTGCACACACCAGTGCCTGCAGGACACGACTACTTCGAGGAAGGCTTGTTCAAGAAGTACATGAACGAGTTCCCTGCGAAGATGGGCATCAGCTGGGACGAGTTCATTGACCTCGGACGCCAGAACCCAGGCAACAAGAGCGAGAAGTTCTGCATGTCAACATTCGCATGCAACACTTGCCAGGAAGTAAACGGCGTAAGCTGGCTGCACGGCAAGGTTTCTCAGGAGATGTTCCAGCCAATCTGGAAGGGATACTTCCCTGAAGAGCTGCACGTAAGCTACGTGACTAACGGAGTGCACCTGCCAACATGGGCGACTTCAGAGTGGAAGGCACTCTACGAGAAGGCATTCGGCAAGGAATACATCTACGACCAGTCTAACCTCTCTATCTTCGAGAAGATACAGAACGTGCCAGACGAGGAAATCTGGAACATCAGACAGGGACTGAAGAAGAAGCTCATCGACTATGTGAAGGCTAAGACTCAGGAGCAGTGGACAAAGAACCAGAGCGCGCCATCGGACGTCAACTCTGCTATCAACGCCATCAACCCTAACGCCCTCATCATCGGTTTCGGACGTCGTTTCGCGACTTACAAGAGAGCGCACCTCCTCTTCACCGACCTTGAGAGACTCAAGAAAATCGTCAACAACCCTAACTACCCTGTACAGTTCCTCTACACAGGAAAGGCTCACCCAGCCGACGGCGCAGGACAGGGCTTGATCAAGAGAATCGTTGACATTTCAAAGATGCCAGAGTTCAGAGGCAAGATCATCTTCCTCGAGAACTACGACATGAGACTCGCCAAGAGACTCATCTCCGGCGTGGATATCTGGCTGAACACTCCTACTCGTCCGCTCGAGGCGTCAGGAACATCAGGCGAGAAGGCACAGATGAACGGTGTTATCAACTTCTCTGTGCTCGACGGATGGTGGCTCGAGGGATATGTCAAGGGCGCAGGATGGGCTCTGACAGAGAAGAGAACATTCCAGAACCAGGGCTATCAGGACCAGCTCGACGCACTGACAATCTACTCTACTCTTGAGAACGAGATCATCCCAATGTTCTTCGCAAAGAACAGCAAGGGCTACTCTCCAGAGTGGATTCAGACAATAAAGAACTCTATCGCCAAGATCACTCCTCGCTTCACTATGAAGAGAATGATCGACGACTACATCGAGAGATTCTACAACAAGCTGGCTAAGCGCAACGCAGAACTCGTTGCCAACGACTACGCCAAGGCTAAGGAGATAGCCGCTTGGAAGGAAAGAGTGGCTGAGTTGTGGGACAACATCGAGGTTAAGAACGTGAACCTCCCTGACGTGACATTCAAGAACCCTCTCGTGGGCGAGGACTACGAGTTCACCGCTCAGATAGACACACACGACCCAGACGAGAGAGGCTTCGGACTTGAGCTGGTTGTCACTTACCAGGACGAGAAGAACATCACCAAGGTTTACGACACCAAGGAGTTCGACGTCATCAACTCAGCAGGCTCGCAGATGAACTTCAAGCTGAAATACAACCTCAACAACGGAGGAAACTACAAGTTCGGCATCCGTCTGTTCCCTAAGAACCCAGCACTGCCTAACAGAATGAACTTCTGCTACGTTCGCTGGATCTAACAGAGAATAACAAATCTCATAATAAAAGGGCATTCCGAAAGGGATGCCCTTTGTTATTCGCCGCCTGCCACTCAGGTGCAAAAAAAAGAATGGCTGACTTCCGCCAGCCATTCGCTTATTAATTATGTATTCGCGCTTAATTCTTTATCAAGTTGAGCACCTCGTCAATCTTAGGCGAGAGGATAATCTCGGTGCGGCGGTTGGCAGAGCGTCCCTCCTCGGTAGCGTTGTCAGCCTTAGGGAAGAACTCGCCACGGCCCGAAGCGTGCACTTGCTTAGGGTCAACCTTGTACTCGTCGGTGAGGATCTTCACTATGGAAGTGGCGCGCATAACGCTCAGGTCCCAGTTGTCCTTCACGAGTATGCCTGCGGACTCGTTGCCCGGCTTCACGCGGAAAGGCACATTGTCGGTGTGTCCCTCCACCTCGATGTCGATGTTCGTGTTCTTATTCATCACGTCGGCAAGAGCCTTCAGCGCGTCGTGTCCCTTCTGGTTCACGGTCACAGAGCCGGAGGCGAAGAGCAGCTTGTTGGAGAGCGAGACATAGACCTTGCCGTCCTTCTCGGTCACTTGCAACTCGTCGCTGTTGAAACCGCGCAGCGCCTTCTTTATGGCATCGTTGAGCGAATTGGCAGCCGCTTCCTTCTTGCTCAGCGCGTCCTGAAGCTCCTTCAGCGCCTTCTCGCGCTCCGCCAGCTGTTTCTCCTTGGCGGCTATCTCGTCGGACTTCTGCTTCAGCGCCTTGTTGTACTTCTCGGCATCGGAGAGCTTCGAGTCGTTCAGCTCGTTGTAGAGCGCAGTGAGCGAGTCGAGCGACTTTTCCTTAGCCACGAGAGTGTTGTGCAGACGCACGGTGTCGCGTATCAGCGAGTCGATGTCAGCCTCGTCCTCGGATATGCGGTTGCAGAGCATGTCGCGCTCCTCGATTACTGACTTCAGGCGCTTGCCCCAGAAAATGCTTTTCTTGGCTGGCACAGGGTCGCCGCACTTATAGACCGACTTGCAGGCAGGAACCAGCAGGAGAGTCGATGCCAGCAGCGAAACTGTGATAAGTTTTTGATTCATATTTTTTTTATGTTTTATTTCGTGTGCAAATATATGAATTATATGAAAGGCAATGCAAAATGATTGCTCCGTATCTAACGTGAAGGAACACAAGCAGAAGTCCGTTTCAATCCGCTTTTTGTCTTTTTCAAACATTAATTTTTTTTAAAAATATGCCACTTTTTACAAATCATACATATCTTTGCACCTGAAACATATATCATGTTAACTAAAGGGGAAGGAAAGCTCCGCTTTTCCCTTGATACAAACTAAATTAAACACATAACCAGACAAGGAGCGGCTGGGCAAAAAACAGAGATTATGAAGAAATTATTTATCACATTGGCACTTGCTGCCGCAACATTCGTTGGTGCTAACGCACAGTTCATCATCGGTGGAACAATCGGTGGAGGTGTAAACTTCTCAAAGAACTCATATGACGGAGACGCTCTTACATCAGAAACAGACGGCGGTTTCGGACTTGGTGTTAAGCTTGGTTACGCTATCAACGACAACATGGAGATCGGTTTGAAGGCTGGTATCGACTGGGCACAGGCAACTTTCAAGACTTACAACCCAGACACAAAGACAACTGCCGATGGACTTGGCTGGTATGTAACACCAAACTTCCGTTACGCATTCCTTAACAGCAACGGATTCCAGCTCGGTCTGCAGGCTGATATCGCTCTCTTCGGTGATGACGGTGCAAGCATCAGTTGGAAGTCATTCGGCTTCGGTGTTAACGCTAAGCCATTCGTTGCTTACAACGTAACTGACCACTTTGTTGTTGACGCAGAGTTGAACTTCATCGGTCTTGGCTTCAACTACATCATGAACACTGAGGAGACAGCCCCTGGTGCTGATGACGAGTACAAGGCAAATCAGTTCAACTTCGGTCTGAACGTAAATTCAAACCAGGCAGCAGCTACAATGAACCTTGTAACAATCGGTCTTGCTTACAAGTTCTAAAGACACTGACTGAAAAGTCAACCATAAGAAATGCCACCCGAAAAGGTGGCATTTTTTTTGTGTGAGCAACGGATATTCCTATCAATTATAAAAATCTCTAAATAAAAGAAAAATCAAGCGGACATTATCCATTTCATAAGGCAATAATTATGAATTTTGCAGACACATACACAAAACATAGATGAGAAGAATAGACGTACACTGTCATTTTTTCAACCGCAAGGAGCTTTCTGCGCTGATGCTGCTGAACATCATACACATGATAAGAAACGCGGAAATATCGCTGAGCGGAACGAACACCAACCAGAATGTGAACGAGGCAAGGCAGATTTCGAAATCGGTGAAATCATCAATCTCGTTCTTCATGACCTCGCTCAAATCGCCCAAGCAGATATACAAGAAGATAAACAGCTACGAGAAAGGCTACATCTTCGCACCGCTGATGCTGGACGCTTACTGGCTGACGCAAAGCCCAAAGACCGACGAACCGCACGTAAGACAGGACGACATAATGGGCGTGGTGAAAAACGAGCTGGACAACATATCGGACTCGCTGCAGAACATAGCCAAGAGAAAGACGATAAGCACCGAGAAAAGACACCTCTCGATAGAAACGAAAAGAATAACCGACAGCTTCAAAAGACTGCTGAGCAAGAAGACCTTCGAGGACGTGCCTAAGCTGAACTCCAGCGTGGACAACTTCCCGCTGCAGGAGACTGAGATAACTGCGCTGCAAGAGGCGTATCCAAACGACATAATGCCGTTCTACGCCGTGGACCCGAGAAGAGCGTCAAACTTCATAAAGAAAGCCGACGGCACATACGACATCAGCCCTATAACCAAGAAACTGAAAATAAACGGCGGGCATTTCACCGGATTCAAGCTCTACACGCCATGCGGCTACTCGCCCACACACCCTATGCTGATGAAGATGTACGAGTACTGCGAGCAGAACAATGTGCCGATAATCGCGCACGTGTCCGGCAGCGGAGCCACAACACTCGCCAACAAGCTGTACATCGAAGGGCATGTGTACAAAGACCAGGAGCTGCACGAGGTGAACCGCGTGTGGGAGTTCGACAACAAGAACCTATTCGCCAGAGACAGAATACTGGAGCACTCCGAAAGACTGAACCACCCTATGCTCTGGGAGCATATACTGAACACATACCCGAAACTGAAGATAGACCTCGCCCACTTCGGACATCTGCCACACTCGATGGAATGGACAAACTACATCTGGAGCATGATGAAGAAGAAAGACAAGGACGGGAACTACGCCTACCCTAACCTGTACACCGACCTCGCCTGCATACCGGACCGGGACACACTGTTCACGTTCCACAACAGATACTTCGCCATAGAGAAGGAACTGCAGTGCCGATTCCTCTACGGCTCGGACTTCTACATGAACCTCGTGTATCTGAATGACATGAGCGACTACTGCGAGAACTTCGTGAACGTGTTCACCGCGGAGGAGTTCGACCTCATATCCATAACCAACCCGAGAAAGTTCCTCAACCTGCCAGAGGAGGACAAATAAAGCAAAATGACCAGGACTTTGAGAATCGCACGACTTGCAATATTGCTCATCACAGCGGCGCTCCTAAGCACCAATGCCACGGCTCAGACCAAATACTCCGGCACAGTGAAGGACGCAGACAACGGCATGCCCATAAGCTATGCTGCTGTGGGTGTCGTGGGCACGGGACAAGGAACGATGACCAACGACAACGGCGAATTCAGTCTGACTGCCACACAAGGCAAAAAGCTCGTCATCTCGTTCATCGGATACAAGAGCGACACCATAAGACTCAGCTCAAGGAGACTCTTAGAGGTAGAGTTGAAGCCCGAAGCCAAGATGCTGAAGGAAGTGGTGGTGAAGCGCAAGAGATACACCAACAAGAACAACCCTGCCGTGACGCTGATAAGAAACGTGATAGCCCACAAGGAGGAGAACACGAGGCACACGGAGCAGCTGACCCACACGAGAAAGTATGACAAGACGATGTTCGCGCTGAACGACATAAGCGAGAAGCAGAAGAACTGGAAGATACTCAAGAAGGTGGATTTCGTGTTCGACAACACCGACACGACGCTCGTCGAGGGCAAGGAGATACTGCCGTTCTACGTCAGAGAGGAGGTCTGCGACATATACAGCAGCCAGAAAGGCAGAAAGGAAGTGACCGACGGCGAACGGATGGTGGAGGTGAACGGACTCGACGTGGACAACGAGGGACTGGCGGAGTACTCCAAATACATGTACCAGGACATAAACCTGTATGACAACACGATAACGTTCCTGACCAACGGATTCCTTAGCCCGATAGCGAGCACAGCGCCAGCTTTCTACCGATACTACATACAAGACACCGTGATGGTGGACGGCGAGAAGTGCATTAAGTTGTTCTTCGCGTCGAGGAGCAAAGCCGACCAGCTGTTCACCGGCAACCTGTACATAACCACCGACAGCAGCTACGCCGTGAAGAAAGCCGAAATGACCGTGGACGGAAGAATGAACCTGAACTGGGTAAGAAGCGTAAGCATACTGCAGGAGTTCAAGAAAAGCGAGTCGCGCGGCTGGACACTGTCCAAGGACTATCTGATGATAGACTTCATCGTGACCAACAAGATAAACGGAATCGTGGGCGAAAGGAGCCAGATATTCAAAGAGATGCCAGAGCCTGTGCTGACAAGCGCCGACAGCATAAAAAGCGGCGTGGAGTACGCCAAGAACGACGGCTACAACAACCGCGACGAAGCATACTGGGAAGCCAACCGATTAGAGAAGCTGCCGCAGACACAGGAAGCCGCCTATCAGGTGATGGATAGCGTGCAGAAAGTGCCGGCTGTGCGAGCGCTGATGATAGCCGGCGACATAATCGGACGAGGATACATTAGCCTCGGCAAGTTTGAGATAGGTCCGCTCTACGGATTCTATGGATACAACGCCGTAGAAAAGCACAGAGTGAGGTTCGGCGGCAGAACCACCGACAAGCTGACCAAGAGAGCCAACTTCGAGGCGTACGGAGCATACGGATTCGGCGACGACAAGTGGAAATACTACGGCAAGGCGTCGTTCTCGTTCACCAAGAAGTCGATACACGAGTTCCCCGTCAGGAGCATATCGCTATCATACTACAACGACACGAGGCGTCCGGGCCAGGAAAGCAACGTGGACGAGAACTCGGTGTTCCAAGCCATAGGCCGCAACACCAACCGCAAACTGTATTACGACGAGACGATAACGCTGCAGCATCTGTTTGAGTTCAAGAACCACTTCTCCTACAACGTGGGATTCAAGTACATGATAGAGCAGCCCGGCGGCGACATATACTTCAACTACACCAACTACGCCTCGGAGCAGAACGACGTCAGATACCTGAACACGTCCGAGGCGTTCATCACTCTACGATGGGCACCGAACGAGAAGTTCTATCAAGGCCGCACCAAAAGGCACATACTGCCGAGCCCCCACCCTATCTTCACACTGAGCTACAACGTCGGCAGCAAGCTCTGGGGCAACGACTACGACTACCACTGGCTGAAACTGAGCATATACAAAAAGTTCTACCTGTCGGTATTCGGCTCGGCAAAAGTCAATTTCGAAGGCGGATACATGTTCGGCAAGGCATCATTCCCCACACTCACGACACACGCATCCAACCAGAGCTTCCTATACCTCAACGCCTACAACCTGATGAACTATCTGGAGTTCGTAAGCGACAAATACGTGTCGCTATGGATAGACTACGACGCCGAAGGATTCTTCCTGAACAAAATACCAGTTGTCAGAAGGCTGAAGCTAAGAGAAGTGGCGAGCATCAAAGTGCTGTACGGAGGCGTGGGCAGCAACAACGACCCAGCCAAGAACAACGACGTATTCCAGTTCCCAGTCAAAGCCGACGGCACGCCTATGACATACACGCTCGGCGATATGCCGTACATCGAGGGCTCGATAGGACTGTCTAACATCCTCAGGATACTCAGAGTCGATTTCGTGAAGAGATTCACCTATCTGAACAACCCGAAAGCGCCGTCGTGGGGCATAAGAGTGAAGTTCGACTTAGACTTTTAACAAAGAAGAAACATCAATCAAGATATGAAGAAGTTTTATTTCATAGTGAACCCAATATCGGGACACGCCAACAACGTCAAATACGCAGAAGACATCATCAAGCTGCTGCACAAGAAGGCCGACGTGGAGACACACATGCACGTGCTGCAAGCCAGAGGCGAGGCTGAGCCATACGCAGCCAAACTCGCCGACGAGATAAAGGACGACGGCATAATTGTGTCCGTGGGCGGCGACGGCACATTCAACGAGATAGCCTCATCGCTTGTGGGCAAGAGCACACCGATAGCCATAATACCGAGAGGCTCGGGCAACGGACTGGCGCGCATGCTCAGAGTGCCTACGCAGAAGATGCTCCAAGCCGAGTATCTGCTCAAGGGACACACCATAAAGATAGACAACGGCAACTTCGGCGACCGCAAATACTTCTGCACCGCCGGATTCGGATTCGAGGCGTGCATCGCCTTCCTTTTTGACAAGACAGGCAACAAGAAAAGAGGCCGTCAGCAGTACGTGCACCACATCATCAAGGAGATATTCAACTACAAGCCTGTGGAGGCGGAGCTAGAGATAGACGGCAAAAGGGAGAAGGGCAAGTACTTCTCGCTGTGCATAGCCAACGCCAACCAGTATGGCAACAACGCCATCATATCGCCGTCAGCCGACCTGACCGACGGCAAGCTCAGACTCATAAAGGTGAAGCCGTTCCCTCTCGTGCTGGCTGGCACGTTAGGCGTCGCCCTTATGGGAGGATACCTCGATAAGCTGGAACTGTTCGTCGAGACCAAGGAAGTGGAGAGCGTCAAGATACTCTCCATAAGCGACGACCGTTTCCACTGCGACGGCGAACCGATAAGAAAGCAGCTGCCGCTCGAAGTGTCGATAACCAAAGGCCTGCTGAACATACTCGTGGACGCCGACTACAAGCCGTATTCCCCAAGAATATTCGATGTGGACATAGACGACATAAACGCCAAGATACGCAAGACAAACGAGAACTTCACAGAGACGCTGAAAGAGAAGGTGGAAGAAGTGAACAACCTGAATTACGAGCTGAGAAGCAGCGCCAAAGACCTGCTCGCCTCATTCTTCACCAAGAAAAGCAAAAACAAATAGTTCTTGCAATCAGTGAATTAAAGTAAAAAGCATATCGGCGATATGCTTTTTTTCTTATTTTTGCGCAAAATTCAATTAGAGTGCGGATTTCGCGCTTTAAAAAGAAAACAAACATGAAGAACATTATCGCTCCTGTTGACAGAAACCTTCTGTTAGAAGAACTTGATTCCAAAAAGTTCATTCGCAACACAAACAAAGGCGGCAATCAGATTTACATAATAACAGCCAAGGACTCCCCTAACGTAATGAAGGAGATAGGAAGACTCAGAGAATGGTCGTTCCGTCTTGGCGGCGGCGGCAGCGGCGAGGAAATCGACGTCGATGAGTTCGACTACATGGACAAGCCTTACAAGCAGCTTATCGTTTGGGACCCTGAAGCGCAGGAGATAACCGGCGGATACAGATACCTGCACGGACAGGACTGGGAGACACTGCCAGACGGCCAGCCAAAAATCGTCACTGAGCACATGTTCAGATTCTCCGACGAGTTCATGAAGGACTACGCGCCATACACAATAGACCTCGGCCGCGCATTCATTCACCCGGACTACCAGTCGTCGAAGATGGGCGCGAAGAGCATTTTCGCCTTTGACAACCTGTGGGACGGACTGCTCGTGCTCAACTACTTCGAGCCTGAAATCAGATATGTAATAGGCAAGATAACTGTTTACCAGAATTACGACGAAGTGGCAAGAAACGCCATATTCTACTTCCTGAACCACTGCTGCGCAGACCCTAAGGGACTGATGATAGGCAAGGACGTGTTCTTCGACAAGAACACTAAGGTGGACAAGGAGATAGAGGACGTATTCAACGCCGAGGAGACACTGGAAGGCAAGTTCAACGCCTTGATAAAGTTCGTGCGCACAAGAGGCACAAACATTCCTCCGCTGATCAGCAGCTACTTCAAGCTGTCCAACCAGATGAAGGTGTTCGGCACAGGAGTGAACCGCGAGTTCGGCGACATCCTCGACACCGGAATGATGGTGACAGTATCCGAGATAGACAAGGGAAGATGGTCAAGACACGTTGACTCATTCCTGAAAGACAAGACATACAGAGAGGAGAACAACATCGTGGAAGATGCAGCCCACCCTCTGATAAAGAAATAAGCACAGAAACGAAATAAGCGCCTTTTTCAAGACGCTTATTTTTTTGCATATCATTCACTCGGAATCACTCCGACATTTTGTCTTTAAGAAACCGCGCCGTGTACGACTCCTTGCACTTGAGCAAATCCTCCGGCGTGCCTTCGAACACGACATTTCCGCCCTCTTTGCCGCCTTCCGGACCCATGTCTATTATGTGGTCGGCGCATTTTATCACATCAAGGTTATGCTCTATGACGATGACCGTATGCCCCTTCTCCAGCAAGCAGTCGAAGGCTTTCATCAGCGTCTTGACATCGTGGACGTGAAGGCCCGTGGTAGGCTCGTCGAATATGAACACTGTCGAGTCCTTGCCCTCGCTGGAAATGAAGTAGGCAAGCTTGACGCGCTGGCTCTCGCCGCCCGAAAGCGTGCTGCTGCTCTGCCCAAGCTTAATGTAGCCGATACCGACATCCTGCAGCGGACGCAGTTTCTGCACAATCTTGCGGCAAATCGGATTGCCGAGGTCCTCGCTGAAGAACTCTATAGCCTGGTTGACAGTCATCTCGAGCACATCGTATATATTCTTGTCACGGTACTTGACCTCAAGTATCTCTGGTCTGAAACGCTGGCCGTGGCAGCTTTCGCACGGCAGCACAAGGTCCGCCATGAACTGCATCTCGATAGTCACAGTGCCCTCGCCCTGACATTCCTCGCAGCGTCCGCCGTCCACATTGAACGAGAAATGAGCCGCCGTGAAGTTCATCTGCTTGGACAGCTGCTGCTCGGCGAAAAGTTTTCTTATCTCGTCGTATGCCTTGAGATACGTCACCGGATTTGAACGCGACGAGTGTCCTATCGGGTTCTGGTCAACGAACTCCACATCGCTCGCAAGGCGCATGCTGCCGCTCAGTGTGCCGGAAGCCACAGGGCGGTCCACCACACCGCCGTAGTAACGCTTCAGGGCGTTGTAGAACTCATCGCACACAAGCGACGACTTGCCGCTGCCGCTCACTCCTGTCACGACCGTCAGCACATTTAGTGGGAATTTCACGTCAACGCACTTGAGGTTGTTCTCGCATGCGCCTTTCACCTCGATATAATTGCTCCAGCGGCGACGGCTCTTAGGCGTTTCCACTTTCTCCTGGCCTGTCAGATACTTCAGCGTGAACGACTGTGAGGCAGCCGCCTTCATAGGCGTGATGTCGGACATGTTGCCGGCATATACCACCTGACCGCCGTTTCGTCCAGCAAACGGACCGATGTCTATTATGTAGTCGGCCGCACGCATTATCTCCTCGTCGTGCTCCACGACAACAACAGTGTTGCCCAGCTGCTGCAGCTGACGAAGCACCTTGATAAGGCGGCCTGTGTCGCGCGGATGCAGTCCGATGCTCGGCTCGTCAAGTATGTACAACGAGCCCACAAGGCTGCTGCCAAGCGATGTCGCGAGGTTGATACGCTGGCTCTCGCCGCCCGAAAGCGAATTGCTCAACCGGTCGAGAGTCAGGTAGCCGAGTCCCACGTCAATGAGGAACTGCAGACGGTTATTTATTTCGACGAGAAGCCTTTTGGCTGTCTCGGCTTCGGACTTAGACAGTTTGAGCGACGCGAAGAACTCCTTCAGCTCCGTCACTGGCAACGAGACAAGCTCCGTTATGGAACGTCCGCCCACCTTTACGTACGAAGCCTCCTTCCTCAGTCGTGTGCCGCCGCAGACAGGACACACCGTCTTGCCACGGTAGCGCGCCAGCATCACACGGTACTGTATCTTGTACTGGTTGTTCTGCACGAATTTGAAGAAGTCGTTGATGCCATGGAAATACGGCGTGCCGTCCCAAAGCATCCTGCGCTCCTCGTCGGTGAGTTTGAAGTATGGCCTGTGAATAGGGAATCCCGACTTCTCGGCAGACATTATTACCTCGTTTTTCCACTCGCCCATCACCTCGCCGCGCCAGCATGCCACAGCGTCGTCGAACACCGATAGCGACTTGTTAGGCACAACGATGTTCTCGTCGATGCCCACGACCTTGCCGAAGCCCTGGCACTCAGGGCAAGCGCCTATCGGATTATTGAAGTTGAACATCTGCTCGTTGGGCGTCTGGAATGTCATGCCGTCCGCCTCGAAACGCGCAGAGAATGTCTTTTTCTTAATGCCGCCGTCGATATACATCCACACCACACAAGTGTCCTTGCCATCGTAGAACGCGCCCTCGATGGAGTCGGTCATACGGCTCACGGAAGCAGGTTCCGGATTGACCGAAAGGCGGTCAACCACCAGCAGCATGTTTTTCTTGTTCTTCTCCACATAATCCTCGCCGTTCTCCAGCACCTCGCTTATCTTGAACACGCCTTCGCCCACCGCCACACGGCTGTAGCCCTGCTGCGAGAGCACTTCGAGCTGCTGCGAGAGCGTTCGTCCTTCCAGCGTCACGACAGGCGCCAGAAGCATAAGCTTGGTATTCTCGGGAAAACTGAGAATGTACTTTATGACATCGTCCTTAGTATGCTTCCTGACCTCCTCGCCCGACACCGGCGAAATCGTCTTGCCGACGCGAGCGAACAGCAGTTTCATATAATCGTAAATCTCAGTGCTGGTGCCGACAGTGGAGCGAGGGTTGCGTGTGTTCACCTTCTGCTCTATGGCTATGGCAGGCGGTATGCCTTTTATGAAATCGACCTCCGGTTTGGCCATGCTGCCGAGGAACTGGCGCGCATAAGCGGAAAGGCTCTCCACATAGCGGCGCTGCCCTTCGGCGTAAAGAGTGTCGAACGCAAGCGACGACTTGCCGCTGCCCGAAAGTCCCGTTATGACAACGAACTTGCCACGAGGGATTTCCACATCGATATGCTTGAGATTATGGACCGAAACGCCTTTGAGAATTATGTTCCCCGAACTGCCGGAGATGATTTCAGGAGTCTTCTTCTTTGCTGCCATAAAGTGAGAATGCTTTAGTCAAACAACAAAGATAAGGCATAAACACAGAAAAAAGTACACTAACAATGACGATGGCAATCACAAACTTTGCAAAAAAGAGAGGACATAAAATTTATTTTTGTTCATTTGCTTATAAAAGAATCAAAACGAATAAAAAATGAGACATAAAAGCAAATTAGCCGCATTGGCTACAGCCGCATTATGCGGCAGCATCTGCATGGCCGCGCCAAAGGCATTCCCAGGCGCCGAGGGATACGGACAGGACGTGACAGGCGGACGTGGCGGCAAAGTGATACATGTGACCAACCTGAACGACTCCGGCGAAGGCTCGCTGAGAGCGGCTATCCAAGCAAGCGGAGCGAGGACAATCGTATTTGACGTTTCCGGCAAGATAGAGCTGGAGAGCAAGCTGCTCATATCCAACGGCGACGTGACCATAGCCGGACAGACTGCGCCAGGCGACGGCATCTGCGTGAAGAACTACGACGTGCAGGTGAATGCAGACAACGTGATAATCCGCTTCATGAGATTCCGCCTCGGCACCGACCGCCCCGACTACGGCAAGACCGGCAACATGACCGAGGAAGGATACTACATAGACCGCGACGCGACCTGGGGCAGAGACCACAAAAACATAATCATAGACCACTGCTCGATGAGCTGGTGCACCGACGAGGCCGCGTCGTTCTACGGCAACACGAACTTCACAATGCAGTGGTGCATCATAGGCGAGAGCCTGCGCGGTTCGATTCACCCAAAAGGCAACCACGGCTACGGCGGCATCTGGGGCGGACAGGGCGCGACATTCCACCACAACCTGATAATACACAACGACAGCCGCAACCCGAGAATGTGCGGTTCGAGATACACAAACCGCCCAGACCTCGAGAAAGTGGACATAAGGAACAACGTGTTCTACAACTGGGGCTCGACCAACAGCGGATACGCCGGCGAGGGCGGCAGCTACAACTTCGTGAACAACTACTACAAGTCCGGACCTGCCACCAAGAGCGGCATAAAGTACAGAATCTTCGCGCCATCGGCCGACGACGGCACCAACGCACAGCCTAAAGGCGTGTACGGCACATTCTACGTCAGCGGCAACTACATGGACGGCAAAGGTGCCGACTGGGACTGGAGCGGCATAGACATAGACGCAAGAAACAACAGCGAGATGACCAAAGAGCTGATAAAAAGCACGACCGAATATGACATGGCGAGCGTAAGCACCGAAAGCGCGGCCGACGCCTGCAACAGCGTACTGGGCTACGCCGGAGCATCGCTCAGCCGCGACGCCGTAGACGCGCGATTGGCAAGAGAGGCGCGCGAGGGAAGCTACACCTACACCGGCAGCAAGCTTGGCGGATTAGGCATAATCGACAGTCCAAACGACGTGGGCGGCTATCCTGAATACAATTCGACAGCCGCGCCTGCCGACACCGACCGCGACGGCATGCCGGACGCATGGGAGACAGCCAACGGACTGAACCCCAACGACGCGTCAGACTGCAACGGCACCAACCTCAGCACAGAGGGATACACGAATCTGGAGGTTTACATCAACTCGCTCGTGGAGGACGTGATGGAACGCACCGCGACAATATCGACCGACGAGAGCAAGGGCTACACCACCAAAGCCGACAACAGCACAGCCGACGACTGCGGCGACTACATCAGAATAGACGGCGAAAGCATCATAGCCGACGGCGCGAAGAGCATAAGCATATACACGCCCGGCAGCACGCTGATGGAGAAAGGGCGCAGTCCGCTGTCATTCAGCCATATTCCTTCCGGCAACTACGTGTCTGTGGCGGACTTCGGCAACTTCACCAAGTCGCTCAAGTTCGCGAAGAGGTGAGAGAGAAAGAAACGGATTTTGTTAAGTGCTTTATAGTTAGTAAATTCATACATTTGTAAAACAAGAAATAATAGGGTAATAAGTCATGAAAGCACCTAAATACGAATATGACATATACCTCGCCAATCCATATGCTCAATTATCAAAAAACCCCAACGTCCTTTTTATTTATGTAAGAGCCAATGGCGGAGCACTTTATGGAAACAAAGGTTCACTACTATTTCTATACAATTCCACGGAAGAAACTTTAATATGGGCAGAAAACAAGCATCCGTTTTCTATACTCGGAAGAATGAAAATTTCTGAAACAAAATATATAGAATCCTTATTTCGTAACGCAGAAAGAAAACAATCTAACAAACGCTACGATTGCGGCTATTACCTCATTTACATGTCTAACGATTATCATGAAGATGAGCTTGTAATATACCATGCAGAAAAACATTTATATCCCAAATTCGGACATATTTTCTCTATTGTAGACGCAACACTATAAAGACCAATTGTGGATGGAGAAAAAATAATAAGAAGTAAAATTAGCTTATAAGCATTATGGGTAGAACTTCATTCTCGTGGATACCATTCTATACAGAATTGGCAGAGAAACTACTTGAATATAAGGACAAAAGAGAAGATCTCGTCGAATTTATCTTTTCAGAAGATGGACTACGAGAATTTTCCGATTATCTGCATTTAGAGGACAAAAAGCAGAAGATTGATGATATTGACCCCTTTTCATTTATGGGTATGTTCAATCGAGGTAGTTTTTCGCCAAATAACAGAATAAAGATTTTGACAAAAATCAAACAAAGGTTCGATATTGTCGCCAATGTTCCATCTGATTTTGATGGAATACCAGTGTTGAATTACAGCAGAATGTTCTTTTACAATTGGCATAACCTCAAAGACAGTTGCGATAGGCTTTGGTCGGCCTATGAGCAAATGATGAATGGCAACATTTCTCCTTGGTTTGAATATTACAAGTTTCAAACTCGCAAAGCAGAATGCACAATGCCACTATTCTGGTGCAAGGCCGATGAATACATTGCATTAGATAGCCGAAATAGAGATTATTTAGAAAGCATTGGCGTTGATGCAAATGTAAACGATGTTGATTCTTATAAGGCATTACTTCAAGATTTGAAGGACAAAATGGAATCTGGGCAATTGAAAGAAAAGTCGTTTGCAGAGATTTCGTATAATGCGTGGATTGCACCTAAGCCTACTCGATATTGGTTATATGCACCTGGCGAAAAAGCTCAACATTGGAATAGTTTCTATAGTTGTGGAATAATGGCTATTGGATGGGAAGAACTTGGCGATTTATCTAAATATTCAAAAAAATCAGAACTAAAATCGGCAATGGACGATGAATATGGTACAGATAGTTCACATAAGAATAGTGTGGCTTGTACTTGGGATTTTGTTCATAATATGAACATTGGAGATGTCGTTTTTGTCAAACAAGGGAAATCAAAGATTTTGGGCTATGGCATCGTTGCCTCTGACTATTATTATGATGAAAATAGAGAATTCTACAATTCTTTGCGAGATGTTGATTGGAAAATAAAAGGCGAATGGGAACACCCTGGCGATGCCGTTCTAAAAACCTTAACAGACATAACACAATACACTGATTATGTTGAAAAATTAAAATCACTTTTTACTATGAATTCTGAAATCCAACAATACACCAAACTTCTTGAACTCAAGAAAAACATAATTCTTCAAGGCGCCCCTGGCACTGGAAAAACTTATAACACTGCGGCTTTGGCGTTGAGCATTTGTGGAGAGTCTGTTCCCGAATCGCACGATGAAGTTATGCAACGCTACGATGAACTTCTGAAAGAAGGCCGCATTGGCTTCTGTACATTTCACCAATCGATGGATTATGAGGATTTTGTGGAAGGAATAAAGCCAGTGACAGAAGGAACGAGTATAAAATACGAAGTGAAAGATGGTATTTTCAAGAAGATTGCTGACAGAGCAAGACTGAATTTTGAGGATAGCCAAAAAACACCAGAGCAAGTAAAAAGTGATACAAGGACTCGTGAAGTTTTTGAAGGATTTTGTGAAGAAATACAATCGCAATTGAATGAAAATGACTTCGTTGATTTGTATTCTAAAAGCAAAATGAAAATTCGAAATATAACATTGAGAAGTGACGGGAGTCCATTGTCAATACAATTATCTAAAACCGACGGAGGTCCAACTCAAAGTTTGACATGGGAAATAATTTTACGCGACTATAATAATTTCAAAGAAGGGAAAATAAAATCATATGAAGATGTAAAGCCGCGTTATGAAAGTAAGTCTGTATACCATGGTAATGCAATGTATTACTTTGAGTTGTATAAGAAAATGAAGGATTTTGAAGATAAATATGCAGGAAATACAAATTCAAGTGTTGTAAATCTTCAAAACTACGTTCTAATCATTGATGAAATCAACCGTGGTAATGTCTCGCGGATTTTCGGCGAGTTGATAACGTTGCTTGAAAAAGACAAACGGCTGGGTTGTGAGCACCCGATAAAAGTCACGCTGCCATATTCGAAAGAATCGTTCGGAGTGCCTGAAAACCTTTACATTATCGGCACAATGAACACCACCGACCGTAGCGTGGGCAACATTGATTATGCAGTGCGCCGTCGGTTCGCTTTTGCGACACTGCAATCGCAACGTGATTTGGTTGTGACTCATTCAACCGAAAAAGCCGCAGTTTTGTTCGACGCAGTTAAATTGTTTATTGAAAAGCACAAAACTGAAATGGATTTTGAGGATTTAATGGTGGGCCATAGTTATTTCTTCGCAAAAGATGATGACGAATTGGCCTTGCGCTGGCAATACGAAATTCTGCCGCTACTGAACGAGTACATAAAGGATGATATTCTGCGAGCCGACCGTTTGGAATCAAATATGTCGGTTGATGCATTTATAGAATCTTCTAACCCAACATTATAGCAATGGTATTACCTGTCCGCAAATCACCCCGTGCAAAATGGCATAATTACAATGGTGCAGATTATTTCGTGACGATTTGCACAGGAGACCGTATCAATTATTTTGGCTCTATTGTAGATGGCAAAACACAATTGACGGCAGTTGGAGAATATACAAAAAAGTGTATTGAAAAAATTGGCGTGATAAATAAGAACGTGCAAGTGCCGTTATACGTTATTATGCCAAATCATATTCATTTGATAATTATTGTTGGCGATAATGACGCAGAAACCACGCCTTCTGTAGGGCTGTCGTATTACGGCAGCCGGAACGATATGGATGCACGGCTGCCACACTGTGACAGTCCTACAGCACACCGTGACAGCCCTACGGCACACCGTGATAGTCTTACATCATCATATGATAGCAATAATATCGAAAAAGCGCCGAAAGAAATCAATTTGGAAATGCAACGGCGAGCAAAGTGTTGTGGACGTTTGTCTCACATCATTGGACAATTCAAATCTGCCGTAGTCCGTTATACCAAGCAGAATGACATTTCTTTTGAATGGCAAGCACGCTACCACGATCACATTGTTCGTAACCAAGAAGAAATGAACAATATTGCCAATTACATAGAACAAAACCCCGCAAAATGGGAAACGGATTGTTTTTATGGAAATGAATGAATCTATATTGAACACAATCAACGTTGAAACGAATAATGATTCGCCAAACGTAGGGACGAATAATGATTCGCCCCTACAATATGCGTCCATAAAAACGTGTAATTACAATGTGATTCAAATAAATGAACACGATGTGGTTCCGCAAGAATACCTTGAAAAAGTCAAATCATTGAAATTTGAAGATATTCAGGGGTATATGAAAGAACCGAAATATCTCGGTATTAATTATTTCAAAAGGAATTTATCAGCTTCCTATTACATTGGCGCTTCGTGGTTGATAAAGAACGATTTAGCCGTGGTGGTAACGCAAAAAATGGAAAATATTGATTTTGTGCAGATGTTTTTGACGGCGTTGGAATTGGAAGAACGGTATCAAAAGGACTATTTCTCAAAGTGTTATGGCATCAGTCTTGACGAACCACCAATAGTAACCACAACGCAACTCAATCAGTTGACGCCTATGTTGGTTTTGCATTACATTAGTCTGCTTTATCGCTTGGCACAACGTGGATTAAAAAAGAATTACGTTACCCAAGAAGAAAATCTGAAGTCGAAAGTCAAAGGAAGAATCATGATGGGGCGGCATTTGCAGAAAAATGTTTTTGTACAACGTGCCGACCGCATTTTCTGTCAATTTCAGGAATATACAGACGACACACCTGAAAACCGTCTGTTGAAGCGCGCTCTTTTGTTTGCCGATAAATTCGTAAATGGTTCGATGTGGCAGAAACTTTCCGCTACCGACATTCCGTACCGATTGAGTCGGTTGAAGACTCAATTCAGTCACATTTCCGATGACATTGAACCATATCAGATTCAGCATTTGGCAACTAACAAACTCTACAAGGACTATCGCGATGCCATTTGCGTGGCCAAAATGCTTCTACGCCGTTTCGACTACAGCATTGCAAATGTTGATAACGACAATCATTCCACGCCGCCATTCTGGATTGATATGTCGCGATTGTACGAAATGTGGGTATGGAGTAAGTTGGAGGGAAAATGCATTAATAAGATTCTTTTCCAAGAACCGGGTTTTTACGGTCGGCAAGTGGCAGATTTTGTAATTAGAGAAGAAAGTTTGATTCTTGATGCGAAGTATAAACCTAAATATCAGAATAATAGCGTCGATATTGACGATATTCGTGAGTTGAGTGGTAATGCTCGTGATGAAAGATTATTGCCGAATTTGCCCGAAGACTATTTGCCGCGTTGTATAATTCTGTATCCTGGTGATTATAGTGAACTAAAGCCCGAAGGCGAGAAATTGTTTTGTGAACAAGGAACGAAAATTTCAAATTATCGCAACTTCTACAAAATCAGCGTCCCGTTGCCCCAAAAGAGCTAATTCTATAGAAATTAGAATCTATCAAACAAACAAGACACGGGCTGCAACATCACTGTCGCAGCCCGTGTTTTTACTATTTCCCTCGCTCCTCGAAGTCGGATTGTATATCCGCAGCCCAACCATTTGGTATAGAGCCGCACTTTCGCAGTTTCGACACAGCATTCGCCATGCACTTGAAATTAAGACTAACGCCTTGAGAATCACAAACGAAGTTGCTTGCCCTGTCAGCCCGAATTCCATAGTCTGCTGCAGTCTCAACAGCATCTATATTCGCCCCAAGAAAAATAAATTCCCAACCATATTTTTCCTGCACTACCGATATCATCTGCTTAATCTCTTTTGCAGAATAACGGCGCGACGAATTTTCCTCACCATCGGTAATAATAACAAATACCACATTGTCGGCGCGCTCATTGTCGGCAAGCATTTTCTGCATTTTCACCGTATGGTTTATCGCATCGCCCAAGGCATCAAGGAGCGCTGTCGAGCCGCCAACGGCATAGTCCTTTTGCGTCAACGGTTCGACCTTCTCTATGCACTTGCGGTTGTGCACCACCTTAGACTCGTCGGAAAAGAACACCGTCGATATGTGACATACGCCACTCTCCGCACGCTGCTTCTCAAGCATCGAATTGAATCCTCCGATAGTGTCCTTCTCCAAACCTGACATTGAGCCAGATTTGTCAATAATGAAAACAAGTTCTGTAATGTTGTTTTTCATGGCTGTAAAAATTAAAAGGTTCGACATTCATTTACACTGCAAAGATTACCCTTTAACCTAAGAAACTTGTCGCCTCAAAAGCGACATTTATTATCTTTGTCAAAGTAAGAAAAGTAACCCTATGCCATTACTAATCAGCCGAAACGACATAACACAACTATCAACCGACGCCATTGTCAACGCCGCCAACACGCAGCTGCAGATGGGCGGTGGCGTATGCGGAGCGATATTCAGAGCCGCAGGTCCAGCCAAGCTGCAAGACGCCTGCAACAAATTAGCACCAATAAAAACCGGCGAGGCGGTCATAACCGACGGCTTCGATTCCAAGGCGAAATGCATAATACACACAGCAGGTCCAATCTACAGTGCCGGCGACATAAATCAGGAAAAGCTGCTGTACGCGTGCTACCACAACTCACTCACACTCGCCGCTAAGAAAAAACTGACGTCCATCGCCTTCCCGCTGATTTCGTCCGGCATCTACGGTTATCCACCTGACAAAGCGCTCAGCACAGCCATAAAAGCGATACACGATTTTCTCGGGGCATACGACGGCGACATTACAGTCTATATGATAGTGTACAACGACAATGCATTCGCCGTAGCACAGAAACTCTACGACAAAGTAGAGAGCTTCATCGACAAGCACCTGATTGTCGATGACACCGTGGAACGCCGCTTAAGTAAATTAAACATACCAGCTTCTTGGAACATAGGACGCTTTAGCGCACCGGCAAAAGAAACATGTTGCGACGAGGCACCGTTCTCAATCGATGACGTGTTTGACAACATGGAGGATAGTTTTAACAAGCTGCTGTTCAAATACATTCGCCAGAAGAACATGACAAACGTCGAAGTCTATAAAAACGCGAACATCGACCGCAGGCTATTCTCCAAAATAATATCAAACGAGAACTATACACCAAACAAAAACACAATCTTAGCGCTTGCAATTGCGCTCAAACTCGACATCGATGAGACAAGAACGCTCTTAAGCAGCGCTGGATATGCCATTTCGCACTCATCAAAAGCCGACTTGATAATTGAATATTACATAACACACCAAGACTACAAAAATTACAACATCTACGACCTGAATTTCCTGCTTTTCAAATACGACCAAGAGCAGTTAGGACAAATCTAACCCACAACACGATGAAAAAAACACTTATCGCACTGCTGACCTTAACGGCAACGGCAGCCGGCGCACAGACTCCGGAAAACGCGCAAAGGCTCATCGACGCATACCCCGACATGCACCTGACGTACAACGACAACAAAATCGTGTTCCCCGACGGCACTGCCATAACCTACGACGACGGCAAGAAGAAGGACTTCAAGACACTGCTCGACTACAGCGACATCGAGGACATGTTCTCCATGACATACGACACCGCCGCCGGCAAGCCCGGATACCTGGAGGACTGCGGACGAAGCCGCAACGAGGCTCTGTTCAGGAAGATGTACGGCAACTCTGCCGCCGAGGTGCAGAAAAACCTCGTGAGAATCGACTGGTTCGGACAGCAACTGCCTGTCACGAAGGTCAACGGCGCCAACAAGCAGCTGCGAGCCATCTGCAACGAACTGAAGAACAAACCCGAACTGAAAAAATACCTGCTGAAAGCCTCATCGTTCAACTGGCGACAGGTGCGCGGAGCCAACCGCATGAGCGCGCACAGCTACGGAATAGCCGTCGATATAAACGTGGCGAACTCCGACTACTGGCTGTGGAAAAACCCGGGCAAGCAAGAGACCGACAGCATCAAGTACGCCAACCGCATACCGATGGAGATTGTCCGCGTGTTCGAGAAGCACGGATTCATCTGGGGCGGACGGTGGTATCACTACGACACAATGCACTTCGAGTACCGTCCGGAAATTCTAAACAAATAAATATCAATCGTGCTTAAGCAATAAGAGGACTGCATGATAAAAGAAACGCTCGCATTTGATATGTGAGCGTTTTTTTGTTTCATCGTTTATCTATTCGCTTTGACGAGCCGATAGCGCCGACAGGACAGACAAGACGGCACAGATGGCAGCCGACGCACTTCGTGCCGACCACATGCGGAACACGGTCCTCGCCAAAGCGTATGGCCTGATGCCCGCCATCGGAACAAGACACGAAGCAACGGCCGCAGCCAATGCACTGTTCATGATTTATGACTGGCAGCACCCACGTCCTGCAGTCAAGCTCGGACGGCGACACGAACGCCGGCAGCTGCTCGCCTACAAGCTGCTCTAAAGAGTCAACCTGGCGCTGCGCCATATAACTCTGCAGACCGAGAACGAGGTCGTCTATGATTCGGTAGCCATACTCCATAACAGAAGTGCAGACTTGCACATTGCGGCATCCAAGCTGTATAAACTCCAATGCGTCGCGCCATGTCTCTATGCCTCCGATACCGCTCAGCTGCACACCTTTCAAATCCGGCGACTGCGCCATCTCAAGGATGAACCTCAGGGCAAGCGGCTTTATCGCGCGTCCCGACAGTCCGGAAACAGTCTTATGGTTCGACACTGCCGCATCGTCGCTCATCGTGACGGACTTGACTGTGTTTATGGCGGATATGGCATCTGCTCCAGCCCGAGCAGCAGCCGCAGCCGGCACAACGATATGCGTGATATTCGGCGTCATCTTTGGTATGACAGGAATCGAGACGGCGTCCTTGACAACGGCAGTAAAGGCGGCCACAAGCTCCGGATTCTGTCCGACATCGCAGCCGAGTCCTGCCTGATGCATCTGAGGGCAGGAATAGTTCAGCTCCACGGCGTCAACCCCGGCCTGCTCCGCCATCACGGCAAGCGAGCGCCATTCTTCCTCAGTCTGCCCCATAATGGAAGCCACGATAACTTTAGAAGGAAAATCCCGCTTGAGCCTGTGCAAGATGTCAAAGTCCACATCCACAGGATTCTCACTAAGCTGCTCCATATTGCGGAAAGCCGAGAATGGCTTGCCCACGGCATCGAAACGCGGAGAAACCTCATGAATGTCCTGCATGCAAATAGTCTTGTAGAAAACACCTGCCCAACCGGCACGCAAAGCGGAAGCCACCATGTCGTAGTTAGTGCAAATGGAAGAGGATGCAAGGAAGAAAGGATTCTCGCAACGTATGCCGCAAAAATCAATCTCAAGCGAAGGCAAGCGCAACGCCGTGTCCGACGGTTTCAGCGCCGCGGCTATCTCACGAATGCGAATAGGACGGTCGTAATGGACGCAAGCCTGTTCCGCACGAAGAAGCTCGTCAGCCGAGGCGTCAGCGAGCCAACGGCCAGCAACGGAGGCGTTGTCGAAACGTATGGCACGAACAGCACGCGCCGGATCGGAATTAGAACACACTTTTGAGCAGGGGGAATCGTAACACAACAGGCAACGGCGCGCTTCTTCACGCAAGTCAACAAATCGCTTAGCAGCGTTCATAAGTCAAAGTTTTCTCAAAAATCAAATGTATGGATGAAGTCATCCCGAATAATTCGGGAACAAAAATATTTATTTGAAAGGCAATCACAAAAAAACGGAAACACTAATTGACTCATAGCCAATTACACGATTAAAAAAATGCTACAATGGAGCTTTTGCCGTAATTTATTAAAAATATATACATTTGCGCATAACAACAAATAAACCACAGCATGAAAAAAGCGATTGCCACTCTCGCCGCAGCCATAGCCTGCATCGCTGGCACAGCACAGAGCACGGAAGACATCCGCGAGGACTACGCCGCTGCCAAAGAGCACATCAGACTGATGGACGCCCCCGAATATCCGCCCACCAACCGCTACCAAGTCGTGCTGGAGAAGATGCTCTGCGGCTCGGGACAGCACAAGGAGACTGTCACCATGTACTTCTACGAAGACGAGGAGAACGAAGTCGACATTTGCGGCAAACGCTCTATCTATTTCGCCACTGTGAGCTACAACTTCGCAATCAGGGATTATTACGAGGAATATCTGTATGACAAGGACGGAAACGTAAAGTTCATCTACGCCAAAGACATAAACAGCGACGACTGGTCGGAAGTTGAATACAGATTCTACCTCGGCAAGAAAGGCGTGATAAAGACAACAGTGAAACGCAAGAAGCAAGGCGAGGAGAACTTCACCCTGGAATACGACGGCAAGATGGGCGGATACTCCAAGGCGTTCGCCACATACAAAGGCAAAGCGTCAGCCTACAGAAACCTATTCAAGGCAATAGACAATTCCGCACTGTACTAACCGGTTACGGAATGATTTTTGATATAAAACAACACGTCATACAACAAAAATCCACATTATGAAAAAAGCGATATTAGCATTAATGGCAAGCGTGTGCATGGCTATGGCAGCAGGCGCACAGACGGTTTACTCATGCGACTACAGGAGCGACGCCGACGTCAAAGTTTACGTAGCGAACTACAAGAGCGATGCCGACCTCGTGGTCTATAAGTGCAGCTACAAGAGCGACGCGACAGGCAACAACGGCTTATGGTACTTCGTGAACTACAGAAGCGACGCCAAGAAGAAGATTTTCTTCGTGGACTATAAGAGTGACGCCGACCTTGTCATCTACTTCACCAACTACAAGAGCGACGCCGGATGGCGCAACAAGAGCAAGCAGCACCTGATGTTCTGACACGCCACGAGCCGGAAAAACAAACCGCCGCACTGAATATCCAATGCGGCGGTTTTTATTTTGGAGTCAACACTAAGGCTTCACTTTCTTTTGTTTCCTGGCTTTCTTCATGTTATGCCAGATGCGCAGTGCCTCAAGCTTGGTGTAGCTGCATGGCACGACTAAGCTGTTGTTATTGTAAATGCCGAACTTCTCGCCGTCAGTACTGACAAGATAGCAAGGGAAGAGTTCATGCTCCAGACGCTCGCTGTAGAAGAAGGTTTCCGACTCGCATCTCACGTCCGAGCGGTGAATGACGATGTCGCCATTGCCAGCAGGAAAGGTTATTTGCGGATTGCACCCTATAGCCAGCGTCACATCCCTTATCCACAATCCGTTAGTGAGATTCAGCCGCTCCAGCTTAGGGCAGCAGCGCAGGTCGATGCTTTCCACCGTCGTGTTGCCCACCGACAGCTCCATGATGTTCGGGAAGCACTTCAGGAAGCCGTAGTCGTCGATTACGTTCTCCCGTCCGCCCTTGTCGAGCATGAGTTTTGTGGCAGCCTCAGCTTCTACGTAAGTCACTATTCCGTTGCCATCGGCATCACAATCCGCAAAACAACGAGAAAACATATTACTGTCTTGTATCTTGATGAACGTATCACCAAGACTCTGCGCAAACACGCTGAAAGAAGCCATTCCAGCAAGTGCAGTATATAAAATCATCCTTTTCATAACCCAGCCGCTTTACAATATGAATATCCAAAACGCTCACCCAAAACACACCATTTCTCACTCGATTTTTCCAAATATAGGTATTATAATAACAATTACAAAATTTAACACTCCAAACTGCATATTACATAATTTTGTCTACACAAAGACGACGCAACACAAACTGACAGAGCCACATTAATAAGCGAACGGTGTGTTGTAATGTGTCGGATAAACACTTAACTTTGCGACGAATTAAAAATTTCCAGGATAAAAACATGGCATCATCAAACTTCGTTGATTACGTTAAAATATTCTGCCGCTCGGGCAAAGGCGGCGCCGGGTCCAGACACTTCATCAGGACCAAAAGGACTCCGAAAGGCGGACCTGACGGCGGCGACGGCGGACGAGGCGGACACATCATACTCGAGGCCGACAAAAACACGTGGACTCTGATACACCTGAAGTACGCGCGCCACATCTTCGCTGGACACGGCGAAAGCGGAGGCGAGTCGCGCTCGTTCGGCAAACAGGGCGAGGACAAAGTCATAAAAGTGCCTATCGGCACTGTGGCATACGACGGCGACAACGGCGAATTCATCTGCGAATTGACCGAAGACAAGCAGAGAATCGTGCTGCTGAAGGGCGGACGAGGCGGACTGGGCAACTGGCACTTCAAGACTGCCACAAAACAGGCGCCAAGATACGCACAGCCAGGCGAGCCTGCCTTAGAGCGCAACGTGATTCTGGAACTCAAGGTGCTTGCTGACGTGGGACTCGTAGGATTTCCTAACGCAGGAAAATCCACACTGCTGTCGGTCATTTCAGCCGCAAAGCCTGAGATTGCCGACTACCCTTTCACCACACTCGTGCCTAACCTCGGAATCGTAAGATACAGAGAGGACCGCTCGTTCTGCGTGGCGGACATACCTGGAATAATCGAAGGCGCGCATACAGGCAAAGGACTCGGACTCCGCTTCCTGCGCCACATCGAGCGAAACCCTGTGCTGTTGTTCCTTGTGCCAGCCGACTCCGACTCTATACGCAAGCAGTACGACATTCTGCTCAACGAGCTTGTGCAATACAACCCTCAGCTCGTCGACAAGCCTCGCATACTCGGCATCTCGAAATGCGATATGTTAGACGACGAGCTGAAGGAAAAACTCCAAGAGGAAGTCAAGGAGACAATCCCAAGCGATGTGGAGACTGTGTTCTTCTCGTCGGTAGCCGGCAATGGGCTTGACGAACTGAAAGACAAACTATGGGAAAAGGTCAGCGACCCAGCCAACCAGATAACCGAAATAAGCCACGCGCCTATAGAAATCAAGGAAATCGTGGCGCCGCAGCCAAAGGCAAACGAGGAGGAAGAAGAACCACACACCCAGTTCATCATACAAAAAGGTACATTCAAAGGATTGCCAGACGACGAACTGCATCCGGGCATCTACAACGGCATCTCGTGGGATGATGAAGAAGAGGATGATGAAGACAACGAAGAAGACGAAGAAAACATCTAATACAAAAAAACGCTTGAGAATTCTCAAGCGTTTTTTTATACAGTTAAGCAAGTTTACACTTCCTTGAACATTTCCTTTATGCCGCCGATGCTGCCCATAAGGTTTGTAGCCTCGTATGGCAGATAAACGGTCTTTGTCTTGTCGCCCTCGGCAAGCTCCTGCATCATCTGTATGTACTTCTGAGCCAAGAGATAGTTTGCTGGGTTTGTCCTGTCGCCAAGCGCATCGGCAATCTTCTGGATAGCCACAGCCTCTGCCTCTGCCTTGCGGATGCGGGCCTGAGCCTCACCTTCAGCCTGAAGTATCTTCTGCTGCTTGTTAGCCTCCGCACGGTTGATGACAGCAGTCTTGTCAGCCTCCGACTTCAGTATGACAGCCTGCTTCTCACCCTCTGAAGTAAGGATTGTGGCACGCTTGTTACGCTCTGCCTGCATCTGCTTCTCCATGGCTTGAAGAACGCTTTCTGGAGGAGTGATGTCCTGAAGCTCGACACGGTTCACCTTAATACCCCACTTGTTTGTAGCATCGTCCAGCACAGCACGGAGTTTTGTGTTTATGGTGTCGCGCGAAGTAAGTGTCTGGTCGAGCTCAAGTTCTCCGATTATGTTACGGAGTGTTGTCTGAGTGAGCTTCTCGATAGCGTTAGGCAGGTTGTTGATTTCATAAACAGCCTTGAACGGATCCACAATCTGGAAATAAAGCAGAGCGTTAATCTGTGTCTGCACATTATCCTTTGTAATCACATTCTGCTTGTCGAAGTCATAAACCTGCTCACGAAGGTCGATGTCAGTAGTAGCGACATAACGTCCGCGGTGCATGGCTATCATGCTCTTAGGCTGGTCGATGAACGGAATGATGAAGTTGATACCAGGCGACAATGTGGCATGGTACTTTCCCAAACGCTCTATAATCCTCGTTTCCGACTGAGGAATGATAACTAAGGTCTTCTTAATGATAAGAAGCGCCAATAACAACAATACAACTAATACGTAAATCATAATTAATTATTTAAGGTTAGTATTTATATTCTTTCCACTGTAATGATAATGCTTTCGCGCGAGATTATCTTGACACGAGCGCCCTTCTCTATCGGCGAGCCGTCGGACGATTCCGCCTTCCAGTCGTCGCCGTCGAGAGCCACACGACCATAGCCGTTCTGCTCGATATCCTCGCTGACAACGCCAGTCCTGCCTATTATGGCATCGGCGTTGCTCAGGCGCTCCTCATTGCCGTTGCGCATGAACTTCATGGCGAAAGGACGCACAAGAGTCAGCGACAACAGAGAAAACAGCGCAAACGCAGCCAGCTGCCAGTAGAAGCCTCCGCCGCAAGCCGCGATAATAATGGAAGGAACCGCTCCGATAGCGAAACTCAGGATATAGAATCCTCCAGAAAAAAGTTCAAGAACAAGACAGCAAAGCGACACTATCAGCCAGAATTGCCATAAGTGACCCATCAGAAATTCCATAAGCAAAAAAAAGGATTGGTTAAAATATTTCCTTAAAGATAGGATTTTGATTTAATATCCATAGCATCCACGCAAAAAAAATCAGCAAAGCGGCCAATAATATCAGCGGCGGGCAATGTCACGAGAATCAAGAAATAACTTTATCTTTGCCGACAACCAAAAAAACACAAGACATGAAAGCACAGACAATCATCATCTTAGCATTAGCTATTTTAGTAATCGCATTAGCAGCGAAAATCCTGTTCTTCGGCAAGGGCGCATGCAACGACAGCAAGCGTGAAGCGATAAACAACATCATGACACGCACAAGCATACGCGCCTACACCGACGAGGCTCTGACAAAGGAGCAAATCGACACTCTGCTGAGAGCCGGCATGGCTGCCCCTTCGGCGCTGAACAAGCAGCCTTGGGAGTTCGTGGTGATAGACGACAAAGAGACACTGAAAGCGCTCAAGGGCATCTACAAAGGCGCAAGAATGGCTGACCAGGCGGCTGTCGGCATCGCCGTGTGCGGAAACATGCAGAACACCATCGAGGGTGAAGGACAAGGCTACTGGGTGGATGATGCATCGGCTGCCACAGAGAATATCCTGCTGGCTGCCCACGCCATGGGACTCGGAGCCGTATGGACCGGAGTGCATGTGAGCGAAGACAGAGTCACTGGCGTGAGAGAACTTCTCTCGCTGCCTGAGTACGTCACTCCACTTTGCGTAATCATGGTGGGACACCCTGCCGAGAGCCCTGAGCCAAAGGACAAATACAACGCAGAGAAGATACACTACAACAAGTGGTAGTCCTAATTAATTGCTAAAAAGCACAACAATAACTAAAGCTGGAGACTACAGCAGCTTACAAATTCTATATTTACAGCACTATTAACTCACAAAAACAACGATCATGAAAAAGACAAACATCATCATTTGCGTATTAGTAGTTATCGTATTGGCTTTGGCTGCAAAAATCCTTTTCTGCTGCGACTCTTGCTGCAACTGCGAGAAATGCTGCTGCGAAAAGCAATGCAGCGAAGTCAAGTGCTGCGACAAGAAACAGTCTTGCGGCGCTACATGTAACACAACATGTGCAGACAGCGCAAAGTGTGCTAACAAGCAGGCTTGCGACACTACATGCGCAAAATAATATTTCAGCAGGAATAGGAGTTATCGCTGAATAAGTAAGAGAAAAGGCAGAGATTCAAATCCCTGCCTTTGTTTTTTTATCGCTGCTCATCGCTGCTTTCAATCTCCCGACGCTCGTTCTTCTCGTTTATCGGAGAAAGCACATAACGCTTGTAATAGGATATGAGAATCGTGGTGACTGGCAAGGCGATAATCATGCCGGCAACACCAAGAAGCGAGCCCCAAATGGACAACGACAGCAGTATGACCGCCGGATTAAGCCCCATCTTCTTGCCCATGATCTTAGGTATGAGAAACATATCCTCGAACACCTGCACAACGCCTACGACCGCAAATGTCTCCAAAGCCACAGCCCAGAAAGGCACGCCCGTCTCCTGAGCGCCGACAAATGCGAAAAAGCCAAGCACTGGCAGCATGATGAGTTTCATGTATGGAATAAGCGTCAGCACACCCATAGTCAAGCCCAGAAGAATGCCGAGCGGCAGACCTACAATGTAAAGCCCGGCGGCTATCAGCACACCGACTATCGACGCAATCAGAAACTGCCCACGGAAATACTGATTCATGCCGTCCTCAAGGTCCTTGAGTATCATTTCGAATACACCACGGTATTTGTCTGGCAGCAGCTGCTTGAACTCCACACCGATTTTCTCGTAATCCAGCAGAATAAACACAAGATACATGAACACGATGAAAAACATGAACATGCTGACAAAGAAATCGAACGAGCCGCTGATGAACGCCACAAGTTTCGGGGCCACAGCCGACACTATCTCATTCACGCTACCGCCGCCTATCGCCATCAGTGTGTCAACATCAACACTGCCAACCCACGCCACGACAGTCTGTTTTATCTGTTCGGGGAGCATGGTGCTGTCTTTCATTTGCGATATGTACGCGCCTATAAAATCGCCAGTCCGCGCCAACTCAGAGATTATCGGAGGCAGGACTATCGCCAACAGAGCCAAAATGACTATCAGCACCGACACAAGAGTCAGCAGGATGCTCAACGGACGGTTCTTCACTCTGCACTTGTACTGGAAGAACTTCATAAGCGGATACATCAGATAGGCTAGCAGCCACGCCACCATGAACGGCAGCAGCACACCGCTAAGTCTATTAAGCAGCAAGAAAAGGAGAATCATGGCGACAAAGCCAAGACACATTCTCACCACACGGTCGAATGTGAATGGAAGGTTAAAACGATTATGCATGCTCTCCATAAAACGCTATTTGTTTTTGTTCACAGCCTCGTTATAGCATTTGCGGCACAAAGGCTCATACTCGGCAAACTCACCTATCAGCACCTTGGCCTCGCTGTCCACCTTGCGGTGCGAGAGATAAGCCGAATCGCCGCACTTCACACACACGGCGTGCAGCTTGGTCACTTCGTCAGCCACGGCACACAACGCCGGCATTGGCCCGAACGGTCTGCCCTGAAAGTCCATATCAAGCCCAGCAACGATGACGCGCAGTCCGTCGGCTGCCAGTTTCTGGCAGACTTCAACGAGGCCGGCGTCAAAAAACTGCGCTTCGTCAATGCCCACGACATCGGCGCCATCGGCATACAGCAGAATCTCGCCGGAAGCCTCGACCGACGTGCATGGCATCGTGTGGTTGTCATGAGACACCAATTCATACAAAGAATCCCTGACATCAATAGACGGCTTAAACCTCTCAACTTTCTGACGAGCTATTTCAGCTCTCTTCAGACGTCGGAGCAGTTCCTCGGTCTTGCCGGAAAACATCGACCCCGTTATCACTTCAATAGAACCACATCTATTATTAGGGTGATTATTAACATCCTTGGTATCCATAAATATCTTATTTGCTTATCTTTGTGTCGTTTTACACGAGTTCATATCACGCTCGGACAAAGGTAATTATATTTATTCATTAATTCTCTTATATGTCTAAAGAAGTTTATATTGCTCTGATTCAGAAAGATATCAAAGAGCTTGACGTCATAGCGCAAGGTTTATACGAAACAGATTTTCCATCACCTACTGTTATAAAATTAGCATCTTCCAAGGCGATGGACATCGTTAATAATCTGCAAAGATTATCCACAGTAAAGCAGGAAGAAAGCAAGGCAGAAAAAGAGAATCAGGAAAGATTAGCCGCTGAAGCGAAGGCGAAGGCTGAAAAAGAGGAGCAGGAAAGATTAGCTGCCGAAGCGAAGGCGAAGGCTGAAAGAGAGGAGCAGGAAAGACTGGCTGCTGAAGCGAAGGCCAAGGCTGAAAAAGAGGAGCAGGAAAGACTGGCTGCTGAAGCGAAGGCCAAGGCTGAAAAAGAGGAGCAGGAAAGACTGGCTGCTGAAGCGAAAGCTAAGGCCGAAAGAGAGGAGCAGGAAAGACTGGCTGCCGAAGCGAAGGCTAAGGCCGAAAGAGAGGAGCAGGAAAGATTAGCTGCTGAAGCGAAGGCGAAAGCCGCAGCCATAATCAACGACCACAACAAACACTCTATAATTGAGGAAAAGATAGGAAACGTGGAAAGCAAAGTCGAGCAGATGTCCAAAGAGAAAGGCGACAGCATGGCCGACAAAATAGCATCTTCAAAAATCAGCAGCATAAAGTCAGCCATCTCAATTGCCGACAGATTCCGTTTCCAAAGAGAGTTGTTCGGCGGAAACGCAGACCTCATGAACAGCACGCTCGACAGACTTGATGCCTGCAACACCATCGAGGAAGCAGAAGACATCATAAACGACTTCACCGAATGGAATCCTGAAGACGAGAACGTCAACGACTTCCTTAAACTCTTAGGACGCAGATTCTAACAATGGGAAAGCTATACGTTGTGCCGACACCTGTCGGAAATCTTGAAGACATGACTTTCAGAGCCATCAAGACTCTGAAGGAGGTCGATGTCATACTCGCCGAGGACACGAGAACCTCAAGCGTGCTGCTGAAGCACTTCGACATACACACGCCGATGATTTCGCACCACAAGTTCAACGAACACCTGGCTGTGGACGGCATCGTGGCGAGACTCAAAGGCGGCGAGACCATTGCGTTAATCTCCGACGCTGGCACACCAGCCATATCCGACCCTGGTTTCCTGCTCGTAAGAGCATGCGCGCAGAACGGCATCGAAGTGCAGTGTCTGCCTGGCGCAACGGCATTTGTTCCGGCGCTCGTGAACTCCGGACTGCCTAACGACCGATTCTGCTTTGAAGGCTTCCTGCCTGTGAAGAAAGGCCGCCAAACCAAGTTCGCAGCCATGGCGCAGGAAAAAAGGACAATGATTGTGTACGAATCGCCATACAGAGTGCTCAAGACACTGACTCAGCTTGCCGAAGCGCTCGGACCAGACCGCAAGGCATCCGTCTCAAGGGAAATCTCTAAAATACACGAGGAGACCGTAAGAGGCACGCTCAGCGAGCTTGTGCAGCACTTCACCGAGCATCAGCCAAAAGGCGAATTCGTTATGATTATCGGAGGCGCAGAAGATTAAGAAATCTTTAAAGCCTTATCAACGAGTTTTTCCACCCAGTCTTTGTCCAATTTGCCGCGCAGTATCTCAAACTCACGGTTTCTGCTGTCATCGGACTGGTCTATGCCGAAATTCCATTTGAACGCGCCCTCATATTCCTTCTGGGCATCAGCAACCACAAGGCGTTTCAAATCATCAACCGCCCTCAACGCGCTGTCACGCAGCTCCTGCAAGTCGCTGTCGTCTAGCTGCTCCTTGCCAAGCATGCTTTCTGCCACAGCAGTCGCATACGAGGCATTGGCTTCGTCATATCTCGAGGCGATAGCAGAAAATGCATCGCGCAGACTTTCGACAGAGTCCACTGAGCCATCCGCCACCGAACGCGTCAAATCTTCGATTTCCGCCCTTCTCGCCAACATTCCGGACAAGTCCACCCACTCGTCATCCGCACCGTCGCATTTCGCAGCATTCAGCCCTATGTAGATTCTCAGCGCCAAATCGTACAGTTCATAGCCCGTCATTGAAGGCTTGCGGCTTATAAGCACGTTCTTGTCCAACTCGCACCTCTCGTCACCTTCGTCGAGGAATCGCATCAGCCTTTTGTAACCTCGTCTTATCTGTCCTATCGTGTACGGATTGAAAAGACCGAAGTTTATTATGTCGTTTTTCTGGTTTGCCGCTCTTTTATCACGGCTCTCCCACTTGTTCACATCACGATATGTGCCGAGACTTCTGAGCGACAGTCCTGGCAACACACGCGAGTACATTCCTTCCGATACGAGGTATGAAAACGGGAAGTCCGGCACATTGACTTTGCTCTTATGCTTGCCCAGCACAACCGAGAACACGCCTATACGGCTCGGCCAAGCCATGTAGCTGTCGCTGCCGAACTTGCTGCCACGGTCCACCACTCCGTAATGTATCGGACCGCTCTTGTACATGTGATTGCTCTGGTTCGAGCCGCTGCCAGCGTTGAACATGCTCAGGCTCGCAGCGATAAGCAATGTGGATTTGTGGTGCGACACGCTGAACGGACCAGCAAACAACGCCGCCGACTCGCCGTGCATCATCTGACAGTTGGCGAAAAACACAGAGTCGGTCGCAGCAAACTGCTCGCCCACCTCACTGCTGTTGCCCACGAAGCATCGCTCAATCTGCGCGCCGTCGGTCACCTGCGCGCCTTCGGCTATTATGAAGTCACGGGCTATCACGCCCCACGTCACCGAAGTCGGCACCTGCTCGCACGACAGCACTGTTCCATTCTCAAGCACATGCGCGCCGTTTATCTTGGCGCACTCGCCTATCTGCACATTCCTTATCTCGCCGCAGTTGCTTATCTCCGCGCCGTCGCCTATCGTCATAACGCTGGACTTCTGTCGCTCAACATATTCGTCTATGATAGCGTCATACGCCTCCACGAAATCCTCATCGCTTTTCCAGAAGCACTGAAGATGGGCCAACTGCGACGTCAGTTTGTTGAATATCCTTATGGAGCGGCTGCCGTTCTCGTCAAGCAGTGTCAACTCCGTTCCGTTGCCGAAACACGACACACCGTCCATGCACAAGAGCCCCACGTTCTTTATCTTCACGCGTTCGCCTATCCTTATCTTGCCGCTGAACTCACAATTGCGCACATCATTGGCGGCAAAGTTATCTGCGACCTCCACTAATGTCCAGTCGGCGCAGCAGCACAAGTTGGACTCCAAGGTGTTTATCTCTTGCGATGTAAGACTTCGGTATGCCATAATCTTATACAATTACAATTCGTCTTCGCCTCCTGTTCTGGCTATATCCGGATACAGGAAGTCGTTATAAGGGAATCTCTGCACATGCACAGCCCTTATGTGCTTATACATCAAGACTTTCAATTCGTCTATGTTATTCCTTTCCTTTGCCGATATGAACATGCAGTTGTCGTTCATGTTCGCCATCCATGTCTTTTTCAGTTCGACGAGACTTATGTTCTCCCTCTTGATAGGAGTCAAGTCGTTCTCTTCCTTAGGCACATAGCTGAATGAGTCTATCTTGTTGAAAACCATTATCGTTGGCTTATCACCAGCGCCAAGTTCGGCAAGCGTGCTGTTCACCACCTCAATCTGCTCCTCGAAGTTCGGGTGCGATATATCCACAACATGCAGCAGCACATCAGCCTCTCTCACCTCGTCGAGCGTCGATTTGAACGACTCCACAAGGTTGTGCGGCAGTTTTCTTATAAATCCTACCGTATCGCACAAGAGGAACGGAAGGTTCTCTATCGTCATTTTTCTGACGGTCGTGTCAAGTGTCGCGAACAGTTTATTCTCGGCGAACACGTTTGTCTTGCACAGCAGGTTCATCAGCGTGGATTTGCCCACGTTGGTGTAGCCCACGAGCGCCACTCTCACCATTTTGCCACGGTTTCGGCGCTGTGTCTCCATTTGCTTGTCTATGCGTTTCAAGTCCTCACGCAGAAGCGAGATACGCGACTGTATGATTCGTTTATCGGCCTCAATCTGTGTTTCACCCATACCTCTGGAAGTCGTGCCACCGCCTCGCTGACGGTCAAGGTGACTCCACATCCTCGTCAGTCGTGGCAGCATATACTGCAGCTGCGCCATCTCAACCTGCGTCTTGGCATACGAGGTCTGCGCTCTCTGCGCGAAGATGTCGAGTATCAGGGATGTTCTGTCAAGCACTTGTATGCAGAGTTTCTTCTCTATATTACGCAATTGACGTGGCGAGAGTTCATCGTCAAAGATGGCTATCTCTATGCCGTTATCGTCTATGTACTGCTTTATTTCCTCTAATTTGCCTTGTCCCACGTATGTCTGGCTGTGCGGAGTCTGAACCGCCTGTATGAAGCGTTTCTCCGGCACAATTTCCGATGTCTCAGCCAAGAAAGCGAGCTCATCAAGATACTCCTTTGTCCTTTCCTCCGACTGGTTTGGCGTCACAAGTCCCACCATCACAGCCCTTTTGTCGGCTGTATTCAGCAATTCTTCTGTCTCTCTGTTCATCTGTTCTTATTATATCAACAAAAGGTTTGCCCTATCCGCACGGATGGGCAAACCCTTCGTTATTTCATATAATCTGTCTCTTTGTTATATTACTCTTTACGTCTCTTCAATGTGAAGTGACCAACCTTTGGCTTGATTGTCTTGTAAGTCAATTCGTACCAGTAGTCGCCGCTTGGCAGATCCTTGCCATCGCACTTGCCGTCCCAGCCTGCCTTTATGTCATCGTAGTTGCCTGAATAAACCTTCTTTCCGTAGCGGTCGAAGACTACGATCTCTGGACTCTCTGACTCATAGTGCCAATCGCTGATACCAGCTATCTTGAAGATATCGTTTATGCCGTTGTCATCTGGTGAGAAGAACGCTGGGATTATTATTGGATAACAATCCTGGAAGCTCTTGACTATCACCTGGGTTGTATCCTGATGGTAGCACAATCCGCCAGCTGTCACTCTCACTATAAGGTCTTGGCTCTTCTCTATCTTATCAATGTTCATCTGAGCCTGATCTCCATTCTTTGGAGTATAGTATGTCAGCACAAGGTCAGCCTCGTCGATGTCTGGGTCGCCAGAAACTTCCTGAGCGCCAAGTATTCCTATGATTGAGTCTGGATATGTGACATGCTCCTGATATGCAGCAAATGCTGACTGATAATCCTTAGGCAAGAAGAACTCTCTACATCCTGTGTCTGGCTTGATGACCTCGATCTTTGGAGTTGGCACTGCAGCCACAACCTTAGTCGCAACTTCCTGACCGCCGCCGTCGCAGACGAACAATGTATATGTAGCGCCCTCCTCAAACGAACCTTCTGTGTATGTCTGACTTGTGCTCACATCCACGCCGTCCTTTCTCCAAACGTACTGCAAGTTTCCTGCATCACGTCCTGAAACCTCAGCCGACAATGTCAATGGCTGATACTTACACTGTGCTGCCGCACCGTTTATCGAGATAACCATGTCAGCAGGATCGACGATTGTCAATGTTCCTGACGAAGCCACGAATCCCTTGCCATCGGTCACTGCTGCAGAATATGTTCCAGCCTTAAGACCTGCGACTGCGAAAGTATAGTCATCAGCCGCTGCACCAGCAGTGTAAACAACTTTTCCGTTTGCGTCATATACCTTTAATACATAAGGAGCGTTTCCGTTGAATGCTCTTACCTGCATTGAACCATCCTCACGTCCCTTGTATGAAGTCTGACCATGCACACCGCCTGCAACTTCTGCGACAGAAATCGAAGGACGCTTAGTCACCTTCACATTGAAGTAGAACGTCTCAACACATCCGCCACCGAGGTCTGCGTCTGCCAGATAATCAATGTTTCCTTGTGTCACATCAAACTTAGCATCAGCAGGAACTTCCATTCCACTCTCTGCATCATAGAATGTGAATGCGTTAGCGTCTATGCTCAGTCCTATCTCATTTATATGATACTGAAGTCTGCTTCTCAAAGTTGGCAGCACACTCATATTCGCTGCGTTTGCTTCCTGAGAGAGGTCAAGTGTATCGTGGTGCGAAGCCAAGTAGCTCTTTTCAAGATCCTCATCTACAACTGGAGTATAGAAGTAAACGCTCTCTCCGTCGCAACCTCCTGATGAGTTACTTCCGGTTCTCACATCATCGCCAGCATCGTTCTTGTAAATAACGACGGCCTTGTTCTTCACCTGACGGTTACAACCGTATGCCCAAATGTCAGTTCTGTCAAGACCCTTGACCTTTGCCTTGAACTGGATTGTGATCCAGTCATTGGCATTCGCTCCGTCACCTGCCGCGATTGAAGGAATGGTGAAAGTCAACGCTTCATTCACGTCTGCGCCCTGGTTAATTATGTTAAATGAGCCAGTCTGGATTTCTGCGCCGTTCTTGTCAAAGAACTTAACGCTGCCTGGAACGAAGTCCAAAGTCTTGTCCAATGTATCACGAACTTCCGAAGTTCCGATAGATGCCTTAGTACCTACATTCTTTATTGTCAATTCGTATGTAACCTCGCCGTCAGGCTTTGTCGATGTCTCAACACTCTTCTTGTCCATAAGAAGAATAGCCTGCTCTGTCTCGATAGCCATATAAGCCATCACAAGCATATAGTTACCATTCTGCTCGTCTGGCATCTTTGCTGTTGCACTTGTCGCACCAGCTCCCATACTTCCCGCAGGAAGTTTCACATGATGAGCATCATAACCGAGCGTAATAATATTATTAGGAAGACGAGTTATCTGATTTCCATTCAAACCTGTTTCTGGGTCGTATGTTGTCATCTGGCTTGATACGAATCCTGAATAAACAGCATCTGCACAAACAGCCTTTTCGTTACATGCATGAACAGGTGCCTGATCGGTAATGAATGGCTGAATATCCTTACTTCCATTTCCTCCATTAAAGACAACTTTATTCTTCTCTGCTATTGCCTTTGAAGCTGCTGTAAGTTGATCTTGAGTTTCAGTTCCTTCTGGCTCTATCTTATCCATGATAAGCGGAGCTGTATCCTCACCGTCAAGACCTATGAAACCAAGATAAGATACTGAGTTTCCCGAAGCAGGAACCTCACCAGCTGCAAAATTGAATGAGATAGTAGTTCCGTTACCTGCACCATTGGCATTTCCACTCTGATCCCAGAACTTAATAACACGCTGAGGACAGTTTGGATAACTATAAATCACAACCAAACTCCATCCTGCGCGAGCACCTCCAGAACCTTTTTCACTTCCACTCTTCACATTTGCCACCCAATACAGACCTCCAGTGAAGTATTCTGGATTGTTCTTTACCATCTGTGTCAAGTCAGCCATGCAAACATAGCTGTCACCCGCTGGTGTCACATTTCTTGTAGCTGTCACATCAACATAGTCAGCCATTCCTGGAGCTTTGAACTTAACAGTATTGTAATTAGTCATATTGCCGACAGACATATTGCCTGTATATGACTTCATTGTTGTTGTTCCTGGATATGCGGCATAATTTGTATTGCCATCTGTTCCTGACCAATACAAGTAAGCTGCTTCAATCTTGGTACAACCCATGTTGTTGCCGAAGTCCATGAAGGCTGCAGAAGACTGGAATGTATTATTATCGTCATCGCAGTCTGCATAAACTTGCGAGACAGCTGTAGCGCCTGGGTGATTTGCAGCCATAGCCGCCTGAGCTGTTTTGCCAGTAAGATTCCAATCAAATCTATTATTCAGGGCATTATCATCACCGGCTCCAAACATTTCCTCATTTGTCATTATATCAACTACAGTCATTGGATTCGACGAACTAATCCACGCAGGCTGCAAAGCTGGCGCAGAAACCATCTTGACATCATAGTTTCCTGTTTTGTTCATTTCAGCACGTGGGGAAAGTTGAGCGCTGGCGTTCAAACCTACTGCTGATACTAACAATGCCAAACCTGTTCTTAATAGCAGATTCTTTTTCATATATAATGTGTTTTTCATTTTCCTAACTCCTTAATAATTAGTCGTTATAATCATCACTTCCACAAACCTTAACAGTAGTAGATGGAGTCTTGAATCCTCCGACCTTCTCTGTTGTCACAGTTCCTTCTGTTCCTGTTCCCTCAACAGTGTAATAATATAATGTATTCTCTTCCAATCCAGAGATTTCTACAGAAGTAGCAGTCGAAGCAGCCTGCTGAGTTGCGACTACGTTTCCGCTTGCGTCTGTCACTGTGACAATGTAACCGTTTGCGTTGCCGTCCTGAGATGTCCAGTTTGCAGTCATGCTGTTCGCTGTGATGTTTGTTGCCTCCAAAGCCACAAGTCCCTTCACTTCCACAGGGTCACCGCCGCCCTCCTGCTGTTGTCCTTTCTCTGTGAACACTGTGATAGGGTCACCTGACATCGTGTTCTTAGACTCGCTGACTACAAATACACGAGTAGATCTTGTGTTACCGCTGGCATCCTGCCATCTTGCCACCTTATAACCACTTTCCAAAGTAACAGTAACTGTAACCTGAGTACCTTCGAGGAATACAGTTCCGCCTGGATTTGTCTCTACGTATGCAGTTCCCGAAGGACTAACATCGAATGTCAATGGATACATAACTGGACGTAACAGACTTGTAACTCCTGTCAATGGAACAGTCACAGTTTGTGCTCCCGGAGAACTCAAAACTAAGTTTGCAGGAAGCTCACCTGCTTTAATATCACCAGTGAATGTAATGTCTAAAGTAGTACCTACAGCAGGAATTGAAGTTGTAGAAAGTGTGAAACGGTCAGCACCAGCGCCTGTAATAGAAGCTGTTATAGGTCCTGTAAGATTCAATCCTGAGACATCAAGGCTCTGAGTTGTTGTTGCTATCAAAGATGTCCAGAAATTAAGAGGAGATGCTGATGCTACGATTTCAGGATTTCCAGAGCCTGAAGAACCATACACATTTACATAATAATCAGCAGAACCTCCAGAGAGTTTCATAAGAGCAGAAGCCACACCACTCTTCACAGAAGTTTTGAATGACACTGTAACATTTGTTCCTGCCATTGCAGTAGCAGCATCAAGCGTTGTCTGATCTACTGAGAATTTAGCTGCATCTTTTCCTACGAAAGAGATAGAGACTGGTCCTGAAAGGTTATATCCTTTTATGTCAATAGGTCCAGTAACCACATTTCCACCGACAGCTCCAGAAAGAGTAAGTCCGACTGTAGACTTAGAGCCATCATCTCCAGCATTTGGATAGGAAGGCGAAGCAACATAAGGCACAGAGCCGACGCCTGTATAAACCGTCATAGAAGCAATGTTAACCTCCGCCTCTTTTGAGGTTGAAGCCAACTTGAACGATATATCGCCAGAGCCATCAAATGTATATCTGATTTTGTACGCTCCATAGTTCTTTCCTGTCTTAAATGTTGCGCCAGAAAAAGAAGCCTGGTCACTTGCCTTTGTAGGTATAGGCTCAGCTTGAGAAACTATTGTTCCCTGAATATTTGAGATTGAGCCAGAAGCGGCAGAAAGAGTAAAACCCTTACCATTCTTAGCGACATCAAGATCCATTTCTATCATACCGCCAGATATGAAAGTAAATGTAGGAGTCGTTATTGTACTTGTAGAGTTCTGAGACGCTATATAACCTGTAAAATTACCATTGTTAGTAGTTCCAGAAGCATTAAAAACCGGCTTCGCAACAATGCTAAAACCTTTCTGCGAAAGGGCATCACTAGATCCTGTTGAAGACATATCCGTCCAACCATCTGAAACGGAGAAGTCAGTCGAGTACAACATTATATCATTGTACTGTGCAAAAGCATTGACAGACGCAACAGAAACAAGCGCCACAGCCACAGCTTTTGAAATTATAGATTTAATTTTCATAGTATTATATTGTGTTTTTCAATTTCAGCCTTTTCGGTAAAATTCTGCCAAATATATGATTAATTAAAGATAATCACAAAAATTAATCGGCTTTTTCGGCTTTACCCCCACTTTTCTTAACGAGGCATTTATAATATTATTGTATGCATATTATTATTTTCTCAAGTCTTTTTCTTGACGTTTAACAAAAGCGTTATCTTTGAGATTGTGTAAAAACAATTATCAAACATGAACATAGGCGACAAGATACCCGAGATACTCGGCAAAGACCAAGACGGAAAGGCTGTGAAAGCAAGCGACTTCGCTGGCAAGAAATTAGCACTCTACTTTTATCCCAAGGACTCGACTCCAGGGTGCACATCCGAGGCCTGCAACCTGCGAGACAACTATCAAGCCCTGATGGCAAGAGGCATAGAAGTGATAGGCGTGAGCGTGGACTCGGAGCAGTCGCACAAGAAGTTCATAGCCAAGAACGAGCTGCCGTTCAGACTCATAGCCGACACAGAAAAGACGCTCGTGCAGGCGTTCGGCGTGTGGGGCGAAAAGAGCATGTACGGACGGAAGTACATGGGCACGTTCCGCACCACATTCATAATTGACGAGGAAGGCAAGGTGGAGCGCATCATCGGCCCAAAGGAAATAAAAGTAAAAGACCACGCAAATCAAATAACAAGCAATATATAAAATATGAGTTTCACTATAGGATGCCACCTTTCGGCTTCAAAGGGATTTCTTGACATGGCGCAGACGGCAGCGTCAATCGGAGCCAACACATTCCAGTTCTTCACACGCAACCCTCGCGGCGGACAAGCCAAGCCCGTTGACCCAGCTGACGTGGAGGCTTTTCAGAAATTCTCGAAAGATAACGGCATTAACGTAATACTCGCCCACGCGCCATACACGCTGAACTTCTGCGCCGCAAGACCAGAGATACGCGCCTTCGCCCGTGAGACGCTCGCCGACGACATCAAGCGCATGGAGATGGTGCCGGGCAATATGTACAACTTCCACCCCGGAAGCCATGTGCAGCAAGGACCGGAGATAGCCATCGACTTCATAGCCGAGACCCTCAACGCCGTACTCACGCCCGAACTGACAACGACCGTGCTGCTTGAGACAATGGCCGGCAAAGGCAGCGAAGTGGGCAGGACATTCGAAGAACTGCGCGCCATAATAGACAAGGTGAACCTGAGCGACAAGCTCGGCGTGTGCCTCGACACTTGCCACGTGAACGACGCTGGCTACGACATAGTCAATGCGCTTGACGATGTGCTTGAGGAGTTCGACAAGGTGATTGGCATAGACAGACTCAAGGCTGTGCACCTGAACGACAGCAAGAACCCATTTGGCAGCCACAAAGATCGCCACGAGACAATCGGCAACGGATACATTGGCGCAGATGCCATAAAGAGAATCATCAACCACCCGACTTTGCGCGATCTGCCGTTCTTCCTCGAAACTCCGAACGAGGTGCCAGGCTATGCTCAGGAAATCGCATTGCTGAAATCGTGGAGAGTGGAATAATCGGCAAATAGGCGCTTCGGCTACGCTCAGCGACCGAGTTGAAGGGTAACTACATTTTTTCAGTGTCCTGCGGACAGAAATATTTCAAATAAAAACAAATCGTTCAAATTCTATTCTGTTGGATTTGTTGCTATTTGTCTGATTTCTCGCGGAGCGACTGTTTAAGAATCTAGTCACTGAGCGGAGCCGAAGTGCCGAAGAGACATCATTTTTTCTCTTTCACTTCGGCTACATTGCATTGCGCTCAGTGGGCAGAAAAAAAATCAAACACGGCACCCTGAGCACCGCCGAAGGGTAACTACATTCTTTCAGTGTCCTGCGGACAGAAATATTTCAAATGGAAACAAATCGTTCAAATTCTATTCTGTTGGATTTGTTGCTATTTGTCTGATTTCTCGCGGAGCGACTGTTTAAGAATCTGGTCACTGAGCGGAGCCGAAGTGCCGAAGAGACATCATTTTTTCTCTTTCACTTCGGCTACATTGCATTGCGCTTGGTTGGTGAGCCTGCCGAACCACAGTGGGCAGAGAAAAATTAAAAATCAAGAAAAGCTTGGCACAAGCACTCAGCAATATCGCCAGCCATAAGCGACACTTCGCCATGCGTCTCAGCAGCCTTGTCGCCTGCAAGTCCGTGTAGATAAGCCGCAAGAACCGCAGCCTCATCGCCCGCCATGCCCTGTGACAAAAGCCCAAGAACAACACCGCACAAGACATCGCCGCTGCCAGCCGTCGCCATGCCCGGATTGCCTGTAGTGTTGAAATGCACACTGCCGTCGCTCGTCACGACTGCGCTGTACGCGCCTTTGAGTATAAGATTCTGTTTGTATTTAAGGCAGAAATTCCTTGCTGCGTCAATCTGCGCCATGCGGTTCTTGAGACTCACGCCGCAAATGCGCTCCCACTCCTTAGGATGAGGAGTCAGCACGCTTCCAGAAGGAATCTTTTCTATAAGATTTTTGCGATTGGCCATTATATTCAACGCATCGGCATCTATCACCATTGGTTTCTCCACTCGCTCAAGGAGTTCGCTCAATGCCTCTGCCGTCTTTTCATCGGTGCCCAGTCCGCAACCCACACCAACGGCATCATACCTGCCTACGTCTGGCGCAGTTGCCAGTGTCTTTTCGTCATCGCACGGAATGCACATAGCCTCAGGCAACGACACTTGCAAAGCGCTTTCGACAGCCATAGGCGCATAGACAGTCAACAGTCCTGCGCCCGACCTAAGGCACGCCTTCGAAGCCAAGAACACAGCTCCAGCCTTGCCTACGCCTCCACCCACCATGAGCGCATGTCCGTAAGTTCCTTTGTGCGAGAACTTTCCTCTGCGCGGCAATGCCGGCAAATCGCTTTTCTCTGTGAAATAATATGGCGTAGCTGTTTGAGCAATGCCATCCTCGCTTATACCGATTGGCAGGATATGCACCTCGCCTGTGTACGCCTCGCTCTCCGGCATCATGAACGCAAGTTTAGGGAATTGCAACGTCAGAGTGTGATGCGCCTTGACAATATGTTCGAAAGGATTGTTAGAATTGTCGTCGCCATACAGTCCAGAAGGAATATCGACAGCCACGACGAGTTTGCCGCTGGCGTTTATGCGGTCTGCCATGTCGGCATACAATCCGCCGAGCGGTCTGTTCAGCCCCGAGCCGAACATCGCATCCACGATGATGTCATAATCATTGAAGTCAACAGCGCCAAGGACCTTCGAGAATTTCTCTTCATAACGTTTGAGGTTCACCTCGCAGTCCGGCGACATTCTGCCGTCCTTGTCCACCATCAGCACATCGACACGCAGTCCGCACATCTTTAGCCGTCTGGCTATCACAAGCCCGTCGCCGCCGTTGTTTCCGTTGCCGCAGACAACAACTATTCCCTTGTCCGCGCCATTAGCCACATTGCGCAAAATCCAATCTGTCATCGCGCCAGAGGCCCTCTCCATCAAATCAACAGAACTTATCGGCTCATGCTCTATAGTATAAGCGTCCAAACCTCTTATCTGCTCTGTTGTGAATAACCTCATTCTATTTCTGCCTTATGAATATGCTCAATTGAACTCCAGAGAAATCCCAGTTCGCCCTTATCTTGTTCTCAAGGAATCGCTTGTACGGGTCCTTGACGTACTGAGGCAGATTCGCGAAGAACACGAACGCCGGAGTCTGCGTGTTAGGCAGCTGCGCTACATACTTTATCTTCACATACTTGCCCTTGATTGCAGGCGGCGGATAATTCTCTATAAGAGGAAGCATATACTCGTTGAGCTTGCCTGTGCTGACCTTGCGGTTCTTGTTTTGGAACACAAGTTCGGCGGTCTCTATCACTTTGAAGATTCTCTGCTTTGTCGTGGCAGAAGTGAAGATGATTGGGAAGTCAGTGAACGGAGCGAGACGGTTTCTTATCGCGCCCTCCATCGTCATGATGGCGTCGTTCGACTTTTCCTCGACCAAATCCCATTTGTTCACGCACACTACAAGTCCCTTGTGGTTCTTCTGTATTATGGAGAAGATATTGAGGTCCTGGCTCTCAATGCCTCTTGTGGCGTCAATCATCAGCACGCAAACATCGGAATTTTCTATCGCTCTGATAGACCTCACAACCGAATAATACTCCAAATCCTCAGTCACTTTGGCTTTCTTTCTAATGCCGGCAGTGTCCACGAGATAGAAGTCGTGTCCGAACTTGTTGTATCTTGTGTAAATAGAGTCGCGGGTAGTGCCTGCGACATCGGTAACTATGTTTCTATCCTCGTTCAGGAATGCGTTCACAAGCGAGGATTTTCCTGCGTTCGGTCTGCCCACGATGGCGATTCTCGGAATAGCCTCAAGCTGCTCCTCGCCCTTGTTTGGGTCGAAGTGGCTGACCACCTCGTCAAGTATCTCGCCGCTGCCCAGTCCGTTCATAGCAGAAAGCACCATCGGGTCGCCGAGTCCGAGTTGGTAGAACTCCGACGCCGAGTACTGATGCTCGTACGTATCCACCTTGTTGCAGACGAGAATCACCGTTTTCTTGGTTCTTCTCAGCATGTGGGCTATCTCCTCGTCCATGCTGGTGAGTCCTGTGCTGCCGTCCACGACGAACAGTATCACGTCGGCCTCCTCTACTGCTATTGTGACTTGTCTCTTTATCTCGTTCTCGAACACATCCTCCGAGTTGCTCACCCATCCGCCAGTGTCCACGACAGAGAATTCCTGTCCGCCCCAGTCGCTTTTTCCGTACTGGCGGTCTCTCGTCGTGCCAGCATTCTCGGACACAATCGCTCTTCTCGTCTGTGTCAGACGGTTGAACAGTGTCGATTTGCCCACGTTAGGTCTTCCAACTATCGCTACCAGATTATTTGCCATGCGTCTCTCCTTTCTTATTTTTGTTCATATCCGAACTGTCTCAGCTTGTCATCCTTGCTTCGCCAATCCTTTTCCACCTTGACATACAGCTCCAGATAAACCTGTTTGTCGAAGAATGCCTCTATATCCTTCCTCGCTTCTATGCCTATGTGTTTGAGGCTCTTGCCGCCTCTGCCTATGATTATGCCTTTCTGCGAGTCACGCTCCACATATATCAAGGCGTTTATTCTTATTATATTCTCTTCCTCCTTGAATCGCTCCACTTCCACCTCTACCGAGTAAGGGATTTCCTTGTCGTAGTTCAGCAGGATTTTCTCACGGATTATCTCAGTGACAAAGAAACGCGCCGGCTTGTCGGTCAGCTGGTCTTTGTCAAAGAATGGCGGCGACTCCGGCAGGAGCTCCTTTATTCTTCTGAGCAGCGGTTCAAGATTGAATTTGTGCAAAGCCGCCATCGGCAGTATCTCCGCCCTTGGTATTATGTTTTTCCACTCCTCGACCTTCTTTTCCAACTGTTCCTGGTCTATCTGGTCAATCTTGTTTATCACAAGTATAACAGGAGCGGACGATGCGTTAACCATCTTCACGAACTTAGCGTTCTTCTCCGGACGGTCAACAACGTCGGTGACATAAAGCAGCACATCGGCGTCAGTCAGCGCCGACTTCGAAAACTCCAGCATCGCCTCCTGCATCTTGTAGTTAGGCTTCAAGACTCCAGGAGTGTCGGAATACACTATCTGAAAGTCCTCGCCATTGACTATGCCAAGGATCCTGTGTCTCGTGGTCTGCGCCTTGCTGGTTATGATGGAGATTTTCTCGCCCACCAGCGCGTTCATCAGCGTCGATTTGCCCACGTTCGGATTGCCTACTATGTTTACAAAACCTGCCTTATGCATCGTTATTTTCCTCTGTCTTTATATTGCCGCAATAATTGCGAATTGCAAATATAGATGTTTTTCGCTTATACTCAATCACTTTTCAAATTCCACAAGCGTGCTGGAATTGCCGTCCACCTTTATGTCAACATAGAATTTGCCGTTCTCCTCGGCTGTGTCTATGGCAAGCGTATCGCCCATTTTAGCCGGGATACGGAACTTCACCCTCATGCTCTTTACATCCCAGCCATCCGGCAAAAACTCCTGGGCTATCCTCACGTAGTTGGCGTTATTCACATGCTTGTTGTAGTCTATGTCGTTCTTCATCACCTTGTACGGCTCGCACGCCACGACGCCCTCCTTCGGCATAAACACGCGCCTGTCCTTATACTCCATCTCCACCTGAGGATCAAGGTTCATCGTAGCCAGAACCTCGGCAGGAATTCTCGACAACTTGCCTGTGGACATATCCACGAACGCGCCCATGCTCCATGTCGTGTAGCACGCCTTGCCTTCAGCGTCTCTTATCACGGTGTTGCGGAACCCGAACATCGGCTTCATGCCATAGACACTCGTCGTGACGCTCAAATCCTCGCCATAAACAGGTACTCGGTTCACCTCCACCTGACGGAACACCAGCAGCTGCGCCATGCCGTTCTCGTCGAAATACTTTTTGACGCCCGCCTCTGTGTTTATCCACATCTCGCTGCAGTCCTGCATCATCTGCAACGCGCTGTATAACTTCAGCCTGCCGTTCGCGTCACAGCAGCTCGTCGTCACTTTGTAATTCAGTGTAAACATAAAATCTTATTTTCCTTCAAAGATAATCATTTTCAACCGAACGTACCCCAGCGTCCACACACACAAAAGAGCCGACAGCCTGCAATCTTTCCTGATTTAATCATACCTTTGTCGCCCGAAAAGCAAAAACCGAATATGATTTTCACCGATATATTGTCTCAGATGATTACGCTTGTGCTTATCGTGCTGGGCGGATTCATCGCATCGAAGACGAACATCATGGGAGGGGATTTCGACAGACGCCTTTCCGCATTCATCATAAAATTCACTTGTCCATGCCTCATCGCCGCCTCAGCCATGGGTGACGTCATGCCACAGCGCGAGATGATTCTGCCGCTGCTTGGAGCCGGCTTCGCCACATACGCCTATTTGTTCGCCGTGGCTTCGTTTCTGCCGCTGCTCTTCGTCAAGGACAAGAATTTGCGTGGCATGTACAGTTTCATGCTCATGTTCTCCAACGTCGGATTCATGGGCTACCCTATCGTGGCTGCCATCTACGGCGGCGAGTCGGTATTCTACGCCTGCATCCTGAATATTCCGAACACCGTCACCGTGTTCATATTCGGCGTTTACTTCATCGTAGGTGGCGCTGGCAAGATAAAATTCGACTGGTCGGTGCTCTACTGTCCTGCCATGGTCGCATGCTACATAGCCATAGCCATCGTCGCCTTCAACATACAAAGCATTCCATCGTTCATATCAACTCCGGTCAAGCTGATTGGCAACATAACGATTCCTGGTTCCATGCTCCTAATCGGCTCATCAATGGCGCACATGAAAAGACGTCAGATTCTCGGCACACCAAAAACGTATATCATGACCGTCCTTCACCTCATCGTCGTTCCGTTAGGATTGTTTATGCTTTCCGACCTCGTGGGCATGGACAGGCAGATAAGCCTCATCAACACAATGCTGATAGCCATGCCTGTGGCATCGTTCGGAACAATGTTCTGTCTGAACTACGGCAAGGACGAGACGCATATGGTGCAAGGCACGTTCGTCAGCACCTTTCTATCAATCATCACTATCCCGCTCATCGCATCAATCATCAATTCGCTTTGACAGAAAACAAAAAAAAGGCGGAACCCTTTTGTCCCGCCCTTGTCTTATCGTTTTTGCAAATCCTTATTTAGGATCATAAGCCCACTTGAGATACACAGAGCCCCAAAGGAATCCTGCACCGAAGGCTGCGAATATCATATTATCGCCTTTCTTGAACTTCTTCTCGTTCTCCCACAGACATATCGCTATGGTAGCGCCGGAAGTGTTTCCGTACTTGTCGATGTTGATGATTGTCTTTTCGTATGGCAGCTGCATTCTTTGCACAGCGGCGTCAATGATTCTCAGATTAGCCTGATGAGGGATGAACCAGTCAACGTCCTCAGATTTGAGGTTGTTTCTTTCCATCATGCGCGCAGCTATCTCAGCCATGTTTGTCACAGCGAACTTGTAAACCACCGGACCCTTCTGATACAACTGGTGCTCATGGTTTCTCACTCTTTCCTCAGTCACAGGATAAGCAGAACCGCAAGTCTTGAGGTAAAGGTATTGTCCGCCTTCGCCATCAACGTGATACTCAGTGTCCATGACACCCATATCGTCGCCGCAAGGCTCAAGCAGAACAGCCGCAGCGCCGTCGCCGAACAAAGGGCAAGTGGTTCTGTCCTCGTAGTTTGTTATGCTGGACATTTTCTCTGCAGCCACAACTACAACTTTCTTGTATTTGCCCGACTTAATGAAGTTCGAGCCAACCTCAAGCGCCTCAATGAAACCGCAACATGCCGCAGACACGTCGAATACAAAGGCGTTCTTCAATCCTGCTTTGTACGAAATCATCGACGAGCAGTTAGGAAACACGTGGTCTGGAGTTGTAGTCGCGCATATCAGGACCTCTATTTCGTCCTTATTCACGCCGGTCTTCTTAACAAGGTCTTCCACAGCTGCAGCACCCATCACCGACGAGCCTTGGTTCTCACCCTTGAGTATGCGGCGCTCCTTGATTCCGACGTGCGACATTATCCACTCGTCGCTCGTGTCAACCATCTTGCTGAGTTCCTCATTAGTCAGTCTGTAGTCTGGCACGTAGCCTCCCACACCTGTTATAGCTGCATTCATAATTTATTTCTTATTATTAAAAAAATGCCCATGCAAAGACTATTCATCTTTACCGGGCAAAATCTTTTCTCTTTCAGTCTATTAAGCGTTTGCCGCTGTCTTCTCTACTGCGAGCTTGCCTCTGTAGAAACCGCACTCAGGACATACTGTATGATAGATGTGTACTGCGCCGCAGTTTGAGCATGCAACCAATGTTGGAGCCTTAGCCACGTCGTGAGTTCTTCTCGCTGCTGTTCTTCTGTTAGACTGTCTTCTCTTAGGATGTGCCATTGTTCTATTAATTTAGTTTATTTATTATTGTCAATTAGTTTTTTAAGTTCATTCCATCTCGGGTCTGTATCGCCACCCTCGTTAGTTTTCTCATCAGCGTTCACTGCCCTCATTTCTTCCAGCCGCTTAGACATTTCCTCGTCGCACTCGCCGTCCTCGTGAACGTGTCTGAGTGGAATATTCAAGGCTGCCGTTTCGTAAAAATGCCTTGCCAGATCCACAATCAACGTGTCAACAGGAATTGTTATCAGCTCGCCGTCATCATCCTCGCTCTGCTCTTCCACCTCCGCAGTTTTCACTCGCACGACCTCGTTGCTCTCTATCGGCTGCGACATATCGCACAAGCATCTGTCACACTGAATCGTCAAGTCGCCCGACATATCAATCTCCATCTCATAAGCACCTTGTCCAACGCTTTGAACAAAGACTTCAACCTCGACATCGCCTCCCTTTATCTCGCCACCTTCTATGCTTGCGAAGAACTCATCATCCAAATCAAAACTCAGTCGCTCGCCCTCATCCGGCAGGTTTTGGAGGTTTAATTTATATCTGTCGTCGGTCTTCACCTTTTCAGTCTATGCGAAAAAACTCCGCAAAAGTAAATATTTATCTCTCACGAAACGAATTATTTGATTATTTTTTTCATAAAAATCCTGTTAAGCCACACGCCACGCCTCTTCTGATTTTTGAAAAGAAGCACCGCAAACGTTGTCCCCTTGCCCTCTTCAGAATTTTTTACATATATCTTTCCGTCGTGATACTCTTCTATTATTCGTTTCGCGAAAGACAGTCCCAGCCCCCAGCCTCTTTTCTTCGTGGTGTAACCCGATTTGAATATCGTGCTCCACTTGGACTTCGGTATGCCGCTGCCGGTGTCGGTCACATCTATCTCGCAGAAAAGCCTGTTGGCTCTCACGTCAACAACAATCTTCCCCGACTTTCCGCTCATCGAATCCACCGCATTCTTGCACAGGTTCTCTATCACCCACTCGAACAGCGGAACATTTATCGGCATGCTGTAGTTTTCATCTATATGGCTCACAAGGCTTATATCCACATGTTTTGACGTCCTGTCGCGCATATACGACACGGCGGCAGAGACAACGGGCAGAACCTTAGACTCGGCGAGCTCCGGCTTCGAGCCTATCTTCGAGAACCTCTCCGCAATTATTTTCAGACGATTCACATCCTTGTTCATCTCGTCTACATACTCGCCGTGACTTGGGTCGCGGAGCTTAAAGAGTTCCATCCATGCCTCGAGCGACGAAATCGGAGTGCCAAGCTGATGGGCGGTCTCCTTGCTCATGCCTGCCCACACCGCGTTCTGTTCCGACCGCCATGTGCTATAAAGGAACAGCACCAGCACTATGATGAATATGAAAATGATGGAAAGCACACCGATAGTGAAATACCTCAGTCCGACCACCATCATCGACTCGTCGTAATAAACATACTGATGACTCTCATCCGCCATTTCTATCTCGATAGGCTCACGAACGTTTCCAAACTTGCGTATCGTCGCCTTGGTCCACTTCGAGCGCTCAGCCTCATCGTCCGGCACATCCACGTTTCTTGCGTCGATGAAGTTGCCTGCCGAGTCGGCAAGTATCACAGGTATGTCCGTGTTGTCGTTTATTACCTTGAGTTCAAGCGTGAGGTCGGCATTAGTGTCCGCCTTGGCTATGATGCGCGTCGCCTCCGCCCAATTGCCGACACGGCGCGTCTCCATCTCCGAAAGACTGTCCACGAAGGCGTTCAGCACAAACAACGATGCTGCGACTATCATCACGGCAAAAGCGACAAAACCGGCCTTCACCCAGTTGTATTTGCTGCTGTAATATCTCATGTGGAAAAAACTCGCGCAGATTAACGTTCACGCTCGCGATACTTGCTTTCGTCCTCGTCCTCCATCACGCTTCTGTAGCTGGCGTACCTCGACTCGCTGATTCGATGTTCCTCGACAGCCTTCAGCACAGCGCAGCCCGGCTCATGAACGTGGGTGCAGTTGTTGAATCGGCAATTCTCCGACTCGCGGAATATCTCAGGGAAGTAATGCGACACTTCCTCATGCTTGAAATCGACTGTGCCGAAGCCCTTGATTCCAGGCGTGTCTATTATGTATCCACCTCCGTCAAGCTCATACATCTCGGAAAATGTTGTCGTGTGCATGCCCTTGTCATGATATGACGAGATTTCACCAGTCTTCGCCACTTCTCTTTTCAGCAGCGAGTTTATCAACGTCGATTTGCCCACGCCAGAATTGCCGGAGAATAAAGAAATCTTTCCGTTAAGCGACTCTCTCAGCTCATCGACGCCGGCGCCTGTGAGCGACGACACCTCGCGGCACATATAGCCGATGCCTTCATAAAGATATTTCATCGAGGCAAGGTACTCCTTATCCTCGTCCGTCAGCAGGTCTATCTTGTTGAACACGATGCACGCATCAACGTTATAAGCCTCGGCTGTGGCGAGGAAACGGTCTATGAACGTGGTGGATGTCTCGGGATGGACAATCGTTGCCACAAGAAGCACTAAATCGAGATTGGCGGCTATTATCTGACTTTGCTTGCTAAGGTTGGACGAGCGGCGGATGATGTAGTTCTTGCGGCCCTCTATCTCGCTTATGAGCCCGTGGCCCTCGTTATCGACAGAGAACACGACATTGTCGCCAACCGTTATAGGGTTTGTGCTCCTTATGCCCTTGAGACGGAAGGAGCCCTTGACCTTGCACTGAAAGGTCTGGCCGTCACCGGTCTTCACCTCGAGCCAGCTGCCTGTATTTTTTATTACAAGTCCTTTCATTGCAAAACGTCTTTAATCGTATGACTTACACAGTCATGATTTCCTTTTCCTTCTCAGCGTAAAGGTCATCTATCTTCTTGATCCACTTGTCGTGGAGCTTCTGAACCTGGTCTTCGCCGTCTTTCTCGACATCCTCAGGCATTCCGTCCTTGATTGCCTTCTTAAGACCGTCTATCGCGTCTCTTCTCGCATTTCTCACTACGACCTTGGAATTCTCGCACTCCTGCTTGCACTTCTTAGCCAGCTCGCGACGTCTCTCCTCTGTCAATGGCGGAATCTGCAGACGGATTATCTCGCCGTTGTTGATAGGCATGATGCCGATTTCTGAGTTGATTATCGCCTTCTCTATGACTGGGAGCATAGACTTCTCGAAAGGCTTGATTGCTATCGTTCTCGCGTCTGGAGTCGTGACTACCGCTGCCGCGCTGACAGGCGACTGTGTGCCGTAGTAATCTATTCTGATAGGGTCAAGTATATGCGCATTCGCCTTGCCTGCTCTAACTCTTGCCAATGCCTCCTCAAGATACATTGTTGCCTCTTCCATAGACTCCTCCGCCTTGCTCAGGTATTCGTTCAATTCTGCCATAATCGTTTATTTCTTATTTATTTTATGTTATTACTCTGTTTTTATTTGTCGGTAACCAGCGTTCCTATGTTCTCGCCGTCCATGAGCTTCTTCAGGTTGCCCACCTTGTCCATGTTGAAGACGTAGATTTTCATGCCGTTCTCCTTGCACATGGTAGTGGCGGTGAGGTCCATCACCTTCAGTCCCTTATTGTAAATCTCATCGTATGTTATCTCGTCGAACTTAGTGGCTGTAGGGTCTTTCTCTGGGTCGGCTGTGTAGATGCCGTCCACGCGTGTGCCTTTGAGCATCACGTCAGCCTCTATCTCTATGGCTCTGAGCGACGAACCTGTGTCTGTGGTGAAGTAAGGATTTCCAGTTCCTGCCGAGAAGATAGCCACCTCGCCATTCTGCATCGCCTCAATGGCTTTCCACTTTGTGTAGAACTCGCCAATAGGCTCCATTCTTATCGCCGTCAGCACTCTTGTTTTCACGCCTATCGCTGTCAGCGCCGAGCTCAGCGCAAGGCTGTTGATGACCGTCGCGAGCATACCCATCTGGTCGCCCTTGACTCTGTCGAAGCCTTTCGAAGCGCCGCTCAAGCCACGGAAGATATTTCCTCCGCCTATCACAATGCCTATCTCCACGCCCATGTCATGCACTTCCTTTATCTGTGCCGCATACTCAGCCAGACGAGTCTCGTCTATGCCGTACTGTTTCTCTCCCATAAGCGACTCGCCGCTGAGTTTCAGGAGAATTCTATTGAATCGTGCCATTTGTCAATTATTATATATTCTGCAAATATAGCAGAATTAGTAGCCACTGCCAATTTTGTTTGTTTTTATTGACTCAACGCAAAGACAGGCAAGATAGACCGGCTTCAGTATCTGATTTCACCTCGATTTTTAAAATCGCCCACAATCTTAGTTGGAGTTATATAACCCTTTTCAGGTGTATTTCTTATAAAGCGTTCTATTTCCTCTGCTTTCGTCGCATACTTCTCTGTCTCAAGCAGAAGGGAGTCAACTTTATTTCTGTAAAAGCGATAAGCATCCTCATTGCGAGGACTTACCACCTCATTAAAAATGGCACCTGTCATAGCTTTACGAAATTCCTTCCCATCATTTAATGCCGTCGTATAAAACATAGCAATCAGCCCAAAGGATTTCACTTGATTGAGTGTATCGTGAGCGAAAACCTTGACGCCTTTTGATGATACTGTAGTATGGAATCCTATAGAATCCATTTGGCACACAGTTTCTAAAAGTGTTTTTCTTGTCACCCTTGTTGCAAGTTCGCAAATATCCCAAAACAACTGTGCATATTTCAATTCCGCACTATCGCGAACAATCAAAAACGACTTTGTTTTATCCATAGCCGCGCAGAAATAACTTTTTTCAGGCATTTTCTTCCACATTCGTTTTGTTTTAGGCACATCAAGAACACCCCACAAGCCAAGAGCAACATCATAATACGTATTCGCTCCCTTTAATTTCTCCACTACCGAAGATGTCGGTGTCCCACAAAACATATCAAAAGTCAGCTTCACATTCGGCTGCCAGAACACATATCTCTCGGTTTCGTTTTGCGCAAGACAACTAAACGACAATGCGAGAAGCGCAATAGATAACAAGAATTTCATATTTATAATATTTCACGAAATAAAACAGGAAACAAAAATATCAAATACAAAACATTTACACAAGCAACATAAACTACAATCAAGCACAACAGAACCAAACATTCTTAATATATTTACAGCGTTTTTTTAACCAAAAGCAAAGAAAATGAGCACTCTGACGAAGACCCTCAAGACCATCATGTTATTTGTCACCGCCACAAACATGCTGACTTCCTGCGATTACTGGGGAGCATTCGAATTCACAATAAACAACCGCACGGACAAAGAAATCACAATTTCATACATCGAACAGTACAGAAGCATGGAGGATGTGCTCCCGACCTACGATCACGGAGAAGGCTACGAAAGCATCAAGATTGCAGAAGCCGACACAGTCGTGACCATCCAGCCATACGAATGCGCCACATGGACATACGACGTCGGACTCGTAAGCAAAGACTTCCCTACTGCATTCGACACTCCGGAACACTGGGACATAGTGCCGTTATGGCAACGAATAAACTATATCGTACTGGGTTCAGACACCATCAATGCCTCCTACTACACACGGACCAGATGGACAAGGAAAGAGAATGAATACATATTAGACATCCACAACATAAGACGTTGAAAAAACATCAACACTCACATACGAAATACACTTAAATAACAGCATAAAAGTAGCGGAGCGTTTAGAACGAGAAATATTGTTGCATAACTTTGCCGTCCGAAAAACAAAACGAACGGATGACAGAACCCAACCACAACAGGCAGCTCAAGATAGCCAACATAAACGACATATCGGGCTTCGGACGATGCTCGGTGGCAGTCGCCCTGCCGATAATCTCAAGATTAGGCGTGCAGTGCTGTCCGCTGCCCACAGCCATATTCTCAAACCACACAGGATTCAAGTCATTCTTCCACTACGACTTCACCGAGCACATGGAAGCGTACATGGAGGAATGGAAGAAGCTCTCGCTGTCGTTCGACGGCATACTGACCGGTTTTCTGAGTTCTGTGGAGCAAATTGACTTCGTGCTGCGTTTTTTCGAGCAATTCTCCACACAAGACACGACCGTCATCGTCGACCCCGTGATGGGCGACTACGGCAGGCTTTACTGCACCTACACCGACGAACTGGCGTCGCGCATGAGAAAGCTGCTGCCTTACGCCGACATCATCACTCCGAACCTGACCGAGGCTTGCTTCTTAGCCGGCACAGAATACAGCAACAGATTTTCCGAAAACATGCTGCTACACTTGGCGGAGACACTGTCTGCCATGGGACCACGCAAGATAGTCATCACCGGCGTGGAGGACGGCGACAATATGGTCAGCTACTGCTACGAGCACGGCAAAGGCGGACAATCAGTACGCACACACAAGGTCGATTCGCACAGGTCTGGCACGGGCGACGTGTTCTCCGCCATCATCGCAGCCGGAGCGGTCAAGAAAGTGCCGTTCGTGCAGAGCGTCATCACGGCATCGGATTTCGTGAGGGAGTGCATTCTTGCATCCGAGCGTCTGAACACGCCGGCGACCGACGGAATGTGCTTCGAGGAGGTAATCGATAAACTCTCATTCAAATGAAAAAGATGGAAATAGCATACAAGGTGGGCGACGGACTGTACATCAACCTCACCAACAAATGCTCAAGCGCATGCACATTCTGCCTGCGCCAGGGCGACGACAAAGTGGGCGAAAGCGACAGCCTCTGGCTGGAGCGCGAGCCTACGGTCGAGGAGGCGACAGCCGCCATCGAGGAAAAACTCAAGGCTTACTCATACAAGGAAATCGTCTTCTGCGGATTCGGCGAGCCGACTTGCGTTTTGGACACGATGCTCAGCGTGGCAAAGTGGGTAAAGCAGAACACCGCCATACGCACACGGCTTAACACCAACGGTCAAGCCGACCTCATAAACTCAAAGGACGTGGCTCCGCTGCTTGTCGGGCTCATCGACACAGTGTCCATATCGCTCAACGTGCCTGACGCAGAACGCTACCAGGCTCTCGTGCGCAGCAGGTTCGGCGTGCAGTCGTACGACGCCATGATAGCATTCGCGAAAAGATGCGTGGAGGAAGGGCTCGATGTGGTGATGACCACCGTCGAGACGACAATATCCAAGGAAGACGAAGAGAAAAGCCGTCAGCTCTGCCAATCAATCGGCGCACGATACAGAATACGAGAGTGGGTGGACGACGGAAAGTAAATATTTTCTCATATAAAAAGCAAAAGCCACAATACATTCTAAAAAACAGTAGTTTTTTAAGAAAATCCAACAAATCCAATCATTAATAAGCTCTGAAAATACAAATTCAGGGCTTTTTTATTACCCCAAGCACCAAAAACCGAACGTCAAGACAAGAATTTTCATAAGCCTAAACACCCACATTATTTTATTATCATAGAAATATATTCTACACATTTCTTATAATAAGGCTTATTTTCCATAGCTTAATCATTTTCTTGGATAATACTCAATATCGCGCTAATCTTGCAGTCGAAAACTTTACGCGATTAAGAAAGGGGGCAAACTATGATTTCATTTGAATATTACAACCCTGCGAAAATCGTTTTCGGAGAAGAAAGCGAGAAAAACCTCAAAGGGCTGTTAGAAAGCTACAATGTGAAGTCACTCTTGCTGGTTTACAGCGGCGACTTCATAAAGACCTTGGGCATTTACTCAGTAATTGAGGATGCCGTAAATGAATTAGGAATAAAATTCTCCGAGAACGGAAATGTGGTTCCAAACCCAAGCGTGAAACTCGTCAGAGAGCTCGTAAAGCAAGGCAAGAAGGACAATGTGGACTTCGTGCTTGCTGTGGGCGGCGGCAGTTCCATCGACACAGCCAAAGCCGTGGCACTCGGCATTCCTTACGACGGCGACGTGTGGGACTTCTTCGAGAAAGGCGCGCAAGCCAAGGAGGTGCTGAACATAGGCGTGATAGCCACGACGGCATCGAGCGGCTCGGAGACATCGAACGCAGCCATAATCTCGAACGGCGAATGGAAACTCGGGTTCGAGGACGACAGGATTATCCCTAAGTTCGCCATCATGAACCCAAAGTTCACTGCCGGACTGCCGAAGTACCAGACTTTCGTAGGAGTGGCGGACGTGCTGTCACACCTGCTTGAAAGATATTTTTCTGACGCCAAAAATTCCGACACCACCGACTACCTTATCGAAGGCGCGATAAAAGCCCTTCTGCTCAACGCCGACCGCCTGATAGAGGACCCTCAGGACGTGAACGCCAGAGCGGAGGTGCAGTGGCTGGCAAGCGTGGCGCACAACAACTTCCTCGATGCCGGCAGAATAGCCGACTGGGGCTCGCACAGAATCGAGCACGAACTCTCGGCACAATACGGCATAACACACGGCGAAGGCATGGCGATAGTATTCACCGCATGGACAAAGTACGCAGCGGAAGTGAAGCCGTGGAGACTGGCACTGCTCGCAAATAGGGTTTTCGGCATCGACGCCTACGACTACACAGAAAAGGAAAGAGCACTGAAACTATCGGAAATCCTCGAGGCTTTCTTCAAGAAAATCGGCGTCAAGACAAGGCTTACGGAGCTCGGCATAAGCGACAAGGACTTCGACACAATGGCGAAAAGAGCCACAAGAAACGGCGCCGTAGGACATTACATACCGCTGGACACAAAGGCATTCACCGAAGTATTGAAATTAGCAATCTAACATAAACTAAACTTAAAAACAAAGGAGGTAAAAATGGCAAGAGTACAACTAAAGCAGCCAGAAGAACTCTCTGAAGAGTCAAAGAAGGCTTACGAAGAACTCAATTCGAAAGGGAAAATCACAAACATGAAGCTCGCTATGCTTCAGGATTACGGCACATACAAGGCATTCATGGGCTGGTACGATTCATGGGCGAGCCTCGTGAAGGTAGTCGGACAGAGAGCCGCGACAATCTACGCGCACTCCGTATCCACAACCAACGGATGCCTCTTGTGCTCGCTGTTCTTCATCAGCGACCTCAGAGAACTCGGACTCGACCCTAACAACTTCGAACTGTCGGAGAACGAAAGCCTGCTGCGCCAGCTCGGACAGCAGATTGTGAAAGACCCGACCAAGGTCTCTGACGAACTACTCAACGGACTCAGAAAATACTACAACGACACAGAAATCATCGTCATCGTAGGATTCGGAGCGCAGATGCAGGCGACCAACAATTTCAACTCGGTGCTGGGGGTCGATGTTGACAAGAGACTACTTCCGCTCAAGGAAGAGTTCAAGGCGCCAACATGGAGAGAGAATATCAAATAATTTTGTTTTTGCTATTTATATGAAAAGAATCGGACGGCCTGTAATAGACCGCCCGATTTTTATTTTCCGCCTCTTCAATTTCACTTAATCACTTTCACAGAGCCACCGCCCGAAGCCACAACATACACGCCTCGCGCCGGAACTTTCACAAGCGCCTCGCCGTCCACATCAGCCACGGCAACCAAACGGCCGTTAGCGTCATAGACAGAGACTGCCGCCTTCTCGTCCGTCCGGACCATTATTCCGTCAGCCACGCTCCACGCCGTCAGACCTGCGCCATCAGCCACATTTTCTGCGACGGCGCTTACGCTTTCATCGTTCTTGCAATACAGTTTCATTATAAAATTGGAGGTCGCGTTTATTCTCTTATATCCTTTCTTATTATAAATCATGTACTGGTCGCCGACATGAGTAACGACTGCCGTACCTGAAGAATTGCTTGACTCAAGCGGCAAAGCGATTTTCCCACCCGTTGGATTGACGTACAAAGCTCCCAAAGCGATAGAATCCCCCGCAGGGATATAAGCGTCAGGAATTCGCACAACATGAAAACCCCAATTTGCAAAAACAGTATCTACATGACAACTCGCGATTCTCGAAGTCGTAGTCATGCTACCACCTTTGAACACATCAAACACAACTCTCATTCCTGTTTGAGCTGTATAAACACCAAGAGCCTTGACTGTCACGCCTTTTGGATTAGCGAAAAAGGAGAAAATAACAACCGAATCATTATCAAAGCTCACCACACCGCTTGCGCCAAGCCGATCCTTAGTCATTATCGTGTCTGCCACAAATCTGTCTATCCTGTTGACATAGGCATAAGGCGCGTTCAGCGTTCCCGAGTTATACGAGAGATAATAATAGCCATTGACATGGCGCGAAGTTCCGTAGGAGTCCTCCACAATCCATGCGCCAGGCGACGACGGTTTCTCCGCCAGATTGCCAAAGTCGTTGAAATCGTCATCGTAACCCACAATCACGCCAGCATGATTAGGTGTCAGAGACAAAGAAGTCGCCTTATCCACAGACATGTATGCCGAGTGGTTGACCGCATCGTAATATGGCGATTGCAGCTCAGCCGTGTTCAAGACAACGCTCAAAGCACCGTACTTCCTCAAAGCCTCTTTCATGAGAGCCTTGGAAACAAGAAGATTCGATGCGGATGTGTTAGAGTACGGAATCTTGTTCACCGAGCCAACAAAATACTTGGCATCCACAGTATCGTCCTGCGCGTTCACCACCTTCGGACCTTGTCCTGACGCGTAATAAGCTATCGCATAATCCACCGAACCGCCGTTCTCAACAGCGTTGTTGTAGGCACGGTGCGCCACCATGTGTTCAGCCGACAACACAGAATCTGGCGCATATTCGTCATACGACCCGTCAGCCAGACTCGAAAGGTAAGCCCAGTTCGCCATCACAGCATGCACTGATGCGTGAGCCCAGCATGTGTTTCCGCTCTGTGTCGTAGGGTCAGGGAGAGTGACATAGTCACGCACATCCCAACGTTCGGCATCAACCGGAAATACCGCTGCCGACATAAATGCAAACAATGCTATTCTAAGTGCTTTTTTCATTTGTTCTCTGTTTTTCTTTTCAGTTCTGGATATGAAATTCTTGTGTGATATATCGTCTTGAGCTTAGCCTTGAACGACTCTTTCACGAGCCCGACCTGAGCGAATGTTATGTTGGCGTCGTTAAGCAAACCGTCAGTCAGCTGCTTGTCAATAATATTGTCCACAAGCTTGTCCAGCCTGTCGGACAAGTCCTCGTGCTTCACACTGCCGTTTGTGTCGCCGGACTGGAACACCATGCTCCTCGAAGCCGCCTCCACAGAGTCCGCCATCATAAGCAGCGCCTGCTCCTTAGTCTGCGGCTTAGGGCCTGCGTAGTCGAATGCGCCTGCCGGTATCTCCTCATCGGGATGAGCGTTCACATAAGTGTTGTAGAAATACTTCGTCCTGCCGTCGGCGTGGTGGGTGCGTATGAAATCTATTATCGGCTCCGGCAGTTTATAGGCCTTAGCCAAAGTCACGCCGTCCTTCACATGAGCGATTATAAGCTCCGAAGCGACCAATGGGTCAAGCTCCGCCAACGGATTGACACCCGACATCTGATTCTCTGTGAAGAAATCCGGATGCTGGAGTTTTCCGATATCGTGATACATGGCTCCGACTCTCGCCAGCAGGGCGTTTGCGTTTATTCTTGGGGCTGCGGTAGTGACAAGGTTCGCCACTTGAAGCGAGTGCTGGAACGTGCCAGGAGCAAGCTCGGCGAAACGCAGCAGAAGCGGAGTATTGACATTAGACAACTCCACAAGCGACACCGGCGAAAGATAGCCGAACAGACGCTCGAAAAGGAATATCAAGCCGTAGGCGAACAAGAGAAGCAGGGCTGATATGCCGAAATAAACCAGCACTACTGGGTCGATGCGGCTCATGTTAGTCTCCTGTATCAACTGCAGAGCGATGTAGAACACCGAATAGTCGATAAACACGAAGAAAGCCGCCCTCGCGAGCTGCGACCTCGTCGTCAAGTCCTTAAGGCTGGAGACGGCAGCCATGCCGGCAGTAATCTGCAGCAATGCGAACTCGAACGGCGATGGCACTACCAATGCGGCGCACAAAGTCGCTATCATGTGGGCGAAGAGCGCCGTTCTGGAGTCGAAGAACGAGCGGATGACTATCGGCACCAACGCGAACGGCACGATATACACCACCATCTCCTGGCGGCTCATCCTCAATGCCAACGTCGCAAGGACGATAGGCACAAGGGTCGTCAGAAGTATAAAGAGCACATGTCTCGTCTCCTTGAAAATCTTAGGGCGGAAAAGGCTGATGTACAGAAACAGAAGCACCATCAGTCCAGCCACAGCCATCGTCTCGCCGCCTATGGTCATGAGTCTGTTGGTCGACACACTGCCGATGCCGTCGAAATTCACACTGCCGCCCTTGTTCTCGCGCTCCTCGTAAGAGAGTTTCAGCGAGTTAAGGATAAGCTCGGTTTTGGCAGTGACAATTTCGCCTTTGTCAACGATTCTCTCGCCAGCCTGTATCATGCCCGACGTCAGCGACACAGTCTTAAGAATCTCGGCGCGCTGCTTGTTTGACATCGCCGTGTCAACATACAGGTTCTCAGACAAGAACGAGCTGACATTCGCCGCTCTCAGCGCCTCTTTCGACACATTAGCCGGACACTCCGTCATAATCTTGGAGTATGCGGAACGCACTGTGTTCAGCGTTGACACATCGATGCTCGCCGCCACATTGTTGTCGGAAAGCAGTTTGACCTTTGTGTAGCCGGCTTTCATGACCGTATCGAGCACCAGCGACGGCACCACGCCCTCGGAATAAATCTTGGACAGCTCCGCCTTGAGATACGACACGCACTCTTTGTCCTCAACGCTGTTCAGTTTCACCATCACAGAACTCTCCACCGACGTGTCTTTCCTTACGCAAAGCTCGAACGACTTCAATGCCTCAGCCTGCTGCGCCTTCAGCAGCACAGGGTCTTTAAGAATCGCGAAGTCGTAGGGAGCCGTCATCAGGTCGTAGTTCCACGGACGACCTTCGCTGTAGCTGTAGCTGAAGCCACTTCTTCGAGGGAAAAACTGGACGATTATAGCCACTGCCACAACAAAAAGCAACGCCTTCATCCACCATTGTATCTTTGCGTTTGATGAGAATTCTTTCATTTCTTGCCTTATCTATACCGAAACAAAATAGGAAAAATACTCAAATATACGTGTTTTTGTAAAAGAACGCCCCATCCAAGCCCTTTTCTTGCCGCACTTGTTGTTTTGTTGATATTTACATATAACTTTGAATTTTGTTCAATCATAAATCAAGTCCAATGCACGGCATCAATTTAAACAGCGTCCTGCCTATGCGCAGAGAGCCTTCCGAAACATCAGAGATGGTAAACCAGCTTCTGTTCGGGGAGCACTTCACAATACTGGAGAGAATCCCGAAATGGTGCTATGTGCACAGCCTCATCGACACATACGAAGGATGGGTTGACGCGAAGATGGTGACCAACATAAGCGACGAGATAGCCGAGCAGCTGGACGACACACACTTCCCTGTAATCAACAGCCCAATAGCACACGCCTACATCGAGTCGAGGGGCGAGAACATCCTGCTGCCTGGCGGAAGCCTGCTGCCGTTCTACAACCCCGACAAAGAGTTCTGCTCCATAATGGAGACCGACATACACATTGCCAGAGAATGCGTCAACATGCCGGACGAGAAGCTTTATTCGGGCGAGGAGCTGCTGTCAGTGGCGTTCATGTTCCTGAACTCGCCATATCTCTGGGGCGGAAGAAACGCCCTGGGCATTGACTGCTCCGGATTCGTGCAGACCGTGTTCAGAATCTGCGGAATCGAGCTGCCACGCGACGCTTCGCAACAAGTGGAGCAAGGCACCGTGGTGAACTTCCTGCAAGAGGCAAGACCCGGCGACCTGGCATTCTTCGAGAACGACGAAGGCAGAATCATACACGTCGGAATACTCGCGTCGGACAGAGAAATCGTGCATGCCTCGGGACGCGTGAAAATAGAGCAGATAGACTCGCAAGGCATACGCAACGAGGACTCCGGGCAATACAGCCACAAACTCAGAGTCGTAAAAAGACTTCTATAAACAAGACTTTTGGGAACGCAAAAACAAAACGCTTGCGAGTTTTCTCAAGCGTTTGTTGTTGTTTTATTTCTTCTTCAATCCCTCAATCACTTTCTCTACTGGTAAAATAAACTTGCTCCAATACACGATTGCAGCGTCATAACCGCCTGATTCTTCTTTTTGTCTTTTATCAAAAACGTACAAGTCTCCTCCGTTAGGAGAATATTTGTGACAAAATCTATCTTTCTCTAATTTGAAATAATCCGCTTTGTTGCTTTTCTTTTTCCCACTAGAACCTGTAATGAAACCTATCTTCTTGCCAGTGAAATCGAATTCATCTGGCGTGACACCAAAGATGAAATTCAAATATTTTGCTTCGTAGTCATTTAGCATTGAATATGAATCCACTCCCATTTTGTCTAAGTCATTCAATAGCTCAGCTGGGAACCTCTTGAAGTCAGACACTTGCCGTTTTTTGATTGTTCGTTCCATACTGTCGGGATTGCATTTATGGAAAGAGTAAGAACCGCCTTTTGTCTTTACAAGCATTGTTCCATATCGGCTTTTCAAGCCCAATGACTTTGCTGTGGCTTTTCTGTCGAGGAATCGGATTTCTGCAATTTCGTCTTCTGTCATGCCTGACAAGAAATCTCTTTTCTGCTCTGTTGTGTATAGTATAGTAGAGTCAATGACAATATACATTTTGGTTTTGATGACCACACGCCCTTCTTTGGGATAGCCCTTGATTTTTGCATGCTTGAAGAACTGTTCGTTCTGCTTAATCAGGTTATTTGGCATGCTGTCGAATTTGATGAAGTCAATCTCTGCACATGGCGGAGGAAGCGGAATTCCACACACAAGACGAATGGACACAGTGCTGTCCTGCGCTGCACAGCAAAGCGACATAAATAATATCAGAAGTGTATATGCGAGTTTTCTCATGCGGTATTTGTGTAATGCCGTCGTCGGCAAGGCGGTTTTCACATGTTTATGGTTTGTCCCAAGTGAGTCCAAACATAAATCCTAAATCTTCAGGTCCGGTACTATGTCGAACAAAATGGAGTTTTCTCTTAAAGAAGATGGAGCATATTTGCTTATATATGAATAAGATTCGCTCACACTCCTTTTTAGAAACTGAGAACGGCTCTCGTTCTCAAGTATATCAACATGCCAACTGTCTGAAGTGTATTCTATTGAACCGTCATTTTTAATACACAAAACGTCCCCTCCTAAAATCGATATTCCTAACTCTTGGTACAAATTCAGAGCTTTTAATGCATCTTGCTTGTTAAGTCCTTTGAAAATGTTAGAACCATTCTCAAGACCCTTAACTTGGCTCAAATCAACCCCTTTATCTTTGAAAAAATCTTTTATTTGCTCTTCTTTATCCATATCATTTTATATGGTTGAAATATTCCATATCACTACTTGTTGCAACGCTTTTTTCCAAAACGAGACAACTTGTAAAACTAAAGGAGACGCATAGAGCATCTCCTTTTTTATACCATTGAGTATCACTTGTTCACATACAATGTCTGAGTAGGGAAAGCGAAGTCAAGTCCGTGTGCGTTGAAATCGTCAAGCACCTGGAGATTGACCGCCGACTGTGTCTCGAACAAATCGCTGTCCTTCTTTATGTAGTACCAGCATGTTATGTTCAGCGAGAAGTCGCCGAACGATGTGAAATAAACCTTCACCTTATCCTCAATGCCATCGACCGACGACGGCAGATTGCGGAGTATGTCCATCGCCTGTCTCATCTGCTCCGGCGTTGTGCTGTAAGTCAGCCCGACATTCAGTTCGATGCGGCGCGACGGCTCTCTCGTTATGTTCGTCAGGTTGCTGTCGGCTGTCTTGTAGTTAGGTATCACAACCAGCTGTCCGGAATACGTTCTGAGCTTCGTGCTTCGTATTCCCATGTCCTCGACATATCCTGTCGTGCCGTCTATGGTTATCAGCTCACCTATCTTAAAAGGACGGTCGAAAAGTATCATCATGCCTGCGAAGATATTCTTGGCTGTATCCTGAGCAGCAAGGGCTATAGCTACTCCTCCGATTCCCAGACCGGCTATCAGAGCGCCGACATCGACTCCGGCATTGTTCAGAGCCGTGATTACGCCGATGCTCCATATAACGAACGACGACACTTTCTTAATCAGGCTGAGCGCATGCTCGTCCATCCTTGAGCTCTCGTCGTTGACTTTCTCCTTGAGCACTACGTTTATGAATGTGGATACAGCTCTGGAAATAAACCATGTGGCGCTTATGACAAGCAGGAACTTGTAGGCATCGGCTATCATCGCCATGGCATTCGCTGGCATAGACAGGCGCTTGATGCCTATCCAGAATCCGACCAAAGTCAGCGCGAAAAGCATCGGAGCCTTAAGCACCTCCACCAGCACGTCGTCCAGCTGGGTCTCCGTCTTGGCTGTCAGTTTCGGAAGTATCTTCTCGGCGAACCATCTGACTAATCTGCCCAGCACTATCGCGCCAAGAATGAAAGCCAACGAAATGAGTATCTCCTGCACTTCGTTGTTATAAATCCTGTAAGAAAGAAAATCGTTCATATTGTTTTGTATTTGATGTTTGGTTTTACTTCAATTCCACGGCTCTGTGGCCTTCGTCATCGACAGTTATGCACACGTCCGCAGTGTCGTCAGGCAAAAGCGGCTCCACCAATTCCGGCCACTCGATGAAGCAGTAGTTGCCACTGTAGAAATAGTCCTCGCAGCCAAAGTCGCAAGCCTCATCCATAGTCTTCACTCTGTAAAGGTCGAAGTGATAGACCGGTTCTCCGTTCTGCGCCATGTACTCATTCACTATCGCGAATGTCGGGCTCGCCACGACCTCGGTCACGCCCAGCTCCGAGCAAAGCGCCTTGATGAAAGTCGTCTTGCCCGCGCCCATTCCGCCATGGAACGCGAATACACGTCGGTCACCAGCCTCAGCAAGAAACTTCTTCGCTGCATCAGCGATATTCTCCAAACTGTCTATGTTTATTATCATAACGTTCTATGTATTGAAAAAATGCCGTGACATACCATCACAGCATCCTGAAAGTTGTATCTTCTGTAAGTCTGTAATAACGCCCTACCCACTTGACATTCTCGACAGCCACGACCGGAATTCTCATGCCGACTATCAAAACACTGCCTACGGTCGATGTTATGACGCCGTCCAGCAGCTTTGTATTCGAAGGCTCCTCGCCTTGCTCCAACGGACGAATCGACGTTATCTTGCCCGAGTCGTCTATCTCTATGAATCCGTCACGCAGGATGTTCTGAGGGGAAATTTCTATAATATGGGCGACAAAACGTTTCACTGGATTTACCTCCCGCTTGCCTTGTCTAATTCTATTGACACATTCTGAGTCACCTTCTCCCAAGCCTCGAGGTGTGAGGAATACCATCTGACCGACTCCTCAAACTGCTCTTTTGTGACATTGTGCGCCTTGAACACCGAGTTGAAATACTCTGTTGCTAACGTGTCGCTCACGTTGCCGTCTTTGACTGTAATCGCCGCCTCGGTCATATACAGGTCGTAAAGCAGCGACTCCATACTCTCGTCGTCCAGCACATTGTCCGGACGCTTCTCTCCGCATGACGCAAGCGCCAGCGACAGCATCAATATGCCCAACAAACGCTTTATCATTGCTGTTGATTTGCTTCTTTTTGACGTTCCTTGGCTTCTCTCTTCTCACGCTCCGCCTTAGTCTCAAGGCTTCTGCTGAGGTCTTTGCCGAAGAATATAATCACGAGGAACACGCCGACTGTAACTGCTGTATCGGCGAAATTGAACACAGGCTGGAAGAACAGCACACCGCCGTCCGACGAATGAATGAGCGGGAAATAAAGCATATCCACGACTCTACCTTCGAACCATGCGCCATAACTTCCATTTGCAGGGAAAAGTGTTGCAGCCTGGAAAATACTGTGAGAGAATATCTTGCCGTAGAAAATGCAGTCAATAAGATTGCCGAACGCGCCGGCGAAAATCGCGCCCACAGTGAACACGAACGACCTGCGGAAGCCTCTTTTTATCAGAGTGTACAAGTAGTAGATAATGGCGACGCAAGCCAATATGCGGAACGATGTTAGGAATATCTTGCTCCCGAGTTCCAATCCGAACGCCATGCCCTTGTTCTCAACAAAGTAAATCTGGAACCAGCCGCACACGTCCACACCAGAGCCGAGGGGGAAGGAAAGCTTCACCCAGAACTTCAGCGCCTGGTCTATAAGCACAATGGCAACGATCATGACCGTAAGCCAGACCGCTGCCTTTTGCTTGTTGTATGTTTCCTGAATCTGTGACATCAACGCAGACTACTTGCCCTGCTGCTTATCCTCAACACTCAGTGTAGCGTGAGGCACCGCACGCAAACGCTCCGCTGGAATCAGTTTGCCAGTAGCGCGGCTGATGCCGTAAGTCTTGTTGTCGATTCTTATCAAAGCCTCTTTCAACTTCTTGATGAAATCACGAAGACGCTGAACAGAACGCGAAGTCTCCTCCTGGTTCAGTGTAGCCGCGCCCTCCTCAAGTACCTTGAATGTAGGAGCGGTGTCGCTGTCGCCGTTTCCGTTAGAGTTGTTAAGAGACGCAACCAGCTGGTCGAGGTCAGCCTGAGCCTTCGCCAACTTGCCGTTGATGATCTGACGGAACTCCTCGAGCTCCTCGTCAGTGTATCTTGTATTGTCTTTGTTTGGCATAGTTAATAATTTTAAGGGTTAATGATTTACGAATATAAAGAAAATGATTGACATTTCCTATACCGCATCATTTTTTTGCGATTTTGACTTTGACAATGAAATCCTCGAAGTCGAAGTCTGTCGCATCCTCCACCTTATCTTCTATGGAAATCGAAGACGCAAGAACCTGATTTGATATGTAATCGCCGAAGTTCTTGACCGCCTCGTCTGTCTCCACGTTCTTCTCTATCTGCACTGTAATCTTGTCGGTAATCTCGAATCCGCTCGACTTGCGCAGGTTCTGTATTCTGTTAACCAACTCACGGGCTATACCTTCCTGCTTGAGTTCCTCGGAAATCTCGATGTCAAGAGCGATTGTCAGATTGCCCTCGTTAGCCACGAGCCATCCTGGCATATCCTCGGTGATTATCTCGACGTCAGCCAGCTCGATAACGGCGTCGCCGTCTGACAGATTGAGTGTTATCTGACCGTTCTTCTCTATCGAAGATATTTCATCCTGGCTGAAACCGTTGACAGCAGCGGCGATAGCCTTCATCTGCTTGCCGTACTTCTTGCCCAGTGTTTTGAAGTTTGGCTTTATGCGCTTCACGAGTTTCACGGCAGAACTGTCAGCCGATACAATCTCCAGTTCCTTGACATTCACCTCAGTCTTAATCAAATCCGAGATGTAAGAAAGCTGACGGAGCGTCTTCTCGTCCGGCGCCGGCATCACAGCCTTGGCAAGCGGCTGACGCACCTTCTTGTTCGCCTTTCTACGGAGAGCCAGAATCATAGACGAGCTCTGCTGAGCAAGCCTCATGCACTCCTCGAGGTTCTTGTCGATAAGACTGTCGTCTGCCACAGGGAACTCTGCCAAGTGAACAGAATCGAACTTCTCGCCGGCAACGACCTTAGTCAAGTCAGTGTACAAGCGGTCGGCATAGAATGGAGCGATAGACGCCATAAGCTTGCTCACTGTCAGCAAGCAAGTGTACAATGTCTGATATGCAGCGAGTTTGTCGCTGTCCATTGTTCCGCCCCAGAAACGCTTACGGTTCAGACGGACGTACCAGTTGGACAGGTTGTCGGAAACGAAGTCCGAAACGAGTCGGCCTGCCTTTGTTGGCTCATAGTCGCTGAGCGCCTCATCCACATCCTTTATCAGTGTGTTCAGGAGCGAGATTATCCAACGGTCTATCTCCGGACGGTCCTTGATTGCAATCTGAGGCTGGCTGCCGTCGAATCCATCGACATTAGCGTAAAGCGCAAAGAATGAATATGTGTTGTAAAGCGTGCCGAAGAACTTGCGCTGAACCTCTGCCACGCCCTCGACGTCGAACTTGAGGTTATCCCAAGGCGCCGCGTTTGTTATCATGTACCAGCGAACAGCGTCAGAGCCGTACTTCTCGATAACCTCGAACGGATTCACGGCATTGCCAAGACGCTTAGACATCTTGCCGCCGTTCTTGTCAAGCACGAGTCCGTTTGAGATAACGTTCTTAAACGCCACGCTGTCAAACAGCATAGAGGCGATGGCATGAAGGGTGAAGAACCATCCACGAGTCTGGTCAACGCCCTCGTTTATGAAGTCGGCAGGGAAAATCTTGCCGCTGTCGAGAGCCTCCTTGTTCTCGAACGGATAGTGAATCTGAGCGTAAGGCATCGCGCCCGAGTCGAACCACACGTCGATGAGGTCGGTCTCGCGCTTCATAGGCTTGCCTGTAGGCGACACAAGAATCACATTGTCTATATACGGACGGTGAAGGTCGATGTTCTTTACAGAGTAATTCTCCTCTGAGAAATCGCCCACCTTGAAGTTCTTATAAGGATTCTCCTTCATGAATCCAGCCTTGACAGACTTCTCGATTTCCGCAATAAGCTCCTCTACCGAGCCGATGCAGATTTCCTCGCCTGACTCCGAACGCCAGATTGGGAGCGGAGTGCCCCAGAAACGCGAACGCGAGAGGTTCCAGTCGTTGAGGTTCTCAAGCCACTTGCCGAAACGGCCAGTTCCTGTAGAAGCCGGCTTCCAGTTGATAGTCTTGTTCAGCTCTATCATGCGGTCCTTGCACGCTGTCGAGCGGATGAACCAGCTGTCGAGCGGATAGTAGAGCACAGGCTTGTCGGTACGCCAGCAGTGTGGGTAGTTGTGGACGTGCTTCTCTATCTTGAACGCCAGCCCCTGCTGCTTGAGCATGACACAGATTGACAAATCAAGGCTCTCGTCCTTGTCTGTCAGAGTGTCGTCGTAAGCGTTCTTAACGAAGCGGCCCTCGAATGGCTTGTAAGCCTCCACATCGACATTGTTCTTGACAAACTCGTCGTCAAGTTCCTCGAGCAGATAGTAGCGACCACGGAGATCGACTGTCGGACGAAGAGCGCCAGCCTTGTCAACCAGCTGAAGCGGAGGAATAGAAGCCGCCTTAGCGACACGAGCGTCGTCCGCACCGAACGTAGGCGCGATATGCACGATACCAGTACCGTCCTCTGTTGTGACGTAGTCGCCAGGTATCACACGGAAGGCGTCGCCGTCAACCTTGAAGAAAGGTATCAGCTGCTCATAGCGCAAGCCGACGAGGTCGGCTCCTGTACATTCGCCCAGAAGTGTGTAGGCTGGGAGTTTCTGACCGTCGCCGAAATGGGCAGACACGAGGTCCGACGCCAGAACGTAAACAGCAGGAACTTTGTTATAAGGATTCTCCGAAGAGACAATCGAGTACTTGATTTTAGGTCCGACACACAGCGCTGTGTTCGAAGTCAGAGTCCATGGAGTTGTCGTCCAAGCCAACGCATAGGCTGTTCCCTCGGCGATAGCCTTCTTCAGCACATCAGGCACAGAGGCAGGAATATCCTCGCCAGTAAGCTTGAACTGCGAAGTGACAGTCGTGTCCTTCACGTCGCGGTAGCATCCAGGCTGGTTCAGCTCGTGGCTGCTGAGTCCGGTTCCTGCCGCAGGCGAATATGGCTGGATTGTGTAACCTTTATAAAGCAACCCCTTGTCGAACAACTGCTTAAGCAGCCACCACAAAGTCTCGATGTACTTATTCTCGTAAGTGACGTAAGGGTGCTCTGTGTCAACCCAGTAGCCCATCTCGTGAGTCAGTTTGGTCCACTCCTTAGTGAACTTCATGACGTCGCGGCGGCAAGTCGCGTTGTACTCCTCGACAGTTATCTTCTTGCCGATGTCTTCCTTGGTGATGCCGAGAGTCTTCTCCACGCCGAGCTCGACAGGCAGCCCGTGAGTGTCCCATCCTGCCTTGCGGTTAACCTGGAAGCCCTTCATCGTCTTGTAACGGCAGATGATGTCCTTGATGGTACGAGCCAGAACGTGGTGAATGCCAGGCATTCCGTTTGCCGAAGGCGGTCCTTCATAGAAAATGAAAGACGGATGACCTTCTTTTTCCTCTATCGAACGATGGAACACGTCTTTTTTGTTCCAGTTGTCAAGCACTTCGCGGTTCACCTCAGTGAGGTCCAGCTTGCCGTACTCTTTGAATTTTTCTGCCATATGAAGTTTAAATTTTTCCTTTAGGAATAGTCTTTTTCAAGGATGCAAATATAGCACTCTAAGTTGAAATATTAAAATAGAAAAATCAATAAGGCGCATCATGGCAGCGACAAGAGCAAAAAGTTGCAAGACACTGATTCACAGAGCGTGTTATAAAGTTATCTTTGCACTCCGACACAACAACTGTTTTTTCAGAAATAGACATGAAAGGAATAACAAGGCACCCGAGCGGACTGTATCTGCTGTTCACTGTTGAGATGTGGGAAAGGTTCTCGTATTACGGAATGAGGGCTCTGCTCATATTCTACCTGACCAAGAGTTTCGTGGACGGCGGATTAGGCATAGACGAAAAGAGCGCCAGCCTGATTTACGGCATCTTCACTGGACTTGTCTATTTCACGCCGATAATAGGCGGATGGCTCGCCGACCGTTTCCTCGGGCAGCGGCTGTCGATAGAGATTGGCGCGTTCACCATGATGCTCGGGCAGTTCTGCTTAGCCGCCGAGCAAAGCACGACGACGCTGTTCGCCGGATTGACGCTGCTCATCATCGGCAACGGATTCTTCAAACCGAACATCTCCGTAATCGTCGGACAGCTGTACGAGCCGCACGACAGAAGGATAGACTCCGCGTTCACCATATTCTACATGGGCATAAACATAGGCGCGCTGTTCGCTCCGCTTGTGACGGGTTTCCTCGCTGAGACATTCTGCTACAGAGCCGGATTCATGGCTGCCGGCATAGGGTTGCTGCTCGGACTGATAACATACATGGCATTAGGAAACAGGCTGCTCGGCGACCATGGCAAGCTAATCAAGAGCACCGGCTCCGCTGCTGACGAGAGCCGCAAGAACGCCCCTCTGACCAAGACGGAGAAAGACCGCACCGCCTCGATTTTCATCATAACATTCTTCGTGATATTCTTCTTCGCCGGATTCGAGCAGGCCGGCAGCTCGCTGTCGCTGTACGCCGACAAGTTCATCGACCGCTCCATAGGCTCGTGGGAGATACCGGCGTCGTGGTTCCAGAGCATCAATCCGCTGTTCATTGTGCTGCTCGCACCGCTGTTCTCATGGCTATGAAAAAGCCTGAGCCTGAGCGGTAAAGAGCCGTCGATAGTGATGAAGATGGGAAGCGGCATGGTGCTGCTCGGTGTCGGCTTCCTGTTCATGGTGGGAGCTGTGAGCGAACGTGGCGGCAGTGAAGACGCAGCCGTGAAGGCGAGCATCTGGTGGATTGTCCTGACATACCTGACACACACCATAGGCGAGCTGTGCCTTTCGCCTATCGGACTAAGCATGGTCAGCCGTCTGGCACCGGTCAAGCTGGCTTCGCTGCTGATGGGCGTGTGGCTGATGAGCAGCTTCTTCGCCAACATACTCGGCGGATGGGTGGCATCGATGGTGGGCGATGTGGGCGCATTAGAGATATTCGGCGGCATTGCCTGCGTCTGCATATTCTTAGGCGCGATAATGTTCGGCATCAACAAGAAGCTGACAAGCATGATGCACTTGGACGAAGTGGGATAGGCAAGCAGCAACAAAAAAAGGCAGAACTCATCGCTCTGCCTTTCTTTATTCCATAAAACACCGATTATTTCTTGATGACTGGGCGCACAGCAAACGGAACGGTCAAAAGCGACGCAAGCAAATAGTAAATCTTTTTCATAAGCCATTAATCAAAATGTGAACATACGCAAGCCTTTAAAAGAAGAGCAGAGACTAAAACATGAGAAAAAGCAAGCACTAAAAACATAAAATAATTACTTTTGCTTTAATCATTCTACAAAACAACACAATGAAAAAGCTCACACTAATCTTAGCAACACTCTTAATGACAGTCTCTTACGCCACAGCGCAGGAAGAGGACAATAACGACGCAGAAGATGCCGTTTACACACCAGAGAAAAGACCAGAATTCCCGGGAGGCACAGATGCATTATTCAAATTCCTCAGCAACAACCTGAAATACCCTTCCGACGCGAAAAAAGAAGGCATCCAAGGCAGAGTGATTTGCCAATTCGTTGTCAACAAAGACGGAAGCATAAGCGACATACAAGTGCTCAGGTCTGTGTATCCGAGCCTCGACTTGGAAGCCGTGAGAGTGATAAGCATAATGCCGAGATGGGAACCGGGAGTGCAAAACGGAGAGAAAAAGAGGTGCAAATTCAAACTGCCGATAACATTCAAACTGTCCACACCAAAGAAAGACAACACGCCAACCAAGCGAGACATCTACGGCAAACCGCAAGTGAGAGACAACATGCGCAGAGGCATATAACAAAAAGGAAGCGATATGAGAAAACTGATATTACTGCTATGCACGGCGCTGGCCATAACAGCCGCATCCGCGCAAGTGAAAAGGACCGCCAAGGAGCAGAAAATCATCGACCAGGCGATAAAGGCGAACACCGTGGGGAACTTCGACGAGGCCATAACGCTCTACAAGAAGTACCTGAAGAAGAAGCCAGCCGACTCCGAGATAATCTGCTACATGGGTAACTCGTACTACAACAAGAAGGACTACGAGACCGCTCTGGAGTGCTACAAGAAAGCCATAGAGAAGAAGCCCGACAACGCCAACGCCCACTACAACATGGGCAAGTGCTACACGCAGCTGAACGACATAGGCAACGCCATAGACGCGTACGAGGACGCCGTGAAGTTCAACAAGTCATACTCCAGCGCATACTACAACCTCGGCAACATCTTCCGCCGGATGTACAACTACAGAAAAGCCATTGAGTACTACGAGAAAGCCATATACTTCAGCCCGAAAGGCGCCGACTCATACGTGAACATGGGCGCGTGCTACGGCGAGCTGCACGACGAGCAGAAAATGCTGGAGTGCTACCGCAAGGCGGCTGAGCTGGGCGACAAGGAGACGAAGCAGTGGCTAAAGGACAACGGTTTCGACAACTAACCGCAGCGCACATAACGGCAAAAAGAAAGCGGCATCGCATACGATGCCGCTTTCTTTATATTCACAACAAGCGCTATATTAATAAATTACCTGGTCGAACACCAATTCTACAGTGTTGACATCGTTTGCGTTGAAAGGACCTACGATTATGTCTGCGTCCTCCTCCAGATTCCAGTTATATGTGTTTGTAACATTCACGTCAGCATCTGACAAGACGAGAGAAGCACCATAATCAGTGGATTTCTTATGAACATTTGAGTTGTCGGCATACACTCCATTAATGTCATAATAAGCGTAAGAATCTCCATAGCCATCCTGCAAAACCGGCAACTCCATGTTGGAAACATACACCTGGCTGTTAGTAAGGAGACGCTTCACAGTCTTATCATTCACCTTTATGCTTCTTAAAGCGTATTTTTTTGAGCCGTTAAGTCCATCGTATCCTACAGGGAAATCGAGCGACAGGTAAACAGGAGCGCCAGCCAGCACATCGATAGTCTCGCCTGAGTTAGGAGTCATAACTATGCCTGCAACCTTGATTTCCGGCATATTGGCTGGTGTGCCAGAACCAGAAGTTATCACCTTGACCTTGGCGAGCGACAAAGAACCCACCTGAGCAGTCTTCTTAGCCATGAGTGCGTAAGGCGCGCTGAGCAACTGGCTTTCGCCGCTTATCACGCTGTAGTTGCTGCCGCCGTTAGGGTCAACCTCAACCTTCATCCAGCGCTCTGCCTCAGCCGAGCTCCAGTCGATGTCAGCGAATGAGGAATAAGTGTTGCCGCCGACCACATTGCCCTTGCCGAACACGACAGTAGCGATGCCGTCGAGGCTTGTAGTTGTAGTGAATGTCTCGGCATAGAGGTCTGTTGTATTAGAGCCGCTCTTAGCCTCGATAGTCAGGCGGATGCCGACCGACTTGTTAGCTATCAAAAGTCCGTTAGCGTCACGGAGCACTGTCTGGAAACGAATCGCGTCAGGCACCTGAGCGCTTACGCTGATTGCAGAAATCGCCAAAGCGATGATTGAGATTAAATTCTTGATTTTCATGATTTAATGATATGTTTTATTTGTTTTTACTTTTTGATAAACTTGCCGCTGTACTTTTTGCCGTCAACGGTTGAAACTTGAAGAATGTAGCTGCCCGGAGCCAGCGCCGACACTGAAATAGAAATCTCCTGGTCTTCGCCATTCACGCCGGAAACCACGCTACGGCCGTTCATGTCGGCCACGGCATACGACTTGACAGCCGCCTCCGACTTAACGAAAAGATTGTCCTCGGCTGGGTTAGGCCACACCGCAAGACTCGAAGCCTCCGCTTCATTGACTCCCACATAGACTCCCTCCAGTCGCATAGACACGAGAGGCGAGAGCGGAGAAGACATAGCCGAACCGCCGGCAGTGACAATAGTGTTTGTCAGCGCGCTCAACTTACATGAGGCTTTCTTGCCATCGGACGAGACAGCGTCCAGTCCCAACGGTTCAACAGCAGTCTGCGCCACAGCGCTGAGCGAGCACGCCATAAGCACGCCGCCGGCTATGTACGACAAACATCTGTTACTCAAACGTTTTTTGTCCATTTTTACCTGATTTTGTTTTGTTATATGATTAAAAAAATTGCACATAATTGTTGCAAAGTTATAAAAAAATCAAAACACAATCCCATTTTTTAACACTCCGCGAAGCGACAAACCACTACACAGATTCATCAAAAAAAAAGACGGCTCGCAACAATGCGAACCGCCATCTTTCATTTATTTAGCAAATAGAATATATTAATTTACAATATAACCGCTTTTTGCTGTAAGCTTGATTTTAAGGACATTCTCGCCTGGAAGAACAGGACCGGCCATCACATTATTCAAGTCCACACCATATCCGCCAGCGCTTCCAACATCGTTGCTGCCATTGCTGTTTCCTCCAAAAGAAGCACTCCCGACAACAGAGCCATCAGCACCCAAAAAATCCAACTTATAGTCGCTGGTAGCATAAAACGTCTTATATTTTCCAAAGTTAGGATCGTTGTAAGTGATTTGCGGATTTTCATAGTCATAATAAGCATTGCCATCACCGATCTTGTCTATTTGGAGTCCCAAGTACTTAAGCACTACGCCGTATATTGGCTGATAAACCTTCTTACCATTGAACTGAAGATCGCCGCCGTAATAATCGACATAATGCGTAGTACTTCCCTGATTGTAGATACGGCCAGCAACTGCGCCGTCAGGATAGTCAACTGAAACGTAGATAGGCATGTAAGCCATAAGGTTGATGCTCTCGCCGTTTGCCACCTGCTTGCCAGAGATAGTCACAGTAGGAATTTTCAGTTTGTCCTTGTTGTCGCCCTCAGTCTCGATGACGAGAGTCACCTTAGATATAGGCAGATCGCCGACTGCATTAATAGCCTCAACAGACTCAGCCACCGACGCCTTCTTAGCCATCATAGCGTATGGCGCGCTGAGCAGCTGGCTCTCGCCGCTTATCATGCTGTAGTTGCTGCCGCCGTTAGGGTCTATCTCCACCTTCATCCAGCGCTCAGCCTCAGCTGTGTTCCAGTCGATCTCAGCGAATGATGAATAAGCGTTGCCGTTGACTACGTCGCCCTCGCCGAATACGACAGTAGCGACACCGTCAAGGCTTGTGGTTGTGGTGAAAGTCTCGGCGTAGAGGTCTGTCGTGTTAGAGCCCTTCTTAGCCTCGATAGTCAGGCGGATGCCGACCTGCTTGTTAGACATCAGAAGTCCGTTAGCGTCACGGAGCACTGTCTGGAAACGCATTGCGTCAGGCACCTGGGCACTTGCGCATACTGTTGAAATCGCCAAAGCGATGATTGAGATTAAATTTTTGATTTTCATGATATTAAGTTATTTACGATTTTACTTTTTGATAAACTTGCCGTTGTAGCTATTGCCCTCGACAGTGGAAATCTTAAGAACGTAGTTGCCTGGAGACAACGACGAGACAGGAATAGAGAACGAGTCCTCTACCCCGCTGGCGCCAGAAAGAACGGTGCGTCCGCTCATATCGGCAACGATAAATGATTTTACTGGAGATACCGACTTGACGAACAGATTGTCGTCGGCAGGATTAGGCCAGACCTGGAGGTCAGCCGTTTCAGCCTCGCTCACTCCCGAATAGACGCCTTCGAGACGCATGGAAACGATAGGAGAAAGCGGCGATGGAGTAGCCAAGCCATTGACTGAAACAATAGACTTGGAAACCGTGCCAAGCAAGCACGAGGCTTTGGCGCCGTTAGACGCCGTAATTTCAAGCCCTAAAGGCTCAATGGAAGACTGCGCGTACCCCCCCCTGAAAACCGCTAACAGAGCGGCAATCGCCACGTATGGCAGGCATTTGTTGACCAAATGTTTTTTGTTCATTTTGTTTGTTTTTGTTTTATAATATGATTGAAAAATTTGCACACAATCGTTGCAAAGTTATAAAAAACAAGAAACACTTCCGCAAGATTTAACACTTTGCGGAAAAGAAAAACAAAACGCAAAAGCAAAAGCTCTCCTACAGAGCCGACACAGAAACAACCTTCAGCGCATCGCCGTCAACCGAGAACTTGACATCGAATCCAGCGAACTCGAAGCCATAGACACGGTCGGCGTCGGCATGATAGGACGGGCGAGGGTCGGCAGCGAGCACCTCGCGGAGCGCATCCACCTTGTCGGCTGGGAAGACGGACAGTACATCGCCGGGGATAACGACATCGAGCGTCCTGCGCTCATGGTCATCAACGAAGCCCGACTTGGCTCCGGGATGGGCGTCGGCGTAAGCGACATAAGGCTTGACGTCGAATATGGGCGTGCCATCGACGAGGTCAGCGCCCGAGACGTGCAGCACCACGCCACGGTCAGGGGTATGCTCCACGCTGTCCAGCCGCACCGACGACAGACCTATGCGGTTGGGACGGAACGGGCTGCGCGAGGCGAAGACGCCCACCCTTCTGTTGCCGCCCAGACGCGGCGGACGGCACGTGGGCGACCATTCGCCTTCCGGCACCTGCGAGAATTGCCACAGAAGCCAGACGTAATCATAGTTCTCGAGTTCCTTGAACGCCTCTGGCATCCTGTACTCGGGCTCGAATTCAATGACGGCTGTCAATGACGGCGCCAGTCCGCTCTGACGAGGCACGCCGAACTTGCTGCCGAAGTCCGTGCGCGCATATCCAATAGGTTTTATCTCCACACTTATATCTTTGTTACTGATAACTGTGCATTCCCGAAAACAGAACGTTCACGCCGAAATATGTCATCAGCAGAACAAGGAATGCGAATATCACAAAGATATGATAGGCTATCGGATTAGACAAAATCTTGAGCGCCTTGGAGTGCACCGGTATGGCGTAAACCATCATTGTTATGAGAGCCCAGACCTCCTTGGCGTCCCAGCTCCAGTAGCTGCCCCACGACACATTAGCCCACACGGCGCCGAGGAATATTCCGCAGCCAAGAAACGCCAGCGCAGGCAGAAGCAGAATCCTGTCGATAACCTGAAGGCGCGCGATGGCGGCATCGGACTTCCTGGACACAAGACGGATGACGACCGCGGCTATGGAGACAAACGTGGCGAAGGCGAAGAGCGCGTATGAAATCATGACGACCGAAACGTGGGTGCTGAGCCACGGCGACGACAGCACCGGCATGAGCGACGTTATCTGCGGATTCATCGAGTTGATGGACGAGACGAGCAGCGGAAAGCCAGAGAGCATAAGTCCAGCCGCCGTGAACAGCAGGCTGCGCCAAGTGAAGAACTCGCTCACCACGAGCACCGCCAGCGATATGAAGAGCATAGTCTCGTAGCCATTGGTCAGAGGCACGTAGCCGGCGATGTACCAGCGCAGAGCGTAGGCAAAAGCCACCAGCAGGAGCGAAACCGACAGGAACACGCTCAGAGCGATGTTGAGCCGGCGGTACTTGACACCCTTGACCACCGATATGACAAAGAAGATGAACGCCACAAGCCCCAGTGTCAGATTGACTTTGAACAAGACGGACGAGAAGTTCATGCGGTTGTAGAAAACCTCCGCCTTGACTCTCGACATGGACACACGGGACGCGGCGTCGTCGGGCGCAGGAGTGAACAACGCGCCGGAAGCCAGCATCGTCAGCAGCGCGACCTTCTCATCGACTTCGGCGATGGCCTTGTGCAGTCCGTCGCGCGCATCGGGGTTCCACCATTTCTGCAGTTTGTATGAGCCGTCAGCCTCATAGAGGTCGGAAATCGACGCGTACTTGCCCTCGATGCCAAGACGGCGGCGCAGCTCGGAGCTCTTTATCTTGATAATCTTTTCCGACGACCACTCGCGAGGGTAAAGTATGAAGCTGCCCACCACCTGCTCCGGCGTCAGGTTGTGATAATTAGGTTTGCCGTAAAGCTTAGTCACCACGTCGTGCGCCATAGTGTTGAAAGGCGCGATTCTGTTCTTATAAACAATGACTTTATAGACAAGGCTGTCGGCATTGGAACGAGGAATGACAATCTGCCGCTCCGCACTCTGCGCCGATGCCGACGACTCGCCTGACAGCGACGGAAGCATAAACGCCGACAACGCCAGCAGAACCACCGGCGACACGCTCCTGAGCTGAGCGGCGAGCGAGCGCAATGGCGACTTGCGGCCTAAGAGCAGCAACACGAACGAAAGGAAGAATAGGAAGTATCCGCTGTAGGTTACGGCGATGCCCACAGGGTCATGGTTGACGGAAAGGATGCTGCCCTGGGCGTCCTCGTCGTAGGATGTCTGGTAGAAGCGGTAGCCACGGTAGCGCAGGATGTTATTCATGGAAATGGAAGCGTCGAGAGTGTCGCTGCCGTCGTGCACAGTCACCTCGCTCACGAAGTCGGACGGAGCGACTGTCCCGGGATAAGTATTCACAAAGAACTGACGCAGAGAGACAGAGAACGGCAGCTGACGCGTATTGCCGTCGGAGTCGATGAACGACTCGGTGCGCATGCCCTCGCGTACATGCATGATGCCCTGCTCGCCCATGAGCCATGTGAAGAATCCGCCGCACAGTATGAATATGAACGACAGATGCAGCATGAAAAGCGGCACATTATGCCACAGCCTGCGCTTGACGACAGCGAAGACAAGCCCCGCAGCCATGACGCCCCACAGTACAACAAACCACACTGAGCCATAGACATGGGCGTGCACCCAGTCGGTGCCATAAGCCTTCTCCAAGAACGTGGCAAGACACAAAACGATTATTACCGCCACATAATAAGCCAAAACAAGTTTCGGCGCGATTTTTTTCATATACGTTTATCAGTTTTTCTTCACAGCAATACACTCCATCTCGATAAGCCATGTAGGACGGCAGACTGGAGCCAGAACAATCACCTTAGGCACGTTAGGGAACTTCTCGTCATACATGGTCTTGACCGCGTCATAGTCCGACGGGTCGCGCAGATAGACAATCATCTGAGCCACGTCGGCGAACCCGCACTTAGCCTCGGCCAGCAGCGCCTCGACATTGACGCAGGCGCGCTCCACCTGCTTGCGCACGTTGCCCACGTAAAGCACCTCGCCCTTGTTGTCGATGCTCGCCGTGCCGGATATGAACACATAGCGGCGGTCGGAGAGATGCACGCAAGTGCCGCGCTCGAAGCTCACGCCGTACTCGTAGGTCGGGTTGAGGTACTCTTTGGCGTAGAGGTACTGCACCTTGTCCTCGGGGATGCCCTTCAGGGCGTAAGCGTCCATTGAGACGTAGTCGTTGTAGTTCTCGCCGCGCCCCTGTATTCCTGTGCTGGCTATGAAGTGCGTGTCGGCAGTCAGTCCGTTGCGGCTGAAATACTCGTTGCGCGCACGGACTATTCCGTTGTAGTTCACGTCGATGTTCTGCACATAAATCCACGTGCGCACGCAGTTGTCCTTCACGCTCATGCCTTCCTGGGCGAGCATTCTGCCGTAATCCGAGAATATGTGATTCATCTGTGCCTTCGACGTGGTCACGCCGGTGCTGTCCTTGCACGACGCCAAGAAACACTGGTCATACTCGCCGCCACGCACAACCGAGAACTCCGAATCGCCATTCACTTCGACTCCGGTCTGCAGCCACAGCCATAGAGCCACCTTTGTGCCATCAAGCGGCGGCTGCTCCACTATGGACACGGCGCACTTCTCGTCGCCGATGGCAGCTCTTAGCGCCGAAGCCTGATTGGCGGCATCGCTCACGAAAAAGCGCATGAACACCGGCACAGCTCCACGCCCTTCGTCCGATTCGAGCAGCGTCTGTTTGTGCGCCATCACGTTGGCGAGCTGCTTATCGAAAGAGCCATCAAGTATGTCGGCATGAATAATGGCATGGCACTCCGACACCTTGCCGCACGAAATGCCGAATGTCTGTATATTCTTTGTATTCATCCTTTTTATAAGTTTTGTATAGTCAGTTAGTTAGTCTTAATTCATTTTCGCTCCGGCATTAATCCAGTCGCGCAGCAGTTTCTGGTTGTTATAGTCCAGTCCGTCCACGTTGCTCACATGGTCGTAATGCCAAGGAAGCGCGCCGTCGGTCTTAGCCTCCGTGACTACTCTGTACAGCACCGAGTTCTCCGCATCGCCAGCGACCACCCTCTTGCTGCCCGACACCGTCTTGGCGTCAACGCCCACCAGTTCGGCGTAACTGTTCTCCTTGCCCACGAGGTGCATGTCGGCAGCCGCAGAGCCTTCGCCATGGCAGCGGAAGCATTTTCCCTTGCCTGCTATCAGCTTGTTGTATATGCCGCAATAGACGCCGACATCGCGTCCGTCAGCCTCGTAGAAAATCGTGTCGCGCGGGTCCCAGTCCGGGTTGTCCTGAAACGAGAATATCGTGTCGTAGCTCACCACTCGCTTGTATATCGAGTTGATGGCGCACAGTTCCACGGTAGAAACCGAGTTCTCCATGCCCGAGAGTGTAATGTCGATGGACTCGGACGCAGGCGGGATTATCTTGGAAATCGTAGGAAATGAGTCGCCCTCGGCAAAACCGGCTACGACAAGCGTGTAGCTCTTGCCGAGCTCGCTCCACGAAGAGGCGTTGGTAAGCGCGCCTGTCACCTTGACGACGTAGCCGTCCTTGAGTGTCACCGCCGACGATGTCTTTATATCACCGTCGTCGCACGAAGAGAGCGCCAGCACCAGCACCAAGCCAAGCAATATTTTCGAGTGTATATTCATGACAATCTGCATTTACACAACATTCATCAGAAACTGTACTGGAGCTGGATAACGCCCTTGTGCATAGACAATCCGAGGTCGTCGAGGTCACGGTCGAGTTGAGTCTCGTGTCCCGTGCGGCCTGTGAACTGATACATGGCTTGCAGTTTCAAATTCAGACGGTTGAAAAAATAATTGAATCCAATAGCCGGCATATTCAGGAATCCGTCGGCATCGAGGGCGTTGCGGTCCATGAAGTCGTAGCGGAGCGCCGCCTGCAGGCTCTTTGTTATGAAGTAGCCGCCCTGAATGTAGCCGCCCACATAGTCGTATGACTCGCTTATCTTCTGGCGCTCGGTGAATCCGACGTGCATATAGTAAGCCTCGCCGGCAAGATAAAGCCTCTTGTAGAGCCACGAAACCTCAAGTCCGGCACGCGTGTCGTTGGTGCTCTCATTCTCGCTCTCCACGTTTATATTTCCGGAAAGGGCTATGAGCAGTTTGTTTTCGTTCAGGCGGTTAGGGTCGCCCTGTGTCGATGGCATAACGCCGAACGGCATGTACGAGATTCGTCCGCCGTAGAGCAGCGACGGTATGTGCCAGTCGTCGCTGAAGGTCTTCGTGGCGAGGTTGGTGGATGCGCCAGTGCCGTTCCACACGCCCACTTCGTATCCGAACTTTCCGCCCACAAGTCCGTGCACCTCCACGCCCAAGTCCCAGCCAGTGCTCATGGACGGCGTGACGGCGTTCAGCACGTACGGCATGATGACCTCGGCTGTGAGCGACGTCGGCATGGCTGGCATGAGCGTACCGCCAAGCGTCGTCAGGAACGCATGAGTGAACGGTGTCTTGAACTTGCCCACCTTGACAGCGAACGGGTCAACGACCTTGACGTCGAACCACGCCTGCTGAAGGATTTTCGCTCCGCTCGCCGCCGCGTTAATAGAAAGGTTGAACGACACTTTGTCGAACGCCTTGCCGGTGAATCCGAGCACAGCGTAAGGCACAGAGAAACCGGAGTTTTCTATGTTGTCCTGGTTATACGCCTTGTCCAACCCCTCGTCGTCATACCAGTTAAAACTTCCGGCGGTCTGAACCATAAGGTAAGGCTTGAACACAAAGTCGCCCTTCTTTGACTGAATCGAAAAGCCCTTGCGCCCAGCCAACGACACAACGCCGTTCTCCGTGTCCTCTTCTTCCTGCTGCGCCATCGACGCCAACGGCATCGCGAACGCCAACATTGATGCAAATAGAATCTTCTTCATTTTTATGATGTTTATTTATTGATTTTCGTTTGGTTTACAATGAGTTGAGGAACGCCAGCAACGCATCACGGTCGCTCTTGCTCATCTTCTTGAATATGTTCTTTGAAGCCTCGCCCTCGCCTCCGTGCCACATTATCGCCTCGGTCAGGTTGCGTGCGCGGCCGTCGTGCAGGAAGTATGTGTGTCCGTTGACCACCTTCTGCAGTCCAATGCCCCACAGCGGCGTCGTGCGCCACTCGTTGCCTCGCGCCAGTCCGCTCACATAGTTGTCGTTCAGTCCCACGCCCATTATCTCCGAGCCCATGTCGTGCAGCAGGTAGTCGCTGTAAGGGTGTATGGTCTGGTTGCCGAGCCATGGCAGGCGTGTGCCGTTGAGCAGCGTGCTGCCGCCTGGACGTGTGTGCAGTGTCGTGACGTGGCAGAGGTGGCACTTGGCCTTGTAGAACATCTGCTCGCCGCGCTTGACGGTCGGGTCGTTGACGTTGCGCCTTGCCGGCACGCCCAGCGCCTGCATGTACAGGTCCACGTCCTCCATGTCCTCGGTCGTGACATCAAGCTCGTTGTACGACAGTCCCATCATCGCGCCTTCGTTCATCTGTGTCTGTCCCTCGCATATCTCCTCTGGGAAACGCGAGTTTGTGTATCCCATATCGCTCGAGAATCCGAGCTCCACAGTCAGGTCGGCGTGCTGCGCCTTGTTGCCGCTCAGTCCGAGCTGATATTTTCCGCGCTCTGTTATGTAGTTGCACCTGCCCGATATTCCGTACTCGGGATAGTTGCTCTTGGCCGCCAGCGCCTCAATCTCCTTAGGGTCGAGAGCCATCATCTGCCCCATACCCACGTGTCTGAGTGGCGTGCGCACCGTGATGAACAGGTCCTCCGGTGCGATGCTGTCAGCGTACCATTCGGTTATCTCATAGGTGAAGTAGCAGAGCTGGTAGGGCTCGCCGTCGGGGAACGTGAAGTCCTCGTAATGCTTCTCCGCCTTGAACTTGCCTTCTGGCTTCACACCGTAGATGGACTGGTCGTGCAGCACACGGCCGTAGTTCGGGAAGAACTTGCCGTTCTTGCGGCTGATGTAAACAAGAGCGGTCGTCATGCCTGCCACACCGCTGCCCTCCTTGCTCGTCCACATGGCTGGCGTGGTGCTGCCTGTGTTGTGGTGGCAGCTTCCGCAGCTGTATCCGGCATAGACAGGGCCAAGTCCGTGGTTCTCGGTCGGTCCGTCGTCGTAGAGCTGGTCGCCGCGGTTGAAACGCGTGAACGTCGTGCCGGTCACCCAAGGCGCCTCGGTGTCGTAGGCGTGGGACGTGCTCGAGTAGATGGTTGATGTGCCAGCCGACAGTGCGTAGCCTTCCTTGGCCTCGACATACTCCACGCCGTCGTCCTCGCACGACGAGAACATTATCACATAAACAGACAAAAAGAAAAATAACCTTATGGCACTTTTCATGAGTAATTGATTATTAATGGTTTGCCTTATAGCGACACTTATGAAAAAAAGATTTGTATTAACCGCTAGTGACAATCCGTTTATATTATACCAGCAAAGACGGAGCCTCGGTCGTAGCAACCGACGGCACCGCCTATGCATTTGTGTTTCAGAGCATTGTACTTTTTACAGCACAGGCTCAGTATTTATTAATCCTTCACTGTGCGCGCTTTTCCGTCCTTGAAGATGAGGAACTCAAGTGTGTGGAATCCGCGTATAGCCTGAGCTGCCTCTATCGACGCGTTCTCCTCGTCGTACTCGCCAGTCCAGCCGAGAGCTGAGAAGTCGCCGTTCTTGATGATGGCTACGATGTCAGACTGCGACAATGGCCATGAGTCCATGTTTGGGTCCAGTCCCTTGTCGGCAACTGGTCCGAAGAGGAACGCCTCGCTCATTTCCCATGGCTCACGGGCTGCGAGCCAGAGCTCAGCCAATGCCTCGAACTTGCTGTTTGACGGTGCTGCAACGAATGCGTTAACACCAGCGAGCAGAGCCGCATTTGCCTCAGCAAGCTTCTTGTATGTAGGCAGCACAACGTTGTCAACATAGTTCACGTTAACTTGCTGGAGTGTTGCTTCTGGTATCGCGCTTATGTCAATCTTCTCAAGAGCGTCCTTAAGAGCGGCGCAAGCATCCTGAGCCGCAATAGCCTCATTCGAGTTTATGTTGTTGCGGAAAGGCTGAGGAATAGCGAGTATAGCGTTGATGGCTGCTGTTATCTTTGCGTCAACGTCGGCTGCTGTCGCCGCGTCAACCGCAGCTATGGCATTAATGAGGGAATTCTCAGACTTGGTGCCGTTTGTTGTGCCGTAGAATGCGTTCTGTATTGACTTGATATTGTTAGAATAGTCAACACGTGAGTGCCAGCTGTACCATGACTCAACTGCGTAGAGAGCGTCGGTCGTCTTGCCTGCTGCGAACAGAGCCACAGGGTCGCCTATCTTAGCCTCGCCCACCTCATTGGCGATGTCGATACATCCGTCGATTATCTGCTGTGTCGCGTCCTCGACTGCAGCGAACGAAGATGCACCTGCCTGGCCAGCCGACTTGAAGTTGGAAGCGTAAGACGCGCCGCCGTCGTAGCTGCTGTTCCAGTCGTTGTAGAGTTCTGTCGCGTCTGCGTTAAGGTAAGTAGCCACAGCCTGCATGTACTTGCCCCAGTTCTCTGCGTTGTCTGCTGCATAGTCTAACGAATCGGCAGCTGTCGAAGCCGATGTTGAGCGTACTGAGTTCTTGTCGTCATCGTCGTCGCACGAAGACAGCGAAACTGGCATTGCCACACTCATCACGAGTGCAATTGCGTAAATGAATCTTTTTTTCATAAGTCTATTTGTTATTTTATTTTGGTTAGTGTTATTTCTTAGCGAACCATCCGACATAAGCTATGCCGATGGACAGGTCGTTTTCTGTGTTGATTTTAGTTCCGTTCACGACATAGCCGTTGTCTCTGAACGGATTGTCGGTGCCGAAGTGGCGTGTCGTCCAGTCGAGCTTGACCACGAGATTAGGAAGCGCGAACCAATTCACGCCGACTGTCCACATAGCAACCTCTGTCCTTGGGTCCGAAGTCTTCACATCGTCCTTCCACTGCGGATTGTAATACTCGTAGCGAGCGAAAGGCAGAATCTTTATCGGTTTCTTCGAAGGTATGAACGCACCTATGTTTATGCCCACCTCGGCGGCGTAGCTCACCGCCTCATGATACGGAATCGTGCCGCTCAGCATTCCAGAAGGCGATGTGATTATCGGTGTGTACTTCGCGCCAGTGAATCCTGCCGTCTTCGCAAGCTTATCGACATTGCCGACATTGCCGTAGAGGAAGTTTCCACGAGCCACGACATACTTGTTCTTATACTCCGCATCAGCCGAATACAAGCGCACTGGCAACGACAGCGAGTTATACTTATAAGGCTTGATGGCGTTCTTGCCGGCGTCGCGCAGATAGTACCAGCTGCCGCCGACTCTCAGTCCCGGCACGCCGTTGTAGTTCACGCGAGCCACGTAAGCCGGGCAGCTGAAGTTGTCTTCCTCGAAAATGCCTTGGCTCGCGCCTCCCACGAAGTCGTAGCGGTCAAACTCGTCGGCAGTGAGTCCAGTCACCACCTGCAGCTGATAATCGAAGTTATACCAGCCCTTGCCCAACGAGCCGAACAGCTCAAGTCCCGTCTCGTGCCATGTCGAAGGGATTATCTTGGTCTCGCCCTCCGGACGGCGTGTGCCGAAGAAGTTGATTGGCTCGTGGTGCGAGTTAGTCAAACCGACCGGAACTATAATGTGTCCTGCACGGACATTCAGTTCCTTGAATATCGTCGCTGTTATATGAAACTGCTCCAGGGCGACCTCGCCGCCCTTCTCTATCTCGAGTTCCGCCTCTCCGTTCTCCGAGCCTGTGCCTATCTCATACTCGAACGTCGAGCCCGTACCTCCAGACTCGAACTCAATCTCCGCGCCCATCTGAAACCAGCGGTTGAACTTGTAATCGCCAGCCAGCACAAAGCGAGGTATCGCGATTCGTCCCTTTTCCTCTCTGTAGCTGCCGTAAGGCGCATTGAAGCGGTTTGGGCCGTAGTCCATATAGCTCGCCCACATCTCGCCGTAGCCTCCTACACGAAACTTCGTAAACTCCTCGTTGTCGTTGTATTCCTTGTTGAAGCCTAACACGACCTTAGACTTTTTCTTTTTATATCCGCCTTTCTCCTGAGCGCCGCGAGTAGCGCCAGTGTTGCCGTCAACATCGTCGCTGTTGGCATAATCGCGCTGCGCAGCCTCAACTGCCTCTATCCTTTTAAGCAATGAGTCATAAGCCGCACGGCTGACAACATCGGCCGACTGCGACTTGGCATAAAACTGCGTCATCAACACGCAAAGCACTAATAAACAAGGCTTAAAAAATTTCATAATAGATTTTTGTTTTTCTTTTTTCACCGATGCAAAGGTATTTCCACCCAAAAGCCACAACAATCACCATAAATGATGATTTTGCCGCCAAGGCATATACCTATTTTTTGTTAGTCTTGCGCATTAGCCATGTCTTAACGATTATCAAATACGCCGTAAAACACACAGAAACAGCGCTTGCGATTGACTTTTTTTGCAGAAAAGCACTATCTTTGAGAGTTTGAATTATCCCCACAAAATGTGACCGCATGGGAAACATCACAATCAAAGACAAGACATTCAGACCTTACATCACAGCCAAGCAGCTGGAAGCCATTGTGGACAGAGTCGCCGATGAGATAAACAGGGACATCGAAGGCAAGAAGCCGATTTTCCTCGCCACACTCAACGGAGCGTTCATGTTCGCGGCGGACCTGCTGAAAAGGATCAAGAATACCGACTGCCAGATTTCATTCATTAAAATATCATCATACTCGGGAACCGAGACCACCGGCAATGCCAAGGAACTGATAGGGCTGAACGAGGACATAAGCGGAAGGACTATCATCATACTCGAGGACATAATCGAGACCGGCATCACCATGAGGAACATGCTGGACAAACTCGCCGCGCATAACCCCAAGGAGATAAAAATAGCCACGCTGATGTACAAGCCGCACAGAGTGAGGACGGAAGGCGTAAAGCCGGACTACGTGGGCATGGAGACGGGCGACGAATTCATTGTCGGATACGGACTGGACTACGACGGATACGGCAGAAACCTCTCCGACATCTACATAGCGACAGAATAGAACACAAACAACAAATTCATAATCTAATAAAAACAAAATGAAGTATTTAGTATTATTCGGCCCTCCAGGATCAGGCAAGGGCACACAGAGTGAGAACATCATCAAGAAGTATGGTTACGCGCACATCTCCACAGGCGACGTGCTGAGAGCCGAGACTGCAAACCAGACTCCGCTCGGAATAGAGGCTAAGAAGTTCATGGACGCAGGACAGCTCGTGCCAGACAGCCTCATCATCGACATGCTCGCCAAGACTATGGACAGCTACACCGACGCAAAGGGCATCATTTTTGATGGATTCCCAAGAACTGTGGCTCAGGCTCAGGCACTCAAGGAAATGCTCGGCAAGAGAGGCGCCGACGTCACTGTCATGATCAACCTGCAGGTGGACAACGACGAGCTCATCAAGCGTCTGCTCGAGAGAGGAAAGACTTCCGGACGTTCGGACGACAACCTGGAGACAATCAAGAAGCGTCTTGACACTTACAACAGCCAGACTGCGCCTGTAATCGACTTCTACAAGGAAGACGGCAAGCTGGAGAACATCAAGGGCGTTGGCTCTATCGATGACATCTTCAACGCTATAAGCAAGGTGATCGACGCTAAGTAAAAACGAAACTCCCCTTAAATCGAAATACTATGAAAAAACACATTTTGACAACAACAGCGCTTCTGTTCGCAGCATTCGTCTCTGCGCAGAACGTGCCTACTGCCGAAATACAGAAAGAGGTTGACGCGCATTTGCAGAATCTGCCTTTCGCGTCTTTTTCCATCAAAGTTCCTTCTTTCGGAGCTAAGGTTTACAACATCAAGGACGCAGGAGCTGTGGGCGACGGCGTGACAGTGAACACCGAAGCCATAAACGGAACTATAAAGAAATGCTCGGAGGCTGGTGGCGGCACAGTGCTTGTTCCTGCAGGACTGTGGAAGACAGGACCTATCACCATGATGAGCAACGTGAACCTTCACTTGCAGGCTGGCGCAATGGTCGTGTTCAGCGCCGACCCTAAGGACAACCCTATCGTGAACACTGGCAAAGAACTTAAAGTGATGCCATTGATCAACGGAACGGGTTTGAAGAACATCGCCATCACTGGCAAGGGCATCTTCAATGGCAACGGAAGCGAGTGGAGACCTATCAAGCGCGAGAAACTGCCAGAAAAGCAGTGGAAGAACATCACTAAGAAAGGCGAGCTCAGCCCTGACGGCAAAATCTGGTATCCTGTGAAAGGAACAATGGCCGCATTGGAGAATCTGAAGAACGCCGACATCAAGACTTTGGACAAGTCACAGTTCGAGGCATACCGTCCAGGTTTGAAAAGACCATACCTTATTAATATAGAAAAGACCGAAGGCATGCTCGTGGAAGGCGTGACATTCATGAACTCGCCTCACATCACCAACATGCTCCGCAACATCGACGGACTCGTAATGAAGGACGTGAAGGTGCTGAACGAATGGTGGTTCCAGAACGCCGACGGACTTGACATAAGCGTTTGCCGCAACGTGCTGATGTACGACTGCACAGTGAACACTGGCGACGACGGCATCTGCATGAAGTCGTCTAAGAGCTCAGCAAGCGGACGCCAGTTCGGACTTGAGAACATCGTAATCAAGGACTGCAAGGTTTACCACGCACACGGAGGCTTCGTAATCGGCTCCAACACCGACGGCGGCATGAACAACATCCTTGTGCAGAACTGCGACTTCAGCTGGTCGGACGTCGGTCTGAGAGTGAAGAGCGGTGCAGGACGAGGCGGCAGAGTGCAGAACATCTACATCCAGGACATCTACATGAAGGATCTCTCTGGCAACGCTGTAGAGTTCGAGCTGACATACAAAGACGCGGCTGTGGAAGGCACTGCGGTTGACAAGAAACTCGACTTAGTGCCAGACTTCGACAGCTTCTTCTTCAAGAATATCTACTGCGACGGAGCAAAGGGCGCTATCGTAATAGGCGGAACAGCCGACCTCAATGTCAAGAACGTGACTTTCGACAATGTGCACATCAAAGCAAACAGCGGAGTGACAACCTTCCGCTCGGAGAACATCACATTCAACAATGTCACTATAGACACACCGGTTTCTCCTACATTCAGCCTGAACAAGTCTGTGAACATCGCGTTCAAGAACATCGACAAGGCGCCTGCTTCTGGAGTTTATGCAAAAATCCTCAACCCTGAGACCAAGAACATCACATTCGAGAATGTGAAGATCGACAAGAACAGAGTTGAGATTCTCAACGGAGCAGAAACTTCTCAAGTCAAGTTTAAGTAAGAATTTAGACTGACGAAAATACAAAGGTCCCCAGCGGCACAAATCGCTGGGGACTTTTTTTTGTATATTACTAACCACATTATCACTCACGACAAAAGCGCCATTTTAAAATAATGGCATATATTTGTGTCAGTGATTCAAGAATAAAAAACATTAACCACAAAAAGAAGAGAAAAACAAAACAGACATTTCACACAAGAAAGACACATAGATAAAGCGTTTAAAGCAAAAACTTAGGGTTCTGGAATCTGGACAATTTCATGAATGTAAACCAAGTTAAGCGATGAACGCTCACGTTTCATGCGTGGGCTTTTTCGTACATATTTGGTTTACAAGGTAAGTCCAGAACCTCAGAATTCTAATATTGCGAATAAAGTTCCACGCTTTTCTTTTTGTCTATAAACAGGCCACAGGAACTTGCGGAAGCATCTGAAAATCCGTAAAAAATAGAGTAAGAGCAACAAAAAAAGATTTACAACCATGAAAAAATTACTAACAAACTGGACTATTACATTATTGGCAATCACAGCATTCGGATTAACGGCATGTTCTAACGATGACAAAGACGAGTTAATACCAGAAGGAACATACATAGATGAAGACATGGATCCTTACGAATTATTCACTCTTAACGTCAAAGGAAACACAATGATCTGGACATGTACTTCCTATGGCGAAATAGAAGAAATAGTTGAATACACTTATGAAATCAAAGGGAACAAAATTACATGCATATCAGAATATGGAACAGAAACATCTAACTACAGTAGGAAAGGGAACAAAATAACCCTTGGAGAAATAACCTATATAAAGCAATAACTCAAAATAGAGGCTGGCAAAAACGCCAGCCTCTATTTTTCAAAAGAAAAAAGCAGGACTCCAATTACTGGACATCCCGCCTTTCCACAATTAACTAACTATCTTGGCAGCAAAGATGGATGTTTCAAACGATATTTGATGTTGTCAACTATGGAAAAAACTTATCAAGTATATTAAAAAGTGCCGATTATCAGCGTCCAATAGGCTGAACCACTTCTCTCATCGCCTTATTCAACTCCAAATACATATAATTCGGATTAGACGAATTGCCGAAGCGCGACTTGCACAATGAGTACTTCTCATTAGCCACATCCATGGCATGATTGAATTTAGCCAACGACTTATTATGAGCGCCTATCTCGCCGAGCTCCCTCTCCGCCTCATTCACATCAACAGTGCCTATAATCGTTGTCTCTAAAAACGAGCATTTCGTATGCTTCTTGTCCAAATAAAAGCCTAAGAACATGTGGCCTGGCACACGGACAAGCACCGGATCTATGCCAACGCCCTTAAGCACACTTGCGAACAGCACTGTGCCGTCGACGCAGTTAAGCTGCTTGGACTTGAATGAATCGTCTATCAGCCTGACTCTCTGCGTGAACAACGACTGCGACGAAAGGCTTGTGTTCGTGAGCGAGCTGTACTTGAAGCCTCGTTTCTGCAGCGCATACCATATCGCAAAGACCTCCTTTTTCACCCTTGCCGGTCCACCGAACTGGTAGCCGACAAACTGCTTGACGATGCCCGTCTGCAGCGCATCATGAAGGATTGAGTCTATCATGCCGTTCTCCTCGTCCACGTAAGCCGCGTAAAAATAGCTTGTGCTGTGGTACTTGCCTGAATGGTCACGATACCCAAGCAGACACTCGTTGACGCTTCTCATCGAGAAAGAACGGCTCTTGTAGCTGTGGTCCAAGAATCCCTTGTCTATCTCCACGCTCAGTGTGAAAGGCTTCGGCTGTTTGTTGGCACGCAAAGCATCGTATTTCCATATTATGTCAGGATAAGCGACATAGGTCTGCCCCATTTTCTCCGCCACAACCTCGTAAACAGACTTGTGGAAAAACTCTGTCTCATTTATTATTATGCGGACTCTCGCATTGGGCGACGAGTTTCTGAACTTGATGGCGAAAGGGCTTTTCGAACTGCCTATAACATTCGTGTCGTTCTTCACAATAGTGGAACGGTCGGCATTGGCGGTGGAAATCACGACCGACGGAAACACATTGCCATATAGGTCGTCCTCAATGCTCCAGTCAGTATTGAAAAACGCCGCATGCACATAATAACCTGCTACGGCAAGCGCACATGCCACTAACAGTACGATAAAGCCTCTCTTATAGAAGCGTCCTCCCAGCCTTCTTCGTTTCATTTGTCCGTTGCTATTACACCGTCTCTTGTGTGATTTTCTAAGTTTATGCCGTCTATTATAGACATCAGTTCGTCATAACCCTCGGCGCGGAGCATCGCCACACGCACGTCGCGAAAATGAGGAATGCCCTTGAACACCGGCGACGCTGCCAGATGCCTGCGGCTATGCAATATGCCTCGGCGCTCGTCTAATTTCTCGATATTGCTATCGACAAGCCCCTTGAGTATCTCCAGTTTTTCCTTCCAAGTCAGTTCCTCCGGCAGCACACCACTCTTCAGATACGACTTCACATCTCTGAACAGCCAAGGCGCTCCTATCGTCGCACGACCTATCATCACGGCATCGACTCCGTACTTGTCGAAACATTCCTTCGCTCTCTCCGGCGTTGTCACATCGCCATTGCCGATTATCGGTATCTTGATGCGCTGATTGTTCTTTACTTCGCCTATAAGGCTCCAGTCAGCCTCGCCCGTGTACATCTGCTCGCGCGTTCTGCCATGCACAGTCAGCGCTGCTATGCCGCAGTCCTGCAGCATCTCCGCTATGTCAGTTATGCCTCTGCCGCTTCCAGGCTTCGCAGCCTCCGGGTCCCACCCCAAACGGGTCTTTACTGTGACAGGCACCTTGACGGCGTTCACCACCGCCTTCACAATCTCCAGCATGAGAGGGATATTCTGCAAAAGCCCGGCGCCGGCTCCTTTGCCTGCAATCTTCTTCACAGGGCATCCACAATTTATATCTATGACATCGGGATTTGCTGTTTCGGCTATGCGCGCAGCCTCAGCCATTGTCTCTGGGTCACGCCCGTATATCTGAATCGCAGCCGGACGTTCTTCGTCAGACATGAACAATTTCTGCTCCGTACGCTTAACACTGCGTATCAACGCATCAGCCGACACGAATTCTGTATAAACCATGTCTGCGCCGAAGCGTTTGCAAGTCAAACGGAACGCTGGGTCTGTCACATCCTCCATTGGAGCAAGAAACAGCGGATAGTCTTCGAAAGAAATATTCCCGATTTTCATACCTAAGATTTCAGAATACAAAAGTAAGCCTTTTTCAAACCTTATGATAAAAAAAATGGCGGAAGGGAATGCCTTCCGCCAACATATTTCAATTAATACTGAATTACTTTACTACAGCAGCGAAGTCTGACTCTGACGCATACTTAGCGAACTCGATGTCCACCTTAGCACGCTTCTTAAGGTCGCTGTCGCTTACCGCCTGCTTCAACTCAGAAACCAAAGCTGTCTTGTTGCCCTTGCGAGCGTTTACGATAGCCTTCAGGTAGTGAGTGAGAGCGTTTGGAGTCTCAACTGAGTTGAGGATAGTCTCAGCAGAAGCGTTGTCTCTTACTACGAGCTTGCCGATAGCAGCGTTGTTTGTCTTGTCGCCGTCGAGAGCCTTGTTAGCTGCGCCGTAGTCACCCTTGTGCAGATAAACCACACCAAGAGCAGCGTCAAGTTTGTCGCCAAGTCCAGCTGCCTTTCCGAGGAACTGCTCAGCTATCTTGTTCTCTCCGTTGCGGAGCTTTATGATACCCCAGTTGTAGTTTGTCTCGTCTGCTGAAGAATTCATATCCATAGCCTTAGAGAACAACTTCTCTGCGCCAGCGAAGTCGCCGAGGAGATACTTAGCAGCACCGAGGTTGTTGACTGCTCTCCAGTCATCTGGATACTGGTCAACCGCCTTCTGATAGATATCCTCCTTCTCCTTAGCATTCTCTGTAAGAGTTGCTGTGTAGAGAAGTTCCTCTATAGAGAGCTGCTCACCGTTCTTGACTGCAGCCTTGAGCTGATCGTCAGTCTTGCCAGAGATAGAAGTCACAACCTTCATCTTAGAACGACGGAGCTGTGGGAGAATGTCAGTAGCAAGCACCTTGTATGCTGCGCTCAACTTACGAATCTCAACCTCTCTCTGATCTGGGTCAGAGAACTGAGAAAGCACGCTCAAAATAAGCGCCTTATCCTGAATATCCGACTTCTGAACAAGTTCCTGGAAACCATCCCAGTCCTCAGATGTGTACTTAGAATCAATCTCTACGTTCTGCTTGATCTTGCTAAGCTGCTTGTTCATGTAATCTACAGCAACCTTCTCACGCCCCTCAGCCAAGTTTGTATTCAAGCTGACAGAACCTTCTGGAGATGCATAACCAGAAATCTCAACACTTTCCACCTTAGAACCTTCTGTTGTGCTAACCTGGCTCAGCTTCTCAGCCAAAGCCTTGATTTCCTCCTTGTCCAACTCAGAAGAGCGGATGTTTGTCTTAGCGACGAGGAAGTTGATGTCAGCACTCTGAGTTGAAGTTATTGAGTGTGAGAACTCATCTGCTGCGAATGCAGGCTCGAGGTTCTCTGCCTTAGCCAACATGTATGTGCAGTTGATACCGTCTGCAACCTTAATTTCAGGAAGGTCAAATGTCTTTGAGCCTGTGTTAACCTGGAATGTCAGGTAAAGCTCAGACTTCTCCATGCCTGGCTTGAAGTCGAACTGAACACGGTGTGTGTAAGTTCCACCTGCCTTGTAAGAGATCTTCTTGTTGTTGCCCTTAACAGCCTCGCCCTGGAATGTAGCAGCTGTAAGCTTCTCGGAAGTGCCATTGTACTTCAACACTGGAGTCAGTGTCACTGTAGCCTTCTTCTTCAAATACTTCTCTGGGAATGTACCAGTGATAGTAGCATTAACAACTCCACCCTTTGCCTCAAGAACGGCAGGAGTGACTTTGAAATACTCTTGGGATAGCGGACCCATTTTCTTACATGACATAAAGCCTAATGTCATTGTCAAAGCCGCCAAAGCAACCAATAAGTGCTTCTTCATAATTTTTCTTTGTTTTTATTAGTTTGTTATTTCTGTTCTTGTGTATTTTCCACAATTATATTTTACAAAAATCTTAATAATAAATCAAATTACCTATTTTTGAAGTGTGAAATCGCCTTGATTTAAGATTTGTTTACAATTTTATTTTGGCATTAATTCGCAATTCATAAAAAGCGCCAATGAAGCGAGCCTACAGTCTTTCGTTTATAAGGAAAACAACGAACGCGATATGGTCATATTGCGGGTATTTGTTGTCTGCCATCACCCATAAGCCTCACTGCTACGGAATGCCTTTTTTGTTTTCTGTCGAAATCGCCAGCTGCTGCAATCTGAGATGCCCACAATGCCCTTCCGGCACACTCGCGCTAACACGCAGACGAGGCACAATGTCAATGGATTTATACAAGACAATCATCGACGAAATCAGCGGCCACGCGCTTTACACAACCCTATATCTGCAAGGCGAGCCCTTCCTGAACAAGGACTTTTGCGAAATGGCGAAATACGCCCACAAGAAGCGCATTTACACCGCCACTTCAACCAACGGACAGCTGATAAACAGCGAACTCGCCGAAAGAATCGTCGCCTCTGGACTTGACAAGATTATCGTGTCTGTTGACGGAGCCACACAGGAAAGTTATGAGAAATACAGGATTGGAGGACAGATTGACAAAGCGCTCAATGCTATAAGACTCATCGCCGACGAAAAAAAGAAATCTCGAAAGAGCAAACCTCTGATAGAGATGCAGATGCTGCTGTTCAAGCACAACGAAAACGAAGTCGATGCGGCAAGGAACTTGGCTAAGACTTACGGCGCCGACAAATTCACGCTGAAAACCGCTCAAATATACGACTACAAGCAAGGGAACGAACTGATTCCGACAAATGAATCCTTTTCTCGATACATAAAACTCGACGACGGCACCTACTCTATCAAAAGGACACTGCACAACAGATGCGCACGCGTCTTCACGTCCGCCTGCTTCACAATTGACGGCGACGTGACACCTTGCAGCTTTGACAAAAACGCCGAACATTCCTTCGGCAACATAAAGCACTCTACACTCAAGGAAATATGGCACGGGAAGAGCGCAAACGAATTCAGAGCCACAGTCCTGAAACGCAGGACAAGCGTAGACATTTGCACAAACTGCGTCTATTAAAAAAAACAAGGCGTGCCTTCTCAGCACGCCCTGCCCCTATCATTAAATCCGATTAATCTTCTTCGTCGCCCCATGAATCCTTACGTCTTCCTTCATTGCGCTTCTTGAAGTTGTCGCGGCCACCCTTCGCCCCGAAAGAGCCCTTTCGGCCGAACGACTTGCCTTCGCCACGGCCCGACTTAAAACCTTTTCGGTCATCGTCCCTGAACTTTCTTCGGTCACCGCGTTCTTTTCTGTCACCGTCTTTCCATCCGTCCTTTTTGAAGCCTCTTGAAGGTTTCTCCGAATCTCTGAACTTGCCAAACGGTTTTCTATCCCTGCCGAACTTAGAGTCCTTGCGGAAATCTCTGTCGTCGCGAGAGAATTCTTCTCTGCTTCTGCGTGGACGGAAACCATCGTCCCTCCTGTCGTCCCTCCTATCATCTCTTCTGCCGCCTCTGTTTTCGCCATAGTTCCGGTCTTGCGGACGGTCGCTGTAGAAACGGCGTCCGCTATGCTGACGACGTTCGCGATCATCCTTGCGCTCTCTCTTGAAATCATCAAAAGAGCGTGTTTCCTTCTCAAAACTGAAGTGTCCGCGCTCCGTGCGCTTGAATTCTGGTTTCTCCTCCTCTTTATGGTATTCTCCGTTCCTAATCTTCTCCTTCACAAAATCCTCACGCTTGCCGGCAAACACCTCGTACTTGCAGTACAAACAGTCCATCTCGCCATTCATGAGATGAATCTTCTGTGACGGCTTCATGCCGATGCATGAGAGGTATGTTTCCTCGCTGCTTATCACCCAAGCAGTTCCGCCAGTGAACTTCTGCTTGAGCATTCTGCCTATGTCGCCGTAAAGGTCTTGTATCTTCTCTGGCTTCAATCTCTCGCCGTAAGGAGGATTTGTCACCATGAGTTTCGCAGTCTCCGGCATCTCTATGTCTTGTATGCTGACTGCGTTCAGTTCTATGTACTTTGTCAGTCCTGCGCTCTTGACGTTCTGTTCTGCTATTCTTATGGCAGGCACAGAAATATCCGAGCCATAAATCTTATGATTGAACTCACGCTCAAAACTGTCGTCGTTATAAAGTTCATCGAACAATTCCTTGTCAAAATCTCTCCACTTCTCGAAAGCGAACTCCTTGCGGAATATTCCTGGAGGAATGTTCAATGCTATAAGCGCTGCCTCTATGACAATCGTCCCGCTGCCGCACATCGGGTCTATGAGGTCGGTGCTACCGTCCCATCCTGCCTGCAGCAGCATTCCTGCGGCAAGCACTTCGCTGATAGGCGCCTCGGTCTGTCCCACACGGTAGCCTCTTTTGTGCAATGATTCTCCAGTACTGTCAAGAGAAATAGTGCACACTGTCTCCGAGACATGCACGTTTATCATCAAATCGGCATTGGTAAGACTCACCGACGGACGTTTGTTCTCTTTCTCCATGAACTGGTCGGCAATCGCGTCCTTCACCCTGTACGCCACGAATTTGGAATGCGTGAATGTCTCAGAGTAAACTGTCGAATCTATTGAGAATGTGTTATCTGCGCTTAGGTACTCGCTCCAATCGATAGCCTTCGCCTTAGCATAGAGTTCATCGGCATCACGCGCTTCAAATGTCACCAGCGGCACGAGGAATCTGGTAGCAGTTCTCGCACACAGGTTGACTTTATAAAGCAAAGACTTGTCGCCTTTGAAGCTGACGGCTCTGTTGCCGACCTCTATATCCTGCGCGCCCATATCCTGCAACTCTTTTGCCAGGACTTCTTCTAGACCTTTGTAGGTCTTACCCATTATCGGGAATGTTTCTTTCATCAAAAAATTTATTATACGTTTCTATAAACGAGTGTCATTAATTATTTGCCATCGTGGAAGACCTTCGAACCTGGAGGCACATCGTTCACTATCCACACGTTGCCGCCTATCACCGAACCGCGCCCTATTGTCACACGGCCAAGTATCGATGCGTTGCTGTACACAATCACGTCGTCCTCTATCACAGGGTGCCTCATAATGCCCTTGATTGGGTTTCCGTCTTCATCAAGAGGGAAACTCTTAGCACCGAGCGTCACGCCCTGATACAGCTTGACATTATTGCCTATGACAGCCGTCTCGCCTATCACAACGCCAGTACCGTGGTCTATCGTAAAATACTTGCCTATGACAGCGCCTGGATGTATGTCTATTCCGGTCTCCGAGTGCGCCAACTCAGTTATTATACGAGGAATAAGAGGCACACCGAGTTTTAGCAATTCATGAGCGACACGGTAATTAACCAATGCCTTGAGCACGGGATAGCAGAAGATAACCTCGCCGTAGCTTTTTGCTGCCGGGTCGCCGTTATACGCAGCCACAACATCAGTAGAAAGCACAGCTCTGAGTTCTGGCAACTTGGCCACGAAGTCTGTGGCTATCGCGTCAGCCTTGTCCCAGAGGTCGACCTTCTCATCCTCGCTCAGTCCTTCATCCGTGAAATTGAAGCCTGCCACAATCTGCCCAACAAGCAGTTTGTGCAGTTCCTCCACGCCGACACCGATGTGATATGTTATGTTATAAGGATTCGCAGGAGCCTCCTCGTAATAGCCAGGGAACAGCACCGAACGCGAAAGATTGACTATTCTGCGCAAAGTCTTGGTCGAAGGCATGGAAAAATCCGTCTCCGACTGGAATCCGACAGTCTCCAGCCCCGCTTGTTCGGTCAGTTTTGAGACTGCCTCGTCAAGAGCCTTCTGGCGCTCTTTGTTCTTTCTTATTTCCATTTTATTCTATTGCCTTAAGATGGTTCACCAAAGGATTCGCATACATTTCAAGCATCTTAGTGCGCAAATATACAGAATCCTTATTCTCCAGCTCTATCTTCTGGAGCTGGCCCTCCAAATAATCATCAAAGCGCTGCTTTTCCTCTTTAGTGTACTCTCCAGCGAAACGATTCTCATTGAACAGTTCGTCGTATGCCACCTTGTTATTTGGGAATATAGAGTAATTCTTATGTATGCGGCGGTCTATTGCGTCGGCAAGCATTGTCAGCTGCTCGTTCTTGACCGAAGTTTTTGAAACTATCTCATCTATCTCCTTGTCCATCGGACCTGTAATCTGGAAACGCACACGGCCTTTCTTGCCCAAAACGCCAGTCTTCATATTCAGCAAATCGTCCGCCTGCGACTTCTTGTATGAAGCGTCGTCACGTTTCTGCTGGAATTCCTTAGCCTTCAGGTAGTCGCAAGGGTCATACTCGTATGTTATGCTCAGCGGACACAGGCTTATCTCTTTGAAATTCTCTGCGAAAGTGCCATTGCCGCTCATGTTGAACATTTTAAGCAGAGCCACTTGGGTTCTGTCGTTTGAGTCCTTCGCGCGGCCTTCTCTCTGAGCTATCCACACGCTGCGGTTTCTATTTGATATTGAGTCTCTTATATAAGCCGACAATCTCAACGAACTGTCCAGCTGTTGACGAACCGGCAAATTGCGCTCCACGATGAAACTGCGGTTCAGTCTCACCAATTTCCTTATCCACTCAAATATCAACAGATTGTCGCCTATCGCGATTTCTGTCAGAGGCACATTCGCAGCTATCAAGTGAGTATTCAGGAACGCCGAGTCAAGGATTATATCCCTGTGATTAGATATGAAAATATACGCCTTGGACGTGTCTATATTCTCAAAGCCATTAAGTTCCACTCCGTCAGTTGCGATTTTCTCTATTCCGTCGAGATAGGCCTTGATAACGCTCGACTGAAACTCATGAATATTCTGCAAACCGAGCAAATGCTGCTTGAACTTCTCGATGTCCTGCCCTGGGAACAAGACTGGCAACAGCGAAACGAGCTGCGGTTCATTGAGCAACGAAGTTATCACATCATGAATTTCGTTGTCTCTGTAAGGTCTGATTGACTCAAAATCGAATGTTTTATCCATAACTCTCCAAGTTTTTCTTTTTCTCTGGATTATATTTCAGCCACACCACAGAGCCAAGCAGCATAGGCAGAAGATAATTCACCAGCCACGTACTGGCTCCCGTCGCCATCACTCCTATCATATTGTCGGTTAACGGAGCGAAAACAACGGATGCGACACCTGCCCTAACTGCCAATTCAGAGAAGGACATTGAAGGTACAAAGGTAATAATTAAATAATTCGTAGCAATAAAGATTGCCCCATACGCCAACGACAGGTCAATCATAAAGAAACGCAGCATAAAATAATACTGCAATGAGAACACGACATATCTGCACGACGACACAAACAAGACCTTGGCAAGATCGGCACCCGTATGAGCGCACAACGGCTCCAGGAAGCGCACAACCGACGATGGCACCCGACTCAATCCCGAAAGGAAGGCAAATATCCTCGGCAAGAACGCATAAACAAGCAGTATCGCCAAAAACAGGCACACGAACAAGACCACATGCGAGTTTGTCACGCCGTCCTTGCCATAAGCGACTGCCGAAAGCACAAGAGACGGAACGCCGAACAGGCATATAGCCAAAGTCTGGCTAACGCCATTGCTCACGGTAAGCGATATGCCCTTCAGCCTATTCTCCTCATTCAAAAACATGCATCTGCCTGCGACCTCGCCCAAACGATTCGGAGTGAAGAAAGCCGCGACATCGCCAGCCAGCACAGACAGAAACGCCTGTCCAAAGCCAAGCCTTTGCAGTTTAGACGTCAAAAACCGCCACTTAAGCGCTTCCAAGGACAGATTGACCGGCCACAGCAGAAAAACAAACAGCAGCCAGCCCCATCGCCCTGCAGAAAACGAGTCCTCCCACTGCGATAACAGTTCCGAATAGGAGTCGAAAGTAAGCAGAACATACACAAGGAATGCGTAGGACAGCACTGCGACCGTCCATTTCACCACCTTATATACGACTCTGCTATTTATTGACATGGCGCAAGACTAACCTGAAGCCATAGTCCACATACTCAAAGTCCTGACCGCACTGCTGTCTGACAGTCAGCCGGTTCTTCTTTTCGTTGACCATCCAGCTGCCGCCTTTCAGCACTCTCACGTCCAGTTTGCCGTTCACTACAGGGTTCTTCACCTCATGGTCCGGATACTGGAAATACAAATCCGACGTCCATTCCCAAAGGTTTCCAGTCATGTCCTTAAGCCCAAAAGCATTAGCCTTTTTCTCGCCGACCTTGTGAACCTGAGACTCCGAATTGCCCCAGTACCATGCGACATAGTTTATGCTGTCGCTTCCTGCGTAAATGCTCAAAGAATCGCCGCCACGAGCAGCATACTCCCACTCAGCCTCAGTAGGCAGAGCAAATTCCATATCCGCAGGCAATTTGTCAGACTCCAGCATGTACAGATTCAATTTGGTGATGAATTGCGAAATTTCGTTGTAGCTCAGATAGTACGCAGGGAAATCATTACCCTTGCCAACCTTCTTGCTCCAGCCCTCTTTCTTGGCATCAGAACCTGTGACGGCTTGCCAGAGTTCCTGAGTCACCTCGGTCTCTCCCATCCAGAACGAGTCAAGATTGACCTTGTGAACAGGACTTTCGTCCGCTTTTGCATTAGGGTCATAATTAGGCAAAGACGGATTAACGTTCTGCGCGCCTGCCATATACGAACCGGCAGGAATCTTAACCATCTTAAGTCCCACGCCTTTGACATCGAAGACCTTCGTCTCTATGGTGTCGCCTTCCGCACAAACATTATTGACTGCGAGCAGCGAAAGCGCCAGCGACAGAAATAAATTACGTGCTTTCATAATGACTGTTTTTTTGAGTTATAAAAAGAATGGGCAACCGCCGGTCACCCATCCAATCTCGTTTTTTACTTAATCTCGACAAGAGAACCGTTTATCTTGACATTGTCGAATTTCACATTCTCCGCTCCGACTATCTTATGCGGAGTCTTCACATTGTCAAAAGAGCAGTTCTTGAGAGTCACGCCTGTAACCTGCTTTTGCGGAGTGTTCTCAAGTCCGTCAATCCACACGCCATACTTGCTGCCATTGCTTGTAACATTCTCCATTATGAAGTTCTTCACAAGCGGCATGTTAGGACCTTCTGTTACATGCTCATACTTCATCTCGACTCTGAACACAGCCTCCTTGCAGACACCGACTTTTATGTTGCGGATGAAGAAATTCTCCAGTTGTCCGCCACGTATAGGATTAGACTTGATTCTTATCACACGGTCGAGGTTTGGACTGTCCATCTCGCAGTTCTCAACCCACACGTTGCTCACATTTCCTGATATTTCGCTGCCGAGCACCACGCCTCCGTGTCCGTCCTTCATCTCGCAGTTTCTCACTACGACATTCTTGGTTGGTCTTGCCCAGCGGCGTCCGTCGTTGTTTTTGCCGGACTTGATCGCGATACAGTCGTCGCCAGTGTCGAACTTGCAGTTCTCAATCAGCACGAACTCGCAGCTCTCAGGGTCGCAACCGTCATTGTTAGGTCCGTGGCTGCTCACTGTCACGCCTCTTACTATCACGTTCTTGCTGAGCATTGGGTGCAGGCACCAGAATGGTGAACGGATAAGCGTGAAGCCTTCAAGTATTATGTTCTCGCAGTTGTAGAACTCGACGAACGAAGGGCGCAATCTGTCTTCTTCCTTCATGATTCTCTGCTCCATAGGAACATTCTGCTCCTCCATTCTCGCCAACTTGTTACGGCCGCCATTTTCCTTGGTGCCGTTCCATTCCTGACTTATCATTCCAGCCTTGTATCCATGCTCCTTCTTGCCCTTCCATGGCCACCAGTTGTCATCAGTAGCCTGACCGTCAATCGTTCCGTTGCCAGTTATGCCGACATTCTTCTCGCCGTATGCGTATATCAGCGGATGATAGTTGATGCAGTCCCAGCCTTCCCAACGTGTCTTGACCATTGGCTCGTAATCCTTAGGATTTGTAGAGAATCTCAGCACAGCTCCGTCTGCAAGATGAATCTTCACGTTGCTCTTGAGAGTAACAGGGCCAGTATAATAAGTTCCCGCAGGCACAAGCACTACGCCTCCGCCAGCTGCCGAAGCCGCCTCGATAGCCTTGTTCACAGCGTTCACCTTGTAATCCTCAACACCATTCACCGCTCCGAACTTCGTTATATCAAAGACCTTCTTCTCCTTGAACTTAGGAGCTTTAATCTGCTTAAGCACTTGGTTCACATCCTTCCAAGGATTGTTTGTCAATTTCACGTCCTTTGCCATCGACGACAAGCTCAATCCAGCTATCGCCAAGGCCATTACAACCAGTCTTTTCTTCATTTTTCTTATTCTTTTGTGTTTATACTAAATCTAAGGTTACTCACTTGAATTTTCAAAGATAATCCATTTTGGCAGAAAAGCAACAAATGTACCAACCGCGCAAGGCATTATTTATTCTTTTCTGTCAATCAGAGTTTTCTGCGGCTATCGCCAAATCGTCATCGTCCGGCAATGCATAACGTTTAACGGAATGCGACTCCAAGAATATTCCGTCAAGCAAATTCAACAGACTTTCTAAATACGCTTCTCTGCTTTTAGGTAAAAGCTGGCACTCCCATATCTGCACGACATTCCACCCCATCTTCGAGAGCAGTTCTCTGTCACGCTGGTCACGCGCCTTATTGTTTTCTATTTTACTTGTCCAGTACTCCACATTAGACTTCGGCAGACGGTAATAGCGGCATCCGTCATGCCCGTGCCAGAAGCATCCGTTCACAAATATCACGGTGCGGTATTTCGTGAGCACCAAGTCCGGTTTGCCCGGCAGACGCGAATAATTTATGCGATAACGCAGTCCATGTGACCATAGGAAACGGCGCACTATCAGCTCCGGCTTCGTATTCTTTCCTTTAATACGAGCCATGCAGTCGTGCCGTTGCTGTTTCGTCATCACATCCATAATCTCCGCATCATTGTTTTTCCAGTTCTTCTATAGCTTTGGCTATCTGGTCGGGACAGCTTGTTGGCTTCGAGCCGCACCTTATCCCTGAAAGACGCTCCTTCACATCCTCAAGCCTCATCCCGACAATAAGTTTGCAGATGCCATGCAGATTGCCATGGCAGCCGCCCACTACGACAGCGCGCGTCACCACGTTGTTCTCATCAGCCTCCATCTCCACGAACTGGCTGCAAGTGCCAGAAGTCTTATACATAATGCTCTTCATTCGCTTTTCCAAATTGAGTTTCATGGCAAATATAAGAAAACTGGCAAACAAAAACGGGCATCCGCATTTGCGGACACCCGTCTTATTATGATAGCTTAAGCTATTTTCTCGATTAGAGCTTTGGACCAGCAGCAACAAGAGCCTTACCAGCATCATTAGTTGCGTACTTGTCGAAGTTCTTGATGAAACGCGCAGCAAGATCCTTAGCCTTAACCTCCCACTCAGAAGGGTTAGCGTAAGTGTCGCGTGGGTCAAGGATAGCTGGGTTTACATTAGGAAGAGCAGTTGGAACCTCGAAATCGAAGTAAGGAACCTTCTTAGTCTCTGCCTTCAGGATAGAACCGTCGAGGATAGCGTCGATGATACCACGAGTATCAGGGATAGAGATACGCTTGCCTGTTCCATTCCAACCTGTATTAACGAGGTATGCCTTAGCGCCAGACTTCTGCATCTTCTTAACGAGTTCCTCAGCGTACTTTGTTGGGTGCAACTCGAGGAATGCCTGACCGAAGCAAGCAGAGAATGTTGGAGTAGGCTCTGTGATGCCACGCTCTGTACCTGCCAACTTAGCTGTGAAGCCAGAGAGGAAGTAGTACTGAGTCTGCTCTGGAGTCAGGATAGACACTGGAGGAAGCACTCCGAATGCGTCTGCTGAAAGGAAGATAACGTTCTTAGCAGCAGGACCTGCAGACTTGCCGTTTACTTTCTTTACGATATTCTTGATGTGGTCGATTGGGTAAGACACACGTGTATTCTCAGTCACGCTCTTATCAGCGAAGTCGATCTTGCCGTCAGCAGCTACAGTTACATTCTCAAGAAGCGCGTTTCTCTTGATTGCGCCGTAGATGTCAGGCTCGTTCTCCTTAGAGAGGTTGATAACCTTAGCGTAGCAACCGCCCTCAAGGTTGAAGACACCCTCGTCGTCCCAGCCGTGCTCGTCATCACCGATAAGCAGACGCTTAGGATCTGTTGACAAAGTAGTCTTACCTGTACCAGAAAGACCGAAGAAGATAGCTGTGTTCTCGCCGTTCATATCGGTGTTAGCAGAGCAGTGCATTGAAGCGATACCCTGGAGTGGCAAGTAGTAGTTCTGCATAGAGAACATACCCTTCTTCATCTCACCTCCGTACCAAGTGTTGATGATAACCTGCTCGCGTGAAGTTGTGTTGAAAGCAACACAAGTCTCAGAGTTAAGACCGAGTTCCTTGTAGTTCTCAACCTTAGCCTTAGAAGCGTTGTAGATAACGAAGTTTGGCTCGAAGTTAGCAAGTTCCTCCTCTGTAGGCTGGATGAACATGTTAGTTACGAAGTGAGCCTGCCATGCTACCTCAACGATGAAACGTACTGCAAGACGTGTAGCCTTGTTAGCACCGCAGAATGCATCAACTACATAAAGGTTCTTGTTAGAAAGCTCCTTCTTAGCGATGTCCTTAACCTTAGCCCAAACCTCCTCAGACATTGGGTGGTTGTCATTCTTGTATGCGTCAGAAGTCCACCATACGTTGTTGTGAGAGTTAGCGTCATCAACGATGTACTTGTCCTTAGGTGAACGACCAGTGAAGATACCAGTCATTACGTTAACTGCTCCGAGCTCAGTAACCTGACCAACCTCGTAGCCTTCAAGACCTGCCTTAGTCTCCTCCTCGAACAACTTCTCGTAAGAAGGATTGTGGGCAATAACAGTAGCACCAGTGATGCCGTACTTTGTCAAATCTAAATTTGCCATTTTGTTTTTTAGTTATTTATAATTTAATCTATTGTCCTTCAAAACAATACACACGCGAGCGCATAAAAAGAGCTACTTTTGCACGCTCAACATTGCAAGCCACAAAAGTAGCACAAAAAATCGAAGCACAATCTCAATTAAAGATTTTTTTCTTTAATTATTATTCTTCGCTCTGTTCTGGGACGATAAGTTTATAACCCTTGCCGTGAATGTTTATGATGCCGACAGTTGGGTCGTGGCGCAAGTGCTTACGCAGCTTTGTGATATAAACGTCCATACTTCTTGCGTTGAAGTAGTTGTCGTCAATCCAGATGGTCTTGAGCGCATAGTTTCTCTCGAGGATGCTGTTCGCATTGGCAGCCAGGAGCGAGAGCAGTTCGTTTTCCTTCGTCGTGAGCTTCACGTCCTCGCCGTTAAGGGAGAGTGTCTGCTTCTTGGTGTCGAAAGTGAACTGTCCGAGTTTGTAAACTGTCGCGTCCTTGTTCTTCTTGCCTCTCACACGGCGCATTATCGCCTCCATTCTGTAGAGGAGCTCCTCCATCGAGAACGGCTTGGACAGATAATCGTCGGCACCAGCCTTGAATCCTTCAAGTATATCCTCCTTCATGGACTTGGCAGTCAGGAAGATGATAGGCACGTCAGAATTGAGATTTCTGATATCCTTAGCCAGTGTTATACCATCTTTCTTAGGCATCATAACGTCAAGCACGCAGATGTCAAACTTGTCCTTGGTGAAAGCTCTCAGACCGGCCTCGCCGTCAGGCTGCAGTTCAACTCTCAGACCCTTCGCCATTAAATACTCCTTGAGCAGCACGCCCAAGTTCTCATCATCCTCGCATAATAGAATTGTTGTTTGCTGTTCCATAGTTCTACTGTTTTAAGGTTGGTAATATTATTGTAAATTTCGATCCAATGTTGTATTCGCTGTCCACTTTAATCTTTCCGCCGTGAGCCTCGACCATGGCATGGACATAAGCCAGTCCGAGTCCGAATCCCTTGACATTGTGGACATTGCCCGTAGGCACTCGGTAAAACTTCTCGAATATGTGGCGCACATGCTCCTTCTTCATTCCGATTCCGTTATCCTGTATGGAAATCACGATATTATCGCCATCGTTTTTAGTCGCCACATTAAGCAGAAGCACATCTCCGTCGCCCATTTTTCTGTACTTGTAAGCATTCTCCATAAGATTGAAGATGACATTCGTGAAATGCACTCTGTCAGCCAGAATCCAATGCGACTTGGCCGCCACTTTCGACACCATCTTTCCACCAGTCTCTTCAACCTTCAGTGTAAACGTCGCCACCGCCTCTCTCACAACTTCGTTAGCGTCTATCTCCTCAAAGTTCAGTCGCCGTGTCTCTCTTCTGTACAAAGAAGTCTGCAGCACCTTATCCACAAGCATCTTCAGACGTTTCGCCTCAGACGTGATTATGCCGACCATCTTCTTCCTGAAGTCCGGAGACTTCGTGACCGTGTCGTCTCCCAGCATCTCCGTAGCGAGCATAATCGACGCCACCGGTGTCTTGAGTTCATGAGTCATGCTCGAGATGAACTCGTTCTTCATCTTTGACAAGGTCGTCTGTCTGAATATAAGAACCAGCGACAATATGAACATGCTCATAAGCAGCGTTATCAGCATCAACGAAGGCAGGAACATGTCTATTGACTTACGAATGAATGTTCCGCCGGTTAAGAACGTAACATTCAAGTAAATCTCCCCATATCCTTTATCCTCAAAGAACAGCTTCTGTGCGCAGCTATTCAAATCGTCCGGATTCTGCTGATGGAAATTTATACTGTCGTGAGTCGAGTTAAAACTGTGATAAATTTTGCCAGAGGCATTCACCACTTGAATACGGAACGGATACTTTATGCCCGCCTCACGAAACCGGGCCACCAGCATCTCGTCAAGCTCGGCATAATTTATTCTTTGGTCAACTGGCAGCGCCGCCGACTTTCTCATCCACAGCACAATCACCCTGTCGAGCAATGTCCTTGACTTGTAAAATCTCTCCTTATACTCCTCGTAAAGCGCCTCCGATGTCGTCGCTATCGTTCCCACGCCATGCATGTTGCTCAGTTGCAGCTTAGGCGCCAGCAGTGTCTGAGACAAGTCTATCGTATCACCCGGAGAGATGACGACATCTATGCTCTGCATTTCAGCCACCTGTTTGTCAACAGATTTCTTGACGAATTCATCCGAAGTGGCATCAAGGAAACGCTTCACCTCATTCTCCTCAAGGTCATGCGCAACATTGTACAACACATGCGACACGTTCTCCTTAAAGTCCTGTTCAAAAGCGATTGACACCTGTTTGAAATAATAGAACTGAATAACGAGCAACCCTGCAAAAGCAAGAGTCATTATTATCGCTATTGTCCATATTGTACGCTTCTTCATCCTAAAATTAAGATTATGACACTCTATCGGAGTGGCGCATCACCGACCGAAAGATAAGAATTTTTAACTTGATAAAACACTGAAAAACAATAAATAATCACATTTAACATTTTAGAATTAACTTAAAAAGGTCCGCAGTTTGCATCTACAAAGAGAATTAGACAATATTAAATTAACACAGAATCGCTATATAATTTAACATTATAAGGATTTATAAAAATAGCCCTCCCCCAGCAGGAGAGAGCTATGCAGCGACATTTGCATATTCGCGATTATTTTTTAGTAAAATACGGTTTCAGGAACTTAGCCGTGTAGCCCTTGCCACTCTTCGCCAGTTCCTCCGGAGTGCCAGCAAAGACCAGCTGACCGCCGCCCTTGCCTCCGTCCGGACCCATCTCTATGAGATAGTCCGCCACTTTTATCACATCAAGGTTATGTTCTATGACTATGACCGTATTGCCTTTATCGACCAGGCGCTGAAGGACGATTAGCAGGACTCTGATGTCCTCGAAGTGCAGTCCCGTCGTCGGTTCGTCTAGGATGTACAATGTCTTGCCAGTGTCGCGCTTAGAGAGTTCGGTAGCGAGCTTCACTCTCTGGCTCTCGCCGCCGGAAAGCGTTGTGCTGGACTGCCCGACTTTCAAATAACCGAGTCCGACATCCTGCAGCACCTTGAGCTTAGCCACCAGCGACGGTATATTCTCAAAGAACTCGACAGCCTGGTTTATAGTCATATCCAAAACATCGGCGATTGACTTGCCCTTGAACCTGACCTCGAGCGTCTCTCGGTCGTAGCGTTTGCCGTGGCATTCCTCGCAAGGGATATAGACGTCGGGCAAGAAGTTCATTTCTATGGTCTTGTAGCCGTTGCCACCGCACGCCTCGCACCTGCCGCCAGCAGTGTTGAAGGAGAATCGTCCAGGTTTATAGCCGCGCAACTTGGCTTCCGGCGTCTGCACAAAGACGTTTCTTATGTCGCTGAAAATGCCTGTGTATGTGGCTGGGTTGGACCTCGGTGTTCGTCCAATAGGGCTTTGGTCCACTTGCACGACCTTGTCTATATTCTCGATACCCTCCAGCGAATCGTAAGGTAGCGGATCTTTGAGCGAACGATAGAACTTCTTGCTGAGTATCGGCTGCAGAGTCTCGTTTATAAGCGTAGATTTGCCGCTGCCGCTCACGCCTGTCACGCAGATGAACTTGCGCAGGGGGAAGTGTACCGTCACATTCTTAAGGTTGTTGCCTCTCGCGCCTTTCAGCACAAGCTCAGTGCCGTTGCCTTCGCGCAAGACCTTAGGAATCTCTATCTCCCTTACTCCTCTCAAATAATCGGCAGTCATGGTGTTCGCCTTCATCAAGTCCTCAGGCGTTCCGGCGAATATAACATTACCGCCGTTTCGTCCCGCCTTCGGACCCATGTCCACAACATAGTCCGCCGACATCATCATGTCCTGGTCATGTTCCACGACCACCACAGTGTTGCCTATATCGCGGAGATGCTTCAACGACTTTATGAGGCGGTCGTTGTCTCTCTGATGCAAGCCGATGCTCGGTTCATCCAATATATAAAGCACATTGACAAGCTGCGAGCCTATCTGAGTCGCCAGTCTTATGCGCTGGCTCTCACCGCCTGACAACGAAGCCGAGGCTCTGTTAAGCGACAGATAGTCCAACCCGACATCAACGAGGAACGACAATCGGCTGCGTATTTCCTTCAATATCTCCGAGGCGATTGACAGCTGACGAGGCGAGAGTCTGTCCTCCACATGGTCCACCCACTCCTTCAGGTCGGAAATGTCCATTGCGGCAAGGTCGGAAATGTTCTTGCCGTCTATCATGAAGTGCAAAGCCTCCTGGTTCAGTCTCGCTCCGCCGCACACCGGACAAGTCGTTTCTCTGACGAACTGGCTCGCCCACTTCTGTTCTGTAGCCGAAGCCGAGCTATCCTGCTGCATTCTTATATACTTGACAACACCCTCGTACGACGAGAAGTAGTTCGATGACGAGCCCAACGCCGCGTTTTTTATATGCAACTTCTCTGTTGTGCCGTTGAGTATCTCATCCAAAGCCTCATCCGGAATGTCCTTGATAGGCGTCTTTAATGTAAAGCCGTACTTTTCGCCTATTGCCTCGATCTGCCAGAACACAAGGCTCTTCTTCGCCTTGCCCAAAGGCAGGATGCCGCCTTCGGCAATAGAGAGACTTCTGTCCGGAATCATCAAATCGACGTCTATCTCATCAACCAGCCCCAAGCCCTTGCATCGAGGACAAGCGCCCTTAGGCGAATTGAACGAGAAATTGTAAGGCGCCGGCTCGGAATATGAGATTCCCGTCGTTGGGCACATCAAGTGGCGGCTGTAGTAATGCGTTGCGCCGGAATCTTTATCCATGAGCAGCACAACACCGTCGCCCAGTTTCATGGCAGAAGCCACCGACTCCCTAAGCCTCTTTATGTCCTCTCGTCCGTCAACAGGCATTTTATCAACCACGACCTCGATGTCGTGATTCTTGTATCGGTCCAGCTTCATGCCGTGCATTACCTCACGCAGCTCGCCATCCACTCTCACGTTCAAGTAGCCGCGCTTTATTATCTGCTCAAAAAGCTCGCGGTAATGTCCCTTTCTGCCTCTGACCAGCGGCGCCAACACATAGACACGTTTGCCGTCATAGTTCTTTTTTATCAGGTCGAGTATCTCGTCGTCGGTGTATTTCACCATTTTCTCGCCCGTCACATAGGAATAAGCCACGCCAGCCCTTGCGAACAGCAGACGCAGATAATCGTAAATCTCCGTCGTGGTGCCCACTGTGGAGCGCGGATTCTTGTTCGTGGTCTTCTGCTCTATGGATATTACGGGGCTCAAGCCTGTTATCTCGTCAACGTCAGGGCGCTCAAGGTTGCCAAGGAAGTTTCGGGCGTAAGCCGAGAAAGTCTCAATGTAGCGGCGCTGCCCTTCGGCGAATATCGTGTCGAAAGCCAGCGACGACTTGCCGCTGCCCGACAGTCCCGTTATGACAGACAGTTTGCCGCGCGGTATCAACACGTCTATGTCCTTGAGATTATGCACACGAGCGCCGCTTACCTCGATGCACCCGTCTTCGCCGCCGAGCTCACGGGCTGACTTCTCGCCCATGATTCTGTACTGATTTTTTATGGAATCTCCTGACTTGTTCATTCCTTGAGATAGTGAGGATTTTAAGGTCATAAAGATACAAAGAAATGGCGAATCAATCCATTCCTTAAAAATAAAGTCTTAAATTTGAGACATCATACATAATTCTAAAAACAAACTTAAAAAATGAACAAATTAGACGAATTGATCCGCAACCTCATTGATTCTGGCGTTGCGTTTGGCAAGAATCTTCTTGCCGCCCTCCTCATCTACTTCATCGGTAGATACATCATCAAGTTCATAAACAAGCTCGTGAAGACTGCTCTTGAAAAGAGAGACATCGACCCAGCCATCAAATCTTTCGTCAGCAGCCTTGTCAACATCGCACTGACAGTAATGCTGCTCATCGCAGCCATCAGCGCGCTCGGTGTCGAGACCACATCATTCGCTGCGTTAATCGCATCTGCCGGTGTCGCTATCGGTATGGCTCTCAGCGGCAACTTGCAGAACTTCGCTGGCGGACTTATGATTCTCCTGTTCAAGCCTTACAGAGTGGGCGACTACATCGAGTCCAACGGACAGCAGGGCATCGTGAAGGAGATACAGATTTTCCACACCATCATTCTCACAGTTGACAACAAAATGATTTTCCTGCCTAACAGCTCTACATCAAGCTCTACTCTTGTGAACTACAGCAAAGAGGAGTTCAGAAGAGTGGATCTCGTTTTCGGCGTGGAATACGGAGTGGACTTCGAGAAGGTCAGAGAGACCATCGCACGTGTCTATGGCGCCGACAGCAGAGTGCTCAACGACGCTGGACACGAGCTCTTCATCGGACTGGGCGAGTTGGCTGCCAGCAGCGTGAACATCACCGTCAGAGCATGGGTCAAGTCTGCCGACTACTGGGGAGTGTACTTCGACATGCAGAAGAACATCTACAAGACTTTCAACGAGGAAGGCATCGGATTCCCTTTCCCTCAGATTACAGTTTCACAACTGAAGCAGTAACACACAAACATCATAACAACGAAAAGCTCTGCGTGGTTTGCGCAGGGCTTTTTTGTTTGTGGCAGAGAGCTTTTTACCCAAGCTACTTCAAAGTTTTTCCTAAACCTTCATCTTCAGAATCCTACTCTGTGTCTCCCTGGGGGCTCAAGTCTTTCGCTGTCACAATAAACGGTCAACTCTTCCACGATGTTCTTGGACTCACCACGAAGGATGTTTCCAATCGTATAATGTCTGGCAATATTTTCTATCTGACCGCCACTGAAGTCGTACTTTGATGCCAACACACGAGAGTCCTCCTCTTCCAAAGTTGGTATCATTTCGCGCCACATACTCATGCGAGCTTCTACGGTTGGTTTCTCAAACTTTATCTTGTAGAGGAAACGGCGTTCAAAAGCCTTATCCATATTCTGTTCCAGATTGGTTGTTGCGATAAGTATTCCATCCAGCGTTTCCATTTCTTGCAGGATTATGTTCTGAATCGAGTTCTCCATCTTATCGACTGCACGCTCCGCCCCTTCCCGACGTTTGCTGATGATGGCATCAGCCTCATTGAACAGGAGAATTGGGGCAATCGCGCTATCTTTCACTTTAGCTCGATACGTATCGAACAACCGCTTGATGTTCTTTTCGCTTTCGCCGACCCACATACTCTTTATCTGCGAAACATTGACTTGAAGGATGTCTCGCCCCGTTTGTCTTGCAAGCTGTAACACCGTTTCGGTTTTGCCAGTACCTGGTTCACCATAGAAAAGACAAGTGAAACCACACCGAAAACCAGCCTCCTTCATTCTCGCCCGAACATGGTTATATTGCTCATCTTCCAATAACTTCCCAAGTTCTGCGACCTGAGCGCCGACCTTCTCCCCATAGAAAAGCCTTTTAGGCGTAATTTCTTCCGTTTTCACAACATCTCCTCGTTTGATGTTCTTGTCCATAGCCGCAAGATTGAGTTCGCTAAAAAGTTCCCTTTTCGCTTTATCTGTCATTCGGAAGGATTCTCTGTTCACAAAGCCATCGCTGTTGTTGTTCTCTACGATTCCTTCCATGATAAGCACGTGTCCCCCAATTTCTAACAACGTCTTACAATTTCTCCAATCAGACTTATCGTCATACAGAAAGTCGATGTCATAGAAATGAATATTGTCGTTGCTATGATTCACAAACAAATGCGAGAAAAGGATCAGCATCATTTCGTCTTCTTCAAACAAATCGTAATTATTAACCTTCTGAACATAAAGCAGCTGTTTATTACAATCAAACAGATGATGCATATTCTCCACCATAGCATCAAAAGTCAGTTCCTTAGCTTCCCGTAGTTCAAACAGAGTTTCAATCTCCGCAAATAGCCCCTGACAAGAAAGCCCCGAACAGTTCTTGGGTACAAATTTCTCATTCCTTTTGAAAGCGTCAACAACCTCCGCCGGAACTCTGTAGGTTGAGTGTTTGCCACAGCGACTGCATCTGACAAACTCGCGCTTTTCCAGAACATCAATATCGGCCATGTATCGGATAATTCTTGTTGTCCGGCAGTCTAAAAATTCACAGAAGTTACTGATACAGATGCTGAAATTGAAGCTATTTTCAACAAACAGAGCCAACATCACACTTTGCTCCTTGGTCAGCTCGAGCCTTTCTGCTACATATCCAATATATATGTTCGCCTCACGATAAAACTCGGCGCCAAGTTTGGAACCCTTCGCCTTCTCCACGATTTGCTCCATCGCGGTGAGCAAATCCATCTTTTTTGTTGCAGCCATAGTTTTCTGGTTTTAGATAAAAAACATTCAGGTGAATTTCTTTTTTAGATATCCGGACAGTCCATTTCCTGCCTTTTTGTCGTTCTTTGCATTTATGAAGTCAACAATGCTACACACGACCGTCCTCATCAATTCGTCTGCTTTTGAGAACGCCGTTATCACCGACGCCCCTGAATGGTGATTGAGCATGTATTGATTATTAAGGACAAACATGGCATCCGTATTCTTTGCCAGTTTCGCAAGTCCTGCAGTAGCTTGATTGAATTTGCGACTCCCCTCAAATTCAAAAGGCAATGTCACTACTCCAATAGTCTTAATGCCCATTTTCCTGGACTCTTCGGCAATAATCGGCGAAACACCAGTACCACAGCCCCCACCCAAGCATGCGACAACAAATGTCACTTCGGGATGGCCTTTGTCAATCATCGAACGGATTTCTCCGATTCTCTTTTTTGCCTCTTTTCTGGCAAGTTCAGAGCTGTTACCTGAACCCAGACCATCTTGACCAAGCAACAGACAATGAGTCGTCACCGCGCGTTTAACTACAGATCCATCCATGTCACATGCCCATAGAGAATCTTTCTTGAACCCATGCGTCTGTAAATGGTTTATCACATTGACTCCTCCATTTCCGACGCCAATAATTTTAATGATCGAAGGGGCAAGGGCGTTTTCACTTTTCCTTCGATTTCTAAAGAACAGATTAATCATATCAATTCTCATATTGTTTAACAATCCTGAGTGCAAAGGAAAAAGCGACCTCTGCCACAGATTGGCAGAGGTCAAAGAAAAATATCATTTCATCAGAAATTTTATTTGAAGCCAGTATTTTGATAGCACGATGTCCATAGCCTCATTTTGTGTTCGTGCATCCTCGCCAAGCAGTTGAGAAAGGAAGTTCCAAAAAGATTTTCGATGATGTTTATGCTTGTAATGCGCCATCTCGTGCAGGATTACGCTGTCAATCAATGCCTGCGGCATGATGATTAGTCCTGGTATTAAGCTTATGTCATTATATACACTGCAACATCCCATAATATTGCCTCGAAGTTTCTTGATGAATACTCTATTTCCATGCAGATTATGTTTCTGTTCCAGTTCGCGTAAGCGAGGAGGTAGGACAATCTTGGCTCTTAGCATTATTTCGTCACGAATTATTTCACGTAGCCATTTCTGAAGTCTTAGGTTATCAAAATTCGTATTGTCTGCATAAACAATGTCAAGAGAACTGTGATCAGGGTTTATCATACATACGACACATTGTGTACTCGTCTGATACACCTTCCTTTCCACGGACTTAATCATTGCTTCTTGTCGAAGAACTGTCATGTCAGCCATGAACCATGCAAAACGAAAATGAGGTGAATTAAGCCGAAAGTTCGGGTTAATCCAAAACTGTGGTTCTCTCTTTATTTGATGTCCCATGTCTTATCCAATATTTTATCATACTGCTTATCCGTACTACCTATCTTCAATCCATAAAAACGTGTCCCTTTGTTATGCTCAATGAGCATTTTACTTTTTGTCTGCTCTATAGGAAGTGGAAAATAGAAGTCACTTATAATAAGGACATCTGCCATTGCAAAGGATTTGCTCTGCAACATTTTTATTGACTTGTTAAGCATTTCTTCTCCATCAGTTCCGCCAGAGAAACGGTCTTCGAGGAAAGCATTTAGTCGCATCCAATTACGGGGAAACGATAAATCCAGAAACTTTGCTCTGACAGAGAATGACATCAGAAAGACTTTACGCTTCTGCTTTCTTGCCAATCTGAGGAGCTGCGTAAGAACGGAATATGCAATCTTCAATGGCTTTCCGCTCATGGAACCACTGGTATCGACGGCAACTATGATTGGGCCATTTTCCAGACGAGGTTTTTTCTTTTGTGTCTGTTCCGTCTTGAATTGACTTTCGTTTTTAGGACGATTGGCGAACAATTGAAGTTGCTTCGTAGCATACTTATAATAGAACAAGCTTTCAGTAGAGTGTTCCGAAAGGATGGCTGTTTCAGAAGGCATAAGATGTTGCAGGTCATCACCGTTTCCTATCTCCTCTGCCTCTGCTGCGGGTTTAGGTGGTGATGGCAATATCGGAAGATAGCGTCTCACGGTATCATCCATTTCATCTTCTCGCTTTGGCTGCTCACGCCCGATTATCCGTAGCAAATCCTTCAGTTCGGGATATGAATAGAAAAACTGCTCTACTTTTCGACGTTCATTGTAGTCACTAAGCCCATACTCCTTAACGTGACGCTCCCATCGCGACTGATTGTCTTCAATCAACTTTTTCTTACGTTCCATTTCTTTCTCACCACAGGCTTTTCCCCAGTCTCTCACCATAGCATTGAGAATAGTTTCTACCTGTTCCATAGATTCCCTCTCACTAAGTTGGCGCCTGTAGCCTTCTATATTCAACTCCTCGGCTTTGTACTGCGACTCAATTACATCAACCGCCTGTCTCCACATCTCCCGCTTTTTGGCGATACTGCCACTAGCGAAAGCTGCAATGAACTTTTGCTCTTTTCGATGATGTTCTTCAATAGGCTGAAACAAACGGAGCATAGCCTCAATGAATTTCATCATCTCTTCCTTGAGCAATTCCGCCCAAAGCGGATCCTGGCTTTCAAGTTGTGGATTATCTTGAATGGTCTGTCCGATTAAGTCGCCAAGCGGATCTCCCTGAGATAAACTGTCCGGCAACCTGCCGCAGTCCATATAGAAGTCAAAAGCCTCATCATAGTCTTTCAGCTTCTTGGCAAAATATTCTTCGTCAGCCTTACTCATAACAATTGTTGGGCGTTTTTGATTTTCACTTCCATCTCTTTCATGCGTTTTTCACATAGGCCGAGATATTTTTTGACTATCTTCTTGTCATCGTCAGACAGAAACAAATGCTTGGATTCAGCAAAGAGAGTCTGAAGACTTGTCAGTGCTGGTGCAATATTCGTTTGAAGCGTGGATAACGCTGTATCGGCTGCAGACGGTTCTGCAAAGATTCCATCAGTAAACAGCTCTTGCCCACTGTCAGAAGTCAACGAGCTCATAGATAATGGCATACTCCGTTCAAATGCATAAGGCACGTTGTCAATGAAAACGCCACCATTGCATTTCTGAAGTTTAATCTTTCGCACATTCTGCGCGTTTTTCACTTTGTAGTCAAAAGGAGCGCCAGTATAGATAGCATGAACGATCCAAGATTTCTTCTGTTCATCGTAGTAGAAAATTCCATCCGATGCCTTATCAACATCAATGTATTTGTAATCGGCTTTATAGAAGAGGCACTTCCCTTGCGGAAAGTTGTGTATGCTGTAATAGAAATAGTTTACCAGCGTGAATTGTTCCGGTTGACTCTGCTCATCTTCTTCATTCTTGACAGGTTGTGATTTCTTCTTGATAGCAAGGTCTATCTCCTTTTGCGATTTCTCCATCTGTCTGTCTATATCAGCCGTCAATGATGATGCAACTATGTCGATAATCGTAGGTATTACGTCAACAGTATTCCAAAGACAATGAAACAAAATAGGCACATCCGTCAGGTCGATAGCATTGCGCCCATTGAGGAAAGCTGCCGTTTGCATGATACGAAAGCATTTTTTCCATCGTCTGTCAGACACATAGAAATCCATTTCCTTATTCCCTTCTTTCGTTGATTCATCTTTCAGTCGCTTACGAATGAAAGAAACCGCACTGCAAACATTATCAGGGATAGCGATGGTATATATTTCATTTTGCCATGTCTCATACAGTTCGTCTGTTATCTGCAAATCACTCGGCACAATGATTTCTCCGACTGGTTTCTGACTTATCATCTTATAGAACGATGTTTCCGACTGTATGCAATTCGACACCATACGCACAAGAAACCTGTCCCAAAGAGCTTCCAAACCTTCATCTTCAGCCGGAAGTTCATTACTTGCTGCAATCAATGCTTTCATCGGTAGTGACAATGTGTTGCGTCCGTTTGGGAAAATACGTTCATTGATGGCTGTCAGCAATGCATTCTGTATAGACGGGCTGGCTTTCCATATCTCATCAAGAAACACGATGGTGGCGGTGGGCAGGAATCCATCTACCACACGTTCATACTTATCTTCATTTTTGAGCATGGAGATAGACACTGGTCCGAAAATCTCGTCCGGAGTACTGAAACGAGACATGAGATATTCAAAAGCCTTTCCGTCCTTGAATGCGAGTTTCAAGCGACGAGCGACCAAACTTTTTGCTGTACCTGGAGGACCAAGCAAAAAGATACTCTCACTTGCTATAGCACTTAGCAATGCCATGGAAATGATATGTTCCTTCTCATATACTCCTTGTGAAAGTATTTTCAGTAATGATTTTATATGATTATCTGGTTTCATCATAAATCTATTCTTCTTTAATAGACTTTAACTCTTCAACTGTTAGTTCACGGCTTCCTACACATTCACCGTTCTTGGCTATCAAAGACACTGTTTTCCCTTTTAAGCAGATAAAATTGTCTTCGTTTACCTGAATAGGGCGTCCAAAATCTTCCATGCTTGCTGTTCCTGTGCGGATTCCATTTTCATCATATATCTGATAACTATTTTCGGTGATGCCAACGAAATAAGACAAACCGATTATCCAACCCTTGAAGAATTTCTTGTCAGGAATGAACGCCTGATCTAAATGGACTGTCTGACTACGATGCTCTTTTTCCATGTAATCAATCTTTGCCAATGGCATATAAACGACTCTTCGGGGAGCCACCTCGCTGGTGATGCCAATGCGTGACATCGTTACTTTTACTTTTTTGATTTTCATATTTCTTTTCTTTTGAATGTCAACTATAGTTTACATAATTTTTATGCAAAGAAAAAAGAGACCTCTGCCAACTGGTGGCAGAGGTCAAAGGAAAATGCGATTATTTATAAAAATACTATTACACAGAACAGAATCTATAGTTATTCTTTCCGATGTGACTTGATAAAATTAGTATGTTTTTCAAGAAAGCGATAATATGCATTAGTAATTTGATTATACATGCACTCGAAACCGAAGTTTACATCTTAGAATAATGATACTAGAAACAAAAAATGCGTGAAAGATTTCACGCATTTTTTATATCTGTCAATTTACATTCACTCACCTGGAATAACGGCACGTACAGAATAACCGTTTTCGCGGAAACCGCCGTCGTAGTTGCTCGGGTCGTTTGGTTTTAAAAACATGACGATCCACGCGCTTTTCGATCCGCGGGTATTCAGCGACGAGGACCAATAGAAGCCGTCAGACCCAGCGTCGTCGAGGTCGCCAGAGAAACCATCGCCCGCAGCAGGCAGAAAAATGTGGGCATCCCCAAGGGAGTAAGATGAAGATGGAGTTTCGTCTTTATATATTACACCTTTATCAGCTTCCGCCTTTGCTTTATAAACAATAAATCCTGCCACTCCACTACCATTGTAGTCTTCTGTCCACTCCCAGTAGCACTCATTGCGAAGTTCCATTTGTTGCACCATTGTCGGCATCATCCACTTGCCGCCCCAGTTGACGTATGCAGCGTCATCCTCAAGGTCGAGAGTGGTCTTGTAGTCTACGAAACCGTTTTCGCCTTCACTGCGGTCTGTATTGTATTTTGTGAGCTTGAAAGTTTCGTGCGACTTGTACTTATAATTGAGAAAACTATATCCTTCTTTGGGTTTCACCTCGCCCCAAGCAAAATGATCGCCAATTTCTTCCGGCTTAGTTGCACCGATGTTGCAAGTCGCCCACTTAGTCCCTGTAGGCAAACCGAGGTCAACCCATTCGTGACCGTTTTCTGTACCAATAAAATTCTTCATATCATTCATTTTTTTGATTAGTAAATATATGAATTAATTATAATCCTCAAACATTGCGCACAAAAAAGGCAGAGTTCCGCCACTTACCGATTCGCTGCCTTCCTTTTTTTAAAAATGTACTTTTCGTTTTGGCGATTATATTGCCATAATTTGAAAGTTTTTAGAGTTAATGAAATAATTGAATCACGATACAAAAAAAACAAAGACCTCTGCCAACTGGTGGCAGAGGTCTGAGGAAAATGATAGATTTCAAAAAAAGTCAAGCTATCGGGTCGAGGCAAAAGTCGCGACGTTGACAAGTCCTGCAATGTTTGCCCATCCATACTTCATCAAACTGAGTCATGGCTTGTTCTACAATCTCCGGCATATCGGTAAGTATTCCCGCCTCGAAGTTACGTTTGCCGTCTCCTTTCATGCCAATTCCAGCACCTGTCAGGTTGGCACTGCCAATATAAACCTCCTTCCCGTCAAATACCATCATCTTGAAGTGCACACGCGGACAGAGCACACGCTCCAAACGATCATATAGAACAGGGTACTTGTCAAAGTCCTCGCGGAAGTTCGGTCCTGGTTCTTTAGCATGAATAAGACGCACATCCACTCCACGCCGAATGAGCTGGGCAATGAGAGCCAGAAACGGCTTTTTCTCTTTGCCCATCTCAATATAAACATCTTTTATGTCAGCCGTTCCAATCCAAAGCATGTGCTTCACGGATTGAACCCGTGAAAGCACTTCTTTGTAATGGGAAGAGTTGGAGATATAAGTGAGCATTATGATTTTTGCGATTGTTTAATCAATTCGTCCAATGCATCAGTAAATTTTGATGGATCACTTTCCATATCTTCCGTTACTCGAAAACAATAATGGTTGTCTTTATCAAGTTTGCCTTCTTCATAATTTGGCCGTTTTTTATAATCTACCCAATCATTTTCCATTAGATAGACATCAAGTTCCTTTTCATTTGGATTTGCAAACCACTGTATTTGATGATTGTTATCATATAGGAAATTAATGTTTTCTCCTCTAAAAAAATTAGTGTTTTTGATTCTCTGGTTACATTTAATACGTTTTTCTTCTATTAACGAAGCAAGAATTCTATTTTCGTGCATACTATCACCCAAATAAATATCATTACCATGATTCTTACGATAGACATGTAATCTCACATAGTCTTTTTCCAAATAATACCAGTCCTTATCCAAATTGTCAAGTATATTAGTTTTCACCAATTGGTCTTGCGTTTTACACATTCTGGCATCATCAATATCAGATTCGAAATTTTTAAAATCACACATTATATTGTTGCTCAACAAACGATTAACTTGGGCATTTAAATCTTTATTTAACAAAATATAATCTCGCCAATTTTCTTTAGAATTCACATAAAAAGGTGCTATGAAATTTTCCCATTTTGAAAAATAGCTAATAAGCGTGCGAAGTAAAACACATCTTTCAACATACTTCTGGCAAACTCCATCCCCGTTAAAATACTCCTTTGCATTTACCCATTTGTTATCGAACAGTTCCCAACTATCTTTCGTAACTTTTCCTTCTGCATTCTGAAACAAGAAACGAATAGCTCCTTTGAAGAAGGCGTATTTCTCAGCTTCGATGATTTTGGATTCCCATTCATCACCGCCGTTTACTATTTGTTTTGCTTTGGAGATTTCTTCTGCTATTTGATTATTGTCAAAATGGCTTAATTCTTCTCCGTTAGCCAAGTACAAATAAATATCGGCATTTGCTATCTGATTGATTGTTTTACATATTTTGCCAAAATTATTGCCATCTATTTGACTGTTTGCAACAAGATTTCGAAAAACTCTGTTCCATCTTTTATATAGTTCTTTGTCAATAGGAGCATATTCTGTCAATTCCGCATACTTATATAGTGAGAACAACTTTGTCCTATGGGAAAAATGGGGATTAGAACTTTTAATGATTTCGTCTGCAAAAAATTTAGAGTCAGGAAATCTCAATTCTTCATCAATGCTTTTTATTGTCTCGTAATTATCGCAAATCCAATCAAAGAATTTCACAAAACAATTTATATTCTCAAATGCAGGTTTGTATTTTTCAAAACTAATAAATGGGACGTCCGTTAAATTATCCTTCATTTTTGCATCAATGAAGTGTTTGTATTCTTTGTCGGAATCGTCATTACTATGTAAACTCAATATCATATACGTGTATTCGTTAATGAAATTCATATATGATATGTCTGGATCTGCAAAATCTCCTTTATCGTCTTTCGACATTTTAAGCATAAAATTCAACCATTTATCATCGAAATTATTCGCAAAAGAAGGTCCGTGCCCGTATTTGTCAATGAATTTCGATTTAAACAACTCAAATGTTGTAAGTGAACGCCCTCTTGAATTCATTTTCAAATAGGTTTTACCATCAGAGTTCTTTTCTAACTTCAAAATGTCATATCTAATGTTACAGTCTTCTGAAAATATCTTTTGGCATAAGCCACCTTCGTCTTTAGGATATTGTTTTTCAATTTCTTCCAGCATAGTGAGCATACCTTTTACAGTTGGGTCAGATTCCCATACAGAGAAATAGTTGCTATTAGTTTTAATGGCATCTATCACATTGCTTGATGATTGGATTTTAAACAACAATTCAACAAATTGAGAAGAGAAACTTCTTGTGTCCCAAGTAAATTTCTTAAGTTTTTCTTTGTAACCATCCAACTTATTCTCACGCCAAGCCACATACCAATACAAAAGGAAAACAGTGGTCAACCGTTGTTGTCCATCTACCGCAATAAAAACTTTTTCATTTTCATCGTATGAACCGAAAACTAAACCAAGATGACAATTCTTCGGTTCTTTTAATGCACCATATAATTCCTCGACAAATACCTTGCGTATATTGTCAATCCTTCCATTGTCTACCCTTCCTTGCGCGTAATCTCTCTGATAATAGGGAACTTGTATTTTGTATTCTGAGATTTCACTCCAAAAGGAAGTGTTGCTTTTAATATTGTTGTCCATATCTGATTATTTAATTCTGTTTATTGTTTCAATCATAGCATCGATGTAGTTGTCTCTATCTGGCTTTTCGTTTCCATCGTATGATTCATCTTTTTCCCATTTGTAAAAATGTCCTGGAATTGGCGTATAAACTTTCATAAATACATTTTGAGTTCCAATTGGGACAAACTGACCTTTTTTTACCCTCTCCATGATAATTCTACGTTTTGTTGAAAATGGAGCGACTTTGTACTCTCCAGAACGGTTTATGTTTGCATTGAGCAAAACAAGATTACCGATACTATTCTGCTTGAAGTCTTTTTCATCTTCTCCTTCTAATGCAAAAACAATGTCCTTGAACATATCGGCAAATTTCTCTTTAGAAAGAGGCTTGAATGTATCGTTTTTGTCTTCTTTTATGGCTGGATAATCAGAGTCTTTAACCTCTTTAGCATTCCTAATCCATTTGAGGTATTCGTCTTTGTTATCAACAAGGTTTGCTTCAATCAATTTGTTTTTTTTCTCAACAAGTTTTTTCTCAACCAATTTTTCGTCCAAATCTTTCAACCATTTAACCCATTCAACCTTGCTCTGTAATGATTCGGAAGCTGTTGCGTGAACGTGTTCTTTGTCCCAACCTTCATCTTTGTACAAGTCGAAATGGAATTTATCATTAAATACATATTTGTATTCGTTAGGTTTGGGATTGGGAATTACGGACATTAATGACAAAACATTAAATAGAAGCAAGACATTCTTTGTCCGCCTATCTTTATACACCATTGTACGAATGTCTTCTTCTTTTGGTATAGTCTGAGTGACGCGATTGCGAACAAATTCCTTGATTTCTATCGTGGATTTGCCTTTGCAACCTTTCCATATTTCGGAAAGTTCACTATCTCCATTTTTTTCAACGAGGAATCCAATAAGATTGTAAAGGAAATTGTCATTATACCAACACAACAGGCGGTTATAAATGTTTTGAACCTCTTGCCAAATGATTTCTACTGATTTCCCGTCTTTTTCAATTTGAGCAATTTTATTGAACGTATGGTGTTCGTCTTTTTCTTTCTCTTCTTTGGTCGTACCCACATATAGGTCTAAAAGCAATTCTATGCGATTAGACTCCTTGTTGTATTTGCTGCCCTTGGTTGTTATGAATGAAAAGAAACTTTTTTCTTGAAGTTTATATTCCATTTCGTCCCATTCACAAGCCATTCTCGTTTGTTTTTGTGGTGTGGATTTCGTCAAAATGAACGCTTTTACAAGTTCTGCATTTGTCAAACTGATTTTTGCACTGTTTAATCGTTCAAAATGAGTGGGTCCTTCTTTTGGGTCAATTTCATACCAAATGATTTTGACGTTCTTTTTAAGATTTTTGAAAAACGCCTCAAGTTTATCTCTTTTACCTTGTATTGCTTTAAGTGCTTGCGAAAAATAATGAGTGTCGCAAGTCATTTCATCCTTTTCATCATGGGCAACCTCATTTTCTTTAATTTTTTTTAAGAAAGTATTGCTTGTGTCTCGTGTTTTATATTCGATACTGAAATTCCAATCGGTTCCAAAACCATTATGCTTTGCCCAATTAATAATTAGCCATATAGTTGTTAGACGTTGCTGCCCGTCAACCAAAACATACTTGTCGTTATCTTTAGCAACAACTATTGGCTGAAGGCAATAATCGCTATTGTCATCTAGTGCTATTTCAGCAATATCTTCAATAAGGTATTCGACATCTTTTTCCCTCCACTTATACCCGCGCTGATAATTTGGAACTATAAAACTATTGCCATTCAGTTCGCTAACCGATTTTAATTCAATTGTATTTTCTTTCATAATGATGTATCTTTTCTTTTTTACAATATTTCTCTTGCTATCCATGCACATGCCTCTGCATCAGCAAGTGCGTGGTGATGGTTTCCCAACTCATAACCACAAGCAGCTGCCACTGTCTGAAGCTGATGGTTTTCAAGTTCCGGCAATACACGCCGTGAGACACATAGTGTGTCATAAAACTCGTAGTCAGGATAATCCATCTGATATACTCGAAACACGGCTTTCAAACAACCTTCATCAAAAGGCTTGTTATGAGCGACAAGCGGTAAACCCTCTATTAGAGGTTCTATCTGCTTCCATACCTCTGGGAAGATGGGCGATTCATCCGTATCTTCACTGCATAGACCATGTACCTGGCTGCACCAGTAGTTATAATAGTTTGGCTCTGGCTGGATGAGCGAGTAGAAAGAATCGGCTATCTCACCATTACGAACAATAACAATTCCAACAGAACAAACAGAGCTGCGCTCATTGTTAGCCGTCTCAAAATCTATTGCTGCAAAATCCCGCATGTTATTTGTCCTCCTTATACTTATTCCACATTCTTTCTATCTTACCGGCAATCTCCTCACGGAGCCAAAGAGGTTTCAACACCTCAACATTTTCACCATTCCAGAGGAGTTCCTGCTGGAAATCAAAGGAGGGGCGGAGAAGGCAGGTGAAGATGCTGTATTCTGGAGTACGCTCGGTCTCCTGCTGAGATTCATGGAGTGGCAGTGAACGGAGGTAGTTGGCTTGCCAGGGACTTACCTTCAGCGTTACGGGTTGAATGTCGGTATTGTGGTCGGCTATCACTCCGAAGCAACCTTCGAAGTATTCGGCGGCATCCCAGTCGTCTGGCATACGGAAGGAGTGTTCTGTCTTGTGAAGGTATGTTATGCGGTCAAGGGCATAGACACGCGGTCCTTTCTCGTAATAAGACGAATAGGTGCTGCGAGCGACCATGTACCAACGTTGGCGGAACAGTTTCACGCAGTACGGCTGCACATCGAAGTTGTGCTCCTCATCCTTCCAATAACTATGATAAGTCATGTTAAGTACACGGTTTTCCTTCATAGCCTCGATAATGGACTGCAAGTACTCCTGACCAGACGGCACATATTCCAAAACGATACGGTCTTTTATGCTCAGACTGTTTGCCAAGGCATTGCTGACACAGAGTGTATTATACAGCCACGAGCGGAGTCCGTTGCCGCTGAGGTCCTCTTCATTTTCGATGTAGTAACGGTACTCGCCACGCCCTTCATTGGCGATGTTGATGCCAAACATATCCCAAATAGCATCGCACCAGTTTTTGAAAGTGCGTTTCGGAAGTTCCGCGCCATGGCTGATGTCATTATCGCGCCATTTCTCATTCAATTCTTTGAACGAAATCTTCTTCGAGCGGCCGATTGTCTCTATCACCCAGACATATTTGCTTATAAGGCCTTGTCCTCTGTCGTTATTCATAGCACTATGTTTTTTTCACAAACATACAGAAAAACTACGCCAAATAATGGCAGAGGTTTGTTAAATAACACGCATCCATAAAAAAAGCTCTGCGTGGTTTACGCAGAGCTCTTTTGTTTATCCCTAAATGTTTTTCACTTGTCGTATTTCACGCCCCTGAGCCTGTCGTAAGCCGAGAAGATGCCGGCGAGTATAGCTCCCGAAATGGAGTGCCAGACACACGAGATGGCGCAAGGCACGACAGCGAGCGGATATGTGGCCATGAAGAAATTGGAAGCCAGATTTGTGGCAAGACCGGCGTTCTGCATTCCCACCTCTATCGATATTGTCCTTTTCTTTGGCAACGAGAAACGGAACAGTTTGCCCACAAAGAAGCCTATCAGATAGCCGAGGGTGTTATGGCAAAGCACTACGACGAATATCCACAAAAAGAGCATCAAACCGCCCCTGACGAGGTCCTCGTGGATAGTTGACACCACGCCGCCGACTATCATCGCCAGACAAATCACACTGACACCCGGCATAAGCGTCTTGACCGTGCCGAAGACGGGCTTCTTGCTCAGATAATAATTCAGCAGCGTGCCGAGCGAGACGGGCAGAATTGTCACTATAAGGATATTCTTGAACATGCCCACCGCATCTATATCGACCGACTGCCCAGCCGTCCACACAAGCAGCATAGGCGTAACGACTGGCGCAAGCATAGTGGAAGCGCACGTCATGCCCACCGAGAACGCCACATCGCCATGACACAGAAACGACATAATGTTACTGCTGACACCGCCCGGACAGCATCCCACCAGCAGAATGCCAAGCGCGATTTCCACAGGGAGATGGAATACCTTGGTGAGCAGATAAGCCACCGAAGGCATGATGATAAACTGTGCGCAGGCTCCGATGAATATGTCCCACGGACGGCTCAGCACGATTTTGAAGTCCTGAGTGGAAAGCGTGAGACCCATCGTCAGCATTATCGCGCCCAGAATGACCGTCTGCGCGTTGCCGCTCACCCACTGGAAGATGGACGGATAAAAGAACGTAACTAACGCTGCGGCTATGACGAACAGCGAGGCATAACCGGACAGCACACGACTCAATGTTTGAAGAAGTTTTATCATAATACAAACTGTTTATGTCCCCCAAAAAAGAAAGCCCGCCCAAACCGGGCGGGCCTTTTACTCACTCTTCCTCCAAAAGTGAGCAAAAAAGCCGAAGATAAAATCTTCGGCTCTCTCCCCTCGCTCTTCAAGTAGGACTTGAACCTACGACCCCCTGATTAACAGTCAGGTGCTCTAACCGACTGAGCTATTGAAGAATTCGGTGCTTCAACTGAGGTCTTATCCTCTCGTTTTGCGTTGCAAAGGTAAGGCATTTTTTGAAATATACAATATCTTTGCGAAAAAATATTTCGCCACATGCTACACAGGAAACTTAAAACCGAAGAACTCAACAGAATCTCGGCTGAGCAATTCAAGGAAGCGCAGAAATCCGGCCTCGTCATCATGCTGGACAACGTGAGGAGCCTGCACAACATAGGAGCGGTCTTCCGCACTGCTGATGCCTACAGAGCCGACTGCATATACCTGTGCGGCATCTGCGCCACTCCGCCCAACGCCGAGATTCACAAGACAGCGCTCGGCGCGGAGCTTTCGGTCGATTACAAATACTTCAAGAACTCCATAGACGCCGTCAACGACCTGAAAGTGAACGGATACAAGGTCATAGCCATAGAGCAGACGGAAAACAGCGTCAGCCTCGAGAATTTTGAGATCAAGAAAGGCGAGAAATATGCGGTTATCTTAGGACACGAGGTGAAAGGCGTGCAGCAGGAGGTTGTGGACGCCGCCGACTATGCCATAGAGCTGCCGCAGTTCGGCACCAAGCATTCGCTGAACGTGTCGGTGACTGCCGGCATTGTGATTTGGGAATTCGCCAAACATCTCATCATAAAATAGCAAAGGTGCCGAAACCTTACGGCCTCCGGCACCTCTACCATTATGAAAGTTATTGTTATGCGATTTTAAGAGTTCAAGCCTTCCGAACCGCCAACGATATCTATAAGCTCGTTGGTAATCGCAGCCTGACGCGCCTTGTTGTACTTCAGCGTAAGCTCCTGCATCAACTCCGACGCGTTGTCAGTAGCAATCTGCATTGCTGTTGTTCTCGCGCCGTGTTCTGCAGCCACAGAGTCCAGAATCGATCCATAAAGATGCAGTCTAACGACTCTTGGCACTAACGCCAGTACCACTTTGTTCTTGTCTGGCTCAAGTATATAGTCAACGGTGTGCTTCTCGCCATCCTTCGACTCCGACGGAGCCACAGGCAGGAACTGCTCCGCACGCAAATCCTGCGAAGCCGCGTTTCTCATGTGGTTATACACAAGCACAACCTTGTCTATTTCCTTGTTCACGAACTTCTCTATCAATTCGTTGACCAAAGCGACTGTCTTGTCGTAGTCGGGTTTATCGACCAAGTCGTTATAAACGCCCTCAGACTTATAGCCTTTTCTTTCCAAGGCATCAGCCATCTTCTTTCCTATGGCATAGACCTTTATGTTCTCCTTGCCGAGATTCTCATACTGGCCTATCACCTTCAGAGCCTCTTTTATCACGTTGCTGTTGAATGCTCCGCAAAGGCTGCTGTTGGAAGAAATCGCCACGACAGCCACCTTCTTGACATCTCTGACCTGAGCCAAAGGCACAGCCAGTTCTTCTGTCGATGATGCTATGAAATTAGCCAACATCTGCATAAGTTTCTGCTGATAAGGCAAAAAGCTCGTTATAGCATCCTGAGCGCGGCGCAACTTAGCAGCCGACACCAGCTTCATGGCGCTGGTTATCTTGCTCGTCGATGCCACAGAGGCTATTCTCGCTCTTACTTCTTTTAATGATGGCATATCTTTTCTGTTTTATAAATGTTCAAGCTCAGGCTTTGCCGTATTCTACCTCTATCATGTTCTTTGCCTCTGTCTCGAGAGTCTGCATTATCTCGTCGGTGATTTTTCCTGACTTCAATACGTCAAGAACATCAGCCTTATGCTTCATCTCAAGCATATCAAGGAATGATTTCTCGAACTCGTGTATCTTGTCGATAGGCACACCAGCGAGCAGTCCCTTTGTTCCGAGGAAGATTATCGCGATCTGCTTCTCGACTGGCACAGGAGCGTACTGTCCTTGTTTGAGGAGCTCCACGTTCTTAGCACCCTTGTCCAATATTGACTTAGTCACCGCATCAAGGTCGGAACCGAACTTAGCGAATGCCGCCAACTCACGATACTGAGCCTGGTCGAGTTTCAGTGTTCCTGCCACCTTCTTCATGGCCTTAGACTGAGCGTTACCACCCACACGAGACACGGAGATACCGACGTTTATCGCAGGTCTTACTCCGGCGTTGAACAAGTCTGTCTCCAAGAAGATCTGACCGTCGGTGATGGAAATCACGTTCGTTGGGATATATGCGGACACGTCGCCAGCCTGAGTCTCGATGATAGGCAGGGCTGTCAATGAGCCTCCACCCTTCACGATGTCTTTTATTGAGTCTGGCAGGTCGTTCATCTGCTTAGCCACATCCTCAGAAGCGATAATCTTCGCAGCACGCTCCAAAAGACGTGAGTGCAGATAGAAGATATCACCTGGATAAGCCTCACGTCCTGGTGGACGACGAAGAATCAGAGACACCTCACGATATGCGACAGCCTGCTTAGACAAGTCGTCGTAAATTACCAATGCGTGGCGGCCTGTGTCGCGGAATAACTCTCCGATAGCAGCGCCGGCGTATGGTGCGTAGAACTGCATGGCAGCAGGGTCAGCAGCAGTTGCCGAAACAACGACAGTATAATCCATTGCTCCGTGGTCCTTGAGTGTCTTCACCAGATTGGCTACAGTAGAAGCCTTCTGACCTACAGCGACGTAGATACAGTAAACTGGGTCGCCGTTCTTGAAGTTCTCGCGCTGGTTTATGATTGTGTCAACTGCGATTGCTGTCTTACCTGTCTGACGGTCGCCGATGATAAGCTCACGCTGACCTCTACCGATTGGTATCTGAGAGTCGATAGCCTTAAGACCGGTCTGGAGAGGCTGGTTCACTGGCTGACGGAACACGACTCCAGGAGCCTTTCTTTCCAGCGGCATCTCATACAGCTGACCTTGTATAGGTCCCTTGCCGTCGATAGGATTACCCAAAGTGTCAACGACACGGCCCAGCAAGCCGTCTCCAGCCATCACCGAAGCGATACGGCCAGTTCGTTTCACGGAGAAACCTTCCTTTATGTTCTCTGAAGGACCGAAAAGCACGGCACCTACATTATCTTCCTCCAAGTTCATCACAACGCCCATCATTCCGTTCTCGAACTCGATAAGCTCGTTGGCTTGTACGTTATCCAAGCCGAAAATGATAGCAACGCCGTCCTTAACTTGAAGAACCTTTCCGACTTCTTCCATACGGGCAGTGCTTTCCATGCCTGCCAGCTGCTGTTTCAGAATGTCGTAAACTTCACTTGGTTTAATATCGGACATAGCGATTTATTTTTTGATTGTTATTTTCCTGTCAATTTACTCTCTATTTTCTCAAGCGACGCCTTGACGCTTGCATCGTAGCGGAGGTTGTTAAGCTCGAGCACGAATCCGCCTATCAGGTCCTCGTTCGTCTCGTCATACATAACCACCTGCTTGCCTGTTGACTTCGAAACCTTCTGTCTCAAAGCCTCCAAAGCCTCGGACTTAAGCTTGCGAGCAGTTATCACCTTGCTCAGCACAATGTTCTTGTCTTTTCTGTATATCTCTTGATACATCATCGACATGAACGGCACAAACTCAAGACGTTCCTTTTTCACAACGAAAAGGAAGAACTGGTCAACAGTCTCTGTCAGACCTGCGCCGATAGCAGTACGAAGCAATTTGAGTTTGTCGTCGTCGGAATACATCGGATTGGACAATGCCGCCGACATTCCTGGCGTATGGAAAAACGCCTCCGACAACGCGTGCATCTGCTCGTACACAGATTCTTCCTCTCCTCGTTCCTTGGCTATGGAATAAAGAGCACTTGAGTATCTAACAGATATTTTTCCTGTATTCATTTCTTTTGTCTATGAGATTTTCGAGCGGACTGCATTAGTTCAGCATAGCGTCCTCTTCCATTATCTTATTCACAAGCGCCATCTGAGCCTCGTCCGACTCAAGGTCGTGACGGAGCACCTTGCCGGCGATTTCCACAGAAAGCTTAGCGACCTCGTTGCGAACCTCTTTCAAAGCCTGCTGTTTCTCAGCTTCAATAGACGCTCTCGCCTCAGCCACAATCTTGTTAGCTTCAGCCTGCGCCTCAGCTCTGGCTGTTTCGAGCCACTGTTTCTTCTGGGCCTTCACCTCGTTTATGGCCTCTTGCTGAGCCTCTTTAGCCTCGGCAAGTATTTTTCTTCTTTCCTCTTCTACGTGGGCCAGCTTAGCCTCAGCCTCATCCGCCACCTTCAACGCATTATTGATGCGCTGCTCGCGTTCCGACAAAGACTTTGATATTACTGGAAATGCGAATTTTGCAAGAACAAAAAGCACCAGCAGGAATACCACCAGCATCCAAATGACGAGTCCCGATTCCGGATTAAACAGATCCATAATTGACTTGTTGGTTTTGCGCCTATAAAGACGCGGTCCTTAAAAATCTACTTTACTTGGCTATGCTTACGGTTGGCACTGCTTTCGCAGCGCCAACACCAAGCATAATCTTTTGTGTTCTCTTACATCAAGAGAGCAAGTACAGCTACGACGATTGCGAACAATGCCACACCTTCTACCAATGCAGCCGCAATAATCATGTTTGTACGAATATCATTCACGGCTTCTGGCTGACGGGCGATACCCTCCATAGCTCCACCACCGATTTTTCCGATTCCCAGACCTGCGCCGATGGCTGCAAGACCTGCGCCAACTGCTGCTCCGAGTTTTGCGAAAGCTGCGTAATCAGCCACTGCGGCTGCTGCTTGAAGAATTACTGCTGTTAACATAATGTTTGTGTTTTTAAAAGTGATTGTTTAGATTATAATTATTTTTCTCTTTTTCTTATTCTTTTTCTGCGTGCTCCTCTATTCTCGACAGACCGATGAACACTGACGAAAGCAGAGTGAACACATACGCCTGAAGGAATACGACCAGCACCTCAAGCACCTGCATGAAGAATGCAAACAGCACCGAGAACACTCCCGTTCCTACACCTATGCCCAAGTTCTTGCCGCAATCGCTGAGGATGAATATAAGCACCATGAACACAAGCTCGATAATGTGACCTGCCAATATGTTGGCAAAGAGACGGATCATCAGTGCTAAAGGCTTAGTGAATACGCCTACGAACTCAAGTATCGGCATTATTGGAATTGGCACTTTGAGCCATGATGGCGCAGCTGGCACAAGGAAGATGTCCTTCCAGTACTCCTTCGACGCGAACACATTGATATACACAAATGTGATGAGCGCCAGAACTGCTGTGACTGCAATGTTGCCTGTCACATTAGCGCCGCCTGGGAAGATTGGAATCATTCCAAGAACATTGTTAATCAGAATAAAGAAGAACACGGTCAGAAGATAAGGTGTGTACTTCTCGTATCCCTTGCCGATACAAGGCTTGATGACCTCATCGACAATGAACAGCACAAGAACTTCGAATGCACCGAGAAGTCCCTTAGGCGCCTTCATCGGATTCTTCTTGTAGAAACGCACAAGCGAGAAGAACAACGCCAGCACCAAAGCCGAAGCGATGAGTATCTCAAGCACGTTCTTTGTTATAGAGAAATCCCAAGGCCTTACCTCCGAACCGTCCGGCATCACCTCCACCAGACGTCCCTTGTGAAGGGAAGAATTGGAGATTCTGAATCCTTCATACTCGCCAGTCTCTTCGAGACGCGCAGACGAGAACACGAACCATCCGCGGCTCTCGCTCTTCACAATGACAGGGAGCGGAATGGTTATCTCTTCGTCGTTGACGGCTGTGACATGCCAACCGTACGCGTTTCTTATATGGCCAAATATGAAATCTCCTGCATTGAATTCCTTTTCCTCAGTTTCTGCCGAGAATGCCGAGAATATCGACACGAACATCATAAGGAGAATTATGCTTCCTTTTTTTAGCAGATTCATCATTATAGCTCGTTTTATTTTTTCTTCTTATTCCAACGTAATAGCATCCATGTCTCAAAGACAATATAAGCCAAGAAAAACACTCCGAAAGTGACCACGAAGACAATAGCGTTGGTCTTCACAAAAAGCACATACACCATCACCACGACAAGAGAAAGCAACAGCCTCGCCACCTTGATGCCCATTATCAGATTGACTCCGTTTCCGCTTACGTTTTTAAGCAGGCTCATCGTCACGCTGCCGAGCATCAGGAAGAACGCCGGTATGACAGGCAGAAGCCTCGTCTCCTTGCATGCCTCCTCCCCTATGACAAGTGTCGCTGCAATATACATAAGCAGCAACATCAATGTCAGTATCAACATGTCTCGTTTCATGAGTTCTCTCTCGAACCTCGTGTTTTTCTATATTAAAGCTTACGCCTTGTTTTCAAGGACACGCTCTACACAGACTGAAATCGCATTGTCTCTCACCTCGACAAAGCCGCCGTCAACAGTGAAAGTCTGCTGCTCAGACGATTTGCCGTCAGCGCTCTTTGTCCTCACGACTAAGTCGCCTTCCTTCAGAGAAGATATCAGAGCCGCGTGATTAGGCCAGACAGTGAATGAGCCGAGCTCACCTGGCACTGTTACCGAATCTACCTCACCTTCAAACAGTGTGCTTTGTGGTGACAACAATGTGAATTTCATATCCGTTTAAATATTTCTGTTACTTCTTTGAAGCCTCTTCAAGCATCTTCTTGCCCTTAGCGATAGCGTCGTCAATTGTGCCGACGAGGTTGAATGCCATTTCTGGGTATTCGTCCACTTCGCCGTCGAGAATCATCTTGAATCCTCTGATAGTCTCCTCGATTGGCACAATAACGCCAGGTATTCCTGTAAACTGCTCTGCCACGTTGAATGGCTGCGACAGGAAACGTTGGACACGTCTCGCTCTCGACACGATGAGCTTGTCGTCCTCGCTCAACTCCTCCATACCGAGAATCGCGATGATATCCTGCAGCTCTTTGTATCTCTGCAAAAGGACTTTCACTCTTTCTGCTGTCTGATAGTGTTCTTCGCCTATCACGTTAGGGTCAAGGATTCTTGATGTTGAACCCAGCGGATCCACAGCAGGATAGATACCAAGCTCGGCTATCTTACGGTCGAGCACGGTAGTCGCGTCCAAGTGGGCGAATGTTGTCGCTGGAGCAGGGTCTGTCAAGTCGTCGGCAGGCACATAAACCGCCTGTACTGATGTGATAGATCCGTTCTTTGTAGATGTGATACGTTCCTGCATCTGTCCCATCTCCGACGCCAGCGTAGGCTGATAACCCACAGCCGATGGCATACGTCCGAGCAGAGCCGAAACCTCCGAACCTGCCTGAGTGAAACGGAAGATGTTGTCGATGAAGAACAGGATATCCTTGCCGCCGCCCTCCTGTGCCGAGTCACGGAACGACTCAGCAACTGTAAGTCCGGAAAGCGCCACCGAAGAACGTGCTCCTGGTGGCTCGTTCATCTGTCCGAACACCAGTGTTACCTGAGATTTCTTCAGTTCTTCCTTATCTATCTTGGAAAGGTCCCATTCGCCTTTCTCCATGCTTTCTTTGAATGCGTCGCCGTAGCGGATTACGCCGGATTCGATCATCTCACGCAGCAAGTCGTTACCCTCACGAGTACGCTCACCTACTCCAGCGAACACTGAATAACCGTTATAGCTCTTTGCCACGTTGTTTATCAGCTCCTGGATAAGGACTGTCTTGCCTACACCGGCACCACCGAACAGACCGATTTTTCCACCCTTCACATAAGGCTCGAGCAAGTCGATGACCTTGATACCTGTGTAAAGGATTTCCTGCGATGTAGCCAATTCCTCGAACTTAGGCGGCTCACGGTGAATAGGGAACGCGTTCTCGCGCGAGAGTTCCGGCATTCCGTCGATAGGATCGCCGATAACGTTGAGCGAACGTCCCTTAATCTGATCGCCAGAAGGCATGGTGATAGGGCTGCCGAGAGCGTTCACCGTCATGCCTCTTACCAATCCGTCGGTCGAGTCCATAGCTATGGCACGGATTGTATCCTCGCCGATATGCTGCTGGCACTCGATTATTAAGTTCTTCTTACCCTCGCCCTTTACAACTTCAAGAGCGTCGTGAATAGCAGGAAGGTCCTTACTGCCTTTCGCGAAAGCCACATCGACCACTGGTCCTATGACTTGTACTACGTGACCTGTTAATTGCGACATTTTTTATTTTTGGTTAGTTTTTAATATTCGTCAAGCGAAATTTCTTCAAATATAGAGATGTAAAAATCAAAAACAAAATAATTCTCAATTAAAAATACCTTAAAAGTTCTTTTTTGTAAGCAAAACGACTTTAGAAATTTCAATTTATAACCTGAATCCCTATATATAATGTAAAGCGTATATTTTTGACTACATTTGCGGCATGAAAAAAATCGGACTGCTTTCGGACACTCATGGATTCTTGGACGACAAGGTCTTCGAGCACTTCAAGGACTGCGACGAGGTGTGGCACGCCGGCGACATAGGCACAGTCGAGGTGGCTGACAGGCTCGCCGCCTTCAAGCCGCTGCGGGCTGTCTATGGCAACATCGACGGCGACAAGCTCCGCGTGATGTTCAAGCAGCACGAACGCTGGATGTGCGAAGGCGTTGACGTGTGGATGACGCACATAGGCGGCTACCCTGGCAAATACGCAAGGGAAGTGAAGCCTGAGATTTTCATGCATCCGCCGAAGCTTTTCATTTCGGGACACTCGCACATACTGAAGGTGATGTACGACAAAAAGTTAGGCACGCTGCACATAAACCCAGGCGCAGAAGGCAAATACGGATTTCATAACGTAAGGACATTAGTCCGCTTCGAAATCGATGGCACCGACATCCGCAATCTTGAAGTGATTGAAATAGGAATGCACAGGCAGAAGATGTAAGCCTTAGCTCATTAAGCTACAGTCCACTTAGCAAACGCGACTGAATCTTCGGGTTGTCACAAAGCAGCTTCACAAACTCTCTCACGGAAGCTTTTATGTATGTTCCTTTCAAGACATTATACGAGCCTTCCATCACAGACATCGGGTCGTTTATTGGCACAGAGACCAAGCCACGCTCACATTCTAAAGCGCTGTGCGAGAGAACACTTATCAAATTTCCCTCTCTTACGAGCCTCATCAAGGGCGAAACCAAATTCACCTCTATCCTTACGTCAAGATCCACATCTTTCACCAAAACCATTTTATCTAACACACTGCGAGCCTGCAACCCTTTTGCCGGCAACACCATTGGATACTGTGCCATCTCCTGTATTGTGACACTTTTCTTCTTGGCCAAAGGATGGTCGGCCCTTACCACAGCCGAAAGACAATCCTCAAAAAGCATATGCGACTCTATCTGCCTCGGACAATCTATCGGACGATACGACAGGACAAAATCCACTTCTCTCTCTAACAGCATTACCATCAAATCCTCCATTGTCCTGTAATAAATATTCACCCTTACATTTGGGTTCTTTTTTTTGAACTCCAGCACTGTTTCTGTCGTCGCCATGCTAAACGAGTGGGTTACTCCAATATTTAGTGTTCCGCACTTCATTTCCTTCAGGTCGTTCATCCTGTTTTTGCAATTCTCCAAATCCACCACTACTTTCTTGGCGTAAGGCAACAGTTCCTCCCCAGCCTCTGTTAAGGTAACTTCATGGCTATTTCGTTCGAACAGATTCGCACCCAGTTCATATTCTAATTGCTTTATATACTGAGAAAACGAACTCTGGTTCACGCACAATGACTTTGCCGCTTCTGAGAAATTCAGTGTCTCTGCGGCTTTCACAAATCCTTTTAACTGATGTAGTTCCACGATTTTCCTATTTTATTTTATCCTTTTTCACTGGCCAATAAGACACTTTGCCAAACATTACCACTGGCATCACTACGCCTATCACCATAACAGCGACAATCATCACACACATAACGGCATTATAATCAAACAAATAAGAATAATGAACAAACTCCGATTCATCTGGATTTGCCACACATTTTATCAATGACTCCACCGTACGATAAGCGTACATTCCTGGTATCATCGGCAAGAGCGCAGGAAACGAGTATGTCTCTGGTGGCACATGCCAAAACTTCGCCACAGGAACAGACAATAGTCCTATAAGCAGCGCTGCCACAAAAGCGGCGCCAAGGATATGGATTCCTAACACATTCATAAGCATATATCTAGTCATGTGACCAGCAGACGACAAAATCGCGCAACCAGCGAATGCCCTATATGGCACATTGCTTATACTGCCAAACCCCACAGAGGCCACAGCAGCCAGCACACCATCTTCCAACAATGCTAATAGTAAATCCATCTCAAAAATAAGCAATATTCATTATCATTACAGCCAAAGCAAGACCAATACCTAAGCACATCGTCAATACCAAAGCTTGCATGAAACGGCTAAAAGCGCACACATGATGATTATGAATCGCATCGTGCAGAGAATTTATATAAGGCACTCCGGGGATAAGATACAGCACACTCGTACCCACTGCTATGTCTGGAGTCGAACTTATATTAAAAACGTATCCAGAACAAGATATTATTGCGGAAATACACGAAGCTAAGATCGTAGCTAAACGTATGTCAATATGCAATCCTGCGTGGAGTTTATTCTTCCAATAAAAGCCGCAAAGAGTCGCTACAAGCACTATAATAACAGCATAAATATCTCCGCCGAACAAGCGACAGAAAGATGCGTTCGCCAAACCCGATAAAAGCAAGACAGCCACAGAGTTCATCTTCTTTTGCGCCACAATCTCCTTATACTCGGCTACAGCTTCTGCTAATGGCAGAGCACAGCTATCCACCTTACAACTAAGCTGGCAAAGTTTTATTATCATATTGAAATTCAAGCCCTTGCTTTTCATCTTTATGCTTCCTGCATAAGAATTCTCGTGTTCCTTATCCCACAAAGTTATCAAAATGCTCGAAGGAAGTATTGTAACATCGGCCTCTCCTGCGTAAACATGCCCCATCTTTTCTATGCTTTGATCTATCTGCGCCGCAGTCGCCCCGCTTCCTGACAATGAGGCTGCGAACTCACACAGGAAATCATTCACTTTCCTTAGTTGTATAGCTTCCACTTGTTTCATAATGTACCACTTGTGATCTATCTTGCTGCCTGAGAGTAGCCTCTTCAATGTCAACACCAGACAAATCCCAATGAATAACATTGCCTTTGCTATGCAGCATTTTCAACACTCTATATATTCTCAACGCTAAGGCTACCACAATAGTCCCTAATACGCAAAAGAATATGATCCCAGCGCCGACTCTGTCTTTGGGCGCTACTGAAATTAATGTGATTAGTATCATCTGAACATTTTTTAGATGTCGCAAAAATAGATTGCAAGATCGACACCCTTGACACTTTATGAGTGTTTATCACGATAATGGCATTTGCGTTTCACAAATGCCAGCTTTCATTTATCACTTCGTCTCCGCCTCAACGCTGCCGTCTATCATCTGCAGGCTTATTCTGTCGCCGCTCTTCAGCGACTTAGCCGAGCGGACGCGTTTACCGTCCTTGCTGACCATGGCGAAGCCGCGTTTCATAATCTCCAACGGCGAAGCGAACTTCAAGAGCTGCTCCGTGAGGTCTATCTCGTGTTTCTTATCGCTCACCAGCCTGACGGACTCGCTCCGCAAACGCTCAACAATCGAACGAAGTTCCGTTCTCTCATGAACCGTCTTCGCCAAAGCCACACGCTTCAATTCACTGACCAATGGCGCAACAGCCGTCGGCGAAAGTCTTTTCGTAGTCAGCAGCCTGAGCTCGCCGCACAGCCTTACAAGCTCGTCCATCTTGACATCGAAAGCCGAAACAAGAAGCTCCGCCACTGCCGTCGGCGTCTTGACCGGCTGATTAGCCACAAGGTCGAGCACACAAGTGTCTCGCTGGTGACCGATGCCGGTAACGACTGGCAACGGGAAATTGCAGACACACTCGGCAAGCTCATACGACTCGAAGCCAGCCATGTCCGACGTAGCGCCACCACCACGGATTATAACCACAACATCGAAATCGTCGAAATGCTCGTTCACTTTGTCCAAGGCGGAGATGACGGACTGAGCGGTCTTGTCGCCCTGCATTGTGGCTTGAAAAAGATGAGTATAGAACGCATATCCGGACGAACGCAGCTGATTCATGAAATCACCGTAGCCAGCTGCCGTAGCCGACGAGATGACCGCCACACGCTGAGGCAGTTCAGGGAAAGGCAACTCACGGTTAAGGTCGAAAACACCGGCTTCCTTCAGGCGGTTGACTATCTCCTGGCGCTGACGAGCCATGTCGCCCAGCGTGTACGAAGGGTCTATATCGCTTACCACCAACGAAAGCCCGAACACCGGATGAAACGACACTCCGCACTGCAGAAGCACTTTGATGCCCGATGCCAGTTCCACTCCTGTAGCCTCAAAGAACTTGCCCATGAGCGACGGCACAACATTACGCCAGCAGGCGGCTTTGGACTTCGCCGTTATCACATCGCCGGTCTTGTCGATAAGCTCGAAATAGGCGTGGCCATTGCCGTTGACACGGAACTCGCTTATCTCCGCCTTGACCCACACAGCCTCTGGGAACGATGACTCCAAAACCTCGCCGACATACGAATTGAGCTGTGTAAGTGTCATTGCCTGTATTTCCGCCATAATGTCCTCGAATTATTTGTTAGCACCAAAATATTTCTTTTGTATATAGAGATAAGCCGCATGGAAATCGGCAACGCCGTAGCCCACCTCATCGTCTGGCGACGAAGCCTTGGAAGCGGTCGAGATTATAGCATCGGTGAGCTGCGCCGGCGACAGCGACGAGAACGCCTGCAGAAGACAAGCCGACAGACCTGCCACAAGCGGAGCCGCGAGCGAAGTGCCGCTGTTGTACGACGGTTCGCCACGATGGTTCAGCACAGCCGTACGCCTGCCCAAGGCGCAGACAAGAGGTGCGAAGCGCCCGTCGGCTGTAGGTCCGTAGCTGCTGAAAGGCGCACGAGCGCCGGCTCTGCCCACAGCGCCCACCGTCATCACGCCCTTCGCGTCCGATGGCACAGTAATGGTGCGCCATGCCGTCGCGCCCTTGTTGCCCACAGAATTAACCACAAATATGCCTTTCTTCACAGCCATGCCCTCGGCTATGGATATGCGGTAATGGGCGCCGTCGAGTTTGTCTATATCTATGCCGTTGACGCCGTCGTCGAAAGAACTGTAACCAAGCGAAGCCGTTATCACATCCACGCCGGCGGAGTCGGCTATCTCGAGAGCGGCTATGAAATTATCCATCTCCACAGGCGCCTCGTAACGGTCGTCCTCGCTGCGCAAAAGCATGTAGGACGCATCGGGAGCCGTGCCCACAAAACGCCCGTCGTCCACGCCAGCCATGACCGAGAGCACCTGACCGCCGTGCGGATTGCCGTTGAACACATCGGGACGTCCCGGCATCAAGTCCACCACGTCTATCAACCTGCCTCCGTTCCACACATGCGAATATGCCCGGACACCGTCCACATTGAAGAATCCGCCGTCGATGACCGCTATGCGCACGCCCTCGCCTGTGAAACCCTGCCTGTGCAGCCAGTCGCCGCCGAGCATTTTTATCTGGTCGTAGGCGTTGCCGTAGCCGTTGTTGGCGTCGGGCACTGGATAGTCGGGGTACTTTCGTATGCGGTCCCAGTCGGAGTGCTCCACCACAAACTGGCGGTCGAGCGTGCACTCGACACTCTCGACGAACTTGTTGCGGCGCAGACGTACAAAATCGGCATTGGCGGTAGGCATTATCGTGGCGCCGTTTATCCATCGGCTTGTGTGCAGCACCACGAATCCGCAGCTGCGCAACGTGTCCACGTAGGCAGGATTGACGGGCAGATCGGTGCTGTCCACTTTGATGCCGTATTTCGCGCGGCGCTCTATGGCACGCAGCGACAGATATTCCCACGGGCGTTTCACAGAATAGGGAGAACCGCTCTTGTCAGCGAATCGCACCCAGTAGCAGTTGCTCCTCTGAGCATACGAAAGCGCAGAAACGCTTAATAGCGCCACTGTCAAAATCGTTTTTATTTTCTGCCCGATGCTCATAATTGCTATTTGCAAATATAAGGCTTTTGAAAAAAGAAAGGGCCGCCCATTTGAGCGACCCTTGTAAGCTTTTCAGAATGATTAATTAATCTTATTCCCAAATCATTTTCAGATACTGATACAATTCATCTTGAGTCATAGTGACCTCAGCATCCGTTGACTCCATTGTTCCACTCACCACAACCTTAGAACCATTCTGAGTGATTGTCACATGGTAGCCATCCTCTGCTGTATATGCCTCTTGATAAGCCGCTACCAGAAGGGCAGCGTACGAAGCGTCTCCGCAATTAACCTCCTCACTATAATTAACATTAACAAGAACTCCGTCTTCATACAAATATTCAGTAGTCATCTTAGCCACCTTGTTTGTTCCCGACACAGTTACCTTATTATTGCCATTAGTCACAGTGTAAGTCAGAGGTTCCTTTAAATCTTCATAGCTAATGCCGCTGTCTTTGTCGTCCTTGCTACAAGAAGACAAAGAAACCATAGTTGCGCCTACCATAAGCGCCATAAACAAGTTGAAAATCTTTTTCATAAGCCTTTAAATTAATTGGTTAATACGCTGCAATATCGTAAATAAAATTCACATACGCTGTATGAAAATATAAAAAAATTAAGGCGAACCCGAAAGTCCGCCTTAAAATTTTCTTTCAGAATGATTAATTACTGAACCTGAGTTCCGTTTGCACTAGCAACTGCCGCCTTGAATGCTTCGTTTGTCTGGAAGTAGTTATACAGACCGTCAATGTCATTAACGAACGCGTATTCATTAGCACTGAGCTTTGCTAACTCCGAAGCAGGAACAGTGTATTCAGCGTAAACAAGTGAACCATCTGTACCGACATTCAATCCCTCGACATTATTAATCTGTGAGTACTTGTTGCGATAATAGTTCTCAACAAGGCTTGCGACCAAAGCATCACCGCAGTCGATATCCAGTCTTACATTCATTTCAGCAAGTGCGCCATCCACATATGTGTAAGTATATACAATCTGTCCTGTCACATTTCCCTTTGCAGTAAGAATAACCTCATTATCAGTCTTCTCTACTGTGTAAGTGAATCCCTGAGAAATGATCTGCTTGTAATAAGGATCCTGAGCATCGTCCTTATCGCTGCTGCACATTGATGCAGAAGTCAAAGTAAACAAAGTGAACAATGTCGCTGTCAGATAAAATAACTTTTTCATAATTTGTTTTGTTTAATTAGTTTTTACCCTGCAAAGTTTGCGATTTTTTTAATAAAAAGATTAGTTTTTGCTAAAATAAATCCAAGACAGCTCCGTTTTTTAACACTACCGGAAGCAGGAATTAAAGGAGATAAAGCGGTGTTTCGATGCCTCGGTTACAGAGCGTTGGTTGGTGAGCATAGTCGAAGTGCCGAAGTGAAGAAAAAAGAATGAAGTCATCCTTCGGCTTGGTTGCTGAGCGTAGTCGAAGCACAAGGTGCCGTATTTTCTGTTTTTTCTCTGCCCACTGAGCGCAATGCAATGGAGCCGAAGTGAAGAGAGAAAAATGAAGCTGCGCTTGGTTGATGCGCTTCGACTACGCTCAGCGACCAGAAACTCAATGACCGAAAAGTGCTCAGGTTGCCGAGGTTATTAGTCGCATTGCGAGAAATAGGACAAACGACAACAAATCAAACAAAATAATTCTATTTGAACGATTTGATTCTATCTGAATGATTTGTGTCCGTAGGACACTAATTCGTATCCGGCACTTCGACCACGCTCAGTGACCAACGCTCAATAACAGTATGCCGGTCCCTGAGCGGAGCCGAAGGGACATTGCCTTACACCTGCGTTTGATTAGGCTTTTCTGGCGCTTCGACTACGCTCAGCGACCAGAAACTCAATGACCATGGAAAAGAAAAAAGGGCGGTCATTCACCGCCCTTCGTACAATATTTCTTGCGAAAAAGATTACTTGTTGAAGTGGTAGAGGAACACCACGTTGCCTTCGTAGGCTGGCTTCTTCTCACCCTCGATCTCCAGCTTCACTTGCATTGTGGATTTTGTGATGCCTCTGAGGTCCATGCACTCCAGCAGTTTGACGTGAAGGCGGACTCTGCTGTTCACTCTCACTGCCTGACCGAAGCGGAAGCTCTCGATGCCGTAGTTCACCTGCATCTTGAAGTTCTTAACCTCCACAATCTGTCCCCAAAGGTAAGGCAAGAGCGAGATGGTGAGGTAGCCGTGAGCGATAGTGCTCTTGAACGGAGACTCCGCCGCAGCCTTCGCCTCGTCCACGTGTATCCACTGGTGGTCCAAAGTCGCGTCAGCGAACTTGTTTATCTGTTCCTGTGTTATCTGGTGCCAATCGGATGTGCCCAGTTCCTGACCTACAAGAGCCTTGAGCTCTTCGTAGCTGCTTATTGTCTTTAATGCCATAGTCGATTATATTTTAATGAGTTAGCTAATTTTCACTCCTGATTTCACTTTGACTTCCGGACGGAGCAGATTGATTCTGCCGTCAGCGTCCTGAGATGTCAGCAGCATGCCCTGGCTCTCGATGCCCTTGAGCTTTCTTGGCGCAAGGTTAGCCACGAAGATCACCTGTGTGCCCACAAGCTCCTCTGGCTTGTACCACTGCGCTATTCCGCTGACGATGGTTCTGCCGCCCATGCCGTCGTCGATCTTGAACTGCAGAAGCTTGTCGGCCTTAGGCACCTTGTTGCACTCGAGGATTGTGCCCACACGCAGGTCAAGTTTCTCGAAGTCGTCGTATTGTATCGTCGCCTTCTGTGGCTGCGCCTTGAAGTTCTCAGCCTCCTTCTTGGCGTCTGCCTCGGCGTTAGCATTCTTGATGTCCTCGAGGCGCTGCAACTGCTTGTTGATTGGCTCGTCCTCAATCTTCTCGAAGAGCAGCTCAGGTTTGTTGAGGTCTGCACCGTCAGCCAGAAGGTCAAGTCTGCCGAGGTTCTTCCACTCAAGCACCGACTTGTCGAGGTTAAGCATGCCAAGCAGCTTTTCTGTGCTGTGAGGCAGGAATGGACCGAACGCCACAGCGAGGTTGGCGGTGATCTGGAGCGAGAGGTTGAGTATTGTAGCCACACGAGCCTCATCGGTCTTTATCAGTTTCCAAGGCTCGGTGTCAGCCAAGTACTTGTTTCCTATTCTGGCGAGGTTCATGGCCTCCTTCTGCGCGTCGCGGAAGCGGAATGCATCCAGGAGCGACTCAAGGTTCTTCTTGGTCTCGTTGAACTCGTCAATCACGGCTTTGTCCTCGGCTGTGAGTTCGCCTTTGACTGGCACTTTGCCGCCGAAGTACTTGTTGGTGAGCACCAAAGCACGGTTGACGAAGTTGCCGTAGATAGCCACAAGCTCGTTATTGTTTCTCGCCTGGAAGTCCTTCCAAGTGAAGTCGTTGTCCTTGGTCTCTGGCGCATTGGCGGTAAGCACATATCTCAGAACGTCCTGCTTGCCAGGGAAGTCAACGAGATACTCGTTGAGCCATATCGCCCAGTTTCTTGAAGTCGAAAGCTTGTCGCCCTCGAGGTTCAGGAATTCGTTGGCTGGCACATTGTCCGGCATGATGTAGTCGCCGTGCGCCTTCATCATGACAGGGAATATGATGCAGTGGAAGACGATATTGTCCTTGCCGATGAAGTGGACAAGGCGAGTGTCGTCCTGCTGCCACCACTTCTGCCATGTGCCCCATTTCTCAGGCTCCTTGTCGCAGAGTTCCTTTGTGTTGGATATGTAGCCGATAGGCGCATCGAACCAAACGTAAAGCACCTTGCCCTCTGCACCCTCTACAGGTACGGGGATACCCCAGTCGAGGTCGCGTGTCATGGCGCGTGGCTGCAGGTCCATATCGAGCCAGCTCTTGCACTGTCCGTAAACGTTGCTCTTCCACTCCTTGTGGTCTTCGAGAATCCACTTCTTAAGCCATTCCTGATAGTTGCCCAGAGGCAGATACCAGTTTTTGGTAGGACGTTTCACGAGTCCGTGTCCAGGATTGTTCTTGTTCGTAGGGTTTATAAGCTCGTCTGGCGACAGCGTGGCACCGCACTTCTCGCACTGGTCGCCATAGGCTCCCTGCGCGTGGCAGCGAGGACATTCGCCCACGATGTTGCGGTCGGTGAGGAATTCGCCAGTCACCTCGTCGCAGTACTGTTCCTCGGTTATCTCCTCAAGGCAGCCTTTGTCGTAGAGAGTACGGAAGAAGTCAGAGGCGAACTTATGGTGAGTCTTGCTTGTGGTACGGCTATAGATGTCGAAAGATATGCCGAACTCCTTAAAAGACTTCTTGATTATCTCATGATAGCGGTCCACAACCTCCTGCACTGTGATGCCTTCCTTTTTTGCCCTGATGGTCACAGGCACGCCGTGCTCGTCGCTTCCGCCCACGAAAAGCACATCCTCGCCCTTAGCTCTCAAATACCTCACATAAATGTCAGCAGGAATATACACGCCAGCCATGTGACCTATGTGCACAGGTCCGTTGGCATAAGGCAGCGCCGCTGTCACAGTCGTTCTCTTGAAGTTTTTTTCCATATATAGTGTCTGTTACTTTTATCCAACTCAATCAAGTCGCAAATTTAATTGATTTTCTCCTTATAGTAATTCTTTTTATCTTTGTATCAAAAGATATTTTATTTCCTATGAAAAAACTTTTTATGCCGTTCTGGCGTTTATACGTTTGGGTGATATGGTTTCCACTCTGCTTAGTACTCACTGCCATCACCGCAATCACTGTGATAATAATGTCGTGGATGAGATTCTTCCCGCTGAAGGTCATGTCATTTCCTCCAAAGATATGGGCAAAGCTCATCTGCTGGCTGGCTTTCGTATGGGTTGAGTTCAAGGGCAAGGAGAACATAAAGGAAGGACAGTCATACGTCATAGCATCCAACCACCAGAGCGCATTCGACATCTGGGCGATATACGGCTGGCTGCCTGTGACATTCTCATGGATAATGAAGAAAGAACTCCGCAAGATGCCGTTTGTCGGACTTGCGTGCGAGAGACTCGGCGACATTTTCATAGACCGCTCCAACCCTATCGAGGCAAAGAAGAGCCTGCAGGCAGCCGAGGAAAAACTCCATGACGGCCACTGCATCGTGATATTCCCTGAAGGAACACGCACCAAAACCGGCAAGGTGGGCAACTTCAAGAGAGGCGCGTTCAGCATAGCCACCGACCTAAATCTTCCTGTGCTGCCTACTACAATAAAAGGCTCATATGAGCGTTTTGCATGTGGAGGCTACTCCATAAACCCAGGAAAAATAACCGTGACCATACACGAACCAATATTACCGGAAGGCAACACCGAGCAAGACATGCGCAACCTGTCGCAAAAGACGAAAGACGCCGTCGTGTCGCTGCTTCCCGACAACATGAAATAAAACACATGACTATGAAAAAGACAATTCTTATACTGCTGGCGACATTCACGGCAGGAATAGCTTTCGGAGCGACCGCCAAACTGACAGGCAAGGAGAAGAAAGCCAGAGAGATATACGCCAAGGCGCGACTCATCGCCGACGACAAGGAGAAGATAGCGCAGCTGAAAGAGGCGCTGGTGCTCGACCCTGACTTCGAGGCATGCTACTGGCTGATTGCCGACACCTACAAACAGCAAGGCAACATGGCATCGTGCCTCGCCTACTACGAGAGAGCGGCGAAGCCAAAGTTCAAAAACTACAGCAAGACATGCTTCCGACTGGGAAGAACGTACTTCGGCAACGGAGAGTACACCAAAGCGAAGGAATGGTACTCGAAATTCCCTGAGGACAATGCGAAAGCGATAGCCATGTGTGATTCCGCCATAACGCTCAAGAACAACCCCGTGCCTTTCACGCCTGTGAACATGACACGCGTCAACACCGACTACGACGACTACTGGCCATCAATCACAGCCGACGGCAAGAACATCACCATAACCGTGAACGTGGGACAGCGCGAAGGCGCGAAGGTGCTGTCGTCGCAGGAAGACATCTACCAAAGCTCATACGACGAGAACACAGAGTCGTGGACCAAGAGCGAGTCAATAGGCGCGCCAACAAACACTCCGCAGAACGAGGGAGCGCAGAACTACTCTGTGGACGGACGATACATGTTCCTCGTGGCATGCGACCGCAACACATCGGTCGGAGGATGCGACATCTACTACTCTATAAAAAGAGGAAGCACATGGAGCCCTGCCATAAACTGCGGAAAGCCGCTGAACACACAGTACTGGGAGTCAACGCCATCGTTCTCGCCATCGGGCGACGAGATTTTCTTCTCGAGCAACCGTCCGGGAGGACTCGGAGGACAGGACATCTGGGTGGCAAAAGTCAAGATTCTCGACAACGGCAAACTGCAGTTCTCGGAGCCAAGAAACCTCGGAGCGCCAATCAACACGCCTGAGGACGACTTCTGCCCATTCATCCACGCCGACAACAAGACATTGTATTTCTCATCAAAAGGACACGCAGGACTTGGCGGATACGACATCTTCTACGCACGCCGCGACGAAAAAGGCAAATGGACATACCCTAAGAACCTGGGCTACCCTATCAACACTCACCGCGACGAGATTGGATTCTGCGTAAGCGCGCAGGGCGAAAAGGCGTACATGTCTTCAAACGGAATACTCAAGAACGCGCGCGGCAAAGACATCTACGAGATAAGCCTGCCTGAGGACAAGCGACCAGAACGCATGGACTACTACAACGGAAAGCTCATCGACGCCAGCACCAACAAGCCAATACAGGCGCACGTGGAGGTTTACCGCCTGGAGGACGACAAGACCGTGTTCCAGTCAGTGACCGACGAGATGACAGGCGAATTCCAGGCCTACCTGCCTGAGGACAAAGACTACGGCTACAACATAAGCAAGAAGGGCTACATATTCGAATCGGGTACGCTGCACAAGTCAGAAAGCAAGGACAAGAGCCTGAACGTGAGCATACAGCCTATAACCGTAGGAGCAAAGACCGAACTCCACAACATCTTCTTCGACTTCGACAAATCGACGCTCAAGAAAGACTCCTACGCCGAGCTCAACCGCTTGATAAAGTTCATGAACGAGAACCCGAAGGTGACGATAGAGCTCGCCGGACACACCGACTCGAAGGGCAGCCGCGAATACAACCTGAAGCTTTCCGACGCCAGAGCGAAGTCAGTGGCGACCTACATGATAAGCAAGGGCATCGAGGCGGACAGAATAACGTCGAAAGGCTACGGACCAGACAAGCCGATAGCCGACAACTCGACCGACGAAGGACGAGCAAAGAACCGACGCACAGAAATCATAATCACGAAATACTAACAAAAAAAGACGGGCTTTCTTACAGTCCGTCTTTTTTTTATGTTGTACACCATACAAAGTTATTTCTTTGTTAGCGACAAAATCACTAATATTGCGAAACATAATTTAACAAATTGCACTATGGATATAGCACTCGCAGTGATAGGCGCAGTTTTGATGGTACTTTCCATCGTCGGATGCATCGCACCCGTGCTGCCGTCTGTGCCTTTGGCTTACATTGGAATCATAATCCTGCAAATCTCTGCCTACGGCGATTTCTCCACATCGTTCCTCGTCATCTGGGCAGTGCTGACAGTGCTTCTCACCGCGCTAAGCTACGTCATCCCGACATTGGGAACGAAGAAACTCGGCGGCAGCAAATACGGCGAGAGGGGGTGCTTCGCAGGAACGGTAATCGGCGTGTTCTTCGGCCCGCTGGGCATCATCATCGGTCCGTTCATTGGAGCAGTCGCAGGCGAGCTGCTGGGAGGCAAGGAATTTGAAGCCGCGCTGAAATCCGGCCTCGGTTCATTCCTCGGATTCATAGCCAGCACATTCATCAACCTGCTGGCATGCGTCGCTCTGTCGTTCTTCTACTTTGCAGAGCTGTTCGGCAAACTGTAGTCCTACGACTATTTTTCGATGTCGTCAAGTATCTTCTGGACAGTCTCGTCGGTCTTCACAAGTTTGCTGCGGCACCCCTTGAGCAGCGCTGCGGCTTCCTCAATCTTAGCCACCATCGCATCCACATCCATGTCATTCTCCTCTATCTCCTTGATTATGGACTTGACCTGCTCCATCGCTTTTGCGTAGTTGAAATTCTTTTCCTTCATGATATCTTAGTGTTATTTCGCCAATTTGAAAAACCCTTCCTTGCCTTCTATCTCCACGACCTTGCCGCTCTCCACCAGCCTCCGCAACTCAAGCATGTTCGCTTTCGCCCCTTCCTCGCCTATCTGCGCGATGTCGTTAATGGAAAGCTCGCCAGCCTCCAGAGCCTTTAGAATAGCATCCGCCAACGCCTTGTGCGACGGACTTGCGCCATTCTTCGCATTCATGCACACATCACACATTCCGCAGTCGCACGCGTCAGCCTCGCCAAAGAAGCCGAGAAGCCATTTGCTGCGGCAGGTGTCGGTCTGCGAGGCGTACTCTATCATCGACATGGCGCGGTAGGTGGCACGCTCCAGACGGTCGCCGTACGAGGCTTTGCTTATATAAAGGCGACGCTCATCCTCGCGCGGGGCAAGGAACGTGATTATTGGTAGTTTTCCTGCCGGTATGTATGTTATCACGCCTTCATGGCTCAGCGCTATAAGTTTGCCGCACAAGTCCCGTTTGCTCATGCACAGCGAGCGCGCTATGCTCTCCTCGTTTATGTAGGCGTAATTGGTGAATATGCCTGTGAAGTTGCGCATCAGATACTCAAGCACTTCCGACAGATCGTCGCGGTCGGTGAATGAGTTTCTGTAAAGCTCGTCGCGGCTCATGGTGAACATCAGTCTCGAGCGGAGACTCTCCGGCTCAGTTATGGAAATGTAATTCTCGAGTTTGAGTATCTCCAACGAGCTCTCCACCATCTCGATGCTCAGTTTGTATCGCCGGCAGAAATCTAATATATCAAACTGGAAAGACATTCCTTCGCCCTCGCCCACCCCTATCTCGTACTGGTAGCATATCTTGGAGTACACTTTCTTTATGTATTCCTCCTCGGGGAACGACATCGTAAGGTGTCGCTTGACAGTCGCCTCGTCCTTAGAGTTGTACAGCAGCACGGCGAACGACTCTTTGCCGTCGCGCCCGGCACGGCCAGCCTCCTGAAAGTACGCCTCCACCGACTCTGGCAGATCCAGATGCACCACGACACGCACGTCGGCCTTGTCGATACCCATGCCGAAAGCGTTGGTCGCCACCATGACTCTTGTCTCGCCCGTTTTCCATCGGTTCTGTCTCGCCTCCTTCTCCTCCGGGCTGAGTCCTGCGTTGTAGCCTTCGGCAGAGATGCCTTCGTTGCTTAATATATCGCTTATCTCCTTAGTCTTCTTACGGCTGCGCACATACACTATCGCCGTACCATTCGTGTTGTTCAGTATGCGGAAGCAGTAAGCCAGCTTGTCGTCGGTCTTGCGCACCAAGTAGCGGAGGTTCTTGCGCTCGAAGCTCTTCTTCAGCACGTTCTTCTCGCTGAACTGCAGCTGCAGCTGTATGTCGTCCACGACATCCTCCTTCGCCGTGGCTGTCAGAGCAAGCACCGGCGCCGACACATACTTCCGAAGCTCCGCTATCTTCAGGTAGGACGGACGGAAGTCGTAGCCCCACTGCGAAATACAGTGCGCCTCATCGACGGCTATCAGGTTGACATTCATCTGCCTGACGCAACGGATGAACAGGTCGGTCTCCAATCTTTCGGGCGAAACGTACAGGAATTTATAGTCGCCGAACACGCAATTTTCAAGTTCTGTTTTTATCTTCTCGTTGGACATGCCGGAGTAAACAGCCGTGGCAAGCACATTCTTGCTCCTGAGGTTGTCCACCTGGTCTTTCATAAGTGCGATTAGCGGTGTTACGACTATGCAGATGCCACTCTTCGCAAGCGCTGGCACTTGAAAAGTGATTGATTTGCCACCTCCTGTCGGCATAAGCGCCAAAGTATCCTTTCCGCGATATACGGAGTCGATTATTTCCTCCTGGAGCGGACGAAAAGAATCGTAGCCCCAGTACTTTTTCAGCACCGCCGTGTATAGGATGTGGTTATCATTCATACGAAAACATTCACTTTATGATTGCATTTGCAAAAATAAAAAAAGAAGCCACATCTTTCGACATGGCTTCCCTTTTCTGCTCATTTATTATTATAAAGCAAACGCTTCCTTCAGTTTGTCAACATAGTCGAGTTTCTCCCAAGTGAAGAGTTCGACAGTCTTCTCTATCGTGCTTCCGCCGTCGGCCTTGAACTTCTTTGTCACAGTGGCAGGAGTGCGGCCCATGTGACCGTAAGCGGCTGTTTCCTCGTAAATCGGGTTGCGCAGTTTGAGTCGGTCCTCTATCGCCTTTGGGCGCAGGTCGAAGAGTTTGCCAACAATCTCCGCTATCTCGCCGTCGGTCTTGTTCACCTTGGCTGTGCCGTAAGTATTCACATAAACGCTGACAGGCTCCACGACTCCGATGGCGTAAGCCAGCTGCACGAGTACCTCGTCTGCCACGCCTGCAGCCACAAGGTTCTTGGCTATGTGGCGCGCCGCATACGCAGCCGAGCGGTCCACCTTCGATGGGTCCTTGCCCGAGAATGCTCCTCCGCCGTGCGCGCCCTTGCCTCCGTAAGTGTCCACAATTATCTTGCGGCCGGTGAGTCCTGTGTCGCCGTGAGGACCGCCGATGACGAACTTGCCTGTCGGGTTGACGAGCAGTTTGTAGTCGTCCTTTATCAGCGCCTCGTATTGCTTATCAATTTTCTTGACTCTTGGTATCAGATAGTTCACGATGTCCTCCTTTATCTGCGCCAGCATACGGTTGTCCGCGGCGTCCTGGTTCAGAGGGTCGATGATGAACTCGTCGTGCTGTGTAGAGATTACGATTGTGTGCACGCGCTTAGGCTTGTTGTCCTCGCCGTACTCTATCGTCACCTGGCTCTTGGCGTCGGGACGGAGGTATGTCATCACCTTGCCCTCTCGTCTGATGGCAGCCAGTTCGCGGAGCAGCGCGTGGGAGAGGTCAAGTGAGATAGGCATGAGATTGTCGGTCTCGCGTGTGGCGTAACCGAACATTATGCCCTGGTCGCCTGCGCCCTGCTGGTCAGGGTCCTCGCGGTCAACGCCGCGGTTAATGTCATCGGACTGCTCGTGTATAGCGCTGAGCACGCCGCACGAATTGCCGTCGAACTGGTATTCGCCTTTCGTGTAGCCGATGCGGTTAATCACATCGCGCGCCACACGCTGCACATCAACATAAGCATTGGAGTTGACCTCGCCAGCCAGCACGACCTGTCCTGTAGTGACTAAAGTCTCGACCGCCACTTTGGAAGAAGGCTGTTGAGCCAAGAAATTGTCAAGAATGGCGTCGGAAATCTGGTCCGCCACCTTGTCTGGGTGTCCTTCCGACACCGATTCAGAAGTAAATAAGTATCCCATAATCAGAGATTAAAACAGCGTTTTCACGCATTAGTTAATAATAATTTGATTATCGGGATTGATTTGGTTTGTTGCAAGAACGCAGCAAGAGTGCCGTGTTTAGCATTTTTTTAAGTGGTTGCAAGCAGTCCAAATCCATCCACATGCAATTCTCCGTCGAATTGCGAGTGCAAATATATGGCAATTAAATCAAACACTGGCTCACTATTTCGTGGTATTTTTCATGGGGTATCTGAGGAAATAAAAATCCACAGTCAAATCTTGCAAATGAAAACTGCAATATTTAGATTTGCAACGTTCGGGCATGCGAAACACACTGCGTGCCGAAACAGTTGCCACGCCGAATATGCTTTGCACACCGCAGAGCAGGCAGGGCGGGCATAAGCGGAGAAGAGTCTCAGCAGCAGGATGAAAGGCCTGCAGGACATATTAAAAAGGCGTTTGTTAACGCTTGTTTTGGTACATTGAAACCTTGCAAATTTTCACGCCCCAAGACAAGAAAGTGACGAATGCCTACGGGATATGTAAAATTCCGCCGTACATCATGGTCTTAGCTATTGGCGCAAGCTGGTAGTGCGCCATGGTGTATTTGGTCGTTATACATATTCGGCGTGGGCTTTGTCGTTCTTCTTAGGTGTAAGGTTTTGCAAGGACCCCAATGTATAAGAATGAGCGTAGGACAAGGTTCCACGCTTTTTTTGTTTATACACTTGCCGACGGCGGAACCTCGCGGCAGCAAAAATTTTACGAACTATGAAAAAGGACGAAAAGAAAAAAGAAGAGCTGCAGTCCAGACGCGAGTTCTTCAAAAAAGCGGCTAAGGCAGCCTTGCCTGTCGTAGGAGCTGTGGTGCTTGCACAGATTCCAGCAAATGCACAATATTATGGCTCAGGAGTTCACGCTGTAAGACCACTGTTAGAGAATGTTGACCTTAGCTGTAATGGAGGATGTAGCAGCCAATGTTATGGTTCATGCAAAGGATCATGCGGAACACAATGCGAAAATTATTGCGAGGCTTCCTGCACAAGAAGTTGCGAAAACACCTGCAGAGGGACATGCGAGGGTTGTCGTGACACATGCTATGGATCGTGCCAAGGATATTGTGGAAGAACAGCTTATTATTGATACGACAAGATTCCGAGTTTTCAAATCGCGACCAATAAGGCACGCCAACTACAAGACAATGATTCCACAGTCCAAATATAACAACTATGAGAAAAGTTTTTCTAATATCAATATTACTTCTACCATCACTTGCATTCTCTAGAATAGAACAAATAGAAACTGCATTCTATGCAGACGGTTATTGGAGCGAATGGGAACCATGGATTCTTCCACCAGTCCTATTAAATATAACCATAAGGGACAACGAAGTATCAAATAGAAGAGAAGAACGATACCATCCATCTGATTACAATTGGCGATTCATTATGTCAAAACGCATAAAGAAAAACGACAATGGATGGGCTGTTTATTCAGGAACATTCGAACATTACGGGAATGACTTAAAAAAAGTTTTCAAAGGCGGTCAACTGGATTTCTAGTGTTTACGAGACCCCGTACGTCATTCTACTGAATCTCACGAGTCTCCCCATAAAACAATTGTTGAAGCAATAATAAGAATGCAAAAGCATAATATACATACCATTTACGGCAAAGGCATCAAACATACTTACAACATACTCACAAACGAAGGAGGATTTGCTATTTCATTCATCGTGTACTAATCTCAAAAATAATAGGAAGGGCACACATCCATTTACTCCTAACACTTTTAAGAGCAAAGCCGTCATGCTCATGGTTGACGACATTAAAATTTTAATTTATGATTAACATAAATTTATCTTTAAAATTGTAGTTAGTCATAGATTTCAGAATTGACATAAGTGACATTCTGAAGTCTTTGATTCTAATTGCAAAATTAGTATTGATGACAAAAGACATGTAATTTTTGTCAATGGGCGGGAGGTGGGCAAACATTTGAGATATATCAATTATAAACAAAACACGACAGTATTATGAACAGTAATGTTGAAAATAAAATAGAAGCATTTTTCAATGGAATTCCAGAATATGAAAATGGGGTACATAAGCCAAATGACATCCATAGATTATATGATATTGCTATAGCTATACAAGAAAACGACGAAAGCATTGTTGATGTAACAGAATATATTAGCGACAATTTTCCTGAAGACCACCCATACAGAAAGGACATAATCAACGAGTGCATATCAATGCTCAAAATAATAGATCCTTTCCTTTATTACTACAAAAACAAAAAATAACAATTCTGTGATAATACAAGACCTTAACGATTCTTGGCAGGCTGGCACTGCCAAGAACATCACTTTCATTGTCACCAAAGACTGCCAGCTGGCTTGCAAATACTGCTACCTCGTGGGCAAGAACGAGACCGAGCGCATGACGTGGGAAACTGCGAAGGCGGCAATAGACTACATCTTGGACCACGAAGAGGACAGAAACTTCAAGCAGGAATCGGTGGTGTTCGACTTCATAGGCGGCGAGCCTTTTCTTGAAATCGACCTGATAGACAAAATCTGCGACTACATAAAGTCCGAGATGTTCCGCAGAAACCATCACTGGTTCAACAGCTACCGCTTCAATTTCTCGACCAACGGAATAAACTACGACAGCGAGAAAGTGCAGAAGTTCATAGAAAAGAACAGGACGCACCTGAGCATAGGCATAACCATAGACGGCACAAAGAGGAAGCACGACCTGAACAGAGTGTACAAAGGGAGCGAGAAAGGCTCATACGACGACGTGGTGCGCAACATTCCGCTATGGACAAAGCAGTTCCCCGAGGCAGGAACAAAGGTCACGATTTCCTCGGCAGACCTGCCCTACATCTGCGAATCGGTCCTGCATCTTTACGACTTAGGCATAAAGCAGGTGAACATAAACTGCGTGTTCGAAGACGTATGGAAGGAAGGCGACGACCAGCTGTTCGAGGAACAGCTGATGGAGCTGGCGGACAAGATAATCGACGGAGGCAAGTATGAGGAAAACGCCTGCTCGTTCTTCTCGGAGAACATGGGCAAGCCGCTCGACTGCAAACTGCAAAACAACAACTGGTGCGGCGCAGGAAGAATGCTCGCTGTGGATGCCGCCGGAAACTTCTACCCTTGCACGAGGTTCGCACAGTACTCTCTGCGAGACAAAGAGGCTTGGATAATAGGCAACACAAAAGACGGCATCGACGAGAACAAGCTGCGCCCATTCCTCACGCTGGACCGATGCACGCAATCGACCGAGGAATGCAAGGACTGCGAGGTGGCAGAAGGATGCGCATGGTGCCAGGGCGAGAACTACGACGCCGCCAAGACGCACACCGTGTTCGAAAGAGCGACGGCCATCTGCAAGATGCACAAAGCACGAGTGAGAGCCAACAACTACTACTGGAACAAACTATACCGCAAGCTGGAGTTAGAAGGAAAGCGCGAGGAGTTTGAACAAAACAAACCAACCAACAAAACCGACATCTGCTAAGACATGAAGCCATATCTGCAATATTTAGTCATACTATTAGACGACACCAGCGTGGCATACTGTCACGCAGACAACCCACTGAAAGAGAGAAACCTGATGCCGATAGAAACGCTGAAGAAAGCGATACTCTTCGGCATGAAGCAGAATCTCATGATTCAATACGTGTATCCGGAATACGAACTGCCGGCAGAATACAACGAAGTAATCGAATCGATAGACAATCTGAAAATCGGGCGAGACGTGAAGGTGACGAACGAAGTGCCGACCGCTGTTGACTGCGACAACATCGTGCTGCGCATAAAAATCAAGGACCTGATAGCGAAACAATACGACATAGCCGCACTGCTGCCAAGCGTGAAAAGAATGAACATCTGCCTGACCGACATCGAGACATTCAAAGACGAGCAGATAGCCGAATACAAGAAAGCCCTGAATACGCTGAGCACAGTGATTGTAAATCTGTACAAAGAGCAGAAACACCCTCAGCTGAACATACTCACCGACAGGCTGACGCTGAAGGAAATGCATAACTGCGAGGCTGGCATAGGCAACATAACAATAGCGCCGAACGGAAAATTCTACTTGTGCCCGGCGTTCTACTACGACGAGAAGACAGGCGTCTCAAACAAGATGAACCACAAGACAAAAGACGCGTCACGTTCCGTCGGCGACCTCGAGAACGGGCTTTGCATCCCCAACAAGCAGCTGCTGGAACTCGACCACGCGCCACTGTGCAGAAACTGCGACGCATACCACTGCAACAGATGCATCTGGCTGAACCAGAAACTCACATGGGACAACAACACGCCGAGCCACCAGCAATGCGTAATCGCGCACTTAGAAAGAAACGCAGCGAGAGACATTTCCGCGAAACTGAGCAAGGCTGGATATAATCTCCCAGAGATAAAAGAAATAAATTACATAGATCCTTTTGATGTAAAAGAAGAATGGTAAAGAATATGGAAAAGAAAAAAGTAGGTCAAGTGACTCTTGACGAGAAAAACGAGATTCAAACATTATTTGAACGCAAAAACGGTCTGGCTGAGCTGTCTAAGATACTGACAGCCGACAACGCCGACTTGTACGAAAAATTAGTGAAAGACATGGGCGAGACAAGCACCAAGTTTCAGAACTGGTGGAACAGAATGGCGGACAAATACAAATGGGAAAGCGCCAAGAACGGCAACTGGGAAATAAACTTCGACACATGCGAAATATTCCTCGTGTGCGGAACAGAATGTAATTGCAACAAATAAAAACCAAGAAATCATGACATTACTATTCATCGGAACAACAGAAATCATACTTATAGGCGGAGTGGCTCTGCTGATATTCGGAGGCAAGAAACTGCCAGACCTGATGCGCAACATGGGCAAAGGAGTCAAGGAATTCAAGAAGGGGATGAGCGACGGCGCGGAAGCCTTCAGCGAAGAAATGCGCAAGCCTGAAGAAGGCGCAACCGAGGCGAAAGACGAGAACGCCGCAAGCAAAAAAGAAGCAAAGGAGCAATAGCACAAAATGAGCGAAGAAAACAATATGCTGACATTCGGCGGACACCTTGAGGTGCTCCGCAAAATGTTGCTTCGCATCATTGTCGTGATTGCAGCAGTCGCCGTCGCCGTGTTCTGTTTCAAGGACTTGACCTGGCGGATTATGCTCGCGCCAAGCGAATGCGATTTCGTGACCTACAGAGCCATAGAGAATTTCATACACAGCATAGGATTCGCCGAATTCCATTTTGAAGAATACCATGTGAATATGATTTCGACCGACCTGAGCAGCCAATTCATGGAACACATCACGACTTCGCTCTATCTGGGATTCTTGCTCTCATTTCCATATATCCTTTGGGAACTGCTCCGATTCACAACGCCAGCGCTCTACGACAACGAGAAGAAATACTCCGTCCTCGTGGCGTTGGCGATATTCTTTCTGTCAGTAGCAGGAGTACTGATGAGCTACTTCATCCTGTTCCCCATCTCGTTCAGATTCTTGGGGACATACTCGGTATCGTCACGCATCGTGAGCAACATAACACTCGACTCGTACGTCTCCACATTCGTCGGGCTGACTATCACCATGGGGCTTGTTTTTCAACTGCCAATAATAGCATTTGCCCTTGCTAAAATGGGACTGATACGCCATGAATTCCTTGCCCGTTACAAGAAACATGCGCTTTTAATCATAATGATAGTCGCAGCCATAATAACGCCGCCCGACCTTATGACGCTAATACTCGTCACACTGCCGCTGTATCTGCTATTTCTTTTCAGCATTTTCATAATCAAAAAAGCAGAGCCGGAGGAAACGGAAGATAGCCAACAATAAAAATCATTATTTTTGTCTCGCTATGAGACAATTAATCGCATTTTCATTCTTCATTTCACTGACATCCAGCACGTTCGCTGGAGTCAAAGTTGACAAGGAAATCTTCTACGCAGAGAACGGCGGACAGAAGCTCTATCTTGACATCTACCGCAGCGACACGGCGCAGACCGACGGCAGATGCCTGATTTTTGTATTCGGCGGCGGATTCATACACGGCAGCAAGAGCGACTCGCTGAACGTGGTTTTCTGCACCAAGATGGCTGAGCGAGGCATGACCGTGGCGGCGATAGACTACCGACTCGGCATGAAGGGTGTGAGCAAAGTGGGCAAACTGAACACTAAACCAATAGACAACGCCATACACATAGCCGCCGAGGACCTTTGCGCCGCAACCAGGTTCCTAATCGACAACAAAGGCAAATACGGCATCAACGACAAAAAGATTTTCACTTGCGGCTCGAGCGCCGGAGCCATAACCGTGCTGCAAACCGACTATGAGCGCGCCAACAGGACAGAACTTGCGGCAGCATACCTGCCTGAAGGATTTTCATACGCCGGCGTGATTTCATTTGCCGGAGCGGTATTCAGCCACGAAGGAAATCCCGACTACAAGACCGCGCCAGCGCCGACATTCTTCTTCCACGGCACCGACGACAAGCTTGTGGTTTACAATAAGATAAAGTTCTTCAATCTGGGACTTTTCGGCACGAACGCGCTTGCAAAAAGATTCAAGAAGTTCGGATACACATACAGAGTTTACCGTTTCACCGGCTACGGCCATGAGATAGCGTCATCGCCCATGGTCAGAGACGTTGACGAAATTGCCGCTTTCATCAAGAATCCCGGCGTGATAAAAAGCATCGACTGCACCATCAACGACACAAGGATTCCGCGCTCCAAGATAGGTAGCGCCAAGCCGGACGACCTTTACAAAAAGTGATTACCACCAAGCCAGAAGCTTGACCTCGACAGTGTAGTTGCCGTGGCGCTGCACGCCCTCCTTAGGATAGAACTTGTCGAGTTTCGATTTGTCGGCTTCACCAGCCTTGGCATCGCTTGACTCGCGCGACTGCTCCGCCGCAGGCTCAGGCTCGTTTTTCGGTATAGTCACAGTGGCAAGGAAATCGTAAGGGTGCATTATTTTGCCATTGCTCTTCTTCGCGCCGTACTGGCTGATGTGGAAGTCATAAATCACATCGCCGTAGTCGTACTGATAGACAAACTCGTAGGTTGAATAGTCGGTCCATACGGAGTTGTTGTCGCCGTCATAATTTCTTATGACCTCGTAGCCTCTCGTAGGCACGCCCATTTCTTTCTTGATGAGTTGCTGCAACTGCTGCACCTGGTCCATGCGGTCCACGTTCTCCACCTGCACTCCAGTCAAGCGCGATGTGCCAGGCTCGAAAAGCATAGTCACATGCAGTCCGCTGTTATCTATAAGGCGCAGGTCCTCGCCTTCCTCGTAGAATCGCATATCGGTGATGTACTGTTTGAATCCGGCAGGAGGATTTGTGTCGGCTTTCAGGCTCTCCACATTCACGATGCCGTTCAGGGCGAATCCTCTGAATATGAATTTATTATCAAGTGCAGGATTACGTCTATTCTTTGCTAATGCGACATTTCTGTTCACAGAAGGGTTGTTGGCGTTCGAAGACTTAGGCTGTGTTCTGTTATCACTTTTCTTAAACAACTCAGTCAGCTTCTTCATGCCTTTCGATTCGTTCTCCGCTGTGTCCGGAGCGAATCCGTCATGCGCGACGATTTGCCTATTATTACTTCTGATGTCAGTCCCTACCTCGTATCTAGATTTGTTTGACGTTCTTTTAGACCTGTCGGAGCCAAACAACTGAGCATTGACAGATGTCGCAAGCATTGACAAGGCTATTGTTATTATCGCATTTCTTGTGTTGAACATATTCGGTTTATTGCAATGAATTTTCAAATATAGGGATTTAAGCGGTCAAAACAAAGTCAGACAACCGCCCCTTAGCCCATTTTTTGCTATATTTGCGATTCTAAATCATTGATACAAAAACTTAAAAACATCATAAGACATGGAACTTGAACAGTCTATCGCAAAGGCCACCGCACAAGCCGTCAAATCCCTTTACGGCATTGACGTGGACGCCGATAAGATTCAGATACAAAAGACAAAGAAGGAGTTTCAGGGCGACGTCACTGTTGTCACATTCGCATTCTCCAAAGCGGCACACAAGTCTCCAGACGCCATAGGACAGGAAATAGGCGAATACCTGAAAAACAACGCAAAGGAAGTCAGCGACTTCAATGTGATAAAGGGATTCCTGAACATCTCTGTGGCAAAGACACAATGGATTGACACGCTCAACAAGATAAACAAGGATGACAACTTCGGCATAAAGAGCGTCGAGGACAACGCTCCGCTCGTGATGATCGAGTACTCGTCGCCAAACACCAACAAGCCGCTTCACCTGGGACATGTCAGAAACAACCTTTTGGGATACTCGCTCAGCAAGATAATGACAGCCAACGGCAACAAGGTTGTGAAGACCAACATCGTGAACGACCGCGGAATACACATCTGCAAATCGATGCTGGCTTGGCAGAAATGGGGCGAGAACATCACTCCAGAGGCTGCCGGAAAGAAAGGCGACCACCTCGTAGGCGACTTCTACGTGCTCTTCGACAAGAAATACAAAGAGCAGGTGAACGAGCTGATGGCCAAGGGCGAGAGCGAGGAAGAAGCGAAGAAGAACGCGCCGCTCATCAAAGAGGCGCAGGAGATGCTGCGCAAGTGGGAAGCCGGCGACAAGGAAGTCAGAGAACTGTGGAGCATGATGAACCAGTGGGTTTACCAGGGCTTCGACGAGTCATACAAGCGTCTCGGCGTGGCGTTCGACAAGATTTACTACGAATCAGACACATACCTCGTGGGCAAGCAGAAAGTCGAGGAAGGACTTGCCAAGGGCGAGTTCTACAAGAGAGAGGACGGCTCGGTATGGGCCAACCTCGAGAAAGACGGACTCGACGAGAAGCTCCTCCTGCGTTCCGACGGCACTTCCGTCTATATGACACAGGACATAGGAACAGCCACACTGCGCTTCAAGGAGTTCCCTATCGACCAAATGATATACGTCGTAGGCAACGAGCAGAACTACCACTTCCAAGTGCTTTCCATCCTGCTCGACCGTCTCGGATTCAAGTGGGGCAAGAGCCTCGTGCATTTCTCATACGGCATGGTAGAGTTGCCAAACGGCAAGATGAAGAGCCGCGAGGGCACTGTGGTTGACGCCGACGACCTGATGGACGACATGATTGCGACTGCCAAAGAGATGGGCAAAGACCGCGAGACAGAAGGCGCGACAGAGGCCGAACTGAACGAGATAGCAAGAATCGTAGGACTCGGAGCGTTGAAGTATTTCATCCTCAAGGTTGACCCTAAGAAGAACATGCTGTTCAACCCACAGGAAAGCATCGACTTCAACGGCAACACAGGACCTTTCATACAGTACACACACGCAAGAATCAAGTCTGTGCTCCGCAAGGCTGCCGCCGAGGGCATCGCACTGCCAGAGCAGCTTGACAACTCAATAGAGACAAACGAGAAAGAGACTCAGCTCATACAGTTGCTGGCGTCTTATCCAAACGTCGTGGCTCAGGCTGGCCAGGAGTTCAGCCCTTCGGTCATCGCAAACTACGCATACGAGCTCTCCAAGGAGTTCAACCAGTTCTACCACGACTACTCTTTCCTGAAGGAGGTAAACCCTGTCATAAAGCAAATGAGACTCGTTCTCGCGGCCAATGTGGCCAAGACTATCAAGTCTGCCATGTCATTGCTGGGAATCGAGGTTCCTGAAAGAATGTAATTCCAAAACACATATCACGACAAGAAAGGGCATCGAACTGATGCCCTTTTTTATTGTCGCTATGCGAACAAAACAACAAGTCCAGACATCTCTGCCTGGACTTGCCTATCGTTTGCTTACAAAGCCTTATTTGATGAACTTGTTCGCTATCGGATTGCTCTTACCTTCAACTATAGCAACTACGATAAATCTGCTTCCGTAAACAAGCTCGGAAGTATTTATCTCATTAGAGCCTCTGACTGTTTTGATACGAGCTCCGCTTTCTGAGTAGAGAGTCATAATCTTGACATTCACACCTTCAAGTGCAACCGAGTTTTGCGTCTGCTTCCACGAGTAATTCAAAGCAGTCTCATCAACCGAAGTTGGGTTCTCTGGTTGCTCTTCTACAATTATAACAGACTCCTTAGTCGATGCCAAGCCATCGGCTTCCGCCTTCACAACATACGTGAACGTTCCGCTTTCTGTTGGCTTACCGCTAATTACTACAGTATTGCCGAGTTGCTCATAAGTCACGCCATCAGGCAAGCCTGTCACAGAGATATCCGCATTTGTATTATCAACCTCAAATATTATATCCTCAATATTTTCATTCAAAGCAACCGTTTGAGTTGCGTTATCTGGAACCGTAATGCTTGGTGTTACTGGTGTTGACAATTCCTCATATTGAGCAATAATTATCATATCGCTCATAACATTATTGAATATCTTATCCCAGCCGATAAACTCATAGCCTTCACGAGCTGGCACAGTAGGCTCAGTTGCACCTGCTCCATAATCCACTGTCTGCGTACTCAGAACATCACCGTTCCAGTTCTTGAATGTCACTGTGTAAGTGTTGATTGTGTATGTCGCTGTCACAATCAAATCCTCAGTTACATTGCTGAACGCCTTATCCCAGCCGGCGAACGTGTAGCCGGTTCTTGTTGGAGTTGCAGGCGCTGTTGCTGAGTTGCCATATGCGACATTCTGACTCTTCAAGACATCACCGTTCCAATCCTTGAACGTTACTGAGTATGCATTTGTAGAGAATGTTGCTGTTGCAACAACATCTCCTGTCACATTGCTGAAGTCTGCATCCCAGCCGGTGAATGTATAGCCTGCTCTTGCAGGAACGGTTGGTTCAGTTGCCGCACTGCCGTATGCGACACTCTGAGTTTTCAGAACATCACCGTTCCAGTTCTTGAATGTCACAGTGTAAGTGTTGATTGTGTAAGTTGCTGTCACAATCAAATCCTCTGTCACATTGCTGTATGACTTATCCCAGCCGGCGAATGTGTAGCCGGTTATCGCAGGAACGGCAGGAGCGGTCGCATTGCCGCCGTAGTTGATGGTCTGAGTTGTACCGATCTGGTTGTTGTCCTTGTCGAAGAACTTCACTGTGTAAGTATTGATTGTGTAAGTCGCTGTCACAACCAAATCCTCAGTCACATTGCTGTATGACTTATCCCAGCCGGCGAACGTGTAGCCGGTTACCGCAGGAGCGGTAGGAGCGGTCGCATTGCCGCCGTAGTTGACGGTCTGGGTCGCACCGATCTGGTTGTTGTCCTTGT
>JAGBEJ010000004.1 GCA_017937025.1 Paludibacteraceae bacterium | reverse complement strand
GGTGCTTGAAAAGGTAGGGATTAGGGAATGCAAGGTTTTTCGGTCAAAATACTACCCGCAGGGCTGGAGATTTTTACCGAAAACAGGAGGCTTGACCTTGCTTTCCCGTCCAATCCCGGAATTACCTTTGCGCCCAGAACGGAAATGACTGACTGATGCGGCTCACTGAAAGGCGCAAAAATGGAGGTAAACGAAAACAGAGGCAGATTGGGTAGAAAAAACTTCAGGAGAAAATCCGTAAAAAGAGGAAACCGTCTGAAAGAAAAAAAACTTCACCGGAAGCGTGAAAAGGGCACCCCCCCGACAAAGGAAGTATGCTTGTTTCCAATCCGACGGAACTTGTTCAGCCGGGTGGCAACAAGCATTCTTCCCGGTTTGTCCGGCTGTGTGCGGCCGACTGTTTCATTCATGGGGCAGGCTGACGCACTCTGCATTCACTTTCCGCTTCCGGCAAAAGGAACAACGAAAAAAGAAAAATCATCTGAAACCCCGTAAAAGCACCTCTTGGCATAGGCGCAAAAAGAAAGAGGCACAGCATCATCAGTCTAAACATCGTTTAGGCGTGAGGCTGTGCCTTTTTCTACGGCTATGCGGTAGTCGGCACACGTTTGCTCAAACCCGTTTTGGGCAATGGTGTTCCGACGGACAAAACCGCTTTTACGGAAAAATCTTATGAATGAGGGGATAAAAAAATCCGGGAGTTTATATCAAAATCTCGGATTAAATAGCTACTTTTGCATACGAAGAGTTCTTTGAAGGTTACGCAACGCGCAGAAGGATAATGCAGTAGATAACTAACTAAATCGTAACCTATTACTATCAAGAGCGATTAACCTACGCTCATTTCCAATAAATTACACTCTTTTCGTAACTTCCTTCTACAAAACAATAAATTGCATCTTCGCCAAATTGAGGGACAAGCAAAGTGAATTTGGAATAGATAACAGAAGCATCACCTCGTTTCTTGGCTAATGCATCTGGAGTGAAAATCTGCTCAATCATTATCTCTTTATAAATTCATGCATTCCAACAGTAAATTGTTTTAGTTTGTCACCAAAGATAAATGGTGAATGAGTTACAGCCATTAAGAACATACAGTTACCCGATGCTATAATATCAGGCAATAAATTTTCCTGCCAATATATGGACAACGACAACTCAGGTTCGTCAAATAGAACGACATACTTTTTATCTAGTTCCAAATATATTTGGGAAAAGATAGAAACGATTTGCTTCTCGCCAGAACTTAATTGATTCAATTGAACATTATTGTCTTGTGATGTTACAGGCTTACCATCAATGCAACGGTAAATTGCAAGTGTAACATTGCTTGCGTCGTATACAAATTTCTTGTCACTTAGATACTTGTTGCATACGTCACAATACTTGTTGATTACAGAATCATACTTTTCTTGACTTCTGTATATTATCAACAACTGTTGTAAATAGAATAGAAGGAATTTGTTCCCAAATAAGGCATTATCATGATCCTTGAATTGATTCAAGATAACAGATTTATCACTTTCATTCAGTTTGCTTCCTGTACGGTCTAGGACTATTCTTAATTCATCTTCCGTACAATCTAAGTCGTGTTTGACGCCTGGATTTATATCCAATATCTGATGAATAACGTCACCCGACACGTTTGTAAAGCCTTCCAATGATGATTTACGGATGATGTCTGTAATTGTTTCAATGCGTCTAGCCACATCCTTCATTCCAAAACGGATATTCATATCCTCATGCTCATTGTTTCTCTCCTCTTCAAAATGCATCAATCTTCGCCTTTCGCCGAGGGGGAAAAGACTCTGATAATCAACTTCAACCCTTCGATAAGTTGGATAGAAAAGAACGGTATAGCCGTAACTGTCAATAAGGTCTTCCATAACGCGGAAATCACGAAAAGTCTTTGTCTGCTCATTCCAAGTAAATAATTCTTGATACAACAAATTACCAGGGATCGTTTTCAAGAAAACATCATTCTTCACCAAAGCAAAGAATTCACTACGTTTTCCTGCTTCAATCAATTCTACTGCTGTCAAAAATACCTTCTTGTCTGTATTTCGTCTTACAAAATCAATAATGGAATGGCCTTCGTTATCTTTTCTATCAACATAGGAAGAATACTGTTCTATCAGATTTCTTTTATAGAAGAACTCTCTACCATCAATAGTCAATCTTATTGCTTCAAACTTAATCTCTAAGAGGCGCTTGTAAGAGTGCGTAATTAAGAAATTAAGAGCATTTAGAATACTTGTCTTGCCGAATCCATTCTCACCTATTACTATCAGTGTAGAATGATTGAATGTAATGCATACATTCTTGTAACCAAATAGGCCGATGATTTCAAACTTCTGAATAAATTGATTTTCCATAATTATGTATCAATTATTGATTTTTCATATTGTTACATTATTGAGTGCAATCACTAAGATTGTTTTTTATTGTTCTTTATACAATCATTTCAAATTCACTTCCACGCCCTTTAATCTTGGGCAGCATGGAGTAGCTCTTGACGATGTCCTTTTTCTTGCCACTGAACCATTTCCCAAATGCTGTTTAGTGGCAAACTCGGCATTGAGTATTTCTTCTTGAAAGCCGCCAAAGCCTCTTTCTGGTCTTTTTGATATTTGTCGAAGTAACATTTCATCGCCTCCTCGCCTCTTTTCTTTGCGTCCTCCGCCGCCTCTTTCATCAACTGAGACAATAGTCGGATGATTCCTCCATGCTCGTAAGCTTGTAATTGTCAATTGTCTGTTTCATAATCACTTCGTTTTCCACAAATGTAGAAATAATTTCTCGCAGAAACTTCCAAGCCTTTCCACAAAAAAAAGCGTGCGGCACTCTCATGCCACACGCTTTCCGTTAAGTTATGAAAAAGATTGATTATTACTTTACTTCCTCGAAGTCGGCGTCCTGTACGTTGTCGCCAGCGTTGCCGCCCTGGCTCTGCTGCTGTCCTGCGTTAGGGCCAGCCTGCGCGCCCTGAGCGTTAGCCGCGTTGTACATCTCCTGACTTACTGCGTGGAAGGCTGTGTTCAGCTCGTTCATCGCAGCGTCGATGTCGGCGATGTTCTGAGCCTTGTGAGCCTCCTTCAGCTTGTTCAGCGCTGCCTCGATAGGCGCCTTCTTGTCGGCTGGTATCTTGTCGCCAAGTTCCTTGAGCTGCTTCTCTGTCTGGAAGATCATGGCGTCAGCCTGATTGAGCTTGTCAACTCTCTCACGCTCCTTCTTGTCGGCCTCGGCGTTAGCCTCTGCCTCTGCCTTCATCTTCTTTATCTCGTCGTCGCTAAGACCAGAAGAAGCCTCGATACGGATGCTCTGCTCCTTGCCTGTAGCCTTGTCCTTGGCAGATACCTTCAGGATACCGTTTGCGTCGATGTCGAATGTAACCTCTATTTGTGGCACACCTCTTGGCGCTGCTGGTATTCCGTCCAAGTGGAAACGTCCGATAGTCTTGTTCTGAGCCGCCATTGGACGCTCGCCCTGCAGAACGTGAATCTCTACAGATGGCTGGTTGTCGCTCGCTGTCGAGAATGTCTCGCTCTTCTTTGTAGGGATGGTTGTGTTAGCGTCGATAAGCTTTGTCATCACGCCGCCCATAGTCTCGATACCGAGTGAAAGCGGAGTCACGTCGAGCAGAAGCACGTCCTTGACGTCGCCTGTCAGCACACCGCCCTGGATTGCTGCGCCTACTGCCACTACCTCGTCAGGGTTAACGCCCTTAGAAGGAGCCTTGCCGAAGAACTTCTCTACCGCTGCCTGAATAGCAGGGATACGTGTAGAACCTCCCACGAGGATTACCTCGTCGATGTCCGATGTAGAAAGTCCTGCGCTCTCGAGTGCAGTCTTGCAAGGGTCGATTGTCTTCTGCACAAGGTCGTCAACGAGCTGCTCGAACTTAGCTCTTGTGAGTGTGCGAACCAAGTGGCAAGGCACACCGTTCACTGGCATAATGTATGGCAGGTTGATTTCGCTTGTTGTAGCGTTAGAAAGCTCGATTTTAGCCTTCTCGGCAGCCTCCTTGAGTCTCTGCAGAGCCATAGGGTCGCTTGAAAGGTCAGCACCGCCGTTCTCGTTCTTGAACTCGTCAATGAGCCACTCGATGATTCTGTGGTCGAAGTCGTCGCCACCGAGGTGAGTATCGCCGGCAGTTGACTTAACCTCGAATACGCCGTCGCCCAGCTCAAGTACAGATACATCGTGAGTACCGCCACCGCAGTCGAACACGACGATCTTCATGTCCTTGTTCTTCTTGTCCAGACCGTAAGCAAGCGCTGCAGCAGTTGGCTCGTTCACGATTCTCTTGACTGTGAGACCTGCAATCTCGCCTGCCTCCTTAGTGGCCTGACGCTGTGCGTCGTTGAAGTAAGCTGGCACTGTGATGACAGCCTCTGTAACCTCTGCTCCGAGGTGGTCCTCAGCAGTCTTCTTCATCTTTTGGAGAATCATAGCCGAAATCTCCTGTGGAGTGTAGAGACGTCCGTCGATGTCAACACGTGGAGTGTTGTTGTCGCCCTTCACCACCTTGTAAGGCACTCTTGATATCTCCTTGCCCACTCTGTCATAAGTCTCTCCCATGAATCTCTTGATAGAGAAGACAGTCTTCAGAGGGTTAGTGATAGCCTGACGCTTAGCAGGGTCTCCGATTTTTCTCTCACCTCCGTCAACGAAACCTACGACAGAAGGTGTTGTTCTTTTTCCTTCGCTATTAGCGATTACGACTGGCTCGCCATTTTCCATTACAGACACGCAGCTGTTGGTTGTGCCGAGGTCGATTCCAATGATCTTTCCCATAGTTTTATTGTGTTTAGTTGTTATTAATCTTGTTTACTCTCAGCCGCCTTTCGCGGCAGCCGACATTCATTTGTCAATTCCTGTGCCAAAATCCAAACCGCATTATTTTGGCAGATTTTCACTCTCCTTTGGCAGAATCGCTATTATAAATACTGACATTGTGTCATGATTTGGCAGAAAACAGAACAGTTTTCATGACAGAAAACAAAAAAGCCTCGACTCGTATGAGTCAAGGCCTTTAAGCGTTGTCTTGCCCGGATTCGAACCAGGACAAACAGAACCAAAACCTGTTGTGCTACCATTACACCACAAGACAATCCGTTTGTGAATCATAGGCTACAAGCGAATGCAGCATAATTCGGGTGCAAATATAATCCGCTTTTCCTTATTTTGCAACTATAAGGAAATAGTTTTTCTTGCCCTTCTGAGCCAGTATGTACTTGCCGTTTATCAGCAGGCTGTCGTTCACTGTGGCGTTAGGGTCGGTGAATTTGTCCTTGTTGAATGAGAATCCGTTGGACTGTATCATCTTCCTCGCCTCGCCCTTGGATGTGAACACAGGAGCGTAAGCTGTCAGCAGGTCGAGCACGCCGATGCCTGCCTTAAGCTCGGCAAGCGAAATCTCCTTTTGTGGTACGCCCTCGAACACAGACAGGAACGTGTCCTCGTCGAGGCTCTTGAGGCTGTCGGATGTGGCCTTGCCGAAAAGTATGTTTGAAGCCGCCACGGCAGCGTCGTAATCCTCTCTTGAGTGCACCATGACGGTAACTTCCTCGGCGAGACGCTTCTGGAGCAGACGTGCCTCTGGAGCCTTGTCGTGCTCTGCGATTATGCTGTCTATCTCAGCCTTGTCGAGCGATGTGAATATCTTGATGTACTTCTTGGCGTCGTCGTCCGACACGTTCAACCAGAACTGGTAGAACTTGTATGGCGATGTGTATCTCTTGTCGAGCCATACGTTGCCGCTCTCGGTCTTGCCGAACTTGCCTCCGTCGGCCTTGGTGATGAGCGGACAGGTCAGCGCGTAGGCGTCAGACTCCGGTCCCAGTATTCTTCTTATGAGTTCGGCGCCTGTGGTCATGTTGCCCCACTGGTCGCTTCCGCCCATCTGCAGACGGCAGCCCTTCTCCTTGTAGAGGTGCAGGAAGTCATAACCCTGCAGCAGCTGATAAGAGAACTCTGTGAATGAGAGTCCGTCTCTTGCCTCGCCGTTCAGACGCTTCTGCACGCTATCCTTTGCCATCATGTAGTTGACTGTGATGTGCTTGCCCACGTCTCTTACGAAGTTGAGGAACGAGAAGTCCTTCATCCAGTCGTAGTTGTTCACGAGCTCAGCCCTGTTAGGAGCATCGGACTCGAAGTCGAGGAAATGCTCAAGTTGCTTCTTGATGCACTCCTGGTTGTGGCGGAGCGTAGGCTCGTCCAGCAGGTTTCTCTCTGCCGACTTTCCCGATGGGTCGCCTATCATTCCTGTCGCGCCGCCTATCAGTGCCAACGGTTTGTGTCCACAGCGCTGCAAGTGGCGGAGCATCATGATTCCGCACAAGTGACCTATGTGCAGCGAATCTGCCGTAGGGTCGATACCAAGATATGCTGTTGTTGTGCCTGACTTTAAAAGTTCATCAGTGCCGGGCATCATGCTGTGAAGCATTCCGCGCCATTTAAGTTCTTCAATGAAATCTATCACCGGTTTATTGTTTTATGTTTGTTACTTCCTTATTTCGTGCGCAAAGATAAGACTTTTAATTGCTCTTAGGCAACTCAAGCCCGTCAAGCAGAGTTATATATGTCTGCACCGCGCTTTCTATTTCCTCTTTGGTTATATACTCCTCGGCTGTGTGCGACCTGCTGGACTCGCCCGGACCCATCTTGAGCGAAGGGAAGCTCATGAGAGCCTGGTCCGAGAGCGTAGGCGAACCGAACGTCTCGATGCCCATCTCCCTGCCTTTCGCCACTATAGGGTGGCTGAGGTCTATGTGCGACGAGTTGAGTCTTGTGGACCTCGCCTTGACGTCGCAGAACACCTGAAGGCTTATTTCGTCAAGCACCTGCTGGTTGGTGTAGCACTCGTTTGTTCTGACGTCCACCACGAAGGTGCATTGGTCTGGAATCACGTTGTGCTGCGTGCCGGCGTTTATCATCGTCACCGACATCTTCACAGGCCCCAGCACGTCGGACTCCTTGGCGAAACGGTAGGTCTTGAACCAGTCTATGTCAACGAGAGCGTGGTAGATAGCGTTGTCGCCCTCGTTCCTCGCCGCGTGTCCTGCCTTGCCGTGGGCTGTGCAGTCCAGCACCATGAGTCCTTTCTCCGCCACACCCATCTTCATGCCCGTAGGCTCGCCCACGAGCGCGACGTCAATCCTAGGCAGGCTCTTGAGCAGAAGCTCCATGCCGTTCTTGCCGCTCACCTCCTCCTCGGCGGATGCCGCGTATATCAGGTTGTACGGCTGCTCCTTCTGTGTCAGCTGGCTGTAAATCGCAAGCAGCGACACAAGTCCACCGCCGCAGTCGTTGCTGCCGAGTCCGATGAGCTTGCCGTCCTCCTCAGTTGGAGCGAAAGGGTCATGCACCCATCCGTTCACGGGCTTCACCGTGTCCATGTGGGCGTTGAGCATGAGAGTCGGCTTTTCTGCGTCTATGTTTTCCGGGCCTATCCACAGATTGTTCTCCACTCTGTTCACTTTGAACCCAGCATCCTTCATGTAACGCTCGTAGAAGTCAGCCACAGCCTTCTCGTCTCTCGATGTCGAAGGTATGGCGATGAGTTTCTTGAGCAGCTCGTATGATTGGCTTGCGTCCATAGACCTTGGTTTTATGGTTACTTGACTGTAGTTCCTGTGTTCTTGCCCAACTGGTCAGCCTTGGTTATGACCACCTGCTTTACACCGGCATCGATGGCTGCGAAAGCGTTCTCGAGCTTAGGTATCATGCCGCCTTGTATTGTGCCGTCGGCAACGTACTTCTCGAAGTCCGCCTTGCCTATGTTCTCTATCACGCTGTCGTCATCGTTCTCGTCTCTGAGCACTCCCTTCTTCTCGAAGCAGAACACCAGAGTCACGTCGAAATGCTTTGCAAGCGCCTTGGCTGCCTCGCCGGCTATCGTGTCGGCGTTCGTGTTCAGCAGATTGCCCTTGCCGTCGTGTGTCAGCGGCGCCAGCACAGGCACAACGCCTTTAGCTATGAGGTCGGCGAGTATGTCGGAGTCAACCTTCTTCACGTCGCCCACGAATCCGTAGTCCACATCCTTGACCGGACGCTTGTCGCTCGTCATGTAGCCGAGGTCGGCGCCAGTGAGTCCGAGGGCGTTGAGCCCCATCGACTGCAGCTTAGCCACGATGTTCTTGTTCACGAGTCCGCCATAGACCATGGTCACCACCTTGAGCATAGCCTCATCGGTGATTCGGCGTCCGTTCACCATCTTGGTCTCAATGCCGAGCTGCTCGGCTATCTTTGTCGCAGAACGTCCTCCACCATGAACCAGGACCTTAAGCCCGTCGAGCGAGTTGAACGACGCGAGCAATGCGTCGAGAGACTCTTTCTCCTCGACTATCTTGCCGCCTACTTTTACTAATGTGAGTTTCTCCATCGGTTATAAACTTTCAAGGATTCTCTTTATGACTACCTGAGCGGAAATCTCTCTGTTGGCTGCCTCTTGGATTACCAAAGACTGTGGGCTTTCGATTACATCATCTGTCACAATCATGTTTCTTCTCACTGGCAGGCAGTGCATGAAGTAAGCGTTGTTTGTCAGCGCCATCTTCTCTGTCGTCACTGTCCACGACATGTCTTTTGATAATATCTTGCCGTAGTTAGGGTCGGCGTATGCAGCCCAGTTCTTGGCGTAAACGAAGTCTGCTCCGGCGAGCGCCTTGTCCTGGTCATACTCCACCTTGGCGTTTCTTGCGAACTGAGGAGCCAGTTCGTATCCGTGAGGGTGTGTGATTACAAACTCCACATCAGCCTCGTTCATGAAGTCGGCGAACGAGTTTGGCACAGCCTGAGGCAGCGCGCGTGGGTGAGGTGCCCATGTCAGCACGACCTTAGGACGGTCCTTCTTCTTGTACTCCTCTATTGTTATAAGGTCGGCGAATGCCTGCAATGGGTGGACTGTTCCGCTCTCCATGCTGAATACAGGCTTGCCTGACAATTTTATGAACTGGTTGAGGATTGTCTCCTCGTAGTCGAACTTCTTGTCCTCGAATCTGGCGAATGAGCGCACGCCGATGATGTCGCAGAAATTGCCCATCACAGGCACAGCCTCAAGCAAGTGCTCGGACTTGTCGCCGTCCATCACAACACCTCTCTCAGTCTCGAGTTTCCATGCGCCTTGGTTTATGTCAAGCACCATCGTGTTCATGCCAAGGTTCATGGCAGCCTTCTGTGTACTGAGTCGTGTTCTGAGGCTCGAGTTGAAGAACACCAGCAGAGCTGTCTTGTTCTCACCGAGCTTCTTGTATCCGAAGCGGTTCTTCTTTACCTCCATTGCCTCGGCGATGGCCGCCTTTAGATCACCAAGATCCTTTACGTTAGTGAATGTACGCATAGTCTTATGTTTTTAAAAAAATATTGTCTGTTCATTATCTCGAGAAGATGTTTATCATGTCGTTGAAGTCGTTCAGATATATATCAAGACACTCCTTCTTCTCTACACTCTTGCCCTTGCGCAGATACATTTTCCGGCTCTCCATCCTCACCATGTCCGCCTGCCACCTTCTCTGCGTGGCATACATGTAAGTCCGGCTGCCCATCTGCTCGGCAGCCTCCTCCACAGTTATGTCCGGCTCGTTTATCAGCTCGCTGTCGCCGAAGAATTTGTTCAGGTATGCCAATGACAGTGTGTCGCTGAGAAAGACCGTCGTTCTCACAAGCCTGTTGCCCAGGAAAAACACATGCACGCTGTCGGTCTGCACGTTGCCTATCTTCACCTTGTAGCTGCATCCGTATATCTCTACGATGTCCGGCCAGCGGTAAGTGTTGCGCTTCTCCAGCGAGTATATCGCCATGTAGTTCTCCTTCGGTGTCTTGAACTTGAACTCACGGAAGCCTGGGCGCAGGTCGAGCCCGACGGCGTTGCCTGCCGATGTCTGCGCCGATGCGACAGCCGCCATGGCTATCAGTATGTATGTCATGACATGTCTAAGCATATCACAGCCGTTTCTCGTTTACTTCGGACGGACTTGACCGTCGCCCTTTATGAGCCACTTGTAGCTTGTCATCTCAGGCAGCGCCATAGGTCCTCTGGCGTGCAGTTTCTGGGTGCTTATGCCTATCTCCGCGCCCATGCCGAACTGTCCGCCGTCGGTGAATGACGTAGGCGCGTTCACATACACGCAAGCTGCGTCAACCTCGGTCTGGAACTTCGCCGCAGCCTTATCGTCCTCGGTTATTATCGCCTCGCTGTGGCCCGAGTCGTACTTCGTTATGTGAGCGATAGCCTCATCTATGTCCGCCACGGTCTTTATGTTCATCTTGTAGTCCTTGTACTCGGTGCCGTAGCTTGTCGCTGTCAGCGGCTTCAGCAACGAGTCTGGGTAATGGCCCTTCAGCGAGTCGTACGACTCCTCGTCGGCCTCGATGATGACGTTGGATTCAGCCAGCGGAGCGAGCAGCTCTGCCAAGTCGCTAAGCCTTGAACGGTGGACTATCAGCGAGTCGAGTGCGTTGCAGACACTGACACGTCTTGTCTTGCCGTTGTTTATTATCTTCTTGCCCTTCTCCACATCGCCTTGCGCGTCGAAGTATGTGCTGACAACTCCCGCGCCAGTCTCAATCACTGGCACACGGCTGTTCTCTCTCACGAAGTTTATGAGTCCTGCGCTGCCTCGTGGAATTATCATGTCCACACTGCCCACAGCATTCAGCAACTCGGCCGTGGACTCTCTTCCGGCAGGCATCAGATGCACGACGTTCTCGTCGATGCCGTTCTCTTTCAGAACATTCTGTATCAATGCCACAATGGCGCTGTTAGAGGCGTGAGCGTTAGTTCCGCCCTTGAGCACACAGGCGTTGCCGCTCTTGAAGCAGAGCGAGAACACATCGAACGACACGTTTGGACGCGCCTCGTAGATAATGCCTATGACGCCGAAAGGCACGCTCACCTTCTTCAGTTCCAGTCCGTTAGGCAGTGTCCTCTGCTCCAGCACCTTGTTGAGCGGCGATGGCAGCTGAGCCACCTTTCTTATGTCAGCCGCGATGCCTTTGAGACGGTCCTCAGTCAGCAGCAGACGGTCGTACATCGAGTCGCTCTTGTCCATCTTGGACAGGTCCTCGGCATTAGCCTTCAATATCTCGTCTATATGTTTCTCGGTAGCGTCGGCAAGAGCCAGGAGCAACTCATTCTTCTTCTCCTCGCCCACCAGATTCAGTGTTCGCGACGCGTTTCTTACCGCAGTTTTCCAATCTATGCTTGCCATGTCTGTGTGTGTTTTAATCCTTGTTTGTAACGGGCAGCAGATAGTCGCAGTGTATGAACGGCTTCACGCCCTTCTTGCCGACAAGGGTTTTCGCCTTGTCCGAGCCGTACTGCACTCTGCCCACTCCCAGTTCGTTGCCCTCTGGGCCGAATATCTTCACTATGTCGCCTTTCTTGAACTCGCCTTTAATGCTGTCAATGCCCACAAACAGCAGCGACGACGCTTTTCCTCCAGCCAGAGCCTCCTCAGCGCCGGCGTTCACATGCACCTCGCCCTTGGAGAATCCCTCGCTGTGGGCAATCCACTTCTTCACGCTCGACACTCGCTCCGACGGCTTGAACACTGTGCTCATCACGTCATTGCCCTTCTGCATCAGACTGCTTATTATGCCGTCTTTCTTGCCGTTGGCTATTATCACTGCGATGCCCTCGGCAGCCACCTTGCGCGCTATGTTGCACTTGGTTCTCATGCCGCCTCGGCCAAACGACGATTTGCTCGCTTGTATATACTGCGACAGGCTTTTCTCCGGCAGCACTTCTCTTATGACGCTTGACTCAGGGTCGCTCGGGTCGCCGTTGTATATGCCGTCGATATTGCTCAGGATTATCAGCGCGTCCATGTCCATCATTGTGGCGATGAGCCCGGAAAGTTCGTCGTTGTCGGTGAACATCAGCTCGGTGAGTGATGTCGTGTCGTTCTCGTTCACTATCGGGATGACGCCCTGCTGCAACATGGCGGACATGCAGTTCTTCTGGTTAAGGTACTGCTGCCTGTTTCTGAAGTTCTCCTTCATCGTCAGGACCTGACCGCAGAATATGCCGTGCTGCTTGAACAGTTCGTAGTATCTATTGATGAGTTTCGCCTGGCCCACAGCCGATAGAATCTGGCGGCTGGATACGGAATCAAGGTGCGGCGGCAACGTAATCTCGCTTCTTCCGTAAGCCACAGCGCCAGACGAGATAAGCACGACCTCCACGCCATTGTTGCGCAGAGCCGCTATCTGGTCCACGATGTGCGCTATGCGTCCGTCATCGACCGAGCCGTCCTTGTTGGTCAGCACATTACTTCCTACTTTTATCGCTATGCGGTTAAATCTCAGTTCCATAAAGAAAAGCGGGTCACGTTTGTCTAAATTCTTACAAATTTAGCAGATAATGTTCATTTTCTATTGCCACTTTACACAAAATTAATGCAGACGGTCGTGGTCGGAGTAGCTGTAATACTTGCCGCCAGCAACAATCACATGGTCGAGCACCCTTATCTCCACCGCCTCAAAGGCCTTGCGCAGCCTGTGCGTCACGTTGTCATCCTCTCTCGACGGGCTCAGCGTCTCCGACGGATGGTTGTGACAGAACACAACCGCGTCGGCGAGCCTGTCTATCGACTTCTTCAGCGCCAGCTTTATATCGACAAGCGTGCCGGACACACCGCCGTTGCTCAGCTGCTCCATGCCGATCACTCTGTTCGCCCTGTTCAGCATCAGCAGCCAGAATTCCTCTGTGTGCTTGTCGGCGAGCATAGGGTGAAATATGGCGAAGATGTCAGCGCTGCCTCTCACCTGAGGTTTCTCAAGCGCGACTTCGAGATTCCGCCTGCGCCCGAGTTCAAGCGCCGCCGCCACGGTTATGGCCTTCGCTTCGCCCACACCGTTATACGCCATCAGCTCCTTGATTGTCCTTTTGCCTAACTCCACCAAGTTGCCGTCAGAGTCGTCAAGTATATCGCCGGCCAGCTCTACAGCCGTCTGCTTCGTGTTGCCCGAGCCAAGCAATATGCCCAGAAGCTCCGCCTTGGACAACGCCTCCGCTCCTTTCGCCAGCATTTTCTCGCGCGGTCTGTCCTCCTCGCTCATGTCCGTTATGGACAGATGCTTATGCTCCTTTTGTGTGTTTCCCATTGTTTTGTATATGAATCTTGAGCAAAAAAAAACTTCATCCTGAAGGTTGTTCAGAATGAAGTTATATTCTATTTACGCTCTGCCGATTGCAGGCAGGATACTACGCGTCTAAAGCTTATCCTATTAAGCAAGCTTGTTAACGTGCTTTGCGAGGCTTGACTTCAAGTTGCCAGCCTTGTTCTTGTGGATAAGGTTCTTCTTAGCCAACTTGTCAAGAAGTGAGCTAACCTTAGAAAGCTGCTCTTCTGCTGACTTCTTGTCGCTTGTGTTACGCAAGTTACGAACTGCAGTTCTTGCAGACTTAGCGTAATATCTGTTAGCAAGATTTCTCTTCTCTGTCTGACGGATTCTCTTGATTGATGATTTATGGTTTGCCATCTTTCTTAAATATTTATGTCTTTTTTATTTTAATAGTAGTCCATAGCAGAGTCGAACTGCTCTTTAGAGAATGAAAATCTCTCGTCCTAACCGATAGACGAATGGACCAAAGTGGGTGCAAAGATAGTGAACTTTTTAATACCACAAAAAAATATGCCTAAATTTGTATTGCATTTTTCATTAAACACTTATGAACGAAAAGACAGAGGCCATTGTCTTACACTCGATTAAGCACTCGGACACAAGCACCATACTGCACTTGCTGACCGAGAAATTCGGGCATCTCGCCTTCGCCGTGAGCGGCATAAGAGGAAAGCGCTCGCGCATCAAGGCGTCCATGCTCATGCCTCTGACTCTGCTGGAAATAGACTTCAACAACAATAACAAATTCGACCTGCAGCGTATATCTGACGCAAAACTGCTGCACACGTTCGGAGCGATTCCGTTCGACCCGACGCGCAACGCCATCGCAATATTCATAGCTGAGGTGCTGCACAAGACACAACGCGAGCCTAACCCTGACCCGGCGGTGTTCGCTCTCGTCAAAGAGACAATCCTGAAACTAGACGACCCGGCGATACACATCGGCAACTTCCACCTCATTTTCCTGCTGCGCTACGCCACGGCACTCGGCTTCGCGCCGCTGGCCGACAGCTATTCCAACGGACTGATGTTCAACATCGCCGACGGCACTTTCGGCGCATCGACATCGGCATCGAACCTGATGCTGGACAAGGAAGAGAGCGCCGCGCTGAACGCCCTCTGCTCGCTGAGCTACGAGCGCGGCTCGGACATAGCCATAGGCCGGCAGCTGAAAAAGAAGATAACTCTCGATCTCATGGACTTCTTCCGCCTGCACACGAACGAGAGACAGGAGTTCAAGTCGCTGAACGTGATTTACGAATTGTTCTGAATTGCAATTCTCACAAAAAGAACGTACTTTTGCCGTGCTTTGAAAAAGCGATCCGGCTCTGTAGTTCAATGGATAGAACGGAAGTTTCCTAAACTTTAAATTTGGGTTCGATTCCCAGCGGAGCTACGAAAAAAGCCTTGCTCTTCAGCAAGGCTTTTTCTATTATAATATGTGTGCTTAATATTCATCCACTGGGTCTATGCCAGTCTCGTCCTCGCGGTCGTCGCGGTCCTGACCTTGGTCTCTGTTCTTCTTGGACTTCTTGCCGTTGCCGAAGTTGTAGGTGGCTGTCAGTCGGAAATTCGGCCCAAACGGCACACTCTTGTAGTATTGCTTGAAATGCTCGGAAGTAGTCGTCTTCTCGGTCTTGCGCGAGTTGAGTATGTCGCGTACTGTGAATGCAAGACTCAGTCTCTTGTCCCAGAACGTCTTCCTTAGTCCGAGGTCAAGCGTGAAGAATCCCTTCTGCTCGCCCTGTGTCACAAGTCTGGCAGAGCGGTAGGCGGCAGTGAGCTGTCCTGTGAATGTCTTTGTGAACATAAAGTTGCCCATCGCCTTAGCCGACCATGAGAAGTCCTCGTCGCCAGCGATGTGTATTCTGCTGTCTATCGGTGTTACGCCGCCAAGAAGCGATGCCGGCAGCGAGAAGTCGGACGCGTCTATCTTCTCGTAGAAGAGGTTGAGCGTCGTGGTCAGGTTGAACCACTTGGCTATGGTGTTCTTAAGCACGAACTCCGCTCCGGCTTGCGATTCCTTCGTGGTGTTCATGTATGTGGTGTTGAGCACGCTGTCAACGTCCATGAACTGGAAACTGCGTATGACATCCTCGGTGAAGTGGTAGTAAAGCGATGCCGAGAACGTGTGCTTCTCCCACGACTTGATGTAGTTGAGCTCCAGCGCGGTGACGTACTCTGGATCCAAGTCTGGGTTACCGAAAGAGACGTTCGTGGAGTCGGACACATCATGGTAGGAGTTGAGCTTGCCGCCTCGCGGACGGTTGATTCTTCTTGTGTAGTTAAGCTGTATCTCGTTGTTTCTTGGCAATGCGTACGAGAGGAACACCGTAGGGAACGGCTGGAAGTAGCTTTTCTGCGGATTAGCTATGCCGTTGGACGAGTTGTCTACGATGACGTACTCGCCGCGTATGCCGAGCTGATAGCCGAAGTTCTTTATCCTTGATCCATAGGAAAGGTACGCCGCATAGAGCTGCTCCTTGTATCTGTAGTCATTAACGAGCAGCGCGTTCTGCACATACGACGAGCCGTTATAGTCCTCGACCGACGAGTTGCTCTTTCTGTCCTGGTACTTCACGTTCACGCCAGCCTCGATGATGTGCGACTTTATCTTCTTGGTGAGGTCGCTCTTGAACTCGTATGTCGTGTTGTCGTTGTTGGTTATCTGGTTCTGGTCGAGGTCGTTGTAGCCTTGCTGCAGATAGTTGTAATTCTTGTCGTCGCCGAAGTGCGAGTAGAGGAAACTTGTCTGCAGGCTCGAACCGAACTTGTCGAAGTTCCATCCATGGTCTATCTGCGCATTGACATTCAGCGGATTTCTGCTTCCGTCCACGATTCTGGAATACTGACGCTGAACTGTGTCTGCCACAGCATCCTCCTTCGTGTACTTCATCTTACTGTCGTAGCCCTGGTCGCGCCATCCCACTCTGCCGGACACGCCTATTGTGTGGGCGTCGTTTATCCTGTAGTTGAGCGCCAGATTGCCGTTGATGCCAGTTCTGCGTGTTCTCTGCCATGTGTCCTGATACATGACTGACGAGAGTGTGCCGTCGCTGGCGTTGTAGTATCTGTCAACGTCGGTCTCGGAGCCTTTGTAGTCGTTACGGAATCCTATGTTCGCCGTTCCGTCCCATTTGCCAGCGTTGAATGTCACGCTTCCGCCGAGTCTCTCGCCCACCTTGTCGGAGCGCACAGCGTGGCTGAGTCCTGCGTTCACGCTGCCGTAATATCCCGGCTTGATGTCCTTCTTCAGCACGATGTTTATGACTCCGGCGCTGCCTTCCGGACTGTACTTCGCTGACGGATTAGTGATTATCTCCACCGACTCGATGTTCTCCGCCGGCATCTGCTCCAGCACCTGGCCACGGTTCTCGTCGGTCAGCCCCGAAGGCTTGCCGTTAATCCATATCTCAACGTTCGAGTTATTTCTCAAAGACACGCCGCCGTCATTGTCCACCTCGACCGACGGAATGCCCTGCAGCACTTCTGTGGCATCGCCTCCAGCCGCTGCTATGCTCTGGTCCACCGAGAACACTTTCTTGTCTATCTCGAAACGTCCTTGTGAACCCTGCGCCACAACCTCGACTTCGTTGAGCATCTTAGTGTCCTCGTACATCTCTATGTTGCCGAGTTTCACCTTCTTGTTCTTCCCGGTTATGTTGAATGTCTTTGTGGCGTCGGCATAGCCCATGAACGACACTCTGAGCGTGTATGTGCCGTTTGCCACACCCTCGATAAGGAATTCGCCAGCCTCGTCGCTCATCGCGCCTTTCACCACCTTGTCGCCTTGCAGCAGAGCCACGCTCACATATCCGAACGGCTGGTCGCTGGTCTTGTCTATCACGACTCCCGAAATCTCCACCTGGGCAAAGACTTGTGTCAATGCCAATGTCACAAACGCCAGCAACAATGCTATTTTCTTCATATTCCCGCTTTCAATATTTTCTTAAAAAGCACAAAACTACTGCATTATGAAAAGAAATCAAAAAACACTTGTGTGAATAAGGACTGCGTTTTGTCTTTTTAAGTCTTTCACTTATATGCTGATTGACAACAAAAAAGCGGAACAGTTCTCTCCGTTCCGCTTCCTTATATTAATAATGTATATCCGCTTTTACTGCTTCTTGAAATCTGGCAGCACGTACTCGCTCTTGTCGCCGAGAATTTTCTTCACCTGGTTGATTTCGAGGAATGACGTTCCGTTGCCCACGCCGAAGCTTCCGCTGAGGTATGAGATGTAATCGTCGTCCTTGATTCTGCCGGCATCGCGAAGCTCTGACATCGCGTCGATGAGGTAGTCGCGGTTGTCGCCGTGCTGAGGCTGGTAGCTTGCGAACACGCCGTAGCTCAGAGCGAGCTGACGCATTGTCGTCTCCTTGTAGCATATCGCCAGCACTGGGTTTGTCGAGCGGAAGGCAGCCAGATAACGCGCCGTGCGTCCTGTGAAGCTGTCGGTCAGAATGGCCTTAGTGCCTATCTCGGTAGCCGCATTGGCAGCGGTCTGTGCGAGGAACGCCGTTGTGTCGTGCTCACTTGGGTCGAATGTCACCTTTATGTCGTTTTCAGGCACCTTGCTCTTCTCTGCCTCCTCGGCTATTCTCGCCATGGTCTGCACCGCCTCCAGAGGGTACTTTCCGCTGGCAGTCTCGCCGCTGAGCATGATGGCGTCAGTGCGGTAGTATATAGCGTTGGCCACGTCGGTCACCTCGGCTCTTGTTGGCCTTGGGTTGTGTATCATGGACTGCAGCATCTGCGTAGCCACGATGACAGGCTTCTTGTGTCTTACCGCGCAACGGATTATGGCTCTCTGTATGCCAGGAATCTTCTCCTGTGCGACTTCTATGCCGAGGTCGCCACGAGCCACCATCACGCCGTAAGCCGTGTCAAGTATCTCGTCGATATTGTCCACGCCGTCCTGGTTCTCGATTTTAGCGATTATCTTGATTGGGCTGTTGTACTCGTCGAGCAGCTGCTGCACCTCGAGCACGTCCTCCTTCGACCTTACGAACGAGTGCGCGATGAAGTCCACACCGTTCTCCACAGCCAGCTTTATGAAGTGTCTGTCCTTGTCAGTGAGCGCAGGCAGATTGATTCTCACGCCTGGCACGTTCACGCTCTTGCGGCTGCCAAGCTTGCCGTCGTTCAGCACCTCGCATATCAGGCTCTCCTCGTTCTTCTCTATCACCTTGAGGTCTATCTCGCCGTCGTCGAAAAGAATGTCGTCGCCCAGCGAAAGGTCCTTCACAATGTCCTTGTACGACACTGCCACGCACTGCTCGTTGGACAGCACGTCTGGGTTGCCGATTATCTTCACCCTGTTGCCGGCAACCATCTGTATTGGCTCGCCCGACTCGGTCTTTGTGGTTCTTATCTCCGGGCCCTTGGTGTCAACCAGGATAGCCAGTTTGTTGGACACGGCGCGCGTGTTCTTTATCACTCTCATGAATCCCTCGTCGTCGATGTGCGCGGTATTGGTTCTCACCACGTTAACTCCGGCCTTGTAGAGGCTGCGTATGAACTCGACGTCGCAACGAAGGTCCGATATTGTCGCTACTATTTTTGTGTGCTTGCTCATTTACTTCTTATCTATTTATCTATTATTGCTTGTACTGCCAATTTGTATGAATCCAGCCCGAAACCAAAGATGCATCCCATGCACACTGGCGACAGGAACGAGTGGTGGCGGACTTCCTCTCTCGATGAAATATTACTTATGTGCACCTCGACCACCGGCGAAGTTATGCCCTTGATAGCGTCGGCTATGGCGAGCGACGTGTGGGTGTACGCTCCTGCGTTCAGCACAATGCCGTCGATGGAGAATCCCACCTCGTGCAGCTTGTCGATGATGCCGCCCTCGTGGTTGCTCTGGAAATAGTCGATTTTGTGCTCAGGGAATGCCTTGCGCAGCTCCTCGAGGTAGCTGTCGAAATCACGGTGTCCGTATATCTCAGGCTCACGCTTGCCCAAGAGATTCAGATTCGGACCGTTTATAATGAGTATGTTCATGTGATTGCCGCGTTTTGCGTTAAGGGTACAAAGATACGAATTTGCGCTTTCACTCTCATAATCTTTTGTGTGAAAAGTAAATGACAGGTAGATTGGTTAACAAAGCAGAGCAGAGTTGATATTTTGCCACATAAGCGTCTCTGAAGTTTTAAAAGAAATGATAAAACACTTATTTTTGCACACTTATTATACAAAACAAAGCATAGTAAATGTTCCTAAAAAGTTTGACAATAATAGATGGCGACCACCTAAGCTGTAAGAAATATTTGAAATGTATCAATGGAGTTGATCTGATTTTGTTCAGTTCTAAGTTTCAATGGCTCAAACTAACACTGTTGACGATTGTTGCAATCTGTTTGATAGGAGGACTTGCTCTTTTTGCAGTTTTGTCCATAAAAGAAGTATTTCACCCTACACACGGATGGATTCTCGTTTCATTATGTTCTCTTATACCATTGTTTTGTCTCCTTATTCCGGTATTAGTGCTTTCGTATTATTACACGTTTGTCCTACCTAAGAAAATCCAACGGAAAATATCCAAATTCACAGATAGATATTTACCTGAAATGAGCAAATGGAACGACATGCCGTTAACAAAACACATTGTGAAACATAACAACCAATGTGTCTTTCGGAATTTCTGTGTTGCTTTAAACATGAAAAAACACGAGCGTAAACTTGGCAAAGATTTCATAGTATTTAAATTGCCATACGGCGTCACGGATTTCTCCTTGATAAATTCCGAAGGAGAATTCACAAAAGAGTTTTACGATTTGTGGAGCACTTATGCAAACGGGAAAGAGACATGCCTACATATTGTACCAGAACCATTTGCTTTCGTAGCGATTTTCTCCATATCCGAACCGTTAGACAACGATATTGTGAGACGAACAATGGATGAACTAACGTATCTTCCAACAAAGTTCAATGTCATCACTATTCCTGAAGAAAAACTGCAAGGTTTTTAGAACTCGCTCCATCTCCTCCGTTTTTCTTATCTTTGCGCGAGTTAATATAAAGCCAATGAGACATTTATCAGTATTAATACTGTTGCTGGCGGCAGCCGTTGGCACAGCATGCTCGCAGAACCAGACGGCGGCCGACGAGGCTGAAGACATCGTAGCCAGCAGGACAAAAGACCTGACCAAGACAATAAACTACGGACACCGCCCAGTGGCTAAGCGCGACATCGACGTGGTGGTGATTCACTCGACTTACTATCTCGGACCGGACTCGTTCAACATCGACGGCGTGCTCAAGCAGTTCAAACGCTACGACGTGTGCTCGCACTACATCGTTGGCCGCGACGGCACCATCTACAAGACCGTGGCGGAGAACAACGTGGCTTACCATGCCGGCGTTAGCACTCTGCCCGGCACCAACCGCAAGAACTGCAACTCGTTCTCGATAGGCATCGAGGTGATATGCTCGCCTTCGCAAGGCCCTACCGACGAGCAGTACAACTCGCTCGTGGCGCTGGTAAAAGACATAAAGACACGATACACGATAAACTACGTCGTGCGCCACAGCGACATAGCCCCGGGACGAAAGACCGACCCATGGCGATTCGACTGGAAGGGGGTCAACCAAAGGCTCAAGGAAGAATAAGCCTGCGGAAAGCCTAACCACAATTTCAAAAAAAGACTTATCTTTGCACTTCATTTTCAAAGCAATAATACTTTAACAATATGCCTACATATAAAGCAGTTACAGCCGAAGAGGCAGTGAAAGTCGTCAAGTCAGGCGACCACATCCATTTGAGCGCTATAGGTAACGCGCCTCAATGTCTTATCAAAGCACTTTGCGACCGCGGCAGACGCGGCGAGCTGAAGGACGTGCACATTCACCACTTCCACACAGAGGGCGAGGCTCCTTACGCCGACCCAGAGTTCGAGGGAATATTCTCGCACGAAGGATTCTTCATCGGAGCGAACGTCAGAAAGAGCGTACAAGCCGGATACGCAGACTACATCCCTGTGTTCCTCGGCGAGGCTGCCAAGCTGTACCGCGGACACTATGTGCCATGTAACGTGGCATTCATACAGGTCTGCCCACCAGACAAGCACGGATACGTTTCACTGGGAACTTCGGTTGACGCCTGCATCGCAGCCATGGAGGTGTGCGAGACAGTGATAGCCGTAGTGAACAAGTACGTGCCAAGAGCATTCGGAGACGCCATGATACACATGTCGAAGATAGACTACTTCGTAGAGGACGACCGTCCGCTCATCGAGAAGCACTACGAGGCGCCAAACGAGACCGACATCGCCATAGGCAAGAACTGCGCAGAGCTCATCGAGGACGGCGCATGTCTGCAGATGGGTATCGGTTCGCTGCCTAACGCGACACTCGCCTGCCTGGGCAACCACAAGGACCTTGGCGTGCATACAGAGATGTTCGCCGACGGCGTTATCGACCTCGTGGAGAAGGGCGTAATAACAGGAGCAAACAAGAAACTCGACCGCGGCAAGATTGTCTCAACATTCCTGCTCGGCTCAAACAGAGTATATAACTTCGTTGACAACAACGAGCAAGTGAGAATGATGGACGTGGCTTACACCAACGACCCATTCATCATCGCGCAGCAGCCTAAGATGGTTGCCATCAACTCAGCCATAGAGATTGACCTCACAGGTCAGGTCTGCGCAGACTCAATCGGCGTAAAGCAGTTCTCGGGTTCAGGAGGCCAGATCGACTTCGTTTACGGCGCATCACGCTCTGAGGGCGGAAAGGCGATTATCGCAATGCCGTCAATGACCAAGAAGGGCAAGAGCAAAATCGTGCCTACGCTGACAACCGGTGCGTCTGTCGTTACGACACGTTTCCACGTTCACTGGTTCGTGACAGAGTACGGCGCAGTGAACCTATACGGCCGCAGCATGCAGGAGAGAGCCAAGCTGATAACCTCAGTGGCAGACCCAAGCGTACGCGAGGACCTCGACAAGGCGGCGTTCGAGCGCTTCGGCTCACACTACCACTTCATCCAGAAGTAATTCCCCAAGGAAATCTACAATACGTAGAGCGGTGTTCTGAAAACAAGAATCACCGCTCTATTGTTTTTTTATTACATTTGCGAGCAGAACATATACAGAACTATTATCTAACTAAATGAAAATTAACGCATTCAGCCGACTAAGCGTAAAGGCGCGCAACTCGTATGACAGGTTCATACTGTGGCGCAAAGCCAACATCAGCCAGAAGAACTTCACGGTGCTGCTGGCACTGATAGTCGGTGTGCTCACAGCCCTGGCGGCTGTGCTGCTGAAGCACGTCATACACTTCATAGCCAACCTGCTGACCGGCACCATCCACTCCGCCGACGACGGCTGGCTGCTGCTTGTCTATCCTGCCGTGGGTATAGCCATAGCCGCGCTGTTCGTCCACTTCGTAGTAAGAGACGACATCTCGCACGGTATCACCAAGGTGCTCTACTCCATATCGCAACGCAAGGCGCGCATCAAACCGCACAACACATGGTCGTCGCTGGCGGCGTCGTCGGTGACAATCGGATTCGGAGGCTCTGTAGGAGCCGAGGCGCCTATCGTGCTGACCGGCTCCGCCATAGGCTCGTCGCTTGGACAGTTCTTCAAGCTCGACCGCAAGACGATGATGCTGCTCGTGGGATGCGGAGCGTCGGGAGCCATAGGAGGCATATTCAACGCGCCTATCGCCGGACTCGTGTTCACGCTGGAGGTGCTGATGCTTGACGCCACAGCGACATCAATCATCCCTCTGCTCATTTCATCAGTCACAGCGACATCCGTATCGTACTTCCTGATGGGCAGCGAAACAATGTTCCACTTCGAAGGCTTCTCGCCGTTCGCTCTCAACCGCATTCCGTGGCTCATAGTGCTGGGCGTGGTCTGCGGATTCGTGTCGCTGTACTTCGTCAGAGGCATAGCCAGATGCGAGAAGTTCTTCCACAACATCAAGTCGCCGTACATGCGGCTCGGCATAGGCGGCGCCACGCTCAGCATACTGATATTCTTCCTGCCGTCGCTCTACGGCGAGGGCTACAGTACCATATCGGCACTGCTGTCCGGCACACCGCAGTCCATACTTGCCGACTCGCCATTCTTCGAACTCTATAATGGCAACGAGGTTCTACGTCCGGAGTGGATATTCTTCATTTACGTGGCACTGACGATGTTCCTCAAGATTGTAGCCACAGCCGCCACCAACGGCGCCGGAGGAACCGGAGGTACATTCGCACCATCGCTTTTTGTGGGTTGTCTGACGGGTTATCTTGTGGCATTCCTGTGCAACTACTTCGGCGTGTCGGTGCCTGAGCGCAACTTCGCATTCGCCGGCATGGCAGGAGTGATGAGCGCCGTGATGCACGCTCCGCTGACTGGCATTTTTCTGATAGCCGAGATAACCGGCGGATACGGTCTGTTCATGTCGCTGATGATAACATCTGTGACCGCCTACATAACCATAATGTTCTTTGAGCCGCACGGACTGTACGCAAGACGTCTGGCACGCCGAGGCGAGCTGCTGACGCACCACAAGGACAAGGCTGTGCTGACCATCCTGTCTATGAAGAAAGTGATAGAGACCGACCTGCTGACCGTGACTCCAGAAATGACACTGGGCGAATTCACGCAGGTGCTGGTGAAATCAAAAAGAAACGTATTCCCCGTGGTGGACCGCCACCGCAAGTACGTCGGCTCGGTGCAGATAGACGAGATAAGGAACATAATCTTCCGCCGCGAACTTTATGACAGATTCAAGGTGGAGCGCTTCATGACAGCGCCTCCGGGCATACTGCACATAGACGACTCGATGGAAAAGGCGATGGACATATTCGACAAGACCGGGGCATGGAATCTGCCCGTAGTGGATGCCGAAGGACGCTACCTCGGCTACATATCGAAGTCGCGCATCTTCAACAACTACCGCAACGTACTGGTGAAGTATTCCGACGATTAAAGGCTATTTGCCCAGATACTGCGCCTGGATGAAACGCAACTGCTGCTCCATCATCTCCACTTTCTTCATGTGGCAACCGCACTCACGCGCAGCTATGATAGGGTTCGTGTAAATGCCCTGAATCTCCATCTCACGGCGATTGTCGAAGTCCAGCTTCATGCTCGGCGCGTATGGAGTCATAGAATCGGTATATTTCATCATGGCATCGACAGCGTTCTCTGCCATAGGCACTCCGCAGGCAGCCGCGCCCTCGGTCACTTCCACCATCACATCCCTGATAAGGGCGCGAGAAGAAGGGTCCTGCATCAGCTTGTCGGTGGAGGTGTTGAGTATCACGCACATTCCGTTGTAAGGAATATTCCACAGAAGCTTGTTCCAGCGGCGCTCCTTCAGGTTGCCGTCGTACTTCGCCGGCACGTTCGACGCCTTCAGCTGCTCGACTATGAGCTTGACCTTTTCCGTGTCGGCTTCTGGCGTGTTGAGAGGCGACAGTGTAACAGAGCCGAAGTCGTAATGCGAAATAACGCCCGGAGCCGTGCGCGACGAACAGATGAACGCCATGCCACCTGTCATCGTGACGTTTTTCACTTTGTCCTTGATTGCCTCATAGACCTGCTCCTCGTAGCCGAGCCCGTTCTGGAAAAGCGACACGACAGCGCCGTCGGCACAAACGTGAGGCAGCATTTCCGTGAGCAGCCTTTCGCTTGTCGTCTTCATGGCCACGATTACGGCATCGCACTTCGGCATCTTTGCCACGTCGTTATAGGCATTGACGTTGCTCAAATGAATGTCGCCATTCACAGAGTTCACCTGCAGTCCGTTCTTCACGACGGCGTCATACTCCGAATGAAAAAGGAAATGCACCTCGTGCCCAGCCTCAGCGAGTCTCGCGCCATAATATCCGCCTATCGCTCCTGTTCCGATAATCGCGTATCTCATTTGTCCGAATCCTTTAAGTCTCTTATGATATGCTCTGCCGCTTTATTCGCCACGCCCGGCTTACCCAGCAGATTTATTATCCTGTCGTACTCGGCGAGCATCGTCTTGCGCTCCTCTGTGTCAGGAAGTATTTTTGCGAGCTCGTTCTTGACGTTCTCCTTGGTGAAGTCGGCGGCGATAAGCTCCTTGACTATCTCGTGTCCGCCTATGAGATTGACGAGCGAAACGAATTTTATTTTCAGAACCAGTTTCTTGGCTATGTTCGCCAGCCGTCCTCCGAAGACGTTGTACACCACGACTTCCGGCACTCTGAGAAGCGCTGTTTCAAGCGTTGCCGTGCCGGAGTTGACGATGGCCGCACGGCTGTGCTGCAACAGGTCGTAGGTCTGTCCGAACAGCACCTTGACATCCCTGCCGTTGATTATCCTGTCGTAAACGCTCTTGTCGATGCTTGGCGCTGCCGCCAGCACGAACTGATAGTCCTTGAACGAATCCGCCACGGCTATCATCTTGTCTAAACAGCCGTTTATCTCCTGCATGCGGCTTCCTGCCAGCAGCGCGACTATCGGACGCTCGTCGAGTCCGTTCTTCAGAACGAACTGCTCCTTTGTCTCGTCCTGGTTCTCGCGCCACGCCACAGAATCGACACACGGATTACCCACATAATCGACCTTGAAGTCGTGCTTGGCGTAAAACTCCGTCTCGAACGGCAGTATCGTGTACATCTTGTCGATGTATTTCTTTATGCTCTTTATTCTCCACTCCTTCCATGCCCAAATCTTAGGCGAGATGTAATAATAAACAGGAGTGCCTGGCATTTCCTTCTTGCAGAATTCGGCTATGCGCAGGTTGAAACTTGGGTAGTCGATGAGAATAAGCACATCGGGAGCGTACTCCTTGAGCGCTTTCTTGCAGTCGTCGATATTGCGCAGCACGGTACGCAGGTTCATCGCCACGTTGACGATGCCCATGAACGCCATGTCGCGGTAATGCTTTATCTGTCTGCCGCCCTGCGCCGCCATCAGGTCGCCGCCGAGGAAGCAGAAGTCCGCCTGAGGGTCCTTCGCCTTTAGCTCTTTCATCAAATTTGATGCGTGCAAGTCGCCAGACGCTTCGCCTGCTATGATGAAGTATTTCATAAGATTACATGTATATAAGTGCCACTATGAGCGCAGGACACAGCCCCACGAACGCTCCTATGCTGGCTTTCTCTTTTCTGAACGACGAGAACACTATGATGAGCAGAAGGCTCGGCACAAGCGCGCCCATCATGTCCCTTGACATCAATCCTTTGCTCGCCACTTTGTACATAGCCTCGAACAGCGGCTGCTCTGTCGTGTACTTCGATGTGAATATAACGATGTTAAGTATTATCGGCAGCAGGAATGACGGGATGAATCCCCACCAGAAAGAGTCTCTCTCCGTTTTCTTCTTTTTCTTGTAGTCTGCCGCGTGGTTCCAGTCTGAAGCCATATTATTGTCGGTTTATATCTTTATGTTCCAGTCTTTTAGATGCTCCATGTACTTGTAGTTGGTCATGTCCAGCTGCACAGGCGTTATGGAGACGTATCCGTTCTGCACCGCCCACTCGTCGGTGTCCTCGGCGTCTGGCTCGTGGTCAACGAACTCGCCGCCGAGCCAATAATAGTTTCTGCCAGTCGGGTCCTGACGCTGGTCGAGCACTTCCTCCCAGTGTCCTGCCGCCTGACGGCTTATGCGTATGCCTTTGATGTCCTGCGTTTCAGGCACATTCACGTTAAGGCACGTGTAACGAGGCAGCCCTTCCTTCAGCACCTTCGCCGTCACCTCGTAAGCTATTTTGCCAGCGGCTGTGAAGTCGGCGTCCGGACGGAAGTCGCAGTGCGAGATTCCGATTGACGGAATGTCATCGACACAGCCCTCGAGAGCAGCGCCCATCGTTCCGGAATAAATGACCGATATAGAAGTGTTGCGCCCGTGGTTTATGCCGGAAAGCAAGATGTCGGGCCATCGGTCGGCTATCTTTCTTATGCCCATCTTCACGCAGTCAGTCGGAGTGCCGTTGCACTGCCAGATGGCGACACCAGGCTCCTCGCTCAGCTTCTTCGAGCGCAGAGGCACTGTCACAGTCAGGGCGTTGGACTGCGCCGAGCGTGGACCGTCTGGAGCCACGACAAGCACGTCGCCGAGCGGCTTCACTGCGGCCACCAGAGCCTTAAGTCCAGGCGCGTAAATGCCGTCGTCGTTGGTTATGAGTATTAACGGACGCTTCATCGTTTGATTGTTCTTGTGGTTGCTATTATGAATATGGCTGCGGCGCTGATGAAGTACACCACATCGCGCAGGTCGATGACTCCGCGGCTCATTGACTCGTAGTGGTCGTTAATGCCGAAGAACGAGAACGCTGCCTGCACCTTGCCCGACGAGAATATCGAGCCGACGAGGTCGAACCCGATGAACAGCACGAAGCACATGACCAAAGCCAGCAGGAATGCGACTATCTGGTTCTCGGTGAGCGATGATGCGAATATGCCGACTGAGACATAAACCACAGCCAGGAAGAACAGGCCTATGAACGAGCCCCAGAACGCGCCAGAGTCAATGTTGCCGAGCGGCTCTGCCAGATAATAAACGGAGAAATAATAGATGATGGTAGGGATTAGCGACAGCATGACCAGCACAACGCCTGCGAGATACTTGCCGAGCACTATCTGCAGCTCGGACAGCGGCTTGGTGTAGAGCAACTCTATGGTGCCGGAATGCTTCTCCTCGGCGAACATCCTCATAGTAACAGCCGGTACAAGGAAAAGGTAAAGCCAAGGTGCGAGGGCGAACAAACCGTCAACCTGCGCGTAACCAGACTCCAGAATGTTGTATGAACCCGGAAACACCCAAAGGAAAAGACCTGTGACGAGCAAAAATATGCCGATGACGATGTAACCTGTGGCACTATTGAAGAAGTTGTGCAACTCTTTTTTTAATAAAACTAACATCTTATGTTGGAGGTAAAATTATATCTTTGCAAATTATGGCATTAGCGCGCAAAAACGTGGACAATGACACAGCCGCGCGCTCTTGACATGCAAATATATGCAATTCTTTTCAGTAATGTAATGATGAGAAAACACCTCCTTTTACTATTGACAATAATATTCTGCGCCACATCGGCATTCGGACAATGTCTTGGCGAGGACTGCTCCATAAAGGGACGTAACAAGGCAGCCAAGAAGAAAGCGGTGCAGATGACCGGAAACAAGAAGCTTGGAAAAATCAGAAAGATAAAGCGCAACGGCGTGGCATTCGACCCATTCGCCAGCAGCGGAAAGAAGGGCAAAGGCATGGGCGGATTCGACCCGTTCGAGGCAGAAGCCAGGAAGAAGAAGGCTGCGAAGAAAGGAAGAGCCTTCGACCCATTCACAGCAAGCAACAGCGGCAAGAAATTCAAGGGCAACAGAGGCGGATACGACCCATTCGAGGCATCCTCAAGAAAGTCGTCGAAGAGCAAGAGCGGCGGTTTCGACCCATTCACAGCCTCATCCAGAAAGTCTGTCAAAATCAAGGGCGGCAACAACAGCTGGGTCAGCAACACGAGAAGCCTGAGCGTGGAAACAGGCGGATTCGCAGGATGGGACGGCGGGCGTAACTCGAAGATAAAGAACAGAAGAGGCAAAGCCAACGACACTTGGGCAAGCAACGCAAGCCGCAAGGGAGTGTCGAAGGGCGGCGGCGTATGGGCTAACAGCACGTCGAAGCACGCGAGCCCAGCGAGCGGCAAGAAGAAAAAAGCCGGCTATCTCTCAAGCAACAACTGGGACCAGGTGATGATGGCGAGCGCGCCTTCCGATGCGAGCGACGCAACGCGCTCATGGGACCAGTTCGGCGGCTCAAGAATCAGCGGCGACATATCATACAGCAAGCCTCATCAGTTCAAGTTCAGTGTCTTGGCCGGAAGCATTCTTAAGACCGGCTCGACGACAAAGCAGTATCTGAAGGCGATAGACCCATCCCCAGCCGTGCTTGGAGGCGAGTTCGCCATCGAGTGGCCTACGACCGGCGGAAAGAACTATCACCACTACTTCAATATCCCGACAATCGGACTTGCCGCCTCGTACATGTATCTCGGCGACAATGACGACCTGGGACATGTGGCTGCCGTATATCCTTACGTCAACATTCCTTTCGTGAGGTCGGCTCCGGTTGACTTCTACTTCATCGGCGGCATAGGACTCGCCTATGTGAGCGACTGGGATCACAGCGACTGGAAGGACTACCAGAACGGCAAGGACTACTACAGCAACCCTCTGACTGGCGCGCCTGTCAACGCGTTCTTCAAGACCGGACTCGGACTCGCATGGAGACCCGTGACCAAGGCGAGCGACTACAGGAGCGACAAGCAGTCGCACTACACAATAACTGCCGAGGCAGGACTCATACACCTGTGCGACGCCGGTTTCGCTCAGCCGGACAAGGGCATAAACGTGATAACCGGACAGATAGGACTGAAATACAATCCTGACGACAACGAAGTGGTGATACGCGGAAAGGCTGAGCATCTGGCGCACCGATTCACCATAGACATAAGCGCATCGGGAGGCGCAAGGGAGCTTACACACCTCGACGACACGAAGTACGCCGTGGCTAACGCAAACCTTGGACTCTACTTCCAGGCCGCCGACGTTTACAGAATCGGCGTGGGCGTGGACGGATTCTTCGACAACTCGTTCAGTGTCAACCACATCGACTGCAACCATAACAAATACTCAGGCAAGTATGACCACAAGGACTTCGCCGACCAGATAAGAGCCGGCGTCTGCCTGAGCAACGAGATTGTGTTCGGACGTGTGACCACAGCGTTGGACGGAGGTTACTACTTCGTCAACCCTATCGACGTGGACAACGAGAAGTTCTATTTCCGACTCGGACTGAAATACAGATTCACACGCAACTGGTTCGCCCTCATAAACATGAAGACACACGGATGGGCTGCCGATTGCGCAACACTCGGACTCGGATACAGCATACAATTGTAAAGAATCAAGAATATAGAATATTATGAAATTGAGAAACATAATAGCTATAGCGGCATTGACATTGCCATTGTCTTCGGCTCTGGGACAGACTATCGACAAGCCGTTCATGATAGTTGACGGCGACACTGTAACCAAATCGTACTTCGACTATCTGTACAACAAAAGCCAGTCGGCTGCTGACAGCAAGATAACACGCGAGGAATACGCATCGCTCTTCACCGACTTCCGCCTGAAAGTGGCAGAGGCGAAGGCTCAAGGCATAGACACCACAAGAACATTCAAAAAAGACATAAGCAACTACCGGGACAAAATCATAGAGCCGTACCTTTTCGACACGACGGCGCTGAACGCCATGGCAAGACTGGAGTACGAACGCTCGCTTGAGGACATAAACGCAAGCCATATCCTGGTGAAGATAGCCGAGCCTATGTCGCCAAAAGACACTGCGCTGGCTTACAACAAAGCCGAGACTGCTAAACGACTGCTGAAACACGACGTCTTCGACAGTGTAGCTGTGTGGATGAGCGACGACCCTTCTGCCGGCAGAAACTTCGGACGACTGGGCTGGACCACAGCCATGCAGAACGTCATGGACTTCGAGAACGCCATCTACAGCGCAAAGAAGGGCGATATCGTAGGACCAGTGAGGTCGAACTTCGGCTATCATGTGATAAAGATTAATGACCGCAGAAAGACTCAAGGCGAGATTCAGATAGCGCACATAATGAAAGCCAAGAACGACAGCTTCCCTGCCATAAACGAAAACGCCAAGAAAAGCATCGAGGACATATACAAAAGACTGCAGAACGGCGAGAAGTTCGAGGACCTGCTGAAGGAAAGCGACGACAATATGAGCGCTGAAAACGGTGGGCTGTTGCCTTGGTTCGGCATGGGCAAGATGATAGACCAGATAGAAAGCGCGGCGTTCGCCCTCAAGAACATAGGCGACTACTCAAAGCCTATAGAGACTCCGTTCGGCTGGCACATCCTGAAACTTGTGGACAAGAGAGCGCTGGGCGACTACAACAGCCGAAGCGACGAGATAAAGAGCTTCATCATGCGCTCGGACAGAGCCGCCATCGTGTTCCACGAAAACGCCATGAAACTCAAGAAAAACTACGGCTACAGCATAGACAGCAAGCTGATGCAGAAACTGAACAAGACTGCCGAGAAAGTCGGATACAACGACTCGCTGTTCAAGGAAAAGACCAAGGCGCAGAGCAATCTCCCTATGGCGACATTCTCGTTCAACGGCAAGAAAGAACAGTACACGCTAGCAAACCTGACATCATACATAGACAGGAAAAACTACACCTGCGCACAGCTTGAGGACGTGCTCGAAGCCGCGACCGACGACACCGTAATGCACATAAACAGGAGAAACATCGAGATGATGCATCCCGAAATCTCAAACATGGTGAACGAATACAAGGACGGCATCCTGCTGTTCGAAATCTCCAACCGCGAGATATGGGCTAAGGCGTCGCAGGACACTGTGGGGCAAAAGCGTGTCTTCGAAGCCAACAGAGACAAGTACACATGGAAGGAACCTCGCTGGAGAGGCAGAATCGTGCTTTGCAAAGACGCGGCTACAGAGAAGAAGGTGAACAAGATACTCAGCATAGAAAGCGATGACGAAGTTATTGACAACAAGCTCCGCGAACTGAACAAAAACGGAACAGTCGTGAGGTCGGAGAGAGGACTTTTCGCCAAAGGCGCCAACAAGTATGTGGACGCTGTGATACAAGGCGAGACGTTGACTCTCCCTTACGGATTCAAGAAAGCGATAATCAAAGGAGAGTATGTGCAGAAGCCAGCTTCATACAAGGAAGCGCGCGGACAAGTGATACAAGACTATCAGGAGAAACTCGAGAAGGAATGGCTCGAGAAACTGAGGAATAAATACAAGGTGATACGCTTTGAATAAGACATCAGTGACATACGGCAAAATGGCGCTGCTCGCGGCAGTCGTGTCCTTGCTGTGCGCATTGACATCATGCGGCAAGACCGGCAGCAAGGACGACAAGGATGCTTATGCGAAAGTGGGAGATGAAGTGCTGCTGCGCGAGGATATAAAAGCACTGATACCAGAAGGAACCAGCCAGAACGACAGCATCGCCATAGCCGAGGCATTCGTCAAGAAATGGATAACCAACTCGCTCATCTACGAGGAAGCGAAGAAGGAACTCGGCGAGAACGAGGAGATAAACGACATGGTGGAGGAATACCGCAAGGCGCTGATAATACACAAATACGAACAGAACCTGCTGGACAAGAAATTCTCGACACAGCCGTCGGAGGAGGAAATGCAGACATTCTATGAGAACAACCAGAAACTGCTCACCGTGTCCAACCCGATAGTCAAGGGCATGTCGATGAAGATACCGGCTTCGAGAAAAAACATAGACGCGGCACGCAAACTGATGAGAAACGCCAAGGAAGGCGACGAGGACGAGATAGACAAATGGAGTCTGAGAAACTCGTCGGTGTTCCTGTACTTCGGCAAGGAATGGACTTATCTTAGCGATGTGGCGAGGAGCATCCCAATACTGGCAGGATACAACCCGAGCACGATACTCGACAAGAACAAGTATCTGGAACTGAGAGACGACAGTTTTGTGTACATCGTCAGAATCTCGGACTACAGACTGAAGGGCAACACCGAACCGTACGAGATGGCGAAACCAAGAATCGCCACGCTCATACTGAACCAGCGCAAAAAGGACTTCATCAAGCAACTTGAAAACGACATATACAATGAAGGTGTCAAGAATAAGAAAATAACAATCAGAAAATGAAAAGAATCTATATAATATCACTTGTATTATTAGCATCAATAACAGCCCTTGCGCAAGCGCCTGCCGACTCCACAAGCCTGACGGCGGCAGACACAACGGCACAGACAGTAGCCGACACGCTGAAGACAGACGCCGGCATACCATTGGGCGACGTGATAGACGAAGTGATATGGATCGTGGGCGACGACGCCATACTGCGCTCGGACGTGGAGAAGAGCATACTGCAAATGAAGTTCGAACGCTCCGAAGTGGATGGCGACCCATACTGCGTGATACCAGAGCAGCTCGCTGTTAGAAAGTTGTTCATGCACCAAGCTGAACTCGACAGCGTGGAAGCCAACGAGAACAACATAAACATGCAGGTGGACCAGAGGATGAACGAGGTCATCGCACAGATAGGCAGCGAGGAGAAGGTGGCTGAATACTACGGCAAGTCGATAAAAGTGCTGAAGGAGGAACTCCGCGAGCAGGCGAGAGAGCAGATGAAAGTGCAGCAAGTGCAGCATAGCATAGTGAGCAGCAACAAGATAACGCCAAGCGATGTGCGCAAATACTGGGAAAAAGAGGCTGCCGAGGCAGAGCTGCCGATAGTTCCTACCAAAGTGGAGATAGAACTGCTCGCCATAGAGCCGCGCATGAGCATCAAGGAGGTCGAAGACCTGAAGAGCAAGCTGCGCGAGTATAAAAACAGAGTGGAGAACGAGGACGCGTCATTCTCGATGCTCGCCACACTATACAGCGACGACATGGGCTCGGCACGAAACGGAGGCGAGCTGGGATTCATGGGCAAAGGACAGCTCGTGCCGGAGTTCGCCAACGAACTGTTCGCGATGAGCGACCCGAAGAGACTGTCGAGAATCGTGGAGTCGGAGTACGGATTCCATCTCATACAGTTCATCGAGCGCCGAGGCGACAAGATAAACTGCCGACACATACTGCTGAAGCCTAAAATCTCAATCGAGGCTAAACAGAAGACCAAAGAGAAGCTTGACAGCATCGTCACACTGCTGAGAACCAACAAGATGACGATGGAAGAGGCTGTGGCTAAATACTCGACCGACAAGGACACACGCAACAATGCCGGACTGATGGAGAACATGAAGGACGGTTCGTCCAAGTTCGAGTACCAGGCACTGCCTGCCGACATATCCCGAGTGGCATACAACATGAACGTGGGCGAATTCTCAGAGCCATTCTTCATGGAGAACTCAAAGGGACACCAAGTATGCGCCGTGATACGCCTGAAGTCGAAGACCGAGCAGCACAGAGCCAGCCTCGAGCAGGACTACCAAATGATGAAAGCCATAGTGCAAGAGAAGAAGAACCAGACAACTCTGGAAAACTGGATAAAGAAAAAGCAGGGCGAGACCTACACACGCATAAGCAGCGACCTGAAAGGCTGCGACTGGAAGTACGGCAACTGGAACTTCTCGGACAAATAAACATGTGATATGACCTGGAAGAGCAAAATAGCATACACAACAGCAGCCGTCGCATTGGCGCTCTCGCAGAGTGTCCTCGGTGTCAATCACGTGAGACTCGAGCACGCGGAAAGACTGACATTCGACCAAGACAAGCTGCCTGACGCTCAAGTGCTTATGGACAATGTGAGATTCTCGCACGACGGCGCCATAATGACATGCGACAGCGCGCACTTCTTTCAAGGAGACGACAGCTTCGACGCCTTCGGACACATAAGAATGAACCAAGGCGACACGATAAGAGTGAGCGGAGAGATACTTCACTACGACGGCATAACCAGACACGCCAGACTGAAAGGCAACGTCGTGATGATAAACGGCAACACGACACTCAAGACCGACTCGCTGGACTATGACCGCAACGCCGACATCGGATACTACGACACAGGCGGAACGCTCTACGACGAGGACAACACGCTGACGTCGATGTGGGGTGAGTACTCGCCACGCACCAAGACAGCCAAGTTCAAAAACAACGTCAGACTCGTGGGCAAGACTGCCGCCATGCAGACCAACAATCTGGACTATAACACAGCGAGCAAGATAGCCGCCGTGCATGGCAACTCCATCATCATACACGACGAGGGAAGCACCGTGATATACACCGAGGAGGGATGGTTCGACACCAAGAACGAGAACGGCGAGATAACCAAAGCAAACAAGATAGACCGCAAGGACGGCAAACACCTGAGAGGCAATGTGATAAGATATGACAGCCGAAGAGGCGAGTCGTGGGCGATGAAGGATGCCATGCTGTGGGACGACGACAACAAAACGTCGCTCAACGGCAGCTACATCTACTACTTCGACGGAAAGGCGGGCGAGAACGACAGTCTGAAAACAGACAACAAGAAACTGAGGCTGCCGCCTGTAGGACCAGCCAAGGGGCACGGCGACGGCGACTACGCCGAAGCTTACTTCAGAGCCGTAGTCAAGGAGTACAGCGGCAGCGACACCCTGTACCTGTCGGCCGACACCATAAGAATTATACAGAACGAAGTGGACACCGCGCAACGCACAGGATGGGCGATAGGCGATGTCAGAATGTACCGAGCCGACATACAAGGAAAATGCGACAGCATAATATACCACACACAGGACTCTATAGCCAAGATGATGGGTTCGCCAGTGATATGGAGCGACTCGACGCAAATCACAGGAGAGTGGATGGAGGCGCAGATGGGCGAAAACAAGAAAATCAAGGAGCTGAGAGTGCTGGGCTGGGCTGCCGGCACGATGGATGACGCCAAAGGCAAGTTCAACCAAGTGGAAGGAAAGAAACTTACAGGATACGTCAAAAACAATAAACTTGACTATGTGATAGTGGACGGCAACGCAGAGTCCATATACTGGGCAAGGGAGGAAGACGGCACGATGATAGGCATGAACCGCGGCGCAAGCAGCAAACTGTACGTTTACATAAAAGACGGGCAGATGGAGCGGCTCGTGATGACTCCGAACGGCAGCGGCACCTTGTATCCCGAGGACCAGATACCCGAGGACGAGGACATGCTCAAGCACTACAGCTGGCAATCGGAACTCAGACCACGCACACCTGCCGACGTGAACGCAGGAGACGTGATGGCGGAGACGGAGGTCAAAACATCTGTCGAGCCTGCGGAGAAACAGCCAGCAAAGAAGGCAGTAAAGAAAAAGAGAAATGGAAAGAAGAAATAACGCCAGAGAGGACTTCAACGAAGACGTGAAGAACGCCGTCGAGGTGATGAACCGTGGCGGAATAATACTCTACCCGACCGACACGATATGGGGCATCGGATGCGACGCCACCAACGAGGAGGCTGTACAGAAGATATTCGACATAAAGCACAGACCGGAGAACAAGACGATGCTGGCGCTGCTGGACGCGCCCGGCAAGCTGCAAGGCTACGTGGATGTGCCGGAAATGGCTTGGGACTTCATGGAGTTCGCCACACGTCCGACGACCATCATATACCCGAACGCGAGAAACCTGGCTCCGTCGCTCATAGCCGAGGACGGCACCGTAGGCATCAGAGTCACATCGGACCCGTTCTGCATCAGACTGTGCCAAGCGCTGCACCGCCCTATAGTATCGACGTCGGCAAACATAAGCGGACAGCCGTCGGCAGCCTTCTTCAACGAAATCAGCCAGGAGATAATAGACAACGTGGACTATGTGGTGAAATACCACCAGAAGGACAAGACGAAGTCTGCGCCGTCTGTCATCATCAAACTGACGATGAAGAACGAAATACAAATAATAAGAAAATAGCCAGAGTCTTGACAAGGTCGATAACAAGAGAAAACGAATCGCGACAGAAAGCGAAGTACATCATCGGCGACATCGCCGCTGCCATGCTGTCGTGGGTTGTTTATTACCTGTTCAAGATTTTCGTGCTGGAGATAAGTCCGTTCTCGTTCGGCACGAAGTTCTTCGTCTCGCTGTCATTGTACATCGCCGGATGGTCGTTCCTGCACTACCTGTCGGGCTATTACAACTCCACATTCATCAAGTCGCGTCTCAACGAGCTGGTAACTACCTTCGCCACTACACTGCTTGGATGTTTAGTGCTGTTCTTCATCACCGTATCCAACGACGAGATTGAATATAACGAAATAAACGTCTCGATAACCACGCTCTTCCTGCTGCAATTCTTGCTGACATACATCATCAGACTGTGCCAGACGCAGAGAATCGCCCACATGATACACGACAGGGAAATCGGATTCAACACATTGATCATAGGAACAGGCAGACACGCGAGACAGACTGCACAGATGCTCAATAACCTGCCGCTCTCGTCCGGTTACTACATCATAGGATTCATAAGCTACGGCGACGACAAGGCGGAAGGACTGCAAGCTCCCGTCATAACGCTTGACAAGGACAACACGCTCGGCAAAATAGCGAAGGAAAACGATGTGAAGAACGTCATAATAGCGACAGAGCATCAGGACAACGACCTCATGACCTTGCTCATATCCGAGCTCAACGACACATACATCAACATAATGATCTCGCCTGCCGACTACGGCAAGTTCTTCGCCGCGCCATACCACACCAACGTGCTATACAGCTACCCTCTCGTGTCGATACTGCGCTCGCCTATGCCGGATTGGCAGGAGAACGTCAAGAACGTGGCGGACAGAGTGGCGTCGTTCATCGCGCTAGTGCTGCTGATGCCGTTCTTCCTTGTCGTGGCGATTATGATAAAAGCTGGAAGCAAAGGACCTGTGATATACAAGCAGGAAAGACTCGGACTGCACGCCAAACCGTTCACCATCTACAAGTTCCGCTCCATGTACTGCGACGACAATCCTGACCATAGCCACACATTAGCCAAGAACAACGACCCGAGAATAACCAAAGTCGGACGACTGCTCAGAAAATACCGCATCGACGAGCTGCCTCAACTCTTCAACGTGCTAATAGGACAGATGTCCATCGTGGGCCCAAGACCAGAGCAGCCATACTTCGCCAGCAAGCTCGTGCTCATGTCGCCCGACTATGCGCTGAGATACCAGGTGAAGCCTGGACTCACCTCGTGGGGCATGGTGAAGTACGGATATGCCGAGAACGAGGAGAAGATGCTCGAGAGAGCCAAGATTGAGCACATCTACCTGCAGAACCGTTCTCTGGCTGTGGATATAAAAATCATATTGTACACAATAAGAACCATCGTCACTGGCAAAGGTGTGTAATATTGCTTTTTTTGTATAACTTCGTGATATTCGTTTTTACGACGCCGTTATGATAGACCAGCTTACCATAGACAAGATAATGTCAGCCGCCAAGATTGAGGAGGTTGTGGGTGAGTATGTGTCGCTGCACAGGAGAGGCGTCAATCTGAAAGGCCTGTGCCCGTTCCACAGCGAGAAGACGCCGTCGTTCGTCGTGTCGCCGTCCAAAGGCATCTGCCACTGCTTCGGCTGCGGCAAGGGCGGCAATCCTGTCAACTTCATAATGGAGATAGAGCAGGTGAATTACTACGAGGCGCTCAAGATGCTCGCCAAGAAATACGGCATCGAGGTGGAGGAACGCGAGCTGACCGACGAGCAGAAAGCGCAGCGCAGCGAGCGTGAGGCACTTTTCGCCGCTAACGAGTTCGCACGCGACTACTTCGCCGACATACTGACCAACAACGCCGAAGGACGAAGCGTCGGACTGACATACTTCCGTGAACGCGGCATAAACGACGCATCAATAAAGACCTTCCAGCTCGGATACAGCCTCAGCGAAAAGGACGCCTTCACAAAGGAAGCCCTGAAGAAAGGATTCAGCAAGGAATATCTTGTCAAGACCGGACTCACGCTGGACAACGAGTTCGGCGTCGTGGACCGTTTCCGCGGACGAGTAATCTACCCAGTGCAGACAATCTCGGGAAAGGTCGTGGCGTTCGGCGGACGAATCCTGAAGAAAAGCGACAAGTTAGCCAAGTACGTCAACTCGCCCGAAAGCGAGATTTACCATAAAAGCGACCAGCTCTACGGCATCTACCAAGCCAAGCAGGACATCGTGCGCAACGACAGGTGCTACCTTGTCGAGGGCTACATGGACGTCATATCCATGCACCAGTCCGGCATCAAGAACGTTGTGGCATCATCCGGAACGTCGCTCACCACAGGGCAGATACGCCTGATACACCGTTTCACCAACAACGTCACTGTGCTCTACGACGGCGACGCGGCCGGCATACACGCATCCATAAGGGGAATAGACATGCTGCTGGCCGAAGGCATGAACATAAAGGTGGTGTCGCTGCCCGACGGCGAGGACCCCGACTCATACTCACAGACGCACAACGCCGACGAGACTGTCGCATTCCTCGAGAACAACGCTGTCGATTTCCTGAAATTCAAGACACAGCTGCTGATGGCTGACGCAGGCAACGACCCGATAAAGCGCGCCCAGCTGATACAGGACATCGTGAAGAGCATTTCCGTAATCCCAGACACCATCACACGCGCCGTCTATGTCAGAGAGTGCAGCCGCATGATGGAGATTGAGGAGGCGATGCTCTTTAACGAGATAGACAGAATAAGACTGAACCAAAGCACCCAGGAGCAGAAGGAAGCCGAACGGCAGAGACTGGTGGAGCAACTAAAAGAGCGTGAGCGCAAAGCCAGCGCAACGACCACGACGACCGCCGCTCCAGAGCCTAAGAAAGCGGCTAATCCGTATTTCCGCGAAGAAGCCGACCTCATAAAATTCATCATAAGATACGGAGCGCTGTACCTGTTCACCGACGACGAGGGCAACTGGGTTTCCGCTGTGGACTTCATAAAACGCGACTTAGAGATAGACAATATAACATTCAAGAACACGGCTTTCCAAAAGCTCTTCACTGCAGCCTACGAACACTGCCAGTCGCCCGAGAACTGCGTGCCTTACGAAAACGTTTTCGCCGACGAGACTTCATTCGCCAAGCTGGAGGACAAGGCGGCATTCTATGCCAACGCGGAAGTGGAGCTGGAGAAACTGTCGCGCTTCCTGTTCAACAACTCGGACTATGAGGTGTCGCAGACCGCCACTAACATAGGCATAGAGAAATACCACCTGAGCAAGTCGCAGAAAGAGCAGTACGGACAGAACTACCACCGCCTACGCGACGACCTGCTGACACTCACAAGAGCGCTCAAATACAAGGTCCTGCTGTCGGCCATAAGCGAGGTGAAGGCGGAAATCCAAATTGCCGACAAGGAGCATGACGAGCAGAAGAGGAAAGCGCTTTTCGAGAAGTACCAGCAACTGAACAAAGCCAAGGGCATCTTGTACAAGGAAAAAGTATATATACCTAAGAATAAATGAAAAGATTCGGTTTCGTAAGAGTAGCGGCCGCAGTGCCAAGCGTGAAAGTGGCGGACTGCATGACCAACGCCGCAAGCATAGTCGGACTCGCCAAGAAGGCGGAAAACGAGGGCGTGCAGATAGTCTGCTTCCCCGAACTGTCTGTGACCGCATACACATGCGCAGACCTTTTCGCGTCGCAACTGCTCATAAGCAAGGCCGAGGAGGCTCTGAAATTCATCCTGCGCGAGACGGAGAACCTGAACGTCAACATCATAGCCGGACTGCCTGTCGTGGCTGGTAACTCGCTCTACAACTGCGCCGTCATCATGCAGCACGGAGTGATTAACGCCATCGTGCCTAAGACGCACCTGCCTTCGTACAACGAATTCTACGAGACACGCTGGTTCGCATCAGCCATCGACGCCACAAGACAGAGCATCGACTTCGCCGGACAGCGCAACATTCCTTTCGGCACCGACATCATAATCTCGTGCGGCGAGTTCTGCTTCTCGACCGAGATTTGCGAGGACCTCTGGACTCCGATACCGCCAAGCAGCAGCCAGGCGCTCGCCGGCAGCGACATCATCTTCAACCTCTCGGCAAGCAACGAACTCGTAGGCAAGCACGACTATCTGCTGTCAGTCATCCGCCAGCAGTCGGCACGCTGCATCGCCGGCTACGTCTATGCCTCATCGGGATTCGGCGAAAGCTCGACCGACGTGCTCTTCGCCGGCAACGGCATCGTGGCAGAGAACGGAAACATCATAGCGCAGTCGGAACGATTCTCGCTCGACGAACAGCTCGTCATCGCCGACATCGACGTGGAGCGCATAACGTCCGAACGCCAGAAGAACACCTGCTTCATGCGCAACAACACCAACGAACAGAAGTTCCGCTTCGTGCAGACTGCCGTCAGCGAGCAGGATATAAAGACACTGCTGCACCCAGTGGAGAAGCACCCTTTCATCCCTGTCGGCGACTCGCTCGACAGCCGCTGCGAGGAGATTTTCAACATACAGGTGAACGCGCTCGCCACACGACTGCACCACACCGGCATCAAGAACATGGTCGTGGGCGTGTCGGGAGGACTGGACTCGACACTCGCGCTGCTCGTGTGCGCCAAGACTGCCGACAAGCTCAAGCTTGACCGTTCGGCGGTCGTGGGCATAACCATGCCGGGATTCGGCACCACAGGACGAACATACAACAACGCCGTAAGCCTCATCAAGAACCTCGGAGCCACATTCCGCGAGATTTCCATAAAGGACGCATGCCTGCAGCACTTCAAGGACATAAGCCACGACCCTGCCGTGACCGACACCACATACGAGAACTCGCAGGCCCGCGAGCGCACACAGATACTGATGGACGTGTCGAACCAGATGAACGGACTTGTCATAGGCACAGGCGACCTCTCGGAACTCGCACTCGGATGGGCGACATACAACGGCGACCAGATGTCCATGTACGGCGTGAATGCAAGCATACCTAAGACTCTCGTCAGACACTTGGTGAAGTGGATAGCCGAGACCAAGATGGAACAGGCTGTGAGAGACACGCTGCTCGACATCGTGGACACGCCTGTCAGCCCGGAACTGCTCCCTGCCGACTCGCAAGGAAACATCGCGCAGAAGACCGAGGACCTCGTCGGACCATACGAGCTGCACGACTTCTTCCTCTACTACATGCTGCGCTTCGGATTCGGACCTAAGAAGATTTTCTACCTCGCCAACATCGCATTCGCCGGACAGTACAAGGGCGACGTGATAAAGAAGTGGCTCAGGACATTCGTGCGCCGATTCTTCAATCAGCAGTTCAAGCGCTCCGCAATGCCTGACGGACCGAAGGTCGGCTCGGTGAACCTCTCGCCACGCGGCGACTGGCGCATGCCGTCCGACGCATCTTCTGCCATTTGGCTGCAGGAAATAGATAATTTGTAAAATTTTGCTATATTCGCGGCATATTCTTACAAATTTTAAAAACTAAGCTTATGACATTCGAAGAAGTAAAAAACAACTGCATCGACGTTTTAAAGAACAAGTACACTCAGTTTGAGGGCAAGGCTGACAGAAAAGAGTTCTGGTATTTCGCTCTCGCTATGTTCGTTGTTTCTTTCGTGTTAAACATCATTCCTGGCGTTGGACAGATACTCTCTGCCATCTTGGCGCTTGCCACTCTCGTCCCAAGCCTCGCGCTCGGCGCAAGAAGAATGCACGACATCAACAAGAGCGGATGGTTCATGCTCGTATGCCTTATCCCTATCATCGGAGCAATCATCTTCTTGTATTTCGCTGCTCAGCCTTCTGCTGACGCTCCTGCAAACAACGAGCAGGCATAATACATTTCCAGAAACGAATAAAAAATCCTCAAGCAATGCTTGGGGATTTTTTATGCTCTAAGTTTTAAACGCATAAGATACCTTACGAGATGTTATGTCGGTTTTTATGTAGAGACGCCATATTATGACGTCTGTACAAGATTTCATTCGTTCTGTAGAGACGTAGCGCGCTACGTCTGTACAAGGTTCATTTTATGTGGAGACGCTATGAATCGGCGTCTGTACTTGACGTAAAGGTTCAGAATCTGTGTTTGTTTTTCTGTTTTAAACGCTTAATATAAGATACCTTATGAAACCAGCATTATAGAATTTATTGATGTACAGGTATACCTATATTAGCTTAACAAAAGTATGACTTTTTCGAGTTTTAAAAACTCATTTTGTCACAAAAAAGAATACAACACACAATTTCACTCGCTTCGACTACGCTCAGCAACCAATACTCACTAATCCAGTCCCTGAGCGGAGCCGAAGGGAAACTCTACTCACAAAAAAATCCCGACTCTAACGAGCCGGGATTTTTGTTTAAACGTCTGTTATGCGTTATTTAATCATCACCTTCTTGTTTCCATTAATGTAAACGCCTGGATGTGAAGGCTTGCCGCCCAGACGTGCGCCGCTGATAGTGAACCAGTGTTTCTGCAAATCTTTGTCGGAAGAAACGGGCTTAATACCTGTTGACGAAACGCTGGGCAAAACAATAGCAAAACTCTCAACCACAGCCCCATCTGTGTTGAGTGGAAGAAATGCCTCACCTGCCGGAACATACTCACCTGTGTATCTGTGGAAACCGAAGCCTGCCGATGTATTGCCCATTGTGTAAATCTCGTTAGCGCTGAAATTGGATATAACATCTGTACGCAAGGTCCTATCGCTTATACCTCGCAGGTCGTTGCCGTTAGTATCGCTGCTGCCTGATTCTGTAAGAGTCATAACTGGATTGCCTGATGATTTCAGTATTACCGCTGTGCCAGAATTTACAATCTTGTCTTCCACTTCCGTCAGCATGAGTGATGATTCATTCACCGTTCCTTTATACACCGTGGTATTCCCATCAGCTTGGAAGTTATAGCCGTTGTTATAGAAGGTAGTCCAATAATCTCCGTCTATTGGGCTTGCCGTCAGGTTAATTGCCACAGTCGCAGGGGTTTTCCAAAAGGCGTCAGTTCCAATCTTCGGATTGCCATTGATATTGACATATTGGAGGCTGTAACAAAACTCAAAGGCATGATTTCCAATGCTTGTCACGCTGTTAGGGATAGTGACAGATTGAAGGTTTTCACACCAAGAAAAGGCATAAGCCCCAATGCTCGTCACCTTGTTAGGGATAGTGATAGATTGAAGGTTTGTGCAATTTTCAAAGGCATGATTTCCAATGCTCGTCACCTTGTTAGGGATAGTGATAGATTGAAGGCTGTTACAAGCAGCAAAGGCACAATCCCCAATGCTCGTAACGCTATTAGGGATAGTGACAGATTGAAGGTTTCTACACCACAAAAAGGCACTAAAATCAATGCTCGTAACGCTATTAGGGATAGTGACAGATTGAAGGTTGTCACAATTCTCAAAGGCTTTTTCCCCAATGCTCGTCACAGAATATTCTATACCATTTATTGTAACGGTGGCAGGGATGTTCAAGACTCCTGCGGGCTTATCTCCTTCATATCCTGACAACTCCACTTGTTTTTTTTCTTTATTGGTGATAGTGTATGTCAATTCATAGGGAGCGTCCTCCCATATCGCATAAAGCGTCAAATTGCCAGTTAATTCTACCGGGTCACCAGTTTTATATTCTACATCCCCTGTCGATGATGTTGACCAACCTTCAAATATATAATCTGTACGGATTGGTTCATCATTTTGTGTTAGCGTATAGGTGGTGGTTGGTTCAGAAATTGGAACATCAACCATTCCTATAGCACCTCCCTGATAGTTTGCGCTCAAGGAGAGTTGGTAGTTTGTTGGTGGGAAAAACTGTGCCCAAGCACTCGCCGTTGTAAAAAGCATGACGAGCAGCGTTATAGCCACTCGTCGGATAGATGATAAAGTCGTTCCTTTCATTCTCGTTTTTCTTGAGATGTCAAAATTCATATTGTAATCTTACTTGTTGCAGTTTGGACACCAAGGCTTCAGCTGCTGGAAGAAGTCGTTGCCCTTGTCATCGACCAAGATGAACGCAGGGAAATCCTCTACTGTAATCTTCCAGATTGCCTCCATGCCGAGCTCCGGATACTCAACGCACTCGATGCTCTTGATGCTGCTCTGTGAAAGAACGGCAGCCACGCCTCCGATTGTGCCGAGATAGAATCCGCCATGCTTCTTGCAGGCATCGGTAACCACCTGTGAACGGTTGCCCTTGGCTATCATCACGAGAGATGCGCCGTTGTCCTGGAACTCGTCAACGTATGGGTCCATGCGGTTGGCAGTTGTCGGTCCCATAGAGCCGCAAGGATAGCCCTCTGGAGTCTTGGCTGGTCCTGCATACAGAATCGGGTGATTCTTGAAGTAATCAGGCATTGCCTCGCCCGCGTCAAGACGAGCCTTGAGCTTAGCGTGAGCTATATCGCGCGCCACGATGATTGTACCCTTGAGGTTTACGCGTGTGCTGACCGGATATTTAGAAAGCTCGGCACGAACGGCATCGATACCCTTGTCGAGGTCGATCTCAACGCCCTTTGCGCCCTCGCCCGGACGACGATATTCCTCAGGAATGAGTTCTGATGGGTTTGAATCCATCTTCTCGAGCCAGATACCATCCTTGTTAATTTTAGCCTTGATGTTACGGTCGGCAGAGCAGCTTACGCCCATACCGATTGGGCAAGATGCACCGTGGCGTGGCAGACGAACCACGCGGATATCGTGAGCAAGATGCTTTCCGCCAAACTGTGCGCCAAGACCAATCTTGTGAGCCTCTACGAGAAGTTTCTTCTCCAACTCAACGTCGCGGAATGCGCGGCCAGTCTCGTCGCCTGTTGTAGGCAGATTGTCGTAATACTTGATTGATGCGAGCTTTACGGTGAGAAGGTTCTTCTCTGCCGAAGTGCCGCCGATTACGAATGCTATGTGATAAGGAGGACAAGCGGCTGTTCCGAGGCTCTTCATCTTCTCCACAAGGAATGGGATGAGAGTGCCCTCGTTCTGGATTGTAGCCTTTGTCATCGGGTAGAAATATGTCTTGTTGGCAGAGCCGCCGCCCTTTGCCACCATCACGAAGCGGTATTCCGCGCCCTCGCAAGCCTCGATGTCAATCTGTGCAGGCAGGTTGCAGCGAGTGTTCACCTCATCGTACATGTTGAGCGGAGCGTTCTGCGAGTAGCGCAGATTATCCTGTGTGAATGTGTTGAACACGCCGCGTGAGAGAGCCTCCTCGTCCTCGAAGCCTGTCCAGACCTGCTGTCCCTTCTCGGCGTGAATAATGGCAGTACCAGTGTCCTGGCAGAAAGGCAGAATACCCTTGCATGCTGTCTCGGCATTGCGAAGAAACTGCAATGCAACGTATTTGTCGTTCTCCGATGCCTCTGGGTCCTTAAGGATTGCGGCAACCTGAAGGTTGTGCTCGCGGCGCAGCATGAACTCCACGTCGTGGAAAGCCTGCTGTGCAAGCAGCGTGAGAGCCTCTTTTGAGACCTTCAGAATCTCGTGTCCTTCAAACTCGCCTACTGAAACGCCCTCCTTCGAGAGCAAACGGTACTCAGTATCGTCCTTGCCCACCTGGAACATAGGAGCGTACTTGAATTCTGGTGTGTTAGCCATATTTTACGATTGTTTATTGTGTTTCTTTTTGAAGTTGATTAACAAGGAGCGAAATTAAAGAAATTTTTCCGTAATCGTATTCAGCACATACAAAAATGCAACGTTAAACAAAAAGCGGCAGAACCCCTTCAACCGGAATCCCGCCGCTCATCTTTATGAAAAACTAATTGTCTTCTTACTGCTGTGGCTGCGCTGCTGGTTTAACCTCAAGCAACTCGACCTCGAACACCAAGGTAGAGTAAGGCTTGATTGTGCCCATGTCGTTTGAGCCGTAGCCCAGGTTGCTTGGGATGTATATCTTCCACTTAGAGCCTGCAGGCATCAGCTGCAAAGCCTCCTTCCATCCTGGGATGAGAGATGCGAGCGGCATCTCAGCAGGCTTGCCTCCGTGCTTCTCTGTCGAGTCGAACTCTGTGCCGTCGGTCAGCGTTCCCTTGTAATATACTACAGCGATGTCGTTCAGTGTTGGCTTAGCACCGTTTCCAGCCTTCACTATCTCGTACTGCAGACCGGACTCTGTAGTCACAACGCCCTCTCTCTTGCCGTTCGTGGTCAAGAATGCCTCCTGCTGCTTCTTGTATTCGCCGTACTTGCTTATCGATGCAGCCTCGAGCTTCTTGCGGATGATGTCTTGTATCACTTCGCCAGACTGCTCCTTTGTCATCTTCAGCTCTTCCTTGGCGATGGCCTTCTTAAGAGCGTAGAAAACCTTGTCCTTGTCCAGTTTGAGAGTCGAGTCGTTCATCAGTCCGTTCTCAGACTCCTGTCTCAGCTCGTCGCCTATCTGAAGACCTACGACATAATACTTCATTATGCTGTCGCCCTTCATTCCTTCCTCGATGCCCTTCATCAGAGCGTCGTACTTGTCGCCCTCGTTAGCGCCCTCGAGATACTGCTCGGAGATGTGGCTGCCGTAGCCTACTCCGTAAGCGTATGAAAGCGAATCATCAGAATTGTTCAACTCGTCGTTGCCCTTGTTTGAGCAAGACGCCATCAGCACTGCAACTGCAGCCGCGCTGACCATAATTAAGCTCTTTTTCATTTTTAAATATAAGTTGTTTTTAGATGTTGTGCGTTATTTGATTTCGAGCAGCTCCACGTTGAATATCAGTGTGGAGTATGCAGGGATGTTGCCCATAGGCCTCTCGCCGTAGCCCAGTTCGTATGGGATGTAGAGCTCGTACACAGAACCCTCGTCCATGAGCTGCAGTCCCTCGGTCCAGCCTTTTATCACCTGGTCGAGTCTGAACTCTATCGGCTCGCGGCGCTTCCTTGAGCTGTCGAATACCGTTCCGTCTATCAGTTTGCCCTCGTAGTGCACCTTAACAGTGTTGCTGGCAGATGGTTTCTTGCCGTTGCCGGCTTTTATCATCTTGTACTGGAGTCCGGACTCTGTGGTCATCACGCCAGCCGCCTTCGAGTTTGTCGCCAAGAAGTTGGTGTTCTTGGTCTTCCATGCATCATTCTTTTTCTTCATCTCCGCAGCGAAGAAAGTCGAAGAAATCGAGTCCGCCTGGCGCTTGCTGAAGATTACAGAATCGCCGCTTATGGCTTTAAGGAACGCCTCGGCCACAACTTTGTTGTTCTGCTTGTTGTCGAGGAATCTCTCAAGCAGCTGTTTCTTCACATCAACGCCGACACTGACTCCGACTGCGTAGCTCACGCTGTCCATCGTGCTTGTCAGCACTACGTCGTTGCCCTTGGCGGCAGAGCTCTTCTTCTTTGCGCATACGCCTGCAGCCATCGCCAATACCAGTAAAATGCAAGTTATCTTTTTCATGCTTTATTGTTTTTCTGTGTTATACAATATCCAGCAGCTCCACATCGAATATAAGTGTTGAGTATGGAGGGATGGAACTTCCTGCTCCGTGCTCGCCGTAGCCCAGTCTGTAAGGGATGTAGAGTCTCCACTTCGAGCCTACAGACATCAGCTGCAGCGCCTCTACCCATCCAGCTATCACCTGGTTCACACCGAACACGGCAGGCTCGCCTCTGCGGTATGAACTGTCGAATACTGTTCCGTCTATCAGCGTTCCCTCGTAGTGGCACTTCACCTTGTCTGTGGCCTTAGGCTTAGCGCCGTCGCCGGCTGTGAGTATCTCGTACTGCAGTCCCGAAGGCAGCACAGTAATCTCCTCACGCTTAGCGTTGTTGTCGAGGAAAGTCTTCTCCTGCTTCGAGTTCTTCGCCTCGGCGTCGGCCTGCAGCTTAGCGAAGAAGCTGTTCAGCTCCTGCTGAGCCTCCTGGTTTGTCATTTCCTGGTCATTTTTCTCCATCGAGTCCTTCACTCCCTTCAGAAATTTGTCCCACTCAAGTTTGTCGATACCTGCGTCCAAAAGATTGTTGCCAATATTCAGACCAAGTGCATAGCTTACTTTATCCATTTTGTTTCCTGTTAATATATTCGTAAAAGCATATAAAATAGTGCGAATATACTATTTTCACACATTGGTATAGACACATGGGTCTTATTTTTTCAAAAAACTTTATTTTATGCCTCTTATATGTATTCCTATACGCATATTTTTGATAACTTTGTGACCTAAAAATATTTTTTAATAGCATAAATGGCTGACAGTAAAAAAATTAAATCCGCCCTGATTTCCGTGTTCCACAAGGACAACGGACTTGACAATATCGTGAAGAAACTGCACGAGGACGGTGTGACACTTATTTCAACCGGTGGCACTCAAAGTTTCATCGAGTCGCTTGGCGTCCCTTGCCAGGCAGTTGAATCACTGACAACATATCCTTCTATCTTGGGCGGAAGAGTCAAGACTCTGCACCCAAAGATATTCGGCGGTATCCTCGGCAGAAGAGACGAACAAGGCGACCAGGAGCAGATGAAGCAGTACGAGATACCTGAAATAGACCTCGTTATCGTGGACCTCTATCCATTCGAGCAGACTGTCGCTTCAGGCGCTGCAGAACAAGACATCATCGAGAAAATCGACATAGGCGGTATCTCTCTCATCAGAGCCGCTGCCAAGAATTACAAGGACGTGGTTATCGTAGCCTCACAGGCACAGTACAAGCCTCTTCTTGACATCCTCGAGAAGAACGGCGCACAGACTACGCTTGACGAGAGAAAGTTCTTCGCAAAGGAGGCTTTCGCAGTGTCATCGAACTACGACTCACACATCTTCAACTGGTTCGACAACAACGAGGAGTCCGCTCTTCGCATCAGCTTGAACAATCCTACACACCTCCGCTATGGCGAGAACCCTCACCAGAAGGCTGTGTTCTACAAATTCGCTAACACAAAGCTGGAGCACACGCTGGCTGGCTCGCCTTGCCTGCAGGGAAAGGAAATATCATACAACAACATGCTCGACGCCGACGCTGCATGGAAGGCAGCAAGCGATGCATACAACTCAGTAGAGAACGTGCCTAACAAGGTGGCTGTCTCTGTGGTTAAGCACTTGAACCCATGCGGACTGGCAGTGGCAAGCACTCCTATGAGAGCGCTGGAGCTGGCTTGGGCTGGCGACCCTGTGAGCGCATACGGAGGTATCGTATGCTTCACAAGCGAGGTTGACGCCGAGATAGCAAGCTGGTTCTCTGGCAAATTCATCGAGATAATAATCGCTCCTTCATACACAGACGAGGCTAAGGAAATCTTGGCTAAGAAGAAGAATCTCCGTGTCCTGGTTACACCAATCAAGCCTGCTATCACAGGCGAGAAGCTGTATCGTTCGGTGAACGGCGGACTTCTGGTTCAGGACGAGGACGAAGGCATGGACACAGAATACAAGCCAGTGACAAAAAAGACTTTCAGCGAGAAGCAGATAGACTTGGCCAAATTCGGCACACAGGCTTGCAAATACCTGAAGAGCAACTCAATGTCGCTCGTTTCGCTGGCTGACGACGGCTCATACTGGCTGACAGGCGCAGGCATGGGACAGCCAAACCGTATCGACAGCTTGCAGCGACTGACAATCCCACGCTTCAACTTGAAGCAGGGATGCAAAATCGAGGATTCAGTGCTTATCTCTGACGCGTTCTTCCCTTTCAAGGACAGCGTTGAGGCATGCAACGAATACGGCATCAAATACATTGTGCAGCCGGGCGGCAGCATTCGCGACGAGGAGGTAATCAACTCTTGCGACGAGTTCGGCATCGCAATGGTATTCACCGGCAGAAGACATTTCAAACATTGATAAAGGAATTTTTGATAACCTTTTAAATAAACCATATGGGTCTATTCTCATTCACACAGGAAATTGCCATTGACCTTGGTACCGCAAATACCATTATCATGTGCAATGATAAGATTGTGGTTGACGAGCCTTCAGTCGTAGCGCTGGACCGTCGCACCGACAAACTTATCGCTATCGGAGAGCAGGCAAGGCAGATGCACGGACGTACACACGAGAACATCCGTACCGTTCGTCCGTTGAGAGATGGTGTCATCGCAGACTTCTACGCTGCTGAGCAGATGATTAGAGGCATGATAGCCATGATCAACAACAAGCCTCGCTTCTTTGCTCCTTCTCTTAAGATGGTGGTATGTATCCCCTCAGGATCTACCGAAGTGGAAATCCGTGCCGTGCGCGACTCATCTGAGCATGCCGGCGGCCGCGACGTGTACATGATATACGAGCCAATGGCAGCTGCCATAGGTATCGGCATCGACGTTGAGGCGCCAGAAGGCAACATGATAGTTGACATAGGCGGAGGTACTACCGAAATCGCAGTTATTTCATTAGGCGGTATCGTCTCTAACAAGTCTATCCGTATAGCAGGAGACGACCTCACAGAGGACATTATCGACTATATGGGACGCCAGCACAACATCCGTATCGGAGAGCGTACTGCCGAGCTCATAAAGATAAACGTAGGAGCCGCCCTGACCGAGCTTGATGATCCACCAGAGGATTATCTGGTACACGGACCTAACAGAATGACAGCCCTGCCTCTTGACGTGCCTGTATCTTACCAGGAGATAGCGCACTGTCTGGAGAAGTCTATCTCCAAGATTGAGGCCGCTGTGCTCAGCGCGCTGGAGGCTACACCACCTGAGTTGTATGCCGACATCGTGAAGAAGGGTATCTATCTGGCTGGTGGTGGAGCGCTGCTCCGCGGTCTGGACAAGAGACTTTCTGACAAGATCAACATACCTTTCCACATCGCAGAGGACCCATTGAGAGCCGTAGCAAGAGGAACTGGTATCGCTCTTAAGAACGTTGACAAGTTCAACTTCCTTATGAGATAATCAAATGCAATATTCAACAGGTAGAGGCGTGATTCGGTTCGCGTCTCTATCTTGTTATTATTCCACACAAGTAATTAACGACGACAAAGAACAGTGAACAACCTCATTAAGTTTTTCGTAAAGTACGGTATTTATTTCTTCTTCTTCGCGTTGGAGTTATACGCCATCATACTCATCGTGAATGGCAACTATTTCCAGCGCTCAGTGTTTTACCGCAACTGCAACGAGATAACCGGCGAGATATACAAAGTCGAAGAGGCTGTCACATACTACCTGAGCCTCAAGGAGGTGAACCAGGATCTCTCGAAGGAAAACGTGGAACTCAGAAACAAGGTTTTCGTTCTTGAGAACAAGCTGCAAAGCATGAAGAACAGCGGAGACTCGATAGCTCACTCTCCGCTTGACCCTAAACTCGAATACACTTGTCTGCAAGCGAAAGTGATAAACAACAGCACATCACAGCTGCAGAACTTCATAACACTTAACCGAGGAACAGAAAACGGCGTGAAGCCGGAGATGAGCGTTGTGTCGCCTTGCGGAATCGTGGGCATAGTCACAGCGTGCTCTAAGCACTTCTCGGTCGTGATGCCAGTGCTTAACCCTAAGTCGCAGATCTCTTGCAAGGTGAAGAGCAGAATGAACAAGGACACTGTAGCGACGATAAAGGACATCGGCTCGCTCGTATGGCACGGAGGCGACCCAAGATACGCAAAGATGAAGCAGGTGCCACGCCACGTCAAGATTAAGAAGGGCGACAGCATCGTGACATCAGGATACTCCGACTTCTTCCCAGAAGGCATAATGGTGGGAACGGTGCACGACTTCAAGACAGGAGAAGACGACAACTACTACGACATAGACGTGGAGCTCTCGGTGAACTTCAACAACCTGGCATACGTGCAGGTGCTTGACTACAAGCATAAGAAGGAGCAAGCCGACCTCGAGGCGTACGCAAGAAGAGACTCAACCAAGAAATAAAGCAAGCACCGCAAAGACAGGGAACTAATGAACGACCTTATAAAATACATACTGACCGCACTGCTGGTATTGGCTGCACAGATACTGATACTCAACAACGTAAACATCTACGGATACGGAACACCGCTTCTGTACATCTGGCTGGTGATAATACTGCCGAAGGAAATATCTCCGTACCTGACACTGCTGGTGAGCTTCCTGATAGGCGGATTCATGGATGTGTTCTGCAGCACGCCTGGACTGCACGCGTTCGCGACCACTGCGGCCGGACTCGCGTCGATAAAGACACTGCCGCTGTTCATAACCAACAACGACAACATAAACCACAACAAGTTCGTCCCATCCATAAAAACGATGGGAAACAACAAGTTCGTCAACTACACGCTTTTGATTGTCATACTTCACCATATACTGCTTTTCCTGATGGAGGCATTCTCGCTCGAGGCTTTCGGAACACTTCTGCTGAGAATGGTGACAAGCATGATATTCACATTAATACTTATCATTGCCATAGAGTACTACAAGTACAAGGCAAGCGAAAAAAACAAGTAAAGCAGCGTGTCAGTAGAAAACGACAACCTCAAGGACAGAAAGGACGTGATAATCGGCTCGATGATTATCGTGTTCATCGTGTATGTGCTGCAGCTAATAAACCTTCAGATACTGAACCCAGAATACAAGCAGCACGCCGACAGCAACGCCTTCCTGAAAAAGACCAAGTTCCCTGCCCGAGGCCTCATCTACGACCGAAACGGAAAACTGCTCGTCTATAACAAGCCGGCATACGACGTGATGGTAATCATGAACGAGGTGCAGGAATTCGACACCCTGGACTTCTGCCGCGCGACCAACATCACAAAGGAAAAGCTGATAAAGCTGATAAAGCGAATGAAGAACGAGAGAGGATACTCAAAGTACACTCCACAGGTTCTCATATCGCAACTGTCTATCGAGGAATTCGCCATACTACAGGAAAAACTGTACAAGCTGCCCGGATTCTACATTCAGGACAGAACATTGAGGGAATACACGTATCCATGCGCAGCCCATGCGCTGGGCTCGGTGGGAGAAGTGTCGCAGAGAGACATGGACAACGACCCGTACTACTCACGAGGCGACTATGCCGGAAAGAACGGCGTGGAAAAATACTACGAAAAGACGCTGAGAGGCGAAAAGGGCTACGAGATACTCCTGAGAGACGCGCGCGGACGACTGAAAGGCAAATATCAGGACGGAAAGCTTGACAAAGCCTCAGTGCCGGGCAAGAACATAGAACTCTCCATCGACATAGACCTGCAGATGTACGGCGAGAAGCTGATGAGAAACAAGATAGGCTCGGTCGTGGCGATAGAGCCGCAGAGCGGAGAAATACTGGCGCTTGTGTCATCGCCTAACTTCAATCCGTCGGACCTCGTGGGACGACAGAGAGGCGAGAACTTCAAAAGACTGAACAACGACCCTCTGAAGCCACTCCTCGACCGTCCGCTCATGGCAAGATACCCTCCTGGCTCGACATTCAAAGTCGTGAACTCGCTCATATTCCAGCAGGAAGGAATCATAACACCGGAGACAAGATACCCTTGCCACCACGGTTTCATATTCGGCGGACTGACAGTCGGATGCCACGGACACCCTTCGCCACTGGACATGCGCCACTCGCTTCAGACATCATGCAACGGATACTACTGCTGGGGACTGAAGGCTATGATGGACAGCAAGAAATACAAGAACGTGCAGGACGCATTCGAGACATGGAAAAGGGACGTCGTGTCGTTCGGATTCGGATATAAGACAGGCGTGGACTTCCCTAACGAGAACCGCGGATTCATACCAAATGCCGAATTCTACAATAAAAGATACGGAGAGAGAGGCTGGAAAGGTCTGACAATCATATCCATAGCCATCGGACAAGGAGAGATTATCGCCACTCCTATACAGCTGGCGAATTACGCTTCTGCGATAGCTAACCAGGGTTACTGGATAACGCCGCACATAGTCAGGAAGATAGAAGGCGAGCAGATAGCCGACAGCCTGACAAGGAAGCATGTGACAAACGTGGACAAGAAATTCTTCGCCGCGTCGATAGACGGCATGGAGATGGCTGTGAAAGGCGGAACGGCGAGAGTGGCGCAGATGGACAGCATAACCGTATGCGCCAAGACAGGTACAGCGCAGAACCCTCACGGCAAGGACCACTCGATATTCATGGCATTCGCACCGAGAGAGAATCCTAAGATAGCGATAGCCGTTGTGGTGGAGAACGCAGGATTCGGAGCCACATGGGCAGGTCCTATAGCATCGCTGATGATGGAGAAATACCTCAAAGGCGGCATCTCACCTGCGCGCAAAGCTTTAGAGGACAGAATGGTAAACGCTAACCTCATACCATCAACCAAAACCCCAAGATAAAACCACATGACACAGCGACACGTAAGCATAACTAACATCATAGACTGGCCGACTATCATTGTTTACATAATACTTGTAGTCGCTGGATGGTTCTGCGTGTACGCGTCAAGCTACGAGTTCGACAACTCCAGCATGTTCGACTTCTCGCAGCAAGCCGGCAAACAGCTCGTGTGGATTATCTGCGCCGGCATCATCGGCATATCCATCCTGCTCATCAACTACCGGATATACAACACTTTCGCGTATGTATTCTACGGCGCCATGATACTGCTGCTGATAGCCACGATATTCCTATCGAGGGACATCAACGGCTCGCACTCATGGCTTGAGCTCGGACCTGTGAGACTGCAGCCTGCCGAGCTTGCGAAATTCGCCACCAGCCTCGCGCTGGCAAAGATGATGAGTGCCTACGACTTCAAGCTGCAAGGGCTTAGGAGCTACGCCAAGGTTATCGCGCTCATCATGCTGCCTATGGCGATAATCATTGCACAGAACGAGACCGGCTCAGCATTAGTATTCGCTGCCCTGTTCCTCGTGCTGTACAGAAAAGGCATGCCGGGCGTGCTCATCGTCTTAGGACTGCTCGCCGCCGCACTGTTCATATTCGTCATAAAATACGAGTCAGTGTTCTGCCAGCAAGGCGACCGATGCAACCTCGGAATGCTCATCTCCGGCATTCTCATAATACTGACCACCAACATATTCATCTTTGTGTTCCAGAGGGACAAAGAGCTGGTATGGAAGAACATAAAGAGCACGCTGGCGATAATATTCATCGCGGTGGTGACAAACTTCTTCATCACTGTCGATTATATATGGTTCGTGATTGCCGTGATTGTGTACACTGCGCTCGCGGCGTTCTGGAGGGCGATAAAAGAAAGAAGAAAGAGCTATGCGCTGATAGGACTGTTCGCGTTAATATCAGTCGGATACTGCTACTCGGCAGACTATCTGTTCGACAACGCGCTGCAGGCTCACCAGAAGTCGAGAATCCTTGTGTTGCTGGGCACCGAGGAAGACTCGCAAGGCGCAGGATACAACGTGAACCAGTCGAAAATCGCCATCGGCTCTGGACAGTTCATAGGCAAAGGATATTTGAAGGGAACTCAGACTAAGCTGAAATACGTGCCTGAGCAAAGCACCGACTTCATCTTCTGCACACTGGGAGAGGAGTTCGGATTCGTCGGCTCTACCATAATCATGGCGCTGTACCTATTCCTGATGATAAGGATTGTCATAATCGCCGAAAGGCAGACCGAAGTATTCAACCAGGTCTATGCCTACTGCGTCGCCGCCATTCTGCTGTTCCACTTCACCATAAACATTGGAATGGTAATAGGCGTGATGCCGGTTATCGGTATTCCGTTGCCGTTCTTCAGCTACGGAGGCTCGTCGCTCTGGGGATTCACTTTGATGTTGTTCGTGCTGCTGAAGCTCGATTCGACACGACTGGAGAGATAGCCTTAGTCAGACACAACTTCGTCCATCAGCACATCGTGAGGCTCTGCCAGCGAGGAGATGTCCATTCGCTGGAATGAGAAGCAGAGACCTATCTTGTAGCAAGGCAATGACTTGAGCATACGGTCGTAGAAGCCTTTGCCGCGCCCGAGACGGACACCGCCGTCCGAAAACGCCACACCCGGCACGATAGCCACATCCACATCGCCGACATAAGGCTCGCCCATAGGCTCCATGATGCCGAACGCGCCCGTCTCCATAGAGTCGTCGCCCGAATAGACACGGAGCTCAAGCTCGTCGCCCAGCACCACCGGCAGCACAACCGTCTTGCCTGAGGCGATGGCACGCTGCACAAGCGGAGTAGTGTCCACCTCGTCGGGAAGCGAGGCGTAGAGCAGCACCACCGACGCCGAGTCATACACCGGGTTGGACTCAAGGTTAGCACACACGGCGGCAGAAAGAGTCTTCAGCCGTTCGGCGCCATGCTCCTTCTTGATGTCGCGAATATTCTTTCTTATCTCCTGTTTATTCATTGTCGTTTCCTTTTGCCTGGCGCATCCGCTCCATCTGGCGCTGCAGCTCAGAATGGTCCTCATGCGATGTTATGGCTATGTTGTAATAAGTCTGTCGCTTGGCGACCGGGATGTTGAAACGGTGTGTCTCACGCCTGTCAAGATTGCAAACCCAGAGGTCGGTGCTCTGCGAGAGAAAAAGGTAATTGTAAGCCAGCCGATTGGGCTTCTGCAGGGAAATCATCCAATCCATCGTGCCCAACACATCCTGTGTCGATAGAGTTTCTTTGGAGAATACATACAGCCCGAACTCCGAGAAATACCCATAAAAACCGTTCGCCACCTTAGCCACCTTGCTCTCGATTATGTGCTGCAGCGGCAATGCCCTCTCCCAGTACTCACGCTCGGCACGTCCTATGAGCTGACCGTTGAGCACGAATCCGTAGCCATAGGCATTGACGGAAGACGACACTTCGGACGGTACGTCTATAATCCTCTGCCCCGCCACGTCGTTTATCAGCTCATGCGCCTCCGCCTTGCCCTCGCGCATGGCACGCGTCACTTCGATACCTATGCCGAGCGACGTATCCTGCAGGTCGGGGCGGTCGCGGTTTACAAGTCCGGCATAATGCGCGCTGACCAAGTCCGCCAACGTCTCTTTGGCGTAACGCTCGAAAAAGCATGTGTCGTATTTAGGCAGAAGGTCGCCGTTGCCGAATTTCTCCATATCTCAAAGCTTGATGTAAGCAAAGATAGAAAGAGGGGTGAGAAAAACAAAATCTCTTTTAATATTCAATTTGCTGGCAAAATGAAACTTTATTATGCCGCCATTCTATATTACGCTATGAGCATAAGAATAAATTATAATACAAAAACTTAATGTATAAAAAGGCATCTATTTATTCAATAATTAACTTAACTTTGTGTGGCTTTGTGACACGCTAAAATGCAACAAAACAAAAACAAAGCATACACAAAACATGAAAAACATTCCCCTTATCTCGTTCGCAATATTATTCTGCGTTGTTTTCGCATTCCCATCTTGTAATTATGAAAATAGTGACAAATGGCATTATCTTATTACAATACATAACAATTCAGATAAAGCCATTATATATCAGGACTTTTGCATATCGCCAGAAATCTCTTTTGCAAAAGCGCAAAACATAGCTGCAAACTATTCTAATCGCAATGAAATAGCCCCAGGTAAAGCAATTGATTTCGTATCAAATGTTCCAGATCATTGGGAGGCTTTTTTTCACAATTTACCCAAAACTGATACATTAGTGCTATTTATATTTGATGCGGATTCAAACAAAGCAAACATTGAGGAGCCATGCATTGTCGGTTATAAACTCACCTTGGATTTTTTGCGTCAAATGAACTGGCATATTTATTATCCGCCAACTCCAGAAATGCGGGATATGGAAATGACACCTTCATACGAGGAGATAATCAACGGGAACAATTGACAATCAGCGCAGCCGGACATAACAACTATAGAAACAATAATACGAAATAAAAACTTCACAACATCCATATACTAATAAAAGAGACATGAAAAACATAATATGCGCCCTTGTAGGATGGTTGATAACACTATGGGGCATAACATCATGCAAGAATCTGCTTGAATCTGAACCTAATTGTATTCCATATAGGGTAAGGAATAATACAGATTTTAAAGTTGAGTTCTCTTTCTTTTATCATAAAATGAATAATGCTGATAATATAACTTGCTTTGTAATCGGGCATGAGCCAATCATGCCCAATGATTCCACACATGGTGGATTTATATACGACAATGGGAGAGAGCAGAACTCTTGGGGTGACTATTTTAATACAGAAAAAATAGACACATTCTATGTGGTGATATCCGCAAAACCAATAGAAGCAAAAGAAGGACAGAAGTATGATGCTTTACCAAAAGGGAGTAACGTCTTGAAAATATACAAATATACAAAGGAGAGCTTTTACGACTTTAATCCTGAGACTGATGTTGTAACTTTTGTTTATCCATAAAAACAAATGGTACGAGCGCGAAGCGAGTGCATACGGCAGAAGGCATTTCGGGGAAGATTGGTGGAATGCTGAGATTAATAAAGAACATCCGACATATGAATTCCTAGGCTTTTAATTCCCCAAACACTATGAAATATATATTTTTTTTAACATTGGCAGTGCTTTTTTCTTGCTGCAAGGGATTGACAGATGAGGACTGCTATACCTCAATTGTTGTTAGAAACATTTCAAATGACACAATATCTATATTTCATCTATCAAGCGAGCATTTTGACATAAAATCTCAACACGACACAATTTTACATGCCACAAAAGATGATTATTGGTTCACATCAAGAACATTTCCACAAAATAGATGCTGGAGTGCGAGTTGGTATAAAAACAAGGATGTGTCTCAAGACACAATAACCATATTCATAATCTTGCAAAGTGTTTGTGAAAACGTTCCATGGGACATGATAGTGAAGGATTATCAAATATTGCAACGATATGATATACCACTGCAATATTATAAAGAACACTTTTCGGAGCGGCATCCGCTTACATATCCTCCTTCGAAAGATATGGAAGGAATAATTGTGAAATCATATGAATAAAAAAAACGGATGACGAATGGGATTTTTGGAGATATCCCACTGCAGATCCTCGCAGCATAAATCCTTATTATCCAAATAATCCTTACAGACCTTAATACACAAAGGTCTTTTAAAATACAAAAACAATGAAAAATACTTTTATAATCACAATAATTGTAGCATTTTTTCTGGTTTCTTGTGAGAAGTTTTTCGATCCAGAGAAAAGAAGCTATATCCATTATCAAGTAATCAATTCTTCTCATAGAATTATAGAATATTCATTTTTCACTTATAATCATGGGGAAATAGCTTGCCTTAGAATTGGCGGAAGTCCAATATCACCATCTGACACTTTACATGGTGGTTTGGATTTTTTCAAAGGAAGAAATAATTATTGGACAGATTACTTTGAAATAAGTAAGATTGACACATTTTATGTTGTAATATCTACAGTGCCAATAGAAGCAAAAGAAGGACAAAAGTACGATGCCTTACCCAATGGAGCAAATGTCTTAAAGACATACAAATACACAAAGGAAAACTTTTATGACATGAATCCAACTACAGACATTGTGACTTTTGAGTATCCGTAAAAACAAATGGTACGAAAGGAACTTCACGACATTCTTAGATTATTATAAACACAATGAAAAACATATTTTTGGCATTAGTTGCCGTATTGATGGCGCACAGCGCAACAGCGCAAGAGGATTATCCGCAGGGAATATATATGAGCCTTGAGGAAATAGTGAGCAAAACACCTTCTGTGAAAGATTCAGCGCAAATAATAAAACTTAAGGGATGCCCGAACGACAGGAATGATTACGTTCTGAAATCCGAGGACAAAAAGACAAAAAAGCTGTTGAAGAAAAAAGCCTGGGCTTACTCAAACGGGGACACTCTATATCTAAACGGCTCTGCCTTCAAAGTTCAGAAAGGCTATACCAAACTGATAAGCAGCGGCAGATACATCTTGTTTAACGCAGCCATGACCAAACAGAGAGCCGCTTTATACGCCACTGCGCAAGTTGTTTCAGGCGTGGTCATAGGACTTCTGACCGGCTTCATGGTTCTCCAACATCCCGCAGGAAAAAGATACCATTACGCCTACGACACAGAGACAAAAGAGTTGCATACCATCACACTGGATTTCCTTGAAAAGGAGTTGCCCGAGATAAACCCAAACGCATACCATGCATTAAAAAGTGACATATACATAATGAAAAAGACAAGCCCACACCAAAGGGCATATCTCAAAAAATTAATCATAGGCAAATACACACCGTGGCTGAATTATAAACAATGTGTCACACTATAAAAGAGAAGGTCTGAGCTTGCGGCTTGGACCTTTTTTTTACTATGATAATTAATGACATGGCAGCACAGAACGAATTATGTAATTAAATTTGCGCCATAGAGAAAAAGGAAAGCATGAAGAAACTGCTCACTATAATCGCCGCAATAGTCTGCGCCTGCACCGCTTGGGCTGCAAGCGAGGCTGACGGCATCTACTATGAGACCGAGGCCGGAGAAGCATACGTCGTAGGCGGAGAGAAGAAATACAGCGGCGAGGTCATAATCCCAGCCACCGTGAACATCGGCGGCGAGAAGTTCCAAGTGAAAGGCATAGAAAAAGGCGCGTTCAAGGACAGCCCGGACCTGATAATGGTGCATCTGCCCAGCAGCATAACGATGATAAAAGACGACTTTGACGACTGCCCGAGCCTGAGGTTCATAATATGCGATGCCGCCAAACCGCCTTTCACAACCGGATTCGCAGACTGCTCCGCCACGCTCTATGTGCCTAAGGCAAGCTACGGCAGATACAGAAGCTCACCGATGTGGCGATGCTTCTCCGACGTGTACAACAAGGAGGAAATGCCGACCGAGATAGACGGCGTGTACTACCAGATAGAAACAGCGGCAGGCAAGGGCAACAAGTACGCAAGCGTGACATACGTGAGCGAGAAGAAGGGCAAACTGAGCATACCGCAGAAAGTGAAAATCGACGGCAAGACCTACGTTGTGAAAACAATCCAAGACGACGCCTTCGAGAGATACAACGGCAGCGAGATAAAGATAGCGAAAACCGTGAGCCACATAGGCGAAATGGCTTTCATAGGGTGCTGCACCAATCTGAAAAGCATAACAGTGGAGGAAGGCAACACAAAATACGCATCGGACAACGGCGCCCTGTATGACCGCCACAAAACCGTGATGCTGACCGTGCCGCAAGCCAAGGAAGGCGTATTCAACATGCCTGCCACAGTGACTGTCATCGAGGACAGAGCCTTCGAGGGCTGCGCGAAAATCACGACGATAAACATCCCTGCCAAGGTGGAGGAGATAAACGACGTGTTCACCGGATGCTCCAGTCTGACAGCGATAAACGTGGACCTGGAGAACACAGAGTACGACTCGGGGAACGGCATCCTCTTCAACAAGGACAGGACCGAACTCATAAGAGTGCCGCAGACCGTGTCGGGCGAATTCTCCGTGCCTAAGTACGTCAGCACGATAGGTTACTGCGCCTTCGAGGAATGTAAAAACATAACGAGAATAATAATACCGAGAAGCGTGACCGACATAGACAAATGGGCGTTCAAGAACTGCACGGGGCTGACTGCGATAGAGATACCGAGCAGCGTGAAGGAGATAGGCGACGAGATACTGGGCGACTGCACCGGGCTCAAATACATAAGATGCCGCGCCGCCAGACCGCCTATCATCGACGCCGACCTGACTTACGACCTCGACATACCGCTCTATGTTCCGAAAATGAGCTTGAAAAAATACAAGGGAGGCGAATTCTGGATGAATTTCCGAAACATCAGACCATCGAAGGAATTGCCAAAGGAATAAGAAGAAGGCCCGCAGACAATGCGAGCCTTTCTTCTTTTTTATGTGATTGAATTATGCTTTCTCCAGCCTGAAGCCTATCGACTCGATGGCTTCGCGCAGTTGCTGCTCAGTAGCTGTGCCTGTGACAACCGCTCTTTTCGACGCCAAATCCACACTGGCGCTCGTCACGCCTTCCACTTGCTGCAGCGCCTTCTCCGCATTGGCGCGGCAATGGTTGCAGTTCATGCCCTCGATTATATATGTGCGGGCCTCGGCGTGCTCTTTTGTGTCGCAGCAGTCATCGTCATCGCATCCGCATGAGCAGTCACCGCCGTGGTTATGCTCGCCGTGGCAATGGCATTGATGAGCTTTGCGCAGTCCGAGTTTAGGCAGCACTATGGCGTTAATAAGCATCAGAGCCATGAGAATTGTACATACCCATGAGAACCAGCTGTCGCCCTCTTCGCAACATGCCTGCTGCATTGTCAGCTGTTCAAGGAAATTGACGATACCGTTAAACTGCAGATAGTCAATTAAATATCCAAAGGTGATAGAGCCGACAATGATAGACGCGAGGTAAGTGACGAGCGTACGTGTGCCGAGCACTTTCTTCACAACCAGCATTGATGCGAAGTTGCATGCAGGACCAGCCATGAGCAACACTAAAGCCGCGCCGGGAGTAAGTCCCTTCATCATGAGCGCAACGGCTATCGGAATGCTTCCTGTAGCGCAAAGGTACATTGGCAGCGCAATGCACAGCACCAGAAGCATCGAGGCGAGAGTGTTGCCGTTGAATACAGCGAACAACTCGGCTGGCACGAAGACAGTTATCAGCCCGGCTATCACAAGTCCGATGACGAGCCATTTGCCGATGTCCTCCATCATCTCTATGTAGGCATATTCCAAAGCCTCGCGCAGCTTGTGTCCAAAGCCTTCATGCTTATGCTCCGCATGCTTGCTGGCGGCATTGTCAGCGGTTTTCTCCTCGCTGTCGTCGGTCAGGTTCACCATCGCGCCGCCGAATACCGCAGTCAGCAAAGCAGCTATCGGACGCACAATGGCAAAAGGCAGTCCCATAAGACTGAAAGTGGCGATGATGCTGTCGACGCCAGTCTGCGGCGTAGCGACGAGGAACGATGCCACAGCACCTTTTGACGCGCCCTCCTTGCGCAGCGACATGGCTGTCGGAATAACTCCACACGAACATAACGGAAGCGGAATGCCGAACAAGGCGGCATTGACCACGCTGCCGAACGACTTCTTGGCGAGGAATCTTGTGTAATACCTGCCGGGGATGAACGAGTGCATAAGTCCTGCAAGCAGGAAGCCCAAAAGAAGATAGGGCGACATCTCGTTAATCAAGTGTACAATTTCATTCATAGTGATGTTGTTTTTAATTTCTGGTGCAAAATTATGGCGGGAACATGTGCAACCGGGTTGCAAAAAGCAAAGAAAAAGGCCGCCATAAAAAATGACAGCCTTTGTTTTTCCTTTATCGTGAGTTTAATGCGCCTCAAGCCAGTTGTCGCCCACGCCGATGTCAACTCGCAGCGGCACAGATAGTTTGAATGCACCCTCCATTTCCTCTTTGACTATGTTTTTCATTGTGTCAAGCTCATCCTTCGGCACGTTGAAGTTCAATTCGTCGTGTACCTGAAGCATCATTGTCGATTTCAGTCCGAGTTCCGTCATGCGGCGGTCGATGTTTATCATGGCTATCTTTATGATGTCGGCGGCTGAGCCTTGTATAGGCGCGTTCACGGCATTGCGTTCGGCGAATCCGCGCACATTGGCGTTGTGCGAAAGGATGTCCGGCAAGTAGCGTCGGCGGTGCAGAATAGTCTCCACATATCCGTTGCCTCTGGCTGTCGCCTTGCACTGCTCTATGTATTCCATAACCTTAGGAAACGACGCGAAATAGTCGTCGATGAGCTGCTTCGCCTCGCCTCTTGATATTCCGAGCCTCTCGGCAAGTCCGAAAGCCGATATGCCGTATATGATGCCGAAGTTCGCCGTCTTGGCCTTGCGGCGCATGTCCTTTGTCACTTCCTCTATCGGCAGGTGGTAGATGTGCGAAGCTGTGGCGGCATGAATGTCCTCGTCGCTTTTGAACGCAGCCACAAGGTGCTCGTCACCGCTCAGGTGCGCCATAATGCGCAGTTCCACCTGCGAATAGTCGGCAGAGAGGAACACACAGCCCGGCTCGGCTATGAACGCCTTGCGTATCTCCTTGCCCTGCTCCTCGCGTATAGGTATGTTCTGGAGGTTCGGGTTGCTCGACGACAGTCGTCCCGTGGCTGTGACGGTTTGGTTGAACGATGTATGTATCTTGCCTGTCTTTGCGTTTATTAGTTTAGGCAAAGCGTCGATATATGTGCTGAGCAGTTTCTTCACGCCACGGTACTGCAGTATCTTGTCCACGATGTCGTGTTTGCCGGCAAGCGACTGCAGCGTCTCCTCGTCGGTCACATACTGCCCGGTCTTGGTCTTGCGAGGCTTCTCCACTAACTTAAGTTTCTCAAACAGCAGTTCGCCCACCTGCTTCGGCGAGCTTATGTTCAGCGCCTCATCGCCGGCAAGCGACTTAGCCTCTTTCTCTATCTTGACAAGCTCCGCCGACATGACCTGCGAGCTCTGCGCCAGCGCGAAGTCGTCGATGAGCACTCCGTTGCGCTCCATGCGCGCCAGCACCTTGACGAGCGGCATCTCGATGTCAAAGAACAGTTTGCCCTTCTCGTCCACCATCTCCTTTTTCAGCACATTGTACAGCTGCAGCGTGATGTCGGCATCCTCAGCGGCGTACTCGGCAACATCAGCCACCGGCACGTCACGCATCGACTTCTGCGCCTTGCCTGTGCCTATGAGCGAATCGATATGTATGGTCCTGTAGCCCAGCAGCGACTCCGCCATGTAGTCCATGTTGTGGCGTAGTTCAGGATTGGTTATGTAGTGGGCAATCATCGTGTCGAAGTACAGGTTCTTGACCTCTATGCCGTAGTTCTCAAGCACGAGGATGTCGTACTTCATGTTCTGTCCTATCTTGCGGATATTCTTATCCTCGAACAACGGCTTGAACTTATCCAAAAGCCTCATCGCCTCGTCGCGCGAAGCGCTCACCGGCACATAATACGCCTCATGCTCCTTCACGGCGAACGACATGCCCACAAGCTCAGCGTTTATCGCATCGACTGACGTCGTCTCGGTGTCGAAGCAGAACTCCTCTGCCGACGAAAGGGCTTTCAGCAGCTCGTCCAGTTTCTCGTCGCTGTCCACGCAGATGTAATTATGCTCAACGCTTTCAGCCGACGAAAGTGTAGAAACCGCTGGCGCTGGCGCTGGCACCGACTGCCCCATGGCGGAGAACAGGTCGGGCTGAGGCGACTGCGCCGCAGGAACCGCTCCTGTCAGTTTCTCAAGCTGTTTGCGGAACTCCAGTTCTGTAAACAAGTCCACTAACTTCGGCACATCCGGCTCTACGACCTTCAGCGCCTCCTCGTCGTATTCCACAGGCACATCGGTCTTTATCGTGGCGAGAAACTTGGAGAACTCGATCTGCTCTCTGTTCTCCTCCACCTTCTTTTTCATAGCGCCCTTGAGCGACTCTGTATTAGCCAGCAGATTCTCTATGTTGTCATACTCTGTGAGCAGCTTCACTGCCGTCTTCTCGCCCACGCCCGGGCATCCCGGTATGTTGTCAGAGCTGTCGCCCATGAGTCCGAGAAGGTCTATCACCTGGTCAACACGCTTGAGCCCCCACTTCTCCAGCACTTCCTTCTCGCCCAAAGTCTCGAAACCGCCTCCGAATCGCGGACGGAACATATATCGGTGGTCGCCCACAAGCTGTCCGTAGTCCTTGTCGGGAGTCATCATGTACACGTCCATGCCTTCAGCCGAAGCCTTGTAGGCTAGCGTACCTATCACGTCGTCAGCCTCGAATCCGTCAACTGAAATCACAGGAATGTTGTATGCCTCGACGAGCCTTTTGATTATCGGCACCGACTTGCGGATATCCTCGGGCGTCTCCTCGCGCTGCGCCTTGTACTGCTCGTAAGCCTCGTGACGGAAGGTCTTGCCTCCCGGGTCAAAAACCACAGCGCAATGCGTCGGCTGCTGTTCGCGCAGAACCTCTTGCAGAGTGTTCAGAAATCCGAATATGGCTGATGTGTTAAGTCCTTTGGAATTGATGCGCGGCACTTTCAGAAATGCGTAATAAGCACGGTATATAAGCGCGTATGCGTCAAGAAGAAAGAGTTTTTTCATAACGATTTTAGTCAGATGAATACAAATATAGACATTTGAAAATAAATAGCCGACAACTGCCATTCCGTAAGGGAATCAATCTTTCTGAAAAAATGCATATTTTTGAGACATGGTAACGACGATCATAATAATAGCGACAGTGTATGTGTCCATCGCCGCATTTGGCGACCGCAGCAGCGTTCTGCCAGAGAGACTGAGACACGGAGAGTGGTTCGGCAAACTCGATTTTTGCCCATATTACGTTATAGACAGGAAGCAGTGGCACAGGCTGTTCAGCAGCGGACTGGTGCATGCCGACTGGGGGCATCTGCTGTTCAACATGCTCACGCTTTACTTCTTCGGTTATCTCGTGGAAGACGCATTCAATGCGATATACGGCAACGGCATAGGAACTGTGCTTTACGCCATATTCTATATCACAGCCCTGGGCGCGGCATCGGTGCCCGACCTCATAAAGCACAAGCGCGACCCGTTCTACCACGCTGTAGGAGCGTCTGGAGCGATTTCGGCAGTGCTTTTCGCCTCGATTCTTATCAATCCGAAAATCGGCATAATGATAATGTTCATACCAATACCGGTTCCAGGATACGTGTTCGGCGCTATATATCTGGCTTACAGCGCATATATGGCAAAGCGTGGCGGCAGCAACATCGGACACCTCGCCCACTTCGCCGGCGCCGTTTACGGAATCGTGTTCCCGCTGCTGTTCGAGCCTAAGCTGCTGGGGTATTTCTTTGAGCAAATGAGGATGTAAGAGTAAAACCGCACCACAAGACGATGGCGTACCGCAAGATTATTCACATAGACATGGACGCGTTCTTCGTATCGGTGGAAGAGCACGACAATCCTGCGCTCAAAGGCCATCCAGTCGTGGTGGGATACGACGGACCGCGCGGCGTGGTGGCTACAGCCAACTACATAGCACGCAAATACGGCATACACTCCGCTCTGCCTGTGGCTACGGCGCATCGCCTGTGTCCCGACCTGATAGTCGTGGAGGGGCGCTACGAACGGTACAAGGAAATATCACGGCAGGTGCACAGCATCTTCCACGAATACACTGACATAATCGAACCGTTGAGCCTGGACGAGGCGTATCTTGACGTGACCGCCAACAAGAAGGGAATGACACTGGCGGTGGACATCGCGCGCGAGATAAAGCGGCGCATACTCGAGAAAACTGGGCTTACCGCATCGGCTGGCGTGAGCTACTGCAAATTCCTGGCGAAGATAGCCAGCGACTACCGCAAGCCCAACGGGCTGTGCACCGTGCATCCCGACCGAGCTCTGGACTTCATCGACGGACTGAAGGTGGAGCAGCTGTGGGGCGTGGGAGAAAAGACGGCGCAGCGGATGCATGCCTTGGGGGTGTTCACAGGCAAGGAACTGCGCGACGTGCCGCTCACGACACTCACACGCGTGTTCGGCAAGATGGGCAGGGTGTTTTACGACTTCGCGCGAGGCATCGACCATCGCCCCGTCGTGACCGAATGGGTGCGCAAATCGGTGGGCTGCGAACGCACTTTCGCCGAGGACTTGACGACGTACGAGGACATGTCGGTGGCGCTCACACCATTAGCCTCGGAACTGGTCCGCAGGCTGGAAAAGAACAACTTCAAGGGGCGTTCGCTCGTGCTGAAGGTGAAATACAGCGACTTCCGGCAAACGACACACAGCTTCACCGGCAATGCGCCTATCGAGTCGATGGACGAGATACTGCGTACAGCCCATGCTCTGCTGGAGGACGTGGACATCTCCGGCCGCTCGGTGCGTTTGCTTGGCCTGACCGTCGCCAGTCCGCTCATACCCGACAGCGCGCAATCGCAACAACAGCTCACGTTTGACTGGTAAGCCATAAAACCTCACCCCACAAATCTTAAAAGAGCCGAGAATCTGTTCTTTCTTGACTTCTTTCTCTATATTTGCTCAAACCTTAAGTTTAAAAAGCACTATGAACATGAAAAGAAACGCAATCGCATGCATTGCGCTCGCCGCCGCAACATTCCTTTCTGCGGCGCAAGAGAGTGCGCTTTCCGACTACGAACTGCAGAAACTCTACGACGAATGCAGCAAATCATGGGACATCGACAAGACGACAGAACTGTTCAACGCCAGCCGAGGCACGGCGATAGAAAGCCAGGTCGATACACTGTTCCACGACGTCTATACCGCTGACGGAACGATAGAGACCATCACGGATTTCTACAAAAAGTACAAGATGCCGACAGTAGCGAAAATGAAGGCGAAGGACATGAAACTCGCCAAACAGTGGCTCAAACTGAAGGACAAGGACTTCGCCGAGTTCATAAAAAACGCCGCGCCTAACGACAAGGCCTTCTTCCTCGTCCAATACATAATAGGCGGAAAGGTGGAAAGCCGCAACTGGGCTGAAGCAGCCGCCACAGCAAAACGCTATCTCCCGTACTTCGAGAAGCATCCTAAGAAAATGAACGCGCTGCTCGCCACACTCGAAGCCAAGGAGAACACGAAGATTGTGCCCGTGCCTGTGAGCGGCATAAACACCAACGACGACGAATACGCACCTGTGATTTCGGCTGACGGAAATTTCATATACTTCTGCCGCAGAGACAAAGGACGCTCCAGAACCGGAAAGCCTGCCGAGGACATATTCTACAGCACCAAAGGCAAAAGCATGTGGAACAAAGGCATAAAGGTGGAGGAACTCTCGAGCCTGTCGAGCAACGAGGCTGTGGAAGCGATAAGCACCGACGGAACATCGCTGATATTCTTCAAGAACGGAAAACTGATGTCCGCCGTGAAGACCGACAAGGGATGGAAGACCGAGAAGCTCGCCTCGGCTATAAACCAGGGCGCATGGCAAGCCGACGTGTCACTGTCGAGCGACGGAAACGTAATCATGTTCGCGTCTAAATACAAAGACAACTACCACTCCGGAGCGGTATATAACGACACCGACCCCGAAGGACGATTCAATACCGACATCTACGTTTCCATAAAAGACGAGAACGGCGACTGGGGCAAACCGATTAACTTAGGCTCGGTTATAAACACGAAATACTGCGAACGCTCGCCATTCCTGCATCCCGACATGAAGACGCTATACTTCGCATCGGCTGGACACGGAGGTCTGGGCGAGGAGGACATATTCATGAGCAAGAGACTGAGCGACTCAAGCTGGACACAATGGAGCGAGCCTGTGAACATAGGCAAGGAGATAAACACGCCTAAGAGCGACAAGGACTACAAAGTATCGACCGACGGAAAGCTCGCGTACTTCTCCAAGTTCACAGAAAACAACCACGCCGACATCTACTCCATAGAGCTGCCGGTGAAGTACCGTCCTAACAACGTGGCGACAATCGCCGGAAAAATAAGAGACAAGAACGGCAAGCCAAGAGCCGCCACCATCAAATGGGAGGACATGGAGACCGGCAAAACCATAGGAACAGCCAAGAGCGACCCTGTGGACGGAAGTTTCTACATCGTACTGCCGCTGGGCAAACGCTACGGCTACTATGTGGCGAGCGACGACATCTACCCTACAGCCAACAGCCTCGACCTGAGAGAAATATCAGACGCGAAAAGAGTCGAGGAAAACATCACAGTCACTTCCATCGAGGACATGCTCAAGGGCGGCAAGGCTGTGGTGCTTAACAACATCTTCTTCGACTTCGGCAAATACGACCTGCTGCCAGAGTCAAGACCTGAGCTGGAGCGTGTGGCTAAAATCATAATGAGCAACACCGAGAAAGTGGAAATCTCGGGACACACCGACAGCATAGGCAGCGACAAGTACAACAAGAACCTCTCGCAAAAGAGAGCCGACGCCGTCAAGGAATTTCTCGTGAAGGAGGGCTGCCCTGCCGACAGGCTCGTGACACACGGATACGGCAGCGAAAGACCTATCGAGAGCAACTCTACCGACGAAGGCAGAGCCAAGAACAGAAGAGTGGAAATGAAGTTCCTGAAGAACGAGTAAGGAACAAGGCACAAAAACAGAACCGCCCTGCTGCGTCGAGCAACAGGGCGGTTCCTTTTATATATGTTTTACTGAAGACTTAATTATACAAGTCCCTGAGCAAGCATAGCGTCAGCTACCTTGATGAATCCACCGAGGTTAGCACCCTTGACATAGTTGATATGTCCGTCAGCCTCCTTACCGTACTTAACACAAGTAGCGTGGATGTTGATCATGATCTGGTGCAGTCTTGCGTCAACCTCCTCACGTGTCCATGGCAGACGCTCAGAGTTCTGAGTCATCTCAAGACCTGAAGTTGCAACACCTCCTGCGTTAGATGCCTTACCTGGAGCGTAAAGGATCTTAGCGTTCTGGTAAACTGCGATAGCCTCGTTAGTAGAAGGCATGTTAGCGCCCTCAGCTATCAACCAGCATCCGTTAGCAACGAGTGTCTTAGCATCCTCTTCCTGGATCTCGTTCTGAGTTGCGCATGGGAGAGCGATGTCGCACTTAACACCCCAAGGCTTCTTGCCGTCGAAGTACTGTGCGTTCTTGTATTTCTCAACATACTCCTTAACACGGCCACGGCGTACGTTCTTGATCTCCATCATGTAAGCGAGCTTCTCCTCGTCGATACCGTCTGGATCGTAGATGTAACCGTTTGAGTCAGACATTGTGACAACCTTAGCTCCGAGAGTAGTAGCCTTCTGTACAGCGTACTGTGCTACGTTTCCTGAACCAGAGATAACGACTGTCTTGCCCTTGAAGTCCTTGCCAGCAGTCTTAAGCATCTCGTTAGCGAAGTAAACAAGACCGTAACCTGTAGCCTCAGGACGAATCAAGCTACCGCCCCACTCAAGTCCCTTACCAGTGAGAACACCAGTGAACTCGTTGCGGAGTCTCTTATACTGTCCGAAGAGGAAACCGATCTCACGTCCGCCTACACCTATATCACCAGCAGGAACGTCAGTGTCAGCGCCGATGTGTCTCTGGAGCTCAGTCATGAAGCTCTGGCAGAAACGCATAACCTCAGCGTCGCTCTTGCCCTTAGGGTCGAAGTCAGAACCACCCTTGCCGCCACCCATAGGGAGGGTAGTAAGAGAGTTCTTGAGAACCTGCTCGAACGCAAGGAACTTAAGGATACCCAAGTTAACTGTTGGGTGGAAACGAAGACCTCCCTTGTAAGGGCCGATGGCGCTGTTCATCTGAACACGGAAACCACGGTTGATCTGGATGTTGCCCTTGTCGTCCAACCAAGGCACACGGAAAATGATAACGCGCTCAGGCTCTGCCATTCTCTCGAGGATCTTAGCAGTCTTGTATTTAGGGTTCTCGTCGATGAATCCCATAAGAGACTCAGCAACCTCCTTTACTGCCTGGTGGAACTCGCCTTCGCCAGGGTTCTTGGCAATGATTTTGGTCATGAAATCATTTACCTCTACATCTAATTTTGCCATAATTTATTGTATTAGGTTTTTGTGTTAGTTTTTCACGTGCAAAAGTATTCCTTATTTCACACACTGATGCAGAATCGCAAAAACTTTACGTGTTTCACCTATGCGATTACGTGTTTCTACTATTTAGCAAGATAATCGCTGCTCTTTATGTCATTTTTATATGTTGTAAAGCATTAATACTATTCTTTTGATAGCAAAAGAGGGCAGTTTTTGCAAAAATCCGATGTTTTTGTTTGACACATCGCAGTTTCTTCGTTATATTTGTATAAATATGACACAGCCGAGGCGGTTTCGCTTCGGATTAAAATCCCTAAATCTAAACACATTTGCAATTATGGAGAAAATCGACGAACTTGACCGTAAGATTCTGAATATCATCACACACAACGCAAGAATCCCATTCAAGGACGTGGCTGAGGAGTGCGGCGTTTCCAGAGCCGCCATCCACCAGAGAGTGCAGCGACTGATTGACGCTGGAGTGATAACTGGCTCGGGATATGACGTGAACCCTAAGACACTGGGCTACAACATCTGCACCTACATCGGCATCACGCTGGACAGCGGCTCGCTGTACAAAGTGGTAGTGCCTAAGCTGGAGCTGATACCTGAAATCATAGAGTGCCACTTCACACTCGGCCCTTACAACTTGCTCGTCAAGCTATACGCCAAGGACGACAAGCACCTCATGGACCTGCTGAACCGCCAGATACAGGAGATTCCGGGCGTGAAGTCAACCGACACATTCATGTCGCTGGAGGAAAGCATAAAGCGAGAGCTGCCTGTTGACTAAGCAACGGCACGTTGACAAAACAAAAATCCTGGCACCTACAAGGCGTCAGGATTTTTTTATGACACGCCAAAGTGAAAATCGCATTTAAGAACAGACTCCGCACAAAGAATATTTAATAAAAATCAAGCCAGCGACCGCTCGTTTTGCTTAAATTTTTAAATTTGTTTTCTATATTAGAGCGTTACACATCCGACACTCTCAGATATTAACCACAATAAAGCAACACCTCCGGTTCATGGATACAATTGTTTTTTACATTTCATGTTCCATACTCCTGCTGCAGCTTGTGATCATCTACATTTATATGGCTTTCGCCAGCAGAAAGATGAAGAACAAGCGCTTCCAGCTGCGCCGTAAATCCTTCATGACCTTTTACGCAATGCTGGCGGCGACTACTGTGGCAAACGCCCACATCGTCCACAACGGACAGGTGGAAATCCTCGCCACCAACGCGATGTGCTGGGAATACATCACCTTCGTCACGTTCATACTCTTGTCCATAGCCCACTTCGGCAAAGACTACTACAAGAACCCCTACTCGTGGTTCATGCTGCTGCAGTACGCTGTCATCTGCGTCATAGGCAACGGCGTGAGCCAAGCACTCGACCTCTACAAGCCGCTATACCACTACAGCGACATCTGCCACACCGAAAGCTTCATCGGAGCGTTCTTCGTCGTCAGGGAAATCCTGACCATCATCATCGTGACATGCTACATGTTCATGATAATCATGCTCATAAGCAGCTACTTGAAGTACTTCCGAAAGAAGAAGGAGGTATCGATAGAAGTGAGGAAGCGCATGAACGACGAGGCTATCAGCATATTCTCATACACTGGCATAATGACATTCTCCATGTCGGCGCACTTCATAGAGAGTATCTGGCCGCACTTCGTGGCGAACATGCTGCTGATGGTGGCTGTGTCACGCACATATTTCATATATAACAGATACCGCAAGTCGTGCCTGCAGAAGTCGAGCGAGAAGTCGCCTGCGCAGATCATTGCGGAGAACCTGGAGATTCTGCTGCTAAGAGAGGAGAACAACCCTATCTTCCGCCCGAAAGCCAACATCAGCGACATAGCCAACGCGCTGAAAGTGTCCAACGAGAATTTCAGCAACTACCTTTACAAAAACCTGGGCATGTCGTTCTCGGCATGGGTGTCAGAGAAGAAACTGCTCAAGTGCGCACGGCTGCTCAGAACGACCGACATGACAATAACCGAAGTGGCGCTCGCGTCGGGATACAAGGACATACAGTCCATGAGCAAGGCGTTCAAACTGCGGTTCGACGAGTCGCCGAGAGACTTCCGCAAGTCGCTGGAAAAGAAACAGAAGCCGACGGCAAGAAACAAAGACAAGGCATAAAAAACAAGGCAGCGAAGAACCTCTTCACTGCCTTTATTGTTTTCGTTTCATTTTGTGGATTATCTGTCCTCAATGCCCTTGATTGTCCAGTATTTTGACTTCAATGTGTCCGGACGACCCACTGTGCGTGTCAAGTGTGCTGCGTAATACAAATACTCCTCCATGCCCTCGTCGTAATAAGAAGGGAATGCGTTGCAAACAGCGTCGTTGTCTATCTGCGAGAGTATGTCGTTGTAACGCTCAATCGCTTTCTGGTCAGCCTCGTCACGAGAACTGCCTTCCATAGTGAATATTCTCACATCGTCTGGGAAGAAGTTGGCGATGTAATTCATATCAGCCTTGCCCCATGACATATCGTCGGTAGCGATTGTATAATAATAAGTCTCCTTCTCGTCCTTGTCTTCTGAACAAGATGCGAGTACCATAGCTGCCAAAGCGAACAATGGGAATAATAATTTCTTCATGGTTATATGTGTTTTAATTTGGTTATTGCATCCGCAAATATAGAGTTTTGTTTCCTAAAAACGGAACAAATCATCTGCGGCTTTCGGTTGCACTCGGTCACTGTGGCTCAACTACATTTGGTCACTGAGCGGAGCCGAAGTGCCGAAGCACCGAATAACGCCCCATCCGCATTTCGACTGCTGGGGTTCGGTCACTGAGCGGAGCCGAAGTGGGCGAACCAACCAAGCGTAGTCGAAGCACCGAACAAACAACCGCCCACTTTTTCATTCTTCTTCAAAATATCACTATTTTTGTGCCTCGTAAACGCAAAAATAAAGACAAACAACAAAAACGATAATAAAATGGAAACTGTAGTAAGCGGCATACGCCCAACCGGAAACCTGCACTTGGGCAACTACTTCGGAGCGCTCAAGAACTTCATCAAGATGCAGAACGAATACAATTGCTATTTCTTTATAGCTGACTATCACTCACTTACTACACATCCGCACCCCGACGACCTGCACGGCAACGTCAAGTCGATACTCGTGGATTACCTCGCCGCAGGACTCGACCCTGAGAAGTGCACACTCTATGTGCAGAGCGACGTGCCTGAAGTCATCGAACTCTACCTCTTCCTCAACATGAACGCCTACATAGGCGAGCTGGAGCGCTGCGCGACATTCAAGGAGAAGGTGCGCCAGAACCCACAGAACGTCAACGCCGGACTGCTGACATACCCTACGCTCATGGCTGCCGACATACTCCTGCACAAGGCTACGAAAGTGCCTGTGGGCAAAGACCAGGCTCCGCACCTTGAGATGACAAGAACATTCGGCAACCGATTCAACAACATCTACGGCGTCGATTACTTCAAAGAGCCACAGGCATTCAACTACGGCGGCGAACTCGTCAAAGTGCCGGGACTCAACGGCTCGGGCAAGATGGGCAAGAGCGAGGGCGAAGGCAACGCCATCTACCTGAACGACACACCGGAGGACATAAGAAAGAAAGTGATGAAAGCCAAGACCGACGGCGGACCGACCGAGCCTAACCAGGAGAAGCCAGAGGCGATAAAGAACCTCTTCCAGCTCATGTCCATCGTCTCTACGCCGGACACAGTGGCGTTCTTCGACGAGCAGTACAACAAATGCGCGATACGCTACGGCGACATGAAGAAGCAGCTCGCCGAGGACATGATAAAGTTCGTCGCTCCGTTCAGCGAGAAGATAAAAGCCATCTCAGCCGACGACGCCTACATCTCCAAAGTCACAAAGATGGGCGCCGAGAAAGCAAGAGAGAGCGCACGCAAGACAATCCAAGAGGTAAGAGAAATCATCGGTTTCAAACCTTTCTAAAGACATTTACTAATGTAAATGGGTTAATCAACTGATTAATAAGATTTACAAAAAACGGAGTTACGATTTGTGTCTCCGTTTTTTTATTCGTTATTTTGCACGCCAAAAGAAAAATCACACATATAAATAGAAAAAGATTCAATCATGCCAGAAAATCTAGTCATCGTTGAGTCCCCTGCGAAAGCAAAAACCATTCAGAACTTCCTTGGGAAAGATTTCACAGTAATGTCGAGTTTCGGACATATCCGCGACCTGAGCGACAAAGGACTCGGCATCGACTTCGACCATAACTACGAACCTCTATACGAAGTCTCTAAAGACAAACTCAAACTCGTGGGCGAGCTGAAGAAAGCATCGAAAAGCGCAAAGACCGTTTGGCTCGCATCCGATGAGGACCGCGAAGGAGAGGCCATATCATGGCACTTGGCTGAAGTCTTAGGACTGGACAAGGCGAAGTCCAAGAGAATCGTCTTCCACGAAATCACAAAGAACGCCATACTGAAGGCTATCGAGAACCCTCGCGAGATTGACATAAACCTCGTGGACGCGCAGCAGGCACGCCGTGTGTTGGACCGCATCGTGGGTTACGAGCTCTCGCCTGTGCTTTGGAGAAAAATCAAGCCTTCGCTCTCTGCCGGACGTGTGCAGAGCGTGGCTGTGCGCCTCATCGTGGAGAGAGAGCGCGAGATAAACAACTTCAAGAGCGAGGCAAGCTACAGAGTCTTAGGCGAATTCACCATAGCCAACGCCAAAGGCAAGGCAAGCAAAGTGAAGGCTGAACTGCAGAGCCGATTCAAGACCAAGGAGGAAGTGCTCATGTTCCTCGAGAACTGCAAGAACGCGGAATTCAGCATCGACAACGTGGTAGTAAAACCTGCCAAGAAGTCGCCAGCGCCTCCTTTCACCACATCGACACTGCAGCAGGAGGCTGCACGCAAACTCGGATTCTCCGTGAACCAGACCATGAGAGTGGCACAGACACTCTACGAATCGGGACACATAACATACATGCGTACCGACTCGCTCAACCTCTCGACACTCGCCATAGGCACTGCCAAGGAGACCATCACCGAAAACTACGGCGAGAAGTACTCCAAGACACGCCAGTTCCACACCAGCTCAAAGGGAGCGCAGGAGGCTCACGAGGCTATCAGACCGACATACATAGCCAACCAGGCTATCAGCGGCACAGCGCAGGAGAAGCGCCTCTACGACCTGATATGGAAAAGAACCGTGGCATCGCAGATGGCTGACGCCGAGATAGAGCGCACGACAGCCACCATCAAAATATCGACAAGCGACGAGAAGTTCGTGGCTACAGGCGAGGTTGTAACCTTCGACGGATTCCTGAAGCTCTACCTTGAAAGCACAGACGACGAGACAGCAAAGGAAGACAGCTCAATACTGCCTCCGCTCAAGAAGGGCGACGCGCTGAAGATGAACGGCATAAACGCCACTGAACGATTCAGCCAGCACCCTGCACGCTACACCGAGGCTTCGCTCGTGCGCAAGCTCGAGGAACTCGGCATCGGCCGACCATCAACATACGCGCCTATCATATCGACAATACAGAACCGCGGATACGTGGAGAAGGGCGAGAAGGAAGGCGTGAAGAGACTCTACAACGTGCTGAGCCTCGGCAAGGACAACGCGATAGTGGACGAGATGAAGGAGGAGATAACCGGAGCGGAGAAGGGCAAACTGCTGCCTACAGACACCGGAATCGTCGTGACAGACTTCCTGGACCAGACTTTCCCTAACATAATGGACTACAACTTCACAGCCAAGGTGGAGAAGGACTTCGACAACATAGCCGAGGGCAAGACCGACTGGAAGAAGTCCATCGACAAGTTCTACAAGGACTTCCACCCTTCAGTGGAGGCGTCGATGGTCAAGTCCGAGCACAAGATAGGCGAGAGAATACTCGGCGAGGAACCGGGAACGGGCAAGCCTGTGTCAGTCAAGATAGGACGATTCGGACCTGTGGCGCAGATAGGCTCGGCCGACGAGGAGGAGAAGCCACGCTTCGCGCCTCTGCGCAAGGGACAGAGCATCGAGACCATAACTCTCGACGAAGTGCTCGACCTCTTCAAGCTGCCACGCACACTCGGACAGTTCGAGGACAAGGACATCGTGGCTGCCGTAGGACGTTTCGGACCATACATCCGACACAACTCCAAGTTCGTCTCTATACCTAAGGGCGAGGACCCTCTGACCATAACTCTCGAGAGAGCCATCGAACTGATAGAGAAGAAGCGCACCGACGACAAGAACAAGATAATAAAGACTTTCGACGAAGAGCCTGAACTCCAGATTCTCAACGGAAGATTCGGTCCTTACATCTCATACAAGAAGTCAAACTACAAGATTCCTAAGAAGCAGGACCCTGCGGCTCTGACACTCGAGGAATGCAAGACCATCATAGAGAACGAGGACAAGTCCGACAAGCCGAAGCGCGGACGCGCACGCCGTACAACAGCCAAAGGCAGTAAATAAACGACTATGAAGAGAAAAATAATCATCACCATCATCATAGCAGTCGCCATAGCCGCTCTCGGAGTGCTGGGCGTGCAGTTCGTCAGACTCTCGCAGGAGAACGAGAAGCAGCAGGAGGACCTGAAGGCCGCCGAGGAACTGCTGGACATGGAGAAACGCCAGGCGCAGGAAGACCTGCTCTCGATGCAAGCCGAGATTAACGAGTTCAGCGCCATGAACATAGGCAACGACTCGCTCATAGCGCAAATCGAGGAGCAGAAGCAGAAAATCCAGCTCCTGATAGACGAACTGAACACCGTCAAAGCCACCGACGCAAAGAAGATACAGGAGCTCAAGGACGAGCTTTCAGTCGTCAGGACAGTGCTGTATGACTACATCCGCAAAGTGGACTCGCTGAACCGCGTGAACAGCGCGCTGCGCAACGAAAACTCGCAGATGAAGCAGCAAGTGGAGGAGACAACCACCAAGAACGAGCAGCTGACCAAGGACAAGCAGCAGCTCACAGAGGTCGTCACTCGCGCGGCGATGATAGACGTGGACATACTCTCGGTAGAAACACTGAACAAGCGCGGCAACGTGACCAACCGACTCGGCAAGATACAGAGAATCGCCGTCAACATACTCATTGGAAAGAACGTGACGACGCAGGTGGGCTACAAGACCATCTACATGAGAATACTCTCTCCTTCGCACGAGTGCCTGAACAAGGGCAACACCAAGTTCAAGTACGAAGGCAACTACATAGCCTATTCCATGAAAAAGGACATCGAGTACAAGGGCGAGAAGCAGCAGCAGATATTGTATTACGACGTGACCGAGACCCTCATGCCCGGCACATACAAAGTGGACGTCTTCATCGACGGCGCAGCGCTCGCTTCCACCACATTCAACATCACAAAGAAGTAATTTCTTCCAGACCGCATAGAAATGAGAAAGGATAGCCCAAAAGCTATCCTTTTTTTATTCCCCTATCAAATGTTTTATTTCATCTAATGGTCGGGCATTTTTAGGCGCGCTCCAAAAAGATTTTTTCTGGAATATTACATTTAAGTCAAGCTTTTCCTGCCATATTATGTTCATAAGATGCGCGATTCTATAAATTCAGTGTAGCCTTTTAATAGGTCGTGCAGTTCCTCCTCTCCTTTATAATCTTCCGGCAAATTTGAGTATTCTTGAGTTTTATTCTTCATATCCAGTAAACTCACGTCTTCTGTCATGAAAAATCTCTTTCTCCTCATTCTGAAGTCAAATCCGGGGTTATATATGACAACAAATTCCCTTTTACCTGAACCATCCTTGAACTCTATATAATCTCCATCCCTAAAATCATATTCTAAATTAGAGATGGAAAAGCCATGCTTCCTGAAAAAGGGCACCAGAACTCTTAATGCGACTATTAAATGTGATTCATTCCAATTTAACTCCATAACTACTTCACACAAAAAACATCACCAACCTTTGTTATAATTCGTTTTGCCATAATTGTTTATTCATATTTTGCGGCAAAACCATAATGTACACCATTTTTTATCTTGTAATAAATATCTTCTGGTGTGAAAACTAATCCCAAAAATCCTTTCTTGTTCTCTTTGCTCAATTTCCCTACATGAATAATATTCTGGTTTATTCTCCATATCCTCCAATCATCTTTAATGTCTTCTCGTGTATAATCCATTTTGTCTTTGAAAATAATGTGGCTAATCTCTCCTACTTCCTTTATGTTCCCCACCTTTTCCCACAATCCTCTTTTGATTCCTGCGCTTGTCACACAATGTGAATAAAAATCCACTTCTCCTCTTACAATCTCTGACAACTCTGGCTCTTCATCTATAGAATACACCTCTCGGAAAGCCCGGATGACATCGCTGTTTAAACACGTCAAGTCACTGATGATATATTGAAAATATCTTTTGTGCTCGTCATCTATCTTTACACAAAAAACATCACCGACCTTTGTTATAATTCGTTTTGCCATAATTCTTACAATGAAGCTATCACACCTTTAAACAGAGCCGTCATCACAGGCTCGGTCTGGTTCGCCTGTTTCTGCACATCCTCATGGTCGTTCACCTCGCCGGAAAGCCCGCAGTTGGTTATGACCGACAGGGCGCAGACTCTCATGCCTGAATGCACCGCCACGATGACTTCCGGCACTGTGCTCATGCCCACGGCGTCGGCGCCTATGGTGTGGAAGAAACGGTACTCGGCTGGAGTCTCGAACGAAGGACCCTGCACGCCGATATAAACGCCCTCGTGAAGGTTTATGCCGTTGTCCTTAGCCACTCTGCGCGCAGTCTCTATGAGCTGCGGGTCGTAGGCGTGCGTCATGTCGGGGAATCGCGGTCCGAACTCGCTGAGGTTCTTGCCTCTCAGAGGGTTGTCCGGAAGAAAACTTATGTGGTCGGTGATGAGCATCACGTCGCCCTTACTGAACTGCGGATTCACGCCTCCTGCTGCGTTGGAGAGCATCGCCACCTTTATGCCAAGTGCCGCGAAGACTCGCATCGGGAATGTCACTTCCTTCATGTTGTAGCCCTCGTAGTAGTGGAAACGCCCCTGCATGGCCAGCACACGCTGCCCTGCCAGCTCGCCTATTATCAGGTTGCCGGCGTGTCCTTCGACTGTCGAAACGGGAAAGTTCGGTATCTCCGAGTAAGGTATCACCGTCTTGCCGCTTATCTCGTTGGCAAGCTGTCCCAGTCCGCTGCCGAGCACGATGACCGCCTTTGGAATCTCGTTATTTAATCGGGTCCTTAGATAGCTTGTTGTTTGTCGTATTCTTTCTAACATAGTCGAGTATCTGTTTTTTGAAATCCTCCTCTTTGTCGAAAAGTATCTTCACCTTGATAGGCAGAACGTAGATGCTGGACTTAAGCTCGTCGGTTATCATGTTCGAGTGCTCGAGTCTCGCTGCGTCCTTTTCTGTGGTTATGATTATCTTCTTCTCGTTGCCGAGGTTGTTGTATGTCTTCTCCAGCAGCTGGATGTCCTCCATCGTGAAGTCGTGGTGGTCCGGGAACGAAATAGCCTTCACGTTGTCGGCGAATTCGTTCACATGCCGCTTCACATGCGCGTCGTTCTGTATGCCTGTCAGCAGCACCACTCCGTATCTGCCGGCGCGCAGCATTTCCTTTGTCACCGGAGCGCCGCCGAATGCCGGCTGCAGTTCCTCGTACTTTATTGACGAGAAATACAGCGTCTGGTAAGGGCGTGGCTTCAGGTGCTTGGTTATCAGTCGGTAGTCGATAGGTGTCGCTGCCTCTGGACACTTGGTTATGATTATGATGTTCGCGCGGTTCTTGTTATGCTCCGGCTCACGCAACTCGCCGTGAGGCAGCAGATGGTCCTCGTGCAGAGGGCGGTTGAAGTCTATCAGGAGGATGTTTATGCCCGGCTCCACAAAGCGGTGCTGGTAGGCGTCGTCCATGACCACTGCTCCGAGGTTGGGATATGTAGTCTGCAATTTCTCGATGGCGCGACGTCGGTTGGCGTCGATAGCCACCACCACTTCAGGGAACTTCTTGTGTATCTGGTATGGCTCGTCGCCTATCTGGTCGGCGGTGGAGTTCTTGTCGGCTATGATGAAGTCCTTGGTCTTTCTCTTGTAGCCTCGGCTCAGCAGCGCCACCTGCATGAACGGCGTCAGTGTGGAGAGTATGAACTCCGAGTGCGGCGTCTTGCCTGTTCCTCCGACAGTTATGTTGCCGACCGAGATTATCGGCAAGCGGTATTTTTTACTTGAAATAAGACCTGTGTTGAACAGGAAATTTCTGAAGTTCACGCCTATGCCGTAAAACGAAGACAGGAACGCAGCCAACACACGGAAGAAAATGGAACGCTTTTGCTGTGACATACTCATTATCAATTAAATTAATGACGCTAAAGACAAATATAATGAGAAAATGAGAGAAAAAGGGTTATTAATATTGCTTATATTTGCGATATATATTGTAAAACACAAAAATCACTACTTTTTTCAGAATATGAAGATACTTCTTTTAGGCTCAGGAGGACGTGAGCACGCCATCGCTTGGAAAATAGCACAAAGTCCAAAAGTTGAGAAACTGTACATCGCTCCAGGCAATGCGGGAACAACGAATTGCGGCGAGAACATCAACGTAAGCGTATCCGACTTCGAGGGCATAAAGAAGGCAGCCTTGGAAAAAGGCGTTGACATGGTGGTCGTAGGACCAGAGGCTCCGCTCGTGGACGGCATCTACGACTTCTTCAAGAACGACGCTCAGCTGAAGTCAATCCCAGTGATTGGACCTTCGAAGGAGGGCGCGCAGATGGAGGGCAGCAAGGACTTCTCCAAGCAGTTCATGATGCGCCACAACATCCCTACAGCCGGATACCTGAGCGTGACAAAAGACAACATAGACGAGGGCGTGGCTTTCCTCAAGAGCCACAAAGCGCCATACGTGCTCAAGGCCGACGGACTGGCTGCCGGCAAGGGCGTGCTGATACTCAACGACCTGGACGAGGCCATCAAGGAGCTGGACGAGATGCTTGGCGGAAAGTTCGGCGACGCCAGCAGCACAGTGCTTCTCGAGGAGTTCCTCAGCGGCATCGAATGCTCAGTCTTCGCCATAACCGACGGCAACGACTACAAGATACTCCCTGTGGCTAAGGACTACAAGAGAATCGGCGAGGGCGACAAGGGACTGAACACCGGCGGCATGGGCTCGGTTTCACCTGTGTCATTCGCCGACGATGTGTTCATGAAGAAGGTCGAGGACAGAATCGTCCGCCCTACGATAGAAGGACTCAAGGCCGACAAGATAGACTACAAGGGCTTCCTCTTCTTCGGACTCATAAACGTAGGAGGCGAGCCATACACAATAGAATACAACGCGCGCATGGGCGACCCTGAGACCGAGGTCGTGATGCTGCGCATAAAGAGCGACCTCGTGGACCTGCTGGAAGGTGTGGCTGATGGCAACCTCGCCGAGAAGACTCTCGAGATAGACCCACGCTACGCCGTGACAGTGATGCTCGTTTCCGGCGGCTACCCTGAGGCTTACGAGAAGGGCAAGGTCATCACCGGTCAGGACAAGGTGGAGAACAGCATCGTCTTCCACGCCGGCACAAGCGTGAAGGACGGACAGGTTGTCACAAGCGGCGGACGAGTTATCGCCGTCAGCTCATACGGCAAGACCAAGGACGAAGCTCTGGCACAGTCGTTCAAGGGCGCTCAGCAAATAGAATTCGACAAGAAGTACTTCCGCCGCGACATCGGATTCGACTTAAAGTAAAAACATAGTAATGAAGATACTGATCGTTGGTCCTGCGTGGCCGTACAGAGGCGGCATAGCCGACTTCGACGAAAGGATAGCCAGAGAGTACATCAAGAAGGGCGACGAGGTGGAGATATTCACCTTCACCCTGCAATACCCTTCTTTCCTTTTCCCTGGCAAAACGCAGTATTCTCCAGACCCGCGCCCCGAAGACCTTGACATAAAGCGCAAGGTGAACTCGATAAATCCGTTCAACTGGATAAAAGTGGGACGCGAGCTGAAGAAGAAGAACGCCGACCTGCTCATCATCAAGTTCTGGCTGCCGCTCATGGCGCCATGCTTCGGCACGATAGCGCGCATAGTGAAGGGCAACGGAAAGACCAAGGTCGTATCCATACTCGACAACATAATACCACACGAGCACAGACCAGGCGACAAGATACTGTCCAAGTACTTCGTCAGCAGCATCGACGCCTTCATAGCCATGTCGAAGTCGGTGTACGACGACCTCAAGTCGCTCAACGACAAGAAACCTTGCCTGCTGTCGCCGCACCCGATATACGACAACTTCGGCACTGCCGTCAGCCGTGAGGAAGCCATCGGCAGCCTCGGGCTCGACCCTTCCGCCAAGTACATGCTCTTCTTCGGGTTCATACGCGACTACAAGGGCTTGGACATCCTGCTCAAGGCGATAGCCGACGAGAGGATTAAGAACAGCGACATAAAGCTGATAGTGGCTGGAGAGTTCTACAACAACAGCGAGACATACTTCGAGTTGGAGAAGGAACTCGGGCTCGAAAGCAAGATAATCTGGCGCACGGACTTCATAGCCGACGAGCAGGTGAAGAACTACTTCTGCGCGTCCGACATCATCGTGCAGCCTTACAAGACAGCCACGCAGAGCGGCGTGACACAGATAGCCTACCACTTCGAGAAGCCGATGCTCGTGACCAACGTGGGCGGACTGCCGGAGATAGTGCCGAACGGCAAGGTGGGCTACTCGGTGGAACCGGAGGCGAAAGTCATAGCCGATGCGATAAACGACTTCTACGCCAATGAACGCTATTCCGAGTTCGTCGAGAATATCAAGGAGGAGAAGAAGAAATACTCCTGGGACAGAATGCTTGAGAACGTGGACAAAGCCATGAGCCAGGTAAAATAATTCACCGCGATGGAAGAGCAGAGTTTAAACGACGAATTCAAGCAAAAGAGGCTGCTTAAACATATAATCTACGGCCCGATAAACAGCCGCCGCTTCGGACGCTCGCTTGGCATAAACATAATGCCGGAAGTGGAAAAACTCTGCACGTTCGACTGCGTTTACTGCGAATGCGGATTCTCGAACCCCAAACCACGTCCGGAGGACATCGCCCTGCACGACTGCCAGTCGATAATCTCCGTGCTGGAATACCGGCTGAAGGAACTCAAGGAGAACGACATCGCTGTGGACAGCATAACGTTCTCGGGCAACGGCGAGCCGACTCTGCACCCTGAATTCGGCAAAATAATAGACGAGACCATAAGGCTGAGGGACGAGTATTACCCCGACACCAACATAACAGTGCTCTCAAACTCCACGACGATAACCAAGCCGGATGTCGTAGCTGCACTGAAGCGCATCGACATGCCTGTGCTCAAACTGGACTCCGCCATAACAAGCACCATGAGAGCCATAGACCTGCCGCACTCGCCCAAGTTCAACAGCAACGACTTGATAAAGCAGTTGGGCTCTTTCGGCGGCAACGTGATAATACAAACCATACTCATAAAGGGCAAGTACAAAGGCGTGGAGTTCGACAACACCACCGAGAAGGAAATCGAGGCGTATCTCAACGCCATGGAGAAGATAAAGCCGAAGATGGTGATGCTCTACGCTCTGGACAGAAAAGCGCCGGTGGCGAGCCTCGAGAAAGTGCCGGCGGAAACACTGCGCTCCGTGGCTTCAAGAATAAGAAAGCTGAACATAGAAGTAACGACGGCTGAATGACAAAAAGACTCCTATCGACAATACTCCTGCTCACAGCATTCTTATCGCACGCCGCCGCTCAGTACGAGCCGCTGGCAATAACCGCCTCAACCACTCCAGCCAACGCCACCGCAGCCTACCACGGCTCATGGACACCGTTCCACAACCCGTCGGCGATGGCATTCTCCAGACGAGACCTCAAGGACAACAACATACACGGCTCAGCGTCACTGCTTTACAACAACCGCTTCGCCATGTCGGAGCTGTCGTCATTCTCCGCAGCCTCATCCGTCAACACGCCCATAGCAAGCTTCGGCGCGGCATTCTCGCGCTTCGGCATAAGCGCATACAACGAGAATATCGTCGGCATAGCCATATCGCGCATGTTCACACGGCGCTTCGCCATGTCTGTCGGCGTGGACTATTACTATGTGGAGCAGCAGGAAATCGACCGCTACCGGGGCAATGCGCTCTGCGAGGTCGGACTGATGTACGAGCCACTGGAGAACCTTGTCATCGGGCTGCACTCGTTCAATCCATTCATGACGAAAATCGCGATTAACGGCAGGAGCTTCGACATAAGCTCCGTCTATTCGCTCGGCATGTCCTACTCCTACGACGGTCATGTGGTGCTCCTCGGGCAACTAGACCGCAGCGGCAAGCACGACTGGGACTGGCATCTGGGCGTGGAGTGGAAGATACTGTCGTGGATGTCGGCATCGGTGGGATGCCAAGGCGCGCCGTTCATCCCTGACATCGGACTGGGACTCATGTGGAAGGACTTTCATCTGACATCACGCTTCAGCCGCCATTACGCATTAGGAAACACATCCACTTGCTCACTCTCTTATCTTTTCTGACAATGCACGGACGCACTCTACTACTATCAATCGCAACACTGCTGACACTCGGCACAGCGCACGGCGAGAACATAAGCCAAGCCGCGCTCGAAAGCCGCATCGACGACATTATCGACGCATATTACTCCATGAGCGACCAGACCGACGAGAACGCCAGCGAAGAGGTTTTCGCCATGCTCAGAGAGAAACTCGAGGAAAGGCTCGAGAACAAAATCGTGATAAACAGCAACAAACGCCTGAAAGAGGAGCTGGAGTCGCTGCAATTCCTGTCGGCACTGCAGATTGACGCCATTTGCGGATACATCGAGAGCAACGGCAAGATGGACGACCTGAACGAGCTGTTCCTCGTGGACGGAATGTACAGGCAGGACGTGCTGAACCTGATGCCGTTCGTCACCACAGGCAAGGCGGAGAATGGAGCCGAGCCGACAAACAAGAGACCGCTGAAGAACGCCCTTAGACAAGGACGCCACGAAATAGCGCTAAGGGGCGACAACTGCCCGGAGGCAAGCGAGCCAAGCCAGTTCTACAGCGCCGCATACTACAGATTTCGCTACTCCAACCGCATAAACGCAGGATTCAACGCCGAGAAGGATGCCGGCGAGCAGTTCTGGGGCAAGCGCAACAAAGGCTTCGACTCGTACCACGCCTATGTGCAGATAGACAACGACATGTGGCTGAAGCGCGTCGTCTTAGGCAACATGACCGCAACGTTCGGACGCGGACTCGTCATGAACTCGGCGTTCTCGCTCGGGTTCTCGTCGGAGGTGAACAGCGTGGGCACGGCAGACATCGGCGTCAAGCGCTCGTCGTCCATATCCGAGCAGAACCTGCTGCAAGGCGTGGGCACGACACTCAACTTCGGCAAAGTTGACATATCGGCGTTCTACTCCATCAAGGACATTGACGCAGCGCTGTCGGACTCATCCACATTCTCGTCCATCAACCAGACCGGACTGCACCGTACCGACAAGGAGCTGCAAAACCGCGGCACTGTGCTGATGCAGACCGCCGGAGCCAACGTCACTTTCGCACACAAGGACCTCAGACTCGGCGCCACAGCCGCCTGCGTGTGGTTCGACCACAAGATGGCGCCTGCCGACAAGCTCTACACCACATTCTACTTCCGCGGCTGGGAGCAAGTGGCGGCAAGCGTCGATTACAGCTACACCTGGCGCCATGTTTACATCTCAGGCGAGACCGCCGTCAGCGGCGACAACGCCTTAGCCACCATCAACTCCATAGACTTCAAGCCGCTGTCGTTCCTCAAGCTCACCGTCATGCACCGCTATTACTCCGAAAAGTACAACGCCATCATGTCAAATTCGCTGGCAGAGGGCGGACGAGTGAACAACGAGCAGGGATTCTACATCGGCGCCGCATTCTCTCCGCTGCCCGGGCTCAGGATGTCAGCCTTCGCCGACTTCTTCTCGTATCCGTGGGCGAAATACGGCACCGACATGCCATCCAACGGCTACAACACATTCACCAAAATCGAGCTCTACCCAAGCCGGCGAGTAGGAGCGGCGCTCAGCTTCCGACTGAAACGCACGGAGCACAACCTGCCGCAGAAATACTTCACCAAGGCGCCGACACTGCAATACATCGACCACCAGAACCGCATGACACTGCGCGCCGATGTCAACGCGAACTGGATGCACGGCAGGCTGCAATGCAAGCCGTCGGTCGAGGTGAACAGCTTCGACTACGACACACAGGACCGCACATGGGGCTACTCCGTGCGCGCCGACATGAACTACAGCCTCAAGTCGCTGCCGCTGTCGCTGAACTCGCGCATAGCCTACTTCAAGGCGCTGGACTACAACAACCGCTTCTACGCCTACGAGAGCGACGTGCTCTACGCCTTCTCGTCAGCCATGATGTACGGCGAGGGACTGCGCTACTACGTCTGCGCCAAAGCCAAAATCAACAAATGCACAAACCTCTTCATCAAGGTCGGGCAGTTCCGGTATTTCTCCGAAAAAGACATTTCATACGGCAACGAGAAGTTCAAATCCAAGCACAAAACAGAGATTCACGCAGTGCTGAAAACTGATTTATAGCACATTACGCTATGTATATTTTGTAACGCGCTTATTTACTGCCTATTAACATTAATTGAACATACAAAAACCTTAAAATAAAATTTTTTAAGATGTTTTTTAGCATACATTTAACATATTTTTAACGAGAAATATATGTTGTATAACATAAAACCTATATCTTTGCATCGTGTTTTTCATAGTATTAGATTTAAGGTTATCAAAAAGGACTGGCCAAGCGAGGTCAGTCTTTTTTGTTTTTATGTCGCGCTTTTTTAGTGCAACGCTTGTTCGTTGACAAAATATTGCTATCTTTGCATCGCTTTTAAGGGAATACGATTCCGGGCGTTTAGCTCAGCTGGTTCAGAGCATCTGCCTTACAAGCAGAGGGTCGGCGGTTCGAATCCGTCAACGCCCACAGAAAGAAAAGCCGAAACTTTCGTTTCGGCTTTTTTGTTTTCACACACGCAGGCACACAAAAAGAAAGCGGACATCTCTGCCCGCTTTTATATTATCGCCTTATGCCGATTAGAATGCCGATGGCTTAAGCTTCAAACCTGCCTTCTCGTCCAGTCCGAACAGCAGGTTCATGTTCTGCACTGCCTGGCCAGCCGCGCCCTTCAGCAGATTGTCTATCGCACTAAGCGCCAAAAGCTTGTTTCCGTGCTTCTGAAGGCTCACGACAGCCTTGTTGGTGTTCACCACCTGCTTTAGGTCGATGTTGCCCTCAGCGACGAATGTGAACGCCGCATCCTTATAGAAATCGTTGTACAGGTCGTATGCCTGCTCGATGGTGAGGTCGCTTGTCATGTAAGTGGAAACGAAGATGCCCCTCGCGAAGTCGCCTCTGACTGGGATGAAGTTCAGCTCGGTGTCGAACTTGCCCTGCAGCTGTGTGAGCGACTGTCTGATTTCCAGCAGGTGCTGGTGCTCGAACGCCTTATAAACGGAGATATTGTTGTTTCTCCAGCTGAAGTGCGATGTAGCCGATGGCTTCTGTCCCGCGCCGGTGCTGCCGGTTATGGCTGTCGTGTTTATCTCGTTGGTCAGCAGACCAGCCTTGGCCAGCGGCAGCAGTCCTATCTGTATGGCTGTGGCGAAGCAGCCCGGATTGGCTATGTGCATTGCGCCCTTTATCTTCTCTCTGTTCATCTCAGGCAGTCCGTAAACGAAGTCGTTGCCCTCGGCCTTGATTCTGTGGTCCTGGGTGAAATCGACTATCTTCACGTTGGCTGGCACTGTGTGCGACTCCAAGAACTTCTTCGTGTCGCCGTGTCCGAGACACGAGAACAGCACGTCGATTTTCTCGAATGGCAGCTGGTCGGTGAAGACCATGTCGGTCTCGCCTATCAGTCCCTCGTGAACAGAGTAGAGCTTGTTGCCCGCATTACTGTTACTGTTCACGAACTCAATTTCCACGTCTGGGTGGTTGACGAGTATTCTGAGCAACTCGCCGCCGGTGTATCCTGCGCCACCGATAACTCCTGCTTTTATCATAACTTTTGTTTTATGTTTTTTACTCTAACAAATCCGGACGGAGCCTTTTGGTGCGCTCAAGCGCCTGCTCCTCCTTCCATTTCTCTATCTTCTTGTGGTCGCCGCACAGAAGCACTTCCGGCACTTTCCAGCCCTTGTAGTCGGCAGGACGAGAATAGACCGGCGGCTCCAGAAGATTATCCTGGAAACTGTCGCTCAGCGCGCTCTGCTCGTCGCCTATGCTGCCCGGAATCAGCCTCACCACGGCGTCGGCTATCACTGCGGCAGGCAGTTCGCCGCCCGTCAGCACATAGTCGCCCACGGAAATCTCCTTGGTGATGAAGTGCTCACGGACTCTGTAGTCCACGCCTTTGTAGTGACCGCAGAGGATTATCATGTTCTCGTTCATCGACAGCGTGTTCGCCATCTTCTGGTCGAACTTCTCGCCGTCGGGCGACGTGAATATCACCTCGTCGTAGTGTCGCTGGCTCTTAAGCTCGGTTATTATGCGGTCTATCGGCTCTATCTGCATGACCATCCCCGCGGCTCCTCCGAAAGGGTAGTCGTCCACTCTGCCGGTAGTCTTCACCGAGTAGTCGCGCAAGTTGTGCACGACAATCTCCACCAGCCCCTTGTCTATCGCCTTCTTCACTATCGAGTGGGCGAAAGGGCTTTCCAGCAGCTCCGGCATTACCGATATGATGTCTATTCGCATTTCCTTGTGTTATTCTACTGTGACGGTCATCTTGAGGTCGTCCTCAGGACGGTCGCCTCGGCCGGTCTTCACCTTTGCTATCTCGTCGATTATCTCGAGACCCTCTATCACCTCGCCGAAGACGGTATAATCATTGTCGAGGAACGGCGTTCCGCCTACTGTCTTGTAAGCCTCGCGCTGCTCGTCGGTGAACTTCACCTTCTTGCCCTTGAACTCCTTTTCAAGCTCGTCTATCAGCTTGGCCTGCAGTGCCATAAGCCCCTTCTGGTCTCTTGCCAGACGGAGCCTCATCACCTCGTCGGCGTTCTCCCTGAGCATCGCGTTGAATCTCTTATTCTTGGCCTGCATGAGCATCTGCTTCTCCATCTGGTTGAGCTCGCTGTCGGAGTATTTCTTGCCTTGCACTATGTAAAACTGGCAGCCAGAAGACTTTTTCTCGGGGTTCACCTCGTCGCCTGTTCTGGCGGCAGCCAATGCGCCTTTCTTGTGGAACAGCTGCGGATACACGAACTCGGCGTCTATGGTGTAGCCCACGTCGCCGGCGCCGAGGCTCTTGCCCTTAGGCGCGGTCTTGCTCTCAGGGTCGCCGCCCTGTATCATGAAGCCCTTGATGATTCTGTGGAAGAGAAGGCCGTTGTAGAAGCCTTCGTTAGCGAGTTTCAGGAAGTTGTCCCTGTGCTTTGGAGTCTCGTCGTAGAGTCTCACTTTCATATCACCCAATGAGGTGGAAATCTTGACTATCGCTGACATATTTATAAATTTATTTCAGCAAAGATAATGATTAATCATAAGTCCTTCACTACTTTTGCGCTCGTTATGTATTTCACACACAAGTTCAGCAACGGCATAAAACTCGTGCATCTGCAACAGGCATCGAACGTCTGCTGCTGCGGCATCGGCATAAACACCGGAGCACGCGACCAGACTCCGTCGCAGACCGGCATGGCGCACTTCATAGAGCACACCATGTTCAAAGGCACGGCACGCCGCACTGCCACACAGATAATCAACCGACTGGAGGACGTGGGCGGCGAGCTGAACGCATACACGACCAAGGAGGAGACTTTCGTTTACGCCACAACGCTGGCGAGAGACTTCGAGAGAGCGGCTGAACTGATTTCCGACATGGTCTTCAACGCCACGTTTCCGCAGAAGGAGATAACACGCGAGGCCGAAGTCATAGCCGAGGAGATAGAGTCGTACAACGACACGCCGTCCGAACTGATTTTCGACGACTTCGAGGAACTGATTTTCGACAAGCGCACATTGGGCATCGACATACTCGGATCGGCGCGCAAATTGGCGAAATACACCACCGACGACGCTGCCGGATTCGTGAAGTGCAACTACAACACCGACCAGATGGTCTTTTTCTCGGTGTCGCCGCTGGACTTCAAGAAAGTGCTGAAGGTGGTTGAGAAATGCGTGGGCGGCATACCTGCCAACCTGCGCAAACACACACGAGAGCAGAACACGATATACACGCAGAAAGACATAGAGAAACGCAAGAGGACACACCAGATACACCTCGTCGTGGGCAACCGCTCATGCGCCTTGGGCAGCGACGAGTTCTACCCGATGTACATGCTGAACAATATACTCGGCGGACCGGGCATGAACAGCCGCCTGAACCTCGCGCTGCGCGAGCACAACGGACTGGCGTACACGGTGGAGTCCAACCTGACGACGTACACCGATTCGGGCGTGTTCTGCGTCTATGTGGGCGCGGAGCAGAAGAACCTCGACAAGTGCAGGAAGCTCATCTCGCGCGAGATGGAGAAATTGGCGACAACCGCCATAACACCGACGGCATTAGCCAAATACAAACGACAGATACTCGGGCAGATAGCCATAGCCAACGAGAACAAGGAGGCGCTGGCGCTGTCCATCGCCAAGTCGTTCCTCCACCGCGACAAAATAGCCACATACGAGCAGATTTGCGAATACATAAACGAAATAACGGCTGAGGACATCAGAAAGGCTGCAGAAAGAGTCTTCGACGAACAGATGCTCTCGTCCGTGCTTTATTATTAACACCATGAACCACCAGGAGCAAATAGACGAATACATACTCTCGCACATAGAGCCGGAACCCGCTCTGCTGGCCGAGCTCGACCGCCACACACACGTCACAGCCATCAACTCGCGCATGCTGTCGGGGCACCTCGAGGGCAGAATCCTGAAGATGATAACCAAGATGATAGGCGCGCAAAGGGTGCTGGAACTCGGCACATTCACCGGATACTCGGCGCTGTGCTTCGCCGAGGCTGTGGCGGAGACCGACGGCGTGGTCGTGACTGTGGACAACGATGACGAGAACGGAGAAGTGGCGGCGGAGTTTTTCGCCAAATCAGAGTACGGCAAGCACATCCGCCAAGTCATAGGCGACGCGCTGACGGTAATCCCGACACTCGCATCCGAAGAGCCTTTCGACCTCGTTTTCATCGATGCCGACAAGCGCGAATACCCTCAGTATTTAGAAGTGACACTGCCTCTTCTCAGGCAAGGAGGCGTGATTCTCGCCGACAACACGCTTTGGGACGGACACGTCGTGGAGACGCCTAAGCACAACGATTACCAGACCATAGCCGTGCAGAAATTCAACGACATCGTCGCCAACGACCCTCGCATCGAGACGGTCATCCTCCCCCTGCGCGACGGCCTGACTATGATAAGAAAAAAGTGAGTTCTATTTCACCCTGCCGCCGGTTATCCAGTTGGTGACGTAGTAGGACTGCAGAAGGTCGCTCACCACGACGCCTTTGGACGTGCTGGCGTGGATGAACTTGTTCTCTTTCAGGTAGATGCCCACATGGTTGGGCGTGGACGATTTCTTGCCGTCGGTGCGGAAAAAGACGAGGTCGCCCTCGCGCAGCTGGTTCTTGGTTATCTTGGTGCAGTTGTCGGTCAGCATGCCTGCCGACTGGCGCGTGAGCGTCTTGCCGAATACAGCCTTGTACACCATATAGACGAATCCCGAGCAATCGACGCCGCTCTTGGTCGTGCCGCCGTACTGGTACTTGGCGCCGAGCCACGAGGCGCACTCGCTGTAGAGTCGCGCGTTGTCGGTCGATGAGGCGTTGACGCCCAGTTTGCTGCAGTTGCTCTTGTGGGCGCTGCCGAGCGATGCGCTGCTGCCGCCTGTCCCTTTTGATGCAGAGGCGTAACGTGTTCTCGGGGTTGAGCCTTTTCGAGTGGTATTCTTAGTAACTGTGCAGCTGCCGAGAAGTAGCGCCGCCGCTGTAATTATCACCAAATATGCTGTTCTGCGCATGTCGTTTTTCCTTTTGGGATGCAATTATAGGAATTTATTTAGAAAATAGTTCTGTGCAGAGGGCCTCTCATACATAGAATTTGTCCATCTCCCATTTCTGCACGTTGTTTTCAATATAATCCGCGATTTGATTCATTTCGCAGATGTCTCGCACAATGTGGTCATGAAAACGTGTCTGCCATACGAAAGGTATTCTGCGTTCGTTGGCGAATTTCGTGACAGCGGATTTGAAATTGCCGACAGCGTATGACAAATTATTCTTGCGCGACGAGATTGCGCGCATTTTCTCATCAACAATCTCGTTTTCACATTGATTTTGTTGTAGAGACGGAGCATGCTCCGTCTGGTGTAATCTATTTATTCCCTGTGAATTAGACGGAGCGTGCTCCGTCTCTACGAATTGGGAAATCTTTATCATTAAATGAATATGATTTGGCATAATCACCCAAGATAAAATTTCCGCATATTGATTATGTGTCGAAATCTGTTTGATGCATTGCTCCGCGTATTCCCCTATCTCCGTGAAACACATTCTGCTATCGGAGATGTTGCCGAAATAACATTTACGGTCCTTTGTGCAAATGGTCACAAAATATAATCCGCCGTCATAATCATGCCACATAGCCCGCGCCGATTGCTTGCGGTACTTGCCCAAGAATTTGTCATGTTCGCTGTTCCCGGTGCTCTCTGACATATAATGCTTATGGTTCTCTTTGTAATAAAAAATGCAATTATAGGAATTTATTTAGAAAATCTCAGCAACGCCCGCATCTTGTATGCTTATGATTTTAAAACGTATCTTTGCACCCATGCCACAGAGAAAGAGAATCGCCATAATAGGAGCCGGGGCGGCAGGATGCTTCTGCGCCGCCAACATCATGGAGATGTCCGACGAGTGCGACATCACCATCTTCGAGGCTGGCGCCAAACCTATGCACAAACTGTCGCTCACAGGCGGAGGAAGGTGCAACATCACCAACTCGTTCAGCGAGGTCGCATCGCTCGCCGACGTCTATCCGCGCGGACACCGGCTGCTCAAAGGGCTTTTCTACGTTTTCGACCACGACAGCGCATGCTCGTGGTTCGATAGCCACGGCATAAGGCTCTACACACAAGACGACAACCGCGTGTTCCCCGTGTCCGACGACGCCTTCGAGGTGGTGAACACTCTGCTCGGCATACTGCGCGGACATGGCGTGAGAATCATAACCAACGCCAAGATAAACGGCATAACGAGACACGACGACGGAACATTCTCGCTTGACGGCACAGCAGAATCATTCGACCGTGTTGTGGTGACGACGGGCGGTATAGGCAACAGCCAGCTGATGCAGTCGCTGGGCTCGCTCGGACACAAGATTGCCGAGCCTGTGCCTTCGCTTTTCAGCCTGAAAGTGAACGACAGCGACCTCACTTCGCTCATGGGTGCGTCAGTGCCGATGGCTTCGGTGCTGATAAACGGGACGAAACTGCGTGCCGAGGGCGCATTGCTCGTAACTCACTTCGGATTCTCCGGACCTGCCGTGCTCCGACTATCGTCATTCGCTGCCAGAACGCTCGCCGAGAGGAATTACAACTGCGACATCTCCATAAACTGGACCGGACGCGCTGAACAATCCATGCGCGACGAACTGGAGGCGCTCGCCAAACGCTATGCCGCAAGAAACATACTCTCCGCCCACCCCGAGAACCTGACCAACAGGCTATGGGCGCACCTTGTCGGCAGAGCCGGAATAGCGCACGAAAGAACATTCGCCGAACTCGGCAAGAAGAACATGAACAAACTGCTGACAGTGCTGCTCTCGGACAATTACCACGTCAGCGGCAGAGGGCAGTACAAGGAAGAATTCGTCACTTGCGGCGGCGTGGAACTGGGCTCCGTGAGCAACAAGACTCTCGAGTCCAAAGCCGTGCCGGGGCTGTTCTTCGCCGGCGAGGTCCTAGACATAGACGCGCTGACAGGAGGATTCAACCTGCAGGCGGCATGGACCACAGCCTACACCGTAGCAAGCGGCATAGCCCAACCGTAATTATTAAAACTCGTTGTTTGTCAATCTTGTTACCTCCCTATTTCTTATCTTTGTGGCACTTATGAAAAAATACGCATTTGAGTACATAATGGAAGTCCGCGACTATGAGTGCGACTTGCAGGGCATAGTGAATAACGCCAATTACCAGCACTATCTGGAGCATACACGTCACAAATTCCTCGAGGCGCACAACGTCTCTTTCGCTGACTTGCACAACAGAGGCATCGACGCTGTCGTGGCGCGTGTCTCCATCGACTACAAGAACTCGCTCAAGCCGGGCGACAAATTCGCTTCAAGACTCAACCTCGTGAAGGACGGCATCAGATACGTCTTCATGCAGGACATCTACCGACTGCCCGACGAGAAGGTGTGCATCAAGGCGCGCATCGACTCGGTGACCGTGATAAACGGACGACTCGGAATATGCCAAGAGCTTGAGGACCTTGTGGAAAAAATCGCAGCAGAAATCGCAGAATAACCAAACAAACATAACCTAAAATGGCTGACAACATAAACAACGAGGCTCTGACGAAAGAGGAGACCGAAGAGAGAATCGTGGAGGCGCTGAAGACCGTTTACGACCCCGAAATCCCTGTGAACATCTACGACCTCGGACTTATCTACAAAATAGACCTCGAAGGCTCGGAGGTGACAATAGACATGACATTCACTGCGCCTTCGTGCCCTATGGCCGACTTCATACTCGACGACGTGAAGCAGAAGATAGAAGGCATCACCGGCATAACAAAAGCGACTGTAAACCTGGTGTATGAGCCAGAGTGGAGCCGCGACATGATGTCGGAGGAAGCGAAATTGGAACTCGGACTGCTATAAAAAACACATACCATGGCGGAAAAGCTCGTATATTTTCTTTCTGACGCGCACCTCGGTTCAAGAGCCATAGGCGACCCTCGCGCGCACGAAAGGAAGCTCGTCTCCTTCCTCGACTCCATCAAGGACAAGGCGGCGGCTATATACCTGCTGGGCGACATGTTCGACTTCTGGTTCGAATACCGCACCGTTGTGCCGAAAGGGCACGTCAGATTCCTCGGGAAAATCGCCGAGATGGCCGACTCGGGCGTGGAAGTGCACTTCTTCACCGGCAACCACGACATGTGGACATTCGGTTACTTGGCTGACGAACTGGGCATAAACGTGCACACAAAGCCGATGGAAAAGGAAATCCTCGGCAAGAGGTTCTTCCTCGCTCACGGCGACGGACTGAACGACAACAAACTGTCAGTTAGGATTATACAGTCCATATTCCACTCCAAGACTCTGCAATTCCTGTTCAAGATGCTGCCTCCGTATATCGGGCTGAACTTCGGCTACACATGGAGCAAAAGCAACCGGAATAAGCACGACAACGAAGATTGCGAATACATGGGCGAGGATAAGGAACCGCTCGTCTTATTCGCGAAAAAACACGCCTTAAAACACGACGTGGACTTCTACCTGTTCGGCCATCGCCACATATTGCTTGACTTGCCAATGGAACGCTCCCGAGTCGTGATACTCGGCGACTGGTTCCGCGAATTCAGCTACGCCACTTTCAACGGCAGCGAATTCCTCATCCACCACTATGAATAAAAACAAAAGCCGAACTCTTGAAAGTCCGGCTTTATTATTCGTTTTCATAAAAGTCTTTATTTATCACGCTCAGCGACGTATCTGAGCATCTCCACCAACGAGTCCCTGCACTCGCCTTTTATCACGTCAAGTTTCTTCAGCGCTGTCGCCTGATACTCCTTCATCTTTTCTTCCGTTTTCTCCACTCCGTTGTACCTTCTCACGAGGTCCACAGCCCATCTCACTTGCTCCTCGCTCATATTGTCCTCACTCTTTAGCATTGCGTCCATCTTGACCTTCTCATCCTGACTAGCCGCAGCATACGCATAAATCAGCGGAAGTGTTATCTTCTTCTCTCTTATGTCATTGCCCACAGGCTTGCCTATCTGCTCGCTGGCATAGCTGTAGTCGAATATGTCGTCCTTCATCTGGAAACAGATGCCGAGGTCATTGCCGAAGCTCCTGAGCGATTCGCATGTGTTATCATCCGCCTTACCCGACGACACCGCTCCTGCGTACATGCAAGTGCTGAACAGCACGGCAGTCTTCTTTGTTATCACCTCGACATATCTCTGCACTGCGAAATCGGGGTCGCCTGTGTGCATCAGCTGGAGTATCTCGCCGTCGCTTAGTTCCTTTCCGAGTTCGGACACCGCCTTCAGGATTTTCTTGTTCCCGATGCTGTTGGTGAGCCAGAAGATCTGCGCCAGAAGATAGTCGCCAGCAAGAACTGCCACCTTGTTACCGAATTCCTTGTTGATGGATGGCTGGCCGCGTCTTATCTTAGCCTCATCCACCACGTCGTCGTGTATGAGTGTGGTGTTATGCAGAAGCTCAAGCACCAGCGCTGAGTAGTAGGACACTTCTGTGACCTCGCCGCAAGCCTTGGCTGCCAGCAGAAGCATAATAGGACGGAGCTGCTTGCCCTTACGCTCGGTGACACGCGAGTACACCTGCTTGAGCAGAGGGTTCGTCGTAGCAAAGGACTCGTCGTACATCTTTTCGTAACGAGCGAATTCCGCCTTGACGGGTTCCTTTATTTGCGATAGCTTGTCCATTGAATTCTATATAGAAGTCACAAAAATACTTCTTTTTTACGAACTTTCTTTGTTGCTTTATTTTAATTTGTATGGATTGTAATCATACTCAACGAATTTGCCTGCGGCGAGAGATTTCTGCACATCCACGAGCCTCTGATTGCTGCTGCCTCTGTAGAGCAGATCCTCGTCCCTGAGCTCCTGCCTGAACGGTCCGTCCACCAGCACATCCAGATGCTTGAGCAGCTTCATGGCGTTCTCGTTCTTGACAAGATTCTCAAACAAATATCCCGTGTAGCACCAGATGTTCTTGTTTGTCTCCGCCTTGAGTTTTTCCGCAAGCTTGGCGAAACCGAGCGGACGGAAGAACGGGTCGCCGCCGGTGAATGTCACGTTGGCGAACTCGTCACCGACGATGTGATCGAAAACCTCCTGCACTGTCATGTCACGGCCAGCGTTCGGGTCCCATGTCGATGGGTTGTGGCAGCCTGGACACGCGTTTGTGCATCCGGCGCAGTAGATGGCGGTGCGGAATCCAGGCCCGTCAACTGTGGTGTCGTCCATGATGCTTATCACTCTTATGATATTCTCGTCTTCCATAAATATTTATTCGTGAAAAGAGCCACGCTTGTGTCAGCGCAGCTCTTTTCATTTTGCGTTATTTCTTTATGATTTATTCGTGAGTGTTAGACTCGGTATCAAGCGTGTGTACAACTCTGTCTTTCAGCTCCGCCAGCTTGCCGCTGTTCCACCTGTCAGTCGTTCCTACGAGGTAGCCGGTGATTCTCTGCAGCTTGTCGATGTTCGTGCTTCCGCACTTAGGACAAGTCTTCATGTTAGGGTCGGCGTTCTCGTATCCGCAGTCCATACATCTGTTTCGGTTGTGGTTTACACTGCCGTATCCCATGTCGTACTTGTCTATAAGGTCAACGATGTTCATTATCGCCTCTGGGTTGTGTGTAGCGTCGCCGTCAATCTCGACATAGAAGATGTGTCCTCCTCTTGTCAGCACGTGGTAAGGCGCCTCGATTTCAGCCTTGTGCTTAGCGCTGCACTTGTAGTAAACAGGCACGTGGTTGGAGTTTGTGTAATAGTCCTTGTCGGTCACACCTGGCACTACGCCGAAGTCCTTTCTGTCTCTCTTTGTGAATCGTCCAGCCAAACCCTCGGCAGGAGTCGCCAGCACGCTGTAGTTGTGGTGGTAGCGCTCACAGAAGTCGTTGACTCTGTCTCTCATGTAAGTTATGATTCTCAGACCAAGCTGCTGAGCCTCATCGCTTTCGCCGTGGTGCTTGCCTACAAGAGCTATCAGACACTCGGCAAGTCCGATGAATCCGATACCCAGTGTTCCCTGGTTTATCACGCTCTCTATCGTGTCAGTAGGCTTGAGGTTCTCGCTGCCCACCCACAGAGATGACATGAGCAGTGGGAACTGCTTAGCCAAGGCTGTCTTCTGGAAGTTGAAGCGCTCGTCGAGCTGCTTAGCCGCGATCTCGAGGATGTTGTCGAGTCCGGAGAAGAACTTGTTGATTCTGTTCTCCTGATTCTCGATGTCCCTGCACTCAAGAGCCAGACGGACGATGTTTATAGTAGTGAACGAAAGGTTTCCACGTCCGATGGATGTCTTCTCGCCGAAGCGGTTCTCGAACACTCTGGTACGGCATCCCATTGTCGCAACCTCGTATTTGTAGCGCTCTGGGTCATCGATTCTCCACTTCTCATGCTGGTTGAATGATGCGTCGAGATTCACGAAGTTAGGGAAGAATCTTCTCGCAGTCACCTTGCAGGCCAGCTTGTAGAGGTCGTAGTTCTTGTCGGTTGGCAGGTAGTTGACGCCTCTCTTCTTCTTCCATATCTGGATTGGGAATATGGCTGTCTCCTGGTTGCCCACACCGTCGTATGTGCTGAGCAGAAGCTCACGTATGATGCAACGTCCCTCTGCGCTTGTGTCTGTTCCGTAGTTTATAGAAGAGAACACCACCTGGTTTCCGCCACGCGAGTGTATAGTGTTCATGTTGTGAATGAACGCCTCCATAGACTGGTGCACTCTGCCGACAGTCTGATTGATAGCCGACTGCTTCACTCTCGACTTGCCAGAAAGTCCCTCGAGGCTCTTCTTCTCGTACTCATCTATCTCTGCGTCATACAGGTCGCTGTAATCCTCGCCTGTGAGCTCCTCAACTTTCTTTATTTCCTCGACATAGCTCTTTCGCACGTATGGTGCAAGGTAGAAGTCGAACGCCGGGATAGCCTGACCGCCGTGCATCTCGTTCTGCGCAGTCTCCATGCTTATACAGCCCATGATGCTCGCAGTCTCGATTCTCTTAGCCGGACGGCTCGCTCCGTGACCAGCCACAAGACCGTTCTTCAGGATCTTGTCCATAGGGTGCTGCACGCAAGTCAAACTCTTTGTTGGGTAATAATCCTTATCGTGTATGTGCAGGTAGTTGTTCTTGACAGCCTCGCGCACCTCAGGGCTCAGCAGGTAGTCATCGACGAATGGCTTTGTTGTCTCGCTGGCGAACTTCATCATCATTCCGGCAGGAGTGTCGGCGTTCATGTTCGCGTTCTCGCGAGTTATGTCGTTGCTCTTTGTCTCTATGATTTCAAGGAACATGTTGTGAGTCTTCGAACGACGCGCAATGCTTCTCTGGTCGCGGTATGCGATGTACTTCTTAGCGACATCCTTGCGCTCACTGCCCATCAATTCGAGTTCCACCATGTCCTGGATTTCCTCCACTCCCATCTGCTCTTTGCCGTTGTACGTTATGTGGTCGGCTATACGGCACAAAAGTTCCTGGTCCTCGCCAGCCTCGGTGCTAAGCATCGCCTTACGAATCGCGGCTCTGATTTTCTCCTCGTTGAAGCCGACTATACGTCCGTCACGTTTTACTACTGTCTGAATCATAGTTATTGAATGAAAAGATTACTACTAATTTATATTAAGCAGATGTCAGTTTTTGTGGGTTTTGTCCTCGTCAAAAAGGAACAACGCAAAGTACACACATTAACACGAAATAAACAAGACGTTATGACACAATGTTTTCTTAATTTATGTTAATGATATTGTATATCAATAAGTTACATAATCCATTTTAACAAAATGTTTTCCAAAAAGGGAAATTATGGGACATCGCGCAGAATCGCGCAAAAGCAAATAACAGACCATTTTTCAGGCGTGTTTTGCGAGGATTTGATTCTTGGTTGCCGCGTGCCGAGTCTTCGCAATTTTCAGATTTGAATAATCATGAAAATGCGTTTTTACGAAAAACTTTTCGTCATTCACACGAATCCCATGCGAAATTGTCCGGGACGTAGTTGGAATAGGTCTGACACACTGCCGACGAGAAATCGACTCCGGCGGTGATGATTTTGTCCCAAGTTTCCGGTTTTAACACTTTCAGGTCACTTCTACGCAGTCCGAGACTGACAACAGCGCTGAGAACTCCGGCATTGAAACTGTCGCCGGCGCCTATTGTGCTCACTGTCGTTATGTCGCGCGACGGATAGAACTTCACACGCTCCGGAGTGCATAGCCACACGCCCTGCGAACCGCATGTGCAGATGAAGTTGCCGCACAACGCTCCAATATGCCTCTCGTACAACGCCCTGACGAAATCCTCGCCCGACAGCCCGGCAAACTCGTCCGTGCCGAAAATGTTGCGGAAGTCCTCGTCCGAACCTCTGACGATGTCGGCCGAACGCATGTTGTCCAGTATGACAGGAAGCAAACGGCCGAGGTCCTTGAGGTGCGAGCTTCTGAAATTCGGGTCGTAATATCTCACGCAATCGACTTTCACCGACTGGCTGAGCAACGGGGCCAGACGTGAGCGAGTGTCGGCGCTGAGGGAATAAAACGATCCGAAAAGCAGCGCGTCGCCGTCCGACAACACCGGCAACGGCTCGACTGGCAGGCTCTGCGGCCGCGGCTTGTAGAATACGTACTCGGCGTCGTTCCTGTCGTTGAGGAAAGCCATGGACACCGGCGTGTTGACCTCGTCGTAAAGGTATATGTAGTCGGTGGAGATACCGTTGTCCTTAAGAAAGTCGAGCACGATGCGCCCCACTTTGTCCTTGCCAGTCTCGCTGACAAACAGCACTTCGGCTCCTGCGTGCTTGGCAGAGACGAGCGCATTGAACACCGAACCGCCCGGCACCGCCTTCTGCGGCTCGCCGTTCTTGAATATCAAGTCCACGATTGTCTCTCCTGCTCCTACTATTTTTGCCATATACCCGAATTTTGCTTTCAACAAAGATAAAAAAGAAAGGCCAGCTTCGTGAAGCCAGCCTTGCCTGATTTTATTCTTGGTGAACGATTACATGTTCATACCGCCGTCGATTTGGATAACCTGACCGCTGACATAGCTTGACATGTCTGATGCGAGGAAGAGACATACGTTAGCTATATCCTCAACCTGACCGCCGCGACGCAGAGGTATCTTCTTCATCCACTCGGCACGTATCTCCTCTGGGAGCTGAGCAGTCATGGCAGTCTCGATGAAGCCTGGAGCCACAGCGTTAGCACGAACACCCTTAGGTCCGAGCTCCTGAGCGATAGACTTAGCCAATCCGATCATACCTGCCTTTGAAGCTGAGTAGTTGCACTGGCCTGCATTGCCGTGAACACCTACCACAGACGACATATTGATGATAGAGCCGCCACGCTGACGGAGCATGATAGGCGCGCAAGCGTGGATGAAGTTGAACGCTGACTTCAGGTTCACGTTCAGCACTGCGTCCCACTGTGCCTCGCTCATGCGGAGCATAAGTCCGTCCTTTGTTATGCCGGCGTTGTTGACAAGGATGTCGATCTTGCCGAAGTCCTCCTTTATCTGGTTGACAACCTTCTCGGTCTCTGCGAAGTCGGCCGCATTTCCAGCATAAGCCTTGCATGTCACGCCGATAGCCTCAACTTCTTTTCTTGTTGCTTCCAAACCAGCCGCCATGTCGTCGTTGAGCACAAGGTCAGTGAAAGCGATATTCGCACCTTCCTGAGCAAACTTAAGAGCAATGGCCTTGCCGATTCCTCTTGCAGCACCTGTTATCAATGCTACCTTTCCTTCTAATAATTTCATGATAGTCTGTTTTATTATGAATTAATGAAAATGTCTTAGTCTTGAACCTCGAACTTAACCGGAGGTATAACGTATTCCTCGTTCTGCTGCACCGACGCCTTCACGCAGTAAACTCTTCCGCCGGCCTCGACCGAAGTGGCGCTGGTGGTGTTCTTGCTGACGATTAATATGTAGTATGTGCCAGAAGCCACTGGCATGCTGAACTTTCCGTCGTTGTCGCACACTGCCTTGATGGCTTTCTTGTTGTTCTTCAGCAAGGAGATATTCTTGTTGGTGCGGCGGCAGACGCTCTCGAATTTCGCGTCGGTGTCCACATTGTAAACCTTCATCATGACCTTGAGCTCGTCAGGCACTTGCATTCCGCCGTTCACATAGAGATTGTACATGTCGCGGTACATGTTCACGACCTGGAATGTGTCCGCTACTAACTTGTAATCGAAGCCCTTGACATCCGCCTCCTTCACTATGTAAACCGATGTGCCTGCGTCTGGCATCTCCACCTCGGACAGCACATGCACATCAGTCACATATCCTATGAGCTTGGCGTCCATGTCGGCGTAAGGGTCGGCCAGAGCCTTTGGCGCTGTCGATTCGTCGAAGTATATGGCGTTCACCTGACTTATCGGCAAGGCGAGGCGGTTGCTCATGAACTTGAAATAGACTGTGTCCTTCTTGCCGCCTATGAGCTCGCCCTTGAGATTGTCGCCGCTCTTAAGATAAAGCAGGTGCTGACCGTAAACACATGTCAGTGAGAATATCGTTGAGATCACTAATGCTAATAAGCTCTTCCTCATATAATTTGGTTTAAACTCTGCAAAGATACTTATTTTTATGAATTAGCCGCAGACTATGTTACATCGCCGGACTGAAAAGCCTTGAGAATGACTCCTTCATCTTGTCTATCGACGAACGCTTGCGCCAGCTTTCCAAGTCTATCTGCTCCGAAGAACCCAAATCCTTCATGAAGTTGTCGCGCAGATGCACCGCTGTCTTGTTGTCATAGATGAACGCATTGACCTCAAAGTTCTGCTCGTAGCTTCTGAAGTCCATGTTCGAAGTGCCGACGGTGGATATATAGTCATCCGCCACTATCGCCTTGCTGTGCAGGAATCCACCCTTGTACCAGTATATCTTGACACCAGCCTCAAGCATTGTCTCTATGTACGACGCGCTGCATGACTGCGCCATTGACGCATCCGAAACTTCAGGCAGAAGTATTCGCACATCAACTTTCCTGAGAGCGGAAATTTTGAGAGCGTTCTCAAGCTCTACCGGCGGCATGAAATAAGGTGTTTGTATGTAAACGTATTTCTGCGCCGTTGTTATCAAAAATGATACGCCCTGAAGTATTGTCTTGTATTGAGTGTCTGGACCGCAATCGGCAATCTGCACAAAGTTACGACACTCATTGAACACAACAGGCTCAGGGAAATAGCGTGGTTTCTGATGCTTCATGTGGTCTATGAAATACCAGTCTCCCAAGAATGTCTCCTGAAGCCCATGCACCACAGACCCCTCGAACCTCGCCATCGTGTCGCGCCACAATCCGAAGTTGTTGCCCAGCAGATACCTGTCCGCAATGTTCACTCCTCCTGTGTAACCAACCTTGCCGTCGATGACGACGATTTTCCTGTGATTGCGGTAGTTCACATGGCGGAGTATGAACGGGAACTTCGGCGGAAAGAACGAATGAACGCGCACGCCGGCATCCTTCAGCGATTTCCTGTACTTCTTGTCTATCGTGCTGCCCCAGTAATCATAAATAACCCTCACTCTGACGCCCTCCTTCGCCTTGCGCACAAGTATCTCACGCAGACGGTTTCCTGTGGAGTCGTTGCTTATTATGTAGAATTCTATATGTATGTGGTCCTTAGCCGCCTCCAGATCTCTGAACAAGGAATCGAATGTATTCTTCGGCTCAGAGAGTATGCGTATGTCGCTAGACTGATAAACGAGAGACTTGCCGCTGCCATAAAGCAGACGGATGAGGTTCATGACATTCTTAGTGTTCGTGACTCCAGTGTTCTGCATATCCTCCGAGATTATGTTTTCCACACGCTCTCTTTCCTCCGCACTAACATTCAGGTTTTTCTCGCTACGGATACTGAGTTTGAGGATTCTCTTGTTCTGGCGCATGGCCTGACCGAACACCGTGTATATGACCAAGCCAAGTACAGGCACGAACAACAGCACAATCATCCAGCCCAGTGTGCGTATAGCCTCGCGGTTTTCTCCGAAAACCAGCCTGAACGCCAAATACACAGAATATATGTAAAGTGCGACGAATATGTAATGCAGAATCTCTGTCAGCATTCTCTTTTATAGAAATCCACTTTGTTTGCCCCGAACTCCTCGGTCGCGTCAAGCCGTGCGCCAGACAGCACCGGAGCGCTCACTCCATCGCCGAACGTCAGCCCGGCAGCCGTCTCCACTCTCGCCTCGTCCCACAGCCCAGCGTCTATGAAGCTCTGCAGCATGCGCGCCCCGCCTTCCACTATCAGCGAACTCACGTTCATGCACCAAAGCTCCTGCATCATCTGAGACAGAACATCTTGAGCAAAATCAACACGGATAGTTCTTGCAAAGTTATTAAGTTTAATTTCTCTCTCGGCAAAAATTATTGTCAAAGCGGACTTATCGGCGATTTTCAGTGACTGAGAAAGGCGCTGCAACTCATCCACATCGCCCCTGAAGAGGGACAGCCGCAAAGGATTCTCGCCTTCGGCATATCTTGTGCTTAATTGTGGATTATCGTTAATGACCGTCCCCCATCCCACAAGTATCGCCATCTCCGAAGCCCGAAGGCTATGTGAGAGTTTCTGTGTCTCCTCGTTTGAGATTATCTCCTTAGAGCCGCGCTTGCCGATGAATCCGTCGGCGGTCTGCGCCCATTTCAAGAATATGTAAGGACGGTGCTTCTCGTGCAAAGTGAAAAAACGCTTGTTCAGCTCCCTGCCCTCACGCTCGAGCACTCCCGTCGTCACCTCGATGCCGGCGTCGGTCAGCATCCTGATGCCACGGCCTGCGACTTGCGGAAAGGGGTCGTTGTTGGCGATGACGACTTTTTTTATTTTCTTGTCGATGAGAAGCTTGGCGCACGGAGGCGTCTTGCCGTAGTGGGAACATGGCTCCAGAGTAACGTACATCGTGGACTGAGGCAGCAAATGCTCGTCTTCCGGCAGAACGGAATTGACGGCGTTGACCTCGGCATGCCACGAACCGTACTTCATGTGATAGCCCGAGCCTATGACACGCCCGTCAGCCACTATCACCGCGCCTACCATGGGGTTTGGAGCCACATGCCCCAAGCCTTTCGAGGCAAGCGACATTGCCATGCTCATATATTTCTCGTCCTGAGTCATACTTATATCAAACGAGTTTTTACTAAATTTGTTGCATACGCTAAAACTTCACGCATGGCAATACGCAGAAACTTCACGAATTCTCTTTGCGAAAAATACGGCAAGGACGAGGCTGACGCCCTATTCTTCTACGCTGTTGAGACTCTGACCGGACTCGACAAGGCTCAGATATTAGCCAAGGATGACTACGGACTGACCGACGAGACCAAACCGGAGTTGGAGAATGTCAGAGTCAAACTGCTTCAAAATGTCCCTATCCAGCACATATTCGGCGAAACGGAATTCTGCGGATTAACATTCAAAGTTAATAAAAATGTTCTAATACCACGGCCGGAGACCGCCGAACTTGTGAACTTCGCAGCCGAGGGCAGAGGCGCTCACCTCGACGGCAAGGACAAGGACGAGGACTTCCGGGTGCTGGACATCGGCACAGGGTCGGGGTGCATAGCCATAAGCATAGCCAAAAGACTGCCAAACGCCACTGTCAGAGCCATCGACGTGTCGCCGGCAGCACTGAAGACAGCGCAGGAGAATGCAAAGCTCAACGGCGTGGACGTGGAATTCATGCAAGGCGACGCGCTCAAACTCGACGACATGAAGTGCGGCAAGGAAATGTATGACGTGATTGTCTCCAACCCGCCGTACATAAAGGAAAGCGAAAGAAAGAACATGAGCGCCAATGTCTTGGACTTCGAACCGAGCCTCGCTCTGTTCGTGCCGGACAACAATGCCCTGGTTTTCTACAGAGCCATAGCGAGATACGCCGTCGAGCACCTCTACAGAGGCGGAAAACTGCTGTTCGAGATTAACGAGAACCTCGGCAGGGACACGGAGTCGCTCGTCAACTCGTTCAACTTCACGAGCGTAAGGCTCGAAAAGGATTTCTGCGGCAAGGACAGATACATAATCGCTGAGAAATAAACCATGGAACTGAACAAGGAACAGGCACTCAACAGAGCGTCCGGACTATGCGTCAAGTCGGAGCATTGCGAAAGCGACATCCGCCTCAAGCTCAGACAGTGGAGCATAACCCCCGACGACGCCGACGACATAATCCAGCAGCTGAAGAAGCACAAATTCATCGACGAACAGCGATATGCAAGAGCCTTCGTGCGCGAGAAGTCCAAGTTCAACAAATGGGGCGAAATCAAGATAAAGCACGCACTCTACGCCAAAGGCATCGACGAGGAGACGATAAACGAAGCCCTGGAAGAAAACATCAACAAAGAGGACGAGGCTGAGCATCTCGCCGCCTTGCTCCGAAACAAGCGCAAAAGCATCAAGGACGACGATAAACTGGCAGTAAGAGTCAAACTCATAAGATTCGCCGCCGGCAGAGGGTATTCGATGGATCAGATAAGCAAAGCGCTGAAAGAGATGCTGTGACCCCGCCCCTCAGTGCGTCAGCCAATCCTCAGCCGTTCCACTCGCTGGTTCATGCGCTTGTAGAAATACGGAATTTTATACATCAGCCGCGCCGCCAACGGATAACGGCCTCTCTCGTAGTCGCTCATGTAGTATTCCTTCTCCACATGTATCTTGCTGTTCCACTGCTCCATGTCCTTCACATTCAGCTCGGACCATAGGAACTCCACTTTCTTGCCCATCTTAGGCAGGCTGTCGTGATACTTAGAGTTGCCGACAAGCATATACACAAGCATGTCGAATATCACAGTCGCTGAGCCAAGACGGCTGCACAGCTCGTCGAAGAACGCCTTGACCTCGTTTCTCGGAAAGTACATCAGCACACCCTCCACGACTATCAGCACAGGCTTGCCATGCTGCTTGACTTTCTCTATCCAGCCGTAGTCGAACATCGAGCCGCTTATGTATGTGTTCCGCTCGCTCTCTTCCAGGAAATGCCGCCTCATCTCTATCACCTCGCCGAGGTCCAAGTCATACCAATGCGTCAGCATCGGACAGCCTATGCGCTCGTATCTCGCGTCGAGCCCTGCGCCTAAATACACCACCACTGCGTCCGGATGCTCTTTCAGAAAATCCTTTACCTCATTGTCAATCAAGCTCGCCCTGATGCAGCACCCAGCCTGCGAGAACTTCGACTTTTTGAACTTGCTGAAGTCATACTCTATGCTGCTCATCGTCTCCACAGCCTTGCGGTCGGTTATCAGCGCGTCCTTGCGCCCCGTCTCCACAGCCCGAGACCACAGCGGTATCAGCAATGTCTCTGGGACGTCTGTCAATTTGCTTACTTCTTTGTCTGCCATAGTTTTTCATGTTTTTATTCATTGCAAAGAAATAAGTTGCTGCCACCATGCACAATCACCATTTAAGGCTATTTCAACAATTCTGAAGACAATATTTGTTGCTATAAATAAAAAACAGCAGAGCGATAACTCTGCTGATTTATGTTTACAGACTATCATTTTATGGTTTAAAGACTGGACGGACAGGCTGACCGAATGAACGGCTGTTAACATGCCCATATACTTCGACAGAATTAAAATCAATAGACCACGCATCATACGGAGTCTCCAAAGACAATGATGCCGACCAGTAATATCCACCAAGTCCTTCGTTCAAATTTGGATCAGAATTTTCCTTTACCGCAAAAATAAAACCTGCTGATGGCAAGAATATGTGATTATCAGACAACGAATAAGAATAAGATGCAGTATTGCCCTTGCCGACTTTTACTCCCCTATCGCTTGCCGACTTCGCTTTATATACAATATAGCCGCTTTTACTTGAACCATTATAGTCGTCTGTCCATACCCAATAACACTGGCTCATAAGCTCTTCTTGCTGAGCTGCAGTAGGCATTCTCCACTTGCCGCCCCAACTTTTAACCGCAACATCATCTGCATCTTCAAGTATGGTCTTATTATCAAGATTCCCGTTTACGCTATTATTGCAATACTTAGTAAGAGAATTGCAATCGGAACCATATGTATAGTTTTCCCATGAATATTTTTTCTTATCCTTTGTAGAAATCTCTCCCCATGCATAACAATTCCCATAATCCTGAGGATTTGAAGCACCCACATTCGTCGTTGCCCACATCGTGCCAGAAGGCAAACCAAGGTCAACGTAGTTGTGACCATTCTCTGTACCTGAAACACCACCGCTTGCTCTGAATCTTGGCTGGTCTTTGTCTTCGCTGCATGAAGCGAAACTCTGAAGAGACACCAAACACAGCGAAATAATTAGATAACTGATTCTTTTCATTTTCATTAATCATAAAATATGGTTGCCTACTCATTTAAAGGCTTTTCAGCTTCCTCCCCAGTTCCTAATATTTGCTGTTTGAGATATGCATACACAAAAAAAAGCGCGGAACTTTTCAAATCGCATCTACCTGAGTCGCTGAGGTCTTAGACTACCTTACCAGTCAAATATATACGAACAAAAGCCCACGCTATAAAGCATGAGCGTCATTAGCTTTGTTCTTGACTGGTGTCTATTCTAAAAGTGTCTAAGTTTCAGCAGACTCAAGATTAGCAATTAACGCTTATTTCAATATGTGTTCTTTAAAGTGTATGCACAGTTAAATGTGCTTTCCTTTCATTGGCTGTATTCTTGTTTTGTGTTTATAATTCTCTTTTCTATCAATGCAAATATATGGATATTTATAAACTATAAAAAACTATCATGCCTTTTAACTTGCTTTCTTGTTATGCCCAAACAAAAAAGTCCACTGAAAACAGCGGACTTCTTTGGCTTATGCAATATAGGATTTACTTCTTCATTGCGAATTCTATGACGTCGGTCATCACGTCCTTGATGTCGAGACCGGCGGCACGCACCTGCTGAGGGATGAAGCTTGTAGGAGTCATGCCCGGAGTGGTGTTCACCTCGAGGATGTTTATCTTGTCGCCCTCAGTTATTATGTAATCCACACGGATAATACCCTTGGCTCCGATTATGTCGTAGATTTTGGCAGTCTCTGCCTGCACTCTCTTTGTCAGCTCGTCGGAAAGGCGCGCAGGGGTTATCTCGCTCACCTGACCTTTGTACTTGGCGTCGTAGTCGAAGAATTCGTTCTCTGACACGACCTCGGTAATAGGGAACACGACTGTCTTCTCGTCGGTCTTATACACTCCGCAGGTTATCTCTGTGCCCTTCATGAAGCTCTCGAGTATCACCTCATCGCCCTCGGCAAACGCCTTGGCTATGGCTGGCTCCACTTCCTCGGCTTTCTTCACCTTTGTCACGCCGAAGCTCGAGCCGCCCACGTTAGGCTTTATGAACATAGGCAAGCCGAGTTTTGCCACAGCCTCGTCGGCCGACACTGTCTGTCCCTTTCTCAGCAGGATGTCCGGCGCGATGTTCACACCGAAGCCCGAAAGGTAGTGGTTGCAAGTGTACTTGTTGTATGTCATGGCAGCAGCCAGTACGTTGCAGCATGTGTAAGGCATTCCTATCATCTCGAAATAGCCCTGCAGACGGCCGTCCTCGCCCGGTATGCCGTGTATGGTCACATAGGCGCAGTCGAATGTCACCTTCTGCCCGTCCTTTGTGAACGAGAAATCGTTCTTGTCTATAGTGTAAGTCTTGCCGTCGACTTCCGCTGTCCAGTTATTGCCCTCCAATATCACAAGATAGAGGTTGTACTTTTCTGTGTCGATGAATGTCAATAATCCTGCGGCACTTTTCTTTGATACTACGACTTCCGACTGGTCGCCACCTGCTACGATGGCTATGTTCTTTTTCATTGCTTTGTTATGTTTGTTGTTTTACTCTTGTTTCTTCTTTTTCTCCTCGGTCACTGCCGACATTTTCTCCTTCTGTTCTGTCGCATACGAGTTGACGGCATTGCGTATGGCGGCACGGAGATTGTTCTGCAGCTCGCTCCTGAGGTTCACACCGCCGTTGGAGAACTGTCCTTTGCGTGTGACGGTCTTCTCGTCTTTGTATTTACACCTTGCAAGACGGATTTTCATGTCGTCCAGCGTGCCGGAAACGTTCACGCCGAGCTTCGTAGGCAATGGCGACTTGAGCACAGAGACGTGGTAATTGAAATTCATGTCGAGCGAGTTCTGGCCGCCGACAGCCACCTTGTACTTGTCCATCTCCACCATGAACGGCAGCACCTGCATCTCGTTGTTGTTGAGCAGCAGCTCCACCGATATGTTGTCTATGAGGTTCTTGGTCTTCTTCTTGAACATGAGAAGCTTAGCCACCTCGGAGAATGTCTCTCCGTCCATCAGCACGAGCGAGTCGCCTCTGATGACTGTGGCAGCGCTGAGCGATGGCAGCAGCAGGTTGTACACCGAGTCGAGCGACGTCTTGGCTGTCAAGTCCACCGTCACGACGCCCTGGAACGAACGCAACATAGGCACGAGAGAGTCAATCTCCGGCATTGTGTTCACAAGGTTGGTTATGTCCACATTGGAGCCCTGCACATCGATGCCGGCGTCGGCGCCGTTCTTGTCGTTGCAGTGGTACATGGCGTTGAGCTTCAGGTCGCCGACGTTCGTCTTTGTCGAGAGGTCCTTAAGCATCAGCGTGCTGTTCTTGAGCTGCACTCCTCCGTTGAAGTTTCTCAATATCAGGTTGGCGAATCTCGCTGTGTCCACCTTGGTCTTGAACTTAATGTCTAAGTTAGACGGCAGACAAAGCAATCCGAAGTCTGCGTTCGCCGCAAGAGTGTCTTCCGACTCTGAGTCATTTGAAGCCTTCTCGCTCTCTGCCGATTGCGCCAGCTGTATCGAATCGGCCCTGCGCTGCTCCTCCACCTTCGCCATAAGCGAATCCAGTCTTGCCCTGCGTGCCGGGTCGCTGTTGCGTTTTGCTCTCATCTCCTCCAGCTTGCGCATATAGCCGCGCTCGAACACCTGAGGGCGAATCAGCCTGTCGCCAGTCATGTTCATAGGCTTAATCAAGCCCATCCTCTGCGCATCCTTAATCTTGGCGAAGGTTTCTCTCGTCTCCTTGCCCCTGTATGAGGCGTTGAGCAGTTCGTTGAAGTTGATGCGCTTGCTCGTCAGATACAAGTCCGCTGACAGTGTGCGGCCTCTCAGAAAATAACGGCGGAAATTGCGCACTTCGCCCGACACGTTCGCCATCGACTTGCCCATCCTCGCATTCAGTCTGTTGAGGTTGATTGTGTCGTCGGTGAATGTGAGGTCCATATTCCTCATCGTGGTGCGCAAAGGCATATATGGCGAATAGTATCTCGCCAACTTGATATTGCTCTTGCCGTCGAATCGGAATGACTTCAGCGCCTGGTCCATAGGCACCTCCGCCGCGCTCACTTTGTTAAGCAGCCTCATCAGAGAGTCTATGTCCACGTACTTCCTTTCTGCGTTTGTTATCAACACTCGCTCGCCGTTGGCTCCTCTCTTGAACTTGCGCGCTCTCGGATAGATAGAGAGGCTCATGCGCAAAGAGTCGGTAAGCACCGCGTCGCTTGGCGAGAAGTACATCATGGAGTCCATGCGGATGCGCGCCGTCAGACGAGGCACGAACTTGTCAACAGTGTCCTGCTTCATCGTCAGCGAGACTGTCGCCTTGTTGCCGACTATCGCCATCGTGTCGCTCAAGAATGTCTTCATGCCCGTGAACCTGATGGATCCACGCACAAATGGTATGTGGTTGTACACGCTGTCGGCTGTGTATGACGCGTTGAATTCCTTCGTTGTCAGATTGACCATCCTGCCGTACTTGGCCATCATGGTGTCAACATTAAGACGTGTGGAGAAGAACATAATCTTATTGCTCCTCTTGCTGCGCACCGAGTTGATGCCCGACTCTATGCTCAGATTACGGCTGAAGAAATTCACGCCTTCCGACGGCATGCTCGCCTTGATTCTGGACACATCGATGTCAGCGTGTGCGTACATCTTGCGCATCTCGCCCTTCTGCAAATCCTTCAGGTCGAATCTCGCGTTTGCGTCAGCCTTGATTTTTCCGGAATACGCCAAGTCCTTGATTTTTGGAAGCACCTGCGACAGTTTGTCCAGCAGAAGCGAGAACATGACCTTAGCGTCTATGTGCGGATTGTCGGTCAGCAGTCTGTCCACTTTTCCTTGTGTCTTCAGGTACGAGTCGCCTTGTGTTATGTGGAGAGTGTCTATGTTGACAAATGACTTGTTCTTTTCTTTGAAGTTCAGGCTCATGTTTGAACGCATGTTGGCACTCAGCCTTCCCTCCTTGCCTTTGAAGCTTATCCAGACGTCGTTCAGGTCCACATTGCCGTTTACTGTAGGCAGCGTGTCAGCCTTGTAAAGTCCTGTAATCTCGCCGTAGCTGTGTATCGCGCCGCCGGAAATGAATTCCTCCACGTGCTTGTCGTAAGGCTGCGGCACTCTCGAACGCAGATGCTCCACGTCCGGTATGTCTATGTCGAAGGCCAGGTTTGTGTCGAAAACCTTGTAGGCTGTGTCGGACTTCAGTTTTCCGTTTACTGCGAACTTGGCGTCGTCCAGCAGTACAGCGAAGTTCTTTATGTCGAAGTCAGTGAAAAGCGAGTCGAGTATCACATCGGCGTTCACAGCGAATGGCACAGGAGCCACTTCGACTGTCGTGTCGTTGTAAGCGAGGCTCGGAGTCCTGAGCATCAGGTCCGCCTTTATCTTCGACGCGTATTCGCCTTTCATGTTCAAGTCGAGCGAGTCGGTGCTGGCCTTTCTCTTGTGCATCTCATCGAGGAACGTGAACTTGGCGTTCTTGATGCTCAGCGCATTGATGAATATCTCTGGAATCTGTGTCTTTGTTGTGTCCTCTTCCTTCTTAGCCGACTCGTAAACATTCCAGTTTCCATTGCCGGCCGTGTCTATTCTCAAGAATACGGCAGGGTCCGACAAGTAAAACGAGTCCACGCTCACCTTGTCGTTTTTGAGGAAGTCTATCAGGTCAACGCTTGCATACAGTTTGGAGAATGAAGCCAGAGAGTCCGGCTTGTTCAGAGCCTTAGAAACGAAGCTGACACTGTCGAGCGTTACAGTCACATTAGGGAATGTGCTGAAGAATGAATAGTCAAGGTCGCCGATTTTAAGGTCGCCCTTCAGCATATCCGACACATACTCCGAAATCTTCGATGCTCCGTATTTAGTGGGAATCACATTGTAAACCGTGATTACGGCCACAAGCACCAGCCCCACAAGAGCTGCCAATATGCCTGATATGATTTTTACAACCTTCATTTAACAGAACTTTGGTTACATAATTGCAAATATAAACTTTATGCAATTAAATCGTCTTTTGAAGAGACGTATTTTCTCCATTTTGCTATCAAGGCTGTCATGTCGTCGGGCAGATTGGAGTCGAACATCATCATTTTGCCCGTCACCGGATGGACGAAGCCGAGCTCCTTGGCGTGCAATGCCTGACGCGGACAGAGCGAGAAGCAATTATTCACGAAAGCCTTGTACTTTGCTGTGCGAAGGCCCCATAAAATTTCATCACCTCCGTACCGTTCGTCGTTGAATACCGGGTGCCCCAAGTGCTTCATGTGCACTCTTATCTGATGTGTTCGCCCCGTCTCGAGCCGGCACTCAACGAGTGTCACGAAGCCGAATCGCTCCAGCACCTTGTAGTGCGTCACGGCGTGCTTGCCCATCTCGGAATCCGGTGGGAAGACAGCCATCTTCATGCGGTCGCGCACGTCTCGGCCGATGTTGCCCACCACGGTGCCCTCGTCATCCTGGAAGTTGCCCCAAAGGACAGTCTGGTATCTGCGGTGCGTGGTCTTGTCGAAAAACTGTTTGGAGAGCTTCGTCTTGGCGTCGGCAGTCTTGGCTATGAGCAGCAGACCCGACGTGTCCTTGTCGATGCGGTGAACGAGACCGAGTGTCGGGTCGTTGACATCGAATTTAGGGTCGTCCTTCAAGTGCCATGCTATGGCATTGAGTAGTGTCCCCTCGAAATTGCCGAATCCGGGATGCACAACAAGTCCAGGCTGCTTGTTCACGACTATCAGGCTCTCGTCTTCATAGACGATGTCTATAGGTATCTCCTGCGGCTCTATGTCGAACTCGCTTGGAGGATATGCCAGCTGTATGGAAATCTCGTCGAACGGCTTGACTTTGTAGTTGGACTTCACAGGCTTGCCGTTCACCAGCACGGTCTGCGCCTCGGTGGCTTCCTGTATGCGGTTGCGCGATGTGTCCGCCATGCAGTTCACAAGGTACTTGTCGATGCGGACTGGGTTTATCCCTTTATCTACTGTGAAGTGGTAATGCTCGTATTTGTCGGTGCCTTGACCTTTAGGCGAGTCCAAAAGGTCGTCAGCCTCATCATAGAATTCTTCGTCTGTCACCATAAAAAGCCTATTGACGATTAAAAGAACTCCTCTATGTCTTTTCCGGAATTAGACAGCCTGCTTGGCTCGGCGTGTGATGCCGCGCCCATCTCTATCTCTGTCTCATCGCCGACAGCCTCCTCCATCTCGACCGCTACTCCGTCGATGCCTTCGGCACTCGAGCCGACTATCAGTATCAGCTTGGAGCCGACCTCAATCTTGCTTCCTGCGATGAGGTTCTGTCCCATCACGGTCTTCACTCCCACAGCCAGATCTCTGTACTCCGATGGCACACGCTGTATCGACACGACTTTGAATCCTAACGACTCAAGTGTCGCCTGCGCGTTTCTCATGCTCAGGTCAGCCACTTCAGGCACCGAGATGAGAGGTTTGCTCTGGGCGTTTATCGAGATGTAGATTGTTCTGTCAGTCTTTATGTTCTCGCCGGCTATAGGAGTCTGCTCAATCACTGAGCCAGGAGCGGCGTTCGGATTATAAACGGAATCGATTATCTCGTACTTCAAATCCAGGTCGTTGAGCACCGACTCCACCTGCGCCACCTTCATGTTGCGCAGATCTGGCACTTTCACAGACTCTCCGTGGTTGGTGTAAAACCTTAACCCGAACAGGACGAGGAAGAACAGCAGCACGAATGCCGATATTCCTATAAGGAAATGCTTTAAGAATACTTTGCTGAATATGAAACCGAATGCTTCCTTTACTGTGTTTTTTTTCATAGTGCCGGCGGATTCTTGAAATTAATAATAAGAAACACAAAAAGAGGATGGTGCTAATACACTATCCTCTCTATGGGAATCCATCTTCATCGCTCCTTCGCGAAAAGAAGACTTACTTGCTACCTTTGACTTCGTCAGAGACAGTCAATTTAGCACGACCCTTAGCTCTGCGGCTTGCAAGAACTCTACGTCCGTTCTTAGACGCCATTCTCTCACGGAATCCATGCTTGTTAAGTCTCTTGCGGTTGTGTGGTTGGAATGTCTGTTTCATCTCTCTATAATATTAAGTTTCTGTTTTTGTTTTCAAATTTGGGATGCAAAACTAAGTATTATTTTGAATATGAGCAAAAAAACATGCGAAAACTTGCCGTTTTACTGTTCTATCCTCTCTTCATGTCCTTGAAGTTGGCTCTTTTTATCTGCCATCTGTACAGCACTACAGTGAAGAGGAAATATACTCCTGCCTGTATCCAAAGCCACATTATCTCGAAGTTGATCTGCCCCAGCGACGCCCCTGCCGAATTTATCTTGGTGAAGGCTCTGATGCCGAATGTCGACGGGAAGAATCCCGAGAAGATTTTCCAGAATGTAGGCATGTTGACGACCGGCCACGGTATTCCCGACATGAACAGAAGAGGCAGCGTGGTGAACAGATACATCAGGAAGACTTCCTCTCTCTCGTAGAAGAACACGGAAATCGCCATCGAGAAGAATACGCATGCCACGACGTACGACACGATGAACGCCAACAGAGTGTCGAACGACGCCAAGTGCGGAAGGTTGAAGCAATACGGTATGACGACGAAGTTGTATGTGGAAATAAACAAATACAACAGGAAATACGCCATCGCCTTGCCAAGCACCACTCTTCTGGCACCGTGATAGAGCTTGCGCGCCGGCAGCAGGTTGTGGAACGCGTTGTTCTCGCGGTCGGTGCCTGCCCTTATGCCGATGCCTATGACCAGAGTCTGCTGGATTATAAGCACAAGGACACAAGGAATGAGGAATGACGAGTAGCCGCCCTTAGGGTTGAACATGGCGTGCATTTCGTATTTCGACGGCATGGCTTGTATCTCGGCCTCCTTTCTGGTCATGCCTTTCTTCATCAGATTGTCCACCTGAATGTCGGCGCCCAGTCCCATAGCCACATAGTTGACAGACGAATATATGGCTCTGAAATAAAGCATGCTCGCCATATTGGAGAATGCCGACACGTGGGTCTGCCTGCCTGCGGTTATGTCGTCGGAGAATGTCTTCGGTATGTATATTATGCCATTGACCTCGCTCCTTTTGTAGAACTCGCGCGCCTCCATCATGGACACAGGCTTGCATACCACAGCGACGTCCGGCGTGGCGTCTATGGCACGTATGAACTTGCGGCTGAGCGAAGTGTGCGACTCATCGACCACTGCCACCGGTATGTCCCTCACAGTCTCATTCAAGTAAACAAACGAGTACAGCACCGGGTACAAAAGACCTGCGGCGAAGAATATTATCATCACGCCAGTGTCCTTGAATGTCGCCACAAGCTCATTGCAAGCGATTGTGACCACCTCGCGCATTGCCACGAATATGTTCCTGCTTATTCTTCCCATCTCGCTAACCTTTAGGATAATCCATGTTTATGCAGGCGTTTCTGAGCCTTGTGAATATTATAGTAGGCACAAGCATGAATATTATCAACGCCGCGAAACTGTACCACTCATAGTACCATTCGCAGCCGTTGAGCGCCATCTTCTGGTATATGCGGAAATAAAACCTCAGAGGGAACACGCAGCTCAGTCCTTGTATGAAAGGCGGCATGCCCTCGATCGGGAACGTGAATCCCGAGAACGAGAACGCCAGCACGCCGTAGAGCGAACATGCCGAGAGCGCGTCTCGGAGCACAGGCAGCAGTCCCACGATAAGCACCGCCATGCTCTGCGCCGCTATTATCATAAGCACGGAGTCTATCACCATCCAGACTACGGACGTGTTGAGCGGGAAGTGCATGTAGCCGAACATTATCGCGATACACAACAGAGCCATCATCAGGAACATGATGAAGTACGGCAGCAGCTTGGCCACCAACGCCTTGTGGACATTGTCGTCGGCCATGCGCAGCCATTGGCGCGATGTCCTGTTCTTGAGCTCCTCGCCTATGGCGTAAGCCGTCGTAAGCAGGATGAGCAGCTCCAGTATGCCCGGGATTATAAGGTTTGCAAGGTACACCGTGTAGTTCATCTCAGGGTTGCCTATAGGATGCACGTCGGCCACTATAGGCTGTATCTGTCCCATGCTGGACTCCACGCTCTGGCCTCTTGCCCGGCGTGTGGTCAGGTTGACGGCTCCGGTGAGTGTCGCAAGCATGGTCGCCACGTTTTTCTGCGATATTGAGCCTGCGGTCAGAAACACTGCGTTGTAGTAGAAATCTATCTTAGGCTGTCGTCCGAACGACACGTCCTTCTCGAAGTTCTCGGGTATGACTATGTAACCGTATATCTTGCCCTGCTGCATGAGATCGCGCGCATCCTCATACCTGGTGAACCTCATGACGTTATTAGAGGCTGTGGCGTCTATCTGCCTTATCATCTTGCGCGAGACTACGGAGTTGTCCATGTCCACGATGCCCAGCTCAAGATTCATAGGCAGTCCGCTCGGCATAAGCGTCGCGAAGAATACGAAACTGAAGACAGGCACCAGGAAAAGCAAGACAATGTACATGAAGCGCGAGAATATCTTGTCCAGCTCGCGCAACACTATCGCCCAAAAACCGTGTTCCCTGTTAATTGTCATCTCTGAAAATCAAACAGTTTTCTTAATCCTTTTCCTTTACAAGAACGCTCATGCCCGGACGAAGGTCTGGAACCTTTTCGGTAGGCTTGGCGTGTATTTCGAATGTCTTGACATCCCAGTCGCCGGAAGTCTTTGTGGCTCTCCAAGTGGCGTATGTGCCCAGAGCCTTGATATAAGTAACCACGAGTGTTATCTCCTTGTTGTCGAGGGCTGGCACAATGGCCTGTATCTTCTGCCCCTTCTTGAAGTTGGAGAGTTTGTCCTCTCTGATGTTAATCGTCACCCAGAGATTGTCCAAATCGATAATGTTCATTATTGGCGCTCCCTGTCCGACGAGCTCGCCCTGCTTAGGGAACACCTCGGAAATCTCGCCCGAAATAGGAGCCAGCAGCTGCACCTCCGGCAGATAGGCCTCAACTTCGTCAACCGCGCCCTGCGCTCTGTCCACGACTGCCAGCGCCGCCTTCTTGTCCTCGGCTCTCGCTCCGTTCTTAGCCATGTCATACTGTGTCTTGGCGGCTCTCTCGGTAGCCACTGCGGCGTTGTACTGAGCCTCGGTCTCGTCGAACTTCTGAGCGGAAACGACTTCACCTTCGTAGAGCTTCTTGACTCTCTCGTATGACTTTTTCATTATGTCGAGGTTGATTTTCGCCTTCTGCCACATCTGGTAAGCCGCCTCTATCTGCTCTTGCTGAGCACCGTTCTGAGCTTTCTGGCTCTGCGCCTTGGCTGCCGCCTTGGCTGCCTCGGCCTGCTGCAACTTAGCGTACAGCTCAGGAGAAGAAAGCAGCACAAGCGTGTCGCCCTCCTTCACCATCTGACCTTCCTCGACCTTGAAACTTTGTATTCTGGCTGGTATCTTGCCCGAGACTCTCACCTCGTTGGCGTCAACCTCGCCTTGTATCACGTCTTCCTCTTGTGTCACAAAGAACCATCCCATAAAACAAACCAATATGACAACAAGCAAAAGCGTTGTCAAGCCTACTATGAGATTAGCACGGCTGCGGCGCTCTTTTCTTGCCGCAAAGCTTCTCTTTGATTCTGCGTGCTTCTTTGCCTCTTCGGACTGTTGTGTGTTATTGTTTTCTGCCATCTTATTCTGTATTTATAGAGATTGTTATTTTCCTGTGGATTTCTGCAGATACGATTCACTCATGCGTGTCTGCACCATTGCGTCTATCGCGTCGGCGTGCGCCTTGAGCCATGCCGTCTGCGCCTCCATCAGAGTCGATACCGGTATCATGCCTGCCTCGTACGAGAGGTTGGCGAATTTCAGGTTCTCATCGGCTTTGGAGAGATTAGCGAACGACATCGCCTCGCGTCTGTGGCTCTCGTTCACCTTGTCGGCAGCCTGAGTTATGTCAAGCTCCACCCTCTCCCTCGCGTTCTGCAGCTGCAGACGGGCCACGTTGCGCATGCTGCGCGCTATGTTCAGTGTGTGTATCTTCTCGCCGAAGTGTGTTATAGGCATGTGCACGCCTACACCCACTTCCCATATTCCTCTGAACTTGTTTTCGAAACCGTCCAGCAAGTTCGGGTTTGTCACCACATAGCCGGCTGTCAGCCCTATCATAGGAAAGAAACGCGCCACTTGTATCCTGCGGTTTGATTCCGCTATGTCAAGGAGTGTTTCAAGCTGTCTTATCTCGTTTCTGTTGTCAACTCCAGACTGTATGTCCACATTCACATCCTGGGCCAGACGCTCGCCAGGCTGCATGTTCTCGTCGGCCAGATGTATGTCGGTGTTCAGCGGCAGGCCTATGACCTGGCAGAGCGCCTTTTTGGAGAGCATAACTCCGTCCTCGACCTGAAGCTTGGTCATTTCCGCCTCGTTGAGCTTCACCTTTACAGTCAGTCCGTCCGCCTTTGTGGATGTTCCTATGGCGATTGACTTCTCGACATCGGAGTCAAGCTTCCTAAGCAGTTCCACATACGACTCCGCCAGCTTCTGCTTGTTCACGAGCGACACCACGCGCCAGTAGGCTTCGTCGGTCGAATATGACGATGCGTTCGTCTCATTCTCCAGACGAGTCTCCTCCAGCTTTTTCGCGTTCTTGGCTATCCTGTTGAGCTCGACTATTCTTCCGCCCATAAACACAGGCTGAGTGACAGTCACCGCTCCTACGAAAATGTTACGCGTATCGGTCTCAAACGCACTTGCCATATTCTGCCCTGCCGAGTTCAATGTCGTGCCGAGCGCGCCTGTCATTGGGCCAAGCAGCGGACTGATCTGAGAGAACAGCGGACTTGTTGCCAGAGCCGGATTCGCCGCCAGCAACGACTGCATGCCTTGCGACACGGCAGACTGCGCCGTTGTGCCCATCGAGCCCAAGGCGTCCCTCTGCTCCTCGCTCAGCAACTGTATCTGCTGGTCTGTCCACAGATAGCCTCCGCTCGCCGATATGTTAGGAAGGTATTGCGTGAAAGCGGCCTTCTTCATGCTGCTCGCCATCTTCACCTTCTCCTGCGCCACCTGCACATTCTTATTGTGGGATGTCGCCATCTGTCTGCACTCCTGCAGAGTGTAAACCTTCTGAGCTTGCGATGCCGCGGAAACCAGCAACAGCAGTGAAACAATAAGAAATCTCATAATATTGATTTGCTTTGACTATATGCCTTTAAAAATTCGCGCCCCTTTCTAAGAAAGACGCGCGAGATTCTTGGAAATTGGAATGTCTTTTCTCTTGCTGTTAAGCGAGGTTTGAGAAAATAGTTCTCAGGAGTTTCTGCAGCTTCAGAACATCAGTCTCTGTGAAACCGATAAGCGCACGCTGCATTGTTCTGATTGCAGCCTCGTGAGCAGCCTTTACCTGCTCCTCGCCCTTAGCTGTGATAGTCACAATGTTGTTTCTCTTGTCGCTCTTGTCTGTAGAACGCTTGATCAAGCCCTTGTTCTCAAGGATTCCTGCTATACGAGAGATGTTTGGTTTGTCTCTGTAAGTGATGTCGGCGATTGACTGCTGAGTGACGTTGTTGTTCTTTGTCAGAGACAGGAGGATTGTCCACTGGTCTGGAGTCACCTTAACGCCAGTCGCTCTGAACGAACGCTGCAACTCTCTGTTGATAGCTCTTGTTGTACGTCCAGAAAGAACTCCAATCAAAACATTGATGTCTAACTCCTTTAATAATGATTCTACTTTTACTGCCATAATCTTGTATTGTTATTATTGTTACTATTGCCCTTTGTACGTTTATATCGCTTATGATTTCTACAAAAATAATAATTACAAGATTACTTTTTCAACTAATATATATCAAATAGTGACTATAAATCTTTATTTTATATAAAATATTTCCTTGAAAGGCGCACAAATAGTGAGTTTAAGGTTGGTTCTTAAACTTTGTTAATTAACATTATTAATGTGAATTAATGCCGGAATGTGTTACGGCACAGGGTCATAACCCGAACCGCCCCACGGATTGCATCTGAGAATTCGCCTGACAGCAAGATAAAGCCCTTTCAGCGGACCGTGCTTCTGTATAGCCTCGAGCGCATACTGCGAGCATGTGGGCGTGTAGCGGCATGAAGGAGGAAGCAACGGAGAGATGAAGTGCCTGTAGAACTTTATAGGCAGTATCAGCAAGAACACAAAGAATCGTCTTATGGCAGCGAGAATTCTGTTACTCATGGCTGAACACCCTTTCACTGAGTTTGCTGAGCGCCTTGCGCATCTTGCTGTCCACCACGCTGTAGTCGATATTGCTGTCCGACACGTATCTGAAAGCCACACACAGCGTCTTGCCCCATGTGTCCGGCACATTGTCGTAGAGAGCCTTCTTGTTCAGGCGGTAGGCTTCGCGCATGCGCCTTTTCATAAGGTTGCGGTCCACAGCGTGGCGGCGGTAACGCTTAGGAGCGGAGAACAGGACCTTGACCTTGGCGTCGGAAGGCGCGTCCTCGACACGATACACCACCCTGAAGGGAAATTCTATGAAGGACTTCCCTTTCTCAAAGAGAGCCGAAGTACGAGTTTCTCCCTTGAGGTGCTCTGCCGGCGAGAATCTGTACCCCTTGCACTCCATAAACGAGAATTTTTATGATTTACTTTTTCTTGTGGTTCTCCTTGACGTAGCTGTCGAGAGCGGCTGTTATGGAAGAGAACTGAGGCGAAGGCACTTCAACATCGAGTCTCAGCCTGCCTGTGTTCTTGATGGCAGCCGCTGTCTTTTCTCCAAGGCAAGCGATTGATATGTCGCCCTGCTCGAAGTCCGGGAAGTTCTCAAGCAGCGAAACGATTCCGTTAGGAGAGAAGAACACTATCATGTCGTAGTCGAAAGTCTCGTCCGGCTGGAAATAGTTGTTCACGGTGCGGTACATGACAGCCTTGTCGAAAGTAAAGCCTTTCTCCTCCAGCACCTTGTAGCGTCCGCTTTCCTGAGCCTTCTGCTCCTCGTTCTGCGAGTCAGCGCCCACGAGCAGGAACTTCTCGTCCTTGTGCTTCTCCATCACAGTCACAAGAGACTCGAACTTGCTGTCCGCACCGAAGAATATCTTTCTCTTGCGGTACTGTATGTAATGCTGCAGATACAGAGAAATCTTCTCCGAAGTGCAGAAATATTTCATGTCGTCAGGCACAGTAACTCTCAGCTCCTTGCACAGACGGAAGAAGTTGTCAATACCAAGCTTAGCCGTGAATATTATTGCAGTGTGAGCCAGAATGTCGATTCTCTGCTTTCTGAAGTCCTTGACGTCAACAGGCTCGTTCTTGAAAAACTGTCTGAAGACGATGTTCACACCATATTTCTTCTCAATGTCATAATATGGAGACTTTTCTGACTCCGGTTTTGGCTGTGAGACCAGTATTTTCTTGATTTTCACGTGTTTTGTGTTTTGTATTGATTGTATAGGTTACCAAGCCATTATCAACTTCAATGAAATCAACAAGGCCAATATTTCAAAGGTGCAAAGATACAACATTATGTAAATCAACGAACCCAATTCCATACCTCTGATGAAAAAGATTTGGAATATCTTGAAAATCAACAGCGAAACATATATCGCACATAAGACACAAGACACGATTAGCAGCGTCTCGAACATGTGCGATGGGGCGAATACAAGCAGAAGTGTTACTGGGTATAAGGCTACGCCAAGGCCATAAAGCAGGAAGAAGTAGTTCTTTATGTACAGGTCGCCGCACTTGAAAATGAAATTCAGGAAATGCAGGCCGCATGCCTTCATCGCAAGGAACATGACGGGTATGGCCATGCACGCCAGCAGCGATATGTTGCCCATGCCGGTCAGCGCCTCAAAGCCGAAGCGATATGACAAGGCGTAGATGGTGACTGATGTCGATACGATGAAAAGGTAGAACAGGTTGACGTTGAACAGCGATATGCTTTTGGATGTAGAATCGACGAATATGGACAAACGGTCCTTCTTGTGGAAGAATCCGCTTATAAGCTCGCTGACGTACAGCCTGCGGGATATTATGACATATATGAACGAGAAGAACGCCAAGAGCATAACAACGACCAGCAACGGGTTGTCCAATGGACGTGCCGGCAGCGGATTGCCCACAAATCCGGTCGCTATGGAGTTGATGGCCTTGGCTGGCGCCTCGGTTATGAACTCCTTGCTCTCTATCAAGAGCGAGAGCGCGTCCTTCGCCGTGTCCAAAGATACCGTGTCAGGCTGCGCCACAAGGCTGTCGGGAGCTTCATTGAGTGTTGGCACTATATAATTAGGGCTGGCAAGCTCTTCGCTCGCCAGCCTTTTTATGGAATCTAAAAATAAGTTCGGAAATTCCACCATTGCCACGCTCCCTTGCAAGTGAATGTTATTTTTCTGAAAGCAGAGTGTTGAACCTTGTCAGGAACAAATCCGCATCCGACTTGGTAATGCACAAAGGTGGTAGAAGTCTGAGAACTGTCTGGCCAGATGCACCTGTGAATGTCTTCTGCTCGAATATAAGTCTCTTTCTGAGCTCAGCGATAGGCTTGTCGAACTCGATGCCTATCATCAGACCCATGCCGCGCACGTCGATGATGCCGTACTGGCCTTTCAGGAGATTGAGCTTGTCCATGAGGTAGTCGCCTATCTTGGCAGCGTTCTCCACGAGCTTCTCGGCCTTCATGATGTCGAGCACTGCGATAGCTCCTGAACATGCCAGCTGGTTGCCGCCGAATGTCGTGCCAAGCTGTCCGAAGACTGGCTCGAACATTGGGCTGATGAGAAGTCCTCCCATAGGTATTCCGTTGGCGATGCCCTTTGCCACAGTGATGAGGTCCGGCTTAACGTCGAAGTGCTGATGCGCGAAGAACTTGCCTGTTCTTCCGTATCCTGACTGTATCTCGTCGGCTATGAGGATTGTGCCAGTCTTGGTACATTCCTCTCTCACAGCCTGGAAATATTCCTTTGTTGGTATTCTTATGCCGCCTACGCCCTGCACACCCTCGATGATGAACGCGCATACGTCCTTAGCCGCCAGCGCCTTCTTCATGGCATCGATGTCATTCATTGGGACGTATTCTACAGGGAATGCCTCGTTGATAGGGGCGATTATCTTAGGGTTGTCGGTCACTCTGACTGCGCCGGTCGTACGGCCGTGGAAAGAGTGCGATATGGCTACCACCTTGCGTCTTCCGTTGTGGAAAGAGGCGAGCTTGAGGGCGTTCTCGTTGGCCTCTGCTCCGGAGTTGATCAGGAACAGCGAGTAATCCTCATAGCCTGACATTTTGCCCAGTTTGTCGGCAAGCTCCAGCTGCAGCTTGTTGATGACGGAGTTTGAGTAGAAACCCATCTTGTTGAGCTGCTCAGTCACCTTCTGCACGAAGTACGGATGCGTATGTCCCACAGAGATGACAGCATGACCGCCATAAAGGTCAAGATACTCTTTCCCCTGGTCGTCATAGATTCGTGTAGCATTGCCACGGACAATGTTCACATCATAAAGCGGAAAGACTTTGAATGGTTCCATAATTAAAATCTACTTTTCGTTGTGTATATGTTTTTGTCTTGGAATAGACTGCAAAGATACTAAATAAAAAAGAATAGTGCCTGCAAAAAAGAAAAAGAGCGAAAGACTGCCGTCCTCCGCTCTCGCTTATGTGGTGTCTGTGTTATCTGATGCTGAGTTTCTGCACTGTAGTGCCTCGCTCGCCCACAACCTTGACTACAACGTTGCCAGACACGGCGGCGCTCTCATACTCTGTGGCGTTGCCAAGCTTCTGGCTAACGATGGTTCGTCCTGCCGCATCGAAGACTGAGACCTCGCTTATAGTATTGTCAGCCGAGCCAATGACTTTCACCTTAGAGCCTGCGCTGAATATCTTAAGGCTTGAATCGCTTGCCATAGCCGCGCCGGTCGCTATCTCAGACGATGACTGGAATCTTATGAACAACGAGCCCTTGGCTGTATTAGCGTCGAATGCGAACTTATATGAACTCTCATTCTTGAGGTTCAACTGCTCGCCAGTCTGCTTGTTGACGAGCAGCACATCGACATTCTCGAAATTCTCTGCACCGGAGAACGACAATGTCACCTCGTCCTGCTTGTCGGCAGAGACTGACAGCGGCGCCTCGTAAGGAAGCGCTGAGAACTGGTTGATGTCGAGTGCCTTGCCGTCTGCCTCGGTGTAGATCTCATTCTCGGAGTTTACTGAGAATATTTTCACTGCGTCCTCGCCTGTTGCGTAGCCGTTGCTTGCTTTGCTGTTAAGCCACAACGAAACGTATGACTTAAATCCTGATGCATTCTTCGCTGACACATACAGCGCAGGATTAGAGCTCAGTTCACTCTTCTTGAGCACACAGTTTCCTGTGTTGTCGGTCGTGAAATTGTTCTCCAAGTCAAATGTCACAGAACTGCTTATGTCAGACTTCCTCTTCACAAAGAACGACTGCATTGGCGCAATCATCATCTCGCCAGTAGGGCTTGCGCTGATGATTTCCGAGCCGTTTGATATTATGCTTGTGTTGCCTGTCTCTTCTGATACTAGAATGATGCCGTTATCTATCACATCGCTGTTGTCATTTATAAATGATGCTATATCGAGGTGTGTCATCACAGGGTTGGCTATCAGGTTGTAGTCACCTATGTTTGACAGCTCCACGCTGTATGTGCTTGGCATGTTGTCATAGTCATCTTCCACAACGAATCTGTATGCCTTGTCAGTCTTGGACAGAGTCTGAGCGGCAGACTTGAGCAGCTTGCCGTTGAGCGGATTGAACTTATACAAAGTTGTCACGAGGTTGCCTTCATTGTCGGTTCTTGGGAGCGTGATGTCTTGCACGTCGTTAGGGTCGCCATTATTAATAAACGCCTTGTATGCGAATCCCGTGCCTGGTGTCAGAGGCTCGTTGAGCGAGACACAGCTCTTGAACCAGTAGATTGACTGTGAAGGGTCGGTCTTGGACAACGCGTCGTTGAACCTCGACAGGTATGTCACAGGCGAACCGTTGAAGTAATAATCGCCGGTGTACATCTCCTTCAGAGGACCAGAAATCATGTACCATCTGTTGATGTTGATTCTTGTCTTGACAAACGCCTTATTGTAGTCGAGGTTCTGCAGACCGAGCACTCCGGCTCCCGGTTCGAAGACTATGGTGTCGCACTCTGCTGTGTTGTTGTAATTTATGTCTAAACCATTTCTTGTGCCTGCGATGATAGGGTAGTTTGCCACTGTCACAGTTGTTCCGTCGGCCAGCGTCACTTCGCTTCCCACCTTTGTTATGACAGCCACTCTTCCCATCTTCTTGGATGGCACAGATCTCGTCCAGTTGTCCTTGTTACTCCAATCGTTATCCGCAGCTCCTGTCCACACTGTCTTGGCGTTTTGCTCATAGAACATTCTCCAAGTAGGCGCAACGCTGTATTCGTCATCACTGCCGTCTGGCACATAGAGCATAGCGCTGAAATCAGTGAAGCTGGCGTCGGTCTTGCAGACTGGCGCAGTGACAGACTTGCAAGTCACGCTCTCGAGACCTGTGCAATCGGCGAAGGCTCTGTTGTCAAGAGCCGCAATATTAGCGCCGAGCACTATGTCCTTCATGCTTGTACATCCTTTGAACGCCTCGAAGCATATTGTGTTGGCTGTCTCTGGTATCTCTACGCTCGCAAGGCTTGTGCAGCCAGCGAACATCAGCGTGTCTATCTTTGTTATGTTTGCCAATATCTTGACATTCTCCAAGCCTGTGCAGCCTGAGAATGATCCTTTGCCGAGTTTTGTCACACTTGCAGGAACGGTTATGTCGCCTGTAAGGTTAGGACAATCGACAAAAGTCATGTTGCCAATCTCGGTGAGCGAGTTTGGAAGATTAATGCTCTCCAACGCCGTACAAGCACCGAAGGCATAAGAACCTATCTTGACAACAGTCTCCGGGATGACAAACTTCGTCACCGAAGTACAGCCGTAGAACGCTCTCGCTGGTATCTCGGTCATTGTAGAAGGTATGCTGATTGTTCCCGTGAGGTTAGCGCAATCTCTGAATGCCTCGCGACCAATGTTTGTCACTGACTCAGGTATGTTAACCGACTCCAATGACGAACAATCATAGAAAAGCAGGTCGCCTATAGATGTCAAAGTAGAAGGGAGTGTCACGTTTGTCAAACTTGAGCAATGTCCAAACACACCGTAACCAAGTTCAGTCACGCCCTCTGGCACAACGATGTCAGACTTCAGGCTTGTGCAGCCGTAGAACGCACGGAGCTCGATTGCTGTCAGTCCGTCAGGCAGATTCACTGTCTCCAAAGCAGTACATCCTGAGAATGCCCAGCTGCCTATTTCAGTAAGTGTGGAAGGAAGAACAACCTCTGTTATGCCGGTACAATTATAGAATGCGTGAGTGGCGATGCTGGTCACGCCTTCTGGGATTATCACTTTGCCTGTGATGCCTACACAGTCCATGAACGCCTCATGATCAATGCTCTTCACAGAGTTCGGAATAGTCACCGACGTTATTTTCGAACAGCCGTAAAATGCCTGGTATTCTATTTCTTCCACACCGTCTGGTATGACGATGTCGCCCTCGAGGTTCGAACAACCATAGAAAGCAAAGTCGCCTATTTTGTTGACTGTCGAAGGTATATTGACCGACTTCAAACTGGTGCAGTTTTTGAAAGCCGCACTGGCTATCATAGTGACGCCGTCGGGCAACGTCAAGCTCTCGATAGACGAGCTGCAGAACGCCGCGTGCTCAATAGTCTTGATAGTGGACGGGAGCGACACGGAAGTGAGTTCCACATCGTCATAAAACGCAGCCGAGCCGATAGCTGTGACAGTGTACGTCACGTCATTGTATGTGACTTCGGACGGGATGGTCACACTGCCGGAATATCCGCTGGCGTTTGCCACCACCTTGACGGTATTGTCGTCGATGCTTGTGATACTGTACGAGATGCCGTCAACAGTGAAGGCGTGCGACAACACTGGGAGGATAGTCAGAAAAATAAGTGCAGAAATAATCTTTCTCATTGGGGAGGATAAATGTTTTTAATTTGTTGTGTTTGTGTGTGTTATCTTTATTAAGATAATTTTTCAAACTGCAAAAGTATTATTAAAATTGCATAGGCGGGCATATAATATTAATATTTAACACTTTAAGATTAAACATAATATATAGAAAACGGGAGCGAAACAACTCGTGTCTCGCTCCCGTCATTATTTTTTATGAAAACCTTTCGGCTTTCCTTTCAGACTTTATTATCTGACTACAACCTTGAAGGCCTTGTCAGCCACTCTGACTGCGTAGATGCCTGGAAGTGCAGGTATCACAGCGTCGCCGTTGCTTGAGTAGATAGGCGCGCCGTTTGCTCCGAACACTTTCACTGCGTCATCGCCAGCGCCGCTGACTATGATGCTGCCTCTTCTGCCGTAAGCCTTAACTGCATCAGCCTCACCTTCCTCGACGCCCACCTTGCTTATCTCCTCTACTGAGAGATAGTCTGGGTTCTCGTCGAATGTGATGCTGAAGACAGTAGAGTAGTACGAATAATCTGAGTTATGCTCACCGAAACCATCGTCTGAGAGCACGATGTAGTATGTTCCTGCCTTAAGATCCACAGCCTTCTTCTCATCAATGAACTCATATCCCAAGTTTTTAAGATGAGAAGGAGCAGCCATGATAGAGTCAGTTGTTATCATGCATGAATCTATATATGCAGATACACCATAGTGCTCAGTGTCCTTAGACTGCAGGTAGATTGTCGTGTCCTTGTCAACTGTGAACTTGAGACCCAATAACTGAGCAGGATATCCCCAAGAAACACCCTTGACTGTGTTCTCTTTGGTGAACTCAAGCGTTCCAGTGTATGGCAGTGTTATCTCTGTGTAAGGAATAGGCTCGTAGAACGAGCTCTTGTCCTGCGCCACACTGTCGGTGTATGAGAACGAAACCGCTGCCACATACTTGCTGAATCCGTTTTTATACGCGAATCCGTCATCTGATATCATCACATAGTATTTTCCCGCTGTGAGGCTCACCTTCTTTGGCTCAGAGTTATCTGTATATGTTGTCACCCAAGGAGCTCCAATATAAGCCTCTTCCAATGAGAAGTAGCGGTCTGATATTGCGACTACGAACTCATTGCCTGCAGGCACGTTTCCGCCGTAGATATACACATCCTTGTCCTCGGTGAGAGTGAATGTGTATATGTCATAATACATATCGTATGGCGCAAGTCCAGAGACTTTCTCTGTGAACTCGGTGCCGTCGTGATAATATGGCAGAGTGACTTCCTTTATATCATCAGTAAGACTGATTGAGAACTGCATCTCCTCGCCGTCACCGTTTCCTATAGCCATGTAGTATGTTCCAGGCTTAAGCTCAGTGACTTGCTGTCCAGAGAATGGAGGTATCATACCACCACCAAAATTACTATCGAACTCAGTATCGCTCAAAACGAATGGAATCATGCTGCTATTGTCGCCCACAAACTTATACGTGCCCTTGCTTGCCACAGTGAACTTGTAGCAATTATACACGAATCCGTAAGGACCTTCCACAGAACCGCTCTCTTCCGAGAATTCCATATCGCCGCTGTAAGGCAGAGATATCTCCTTGAAAGTGAGAGGAGTTGCAGGCTTTTCTGGAGCGGTAGGAGACACAAGGCTCTGAGACTCGTTCTCAGCGCTTATGGCAAACGCTGTCACATAGTATTCAGCTTCATCAAATCCGTCGTCGCCCAATGCGATGTACCATGTGCCGGCAGTAAGGCTGATTTTATTTCCAGAACTACTACCAAGCCAAGCAGATGATGTGCCATTGAGCTTGTTGTTAAACTCGCTCTTGCTGTAATAAATCCTAGTTGACCAATCGTATTTATCATTATAACCCTGGAAGTTGAGGGTTGTGTCCTTAGCCACTGTTATCTTGAAGCCGAGGAGCTTCTCGTTGCCGCTATCCACCGCGCCGTTCTCCTCTGTGAAAGCGAGATTCTCATTGACGTATGGCAGAGAAATCTCCTTGAAAGTGAGAGAAACTGCAGGCTTTTCTGGAAGAGTAGGTGACACAAGGCTCTGAGACTCGTTCTCAGCGCTTATGGCAAACGCTGTCACATAGTAGTCGTCATTATCGAATCCGTCGTCGCCCAATGCGATGTACCATGTGCCGGCAGTAAGGCTGATTTTACTTCCAGAACTACTACCAAGGAAATAATATGATGTGCCATTGAGATTGATGTCGAACTCGCTCTTGCTGTAATAGAAATTAGGTCCCCAATGATATTCATCATTATAACCCTGGAAGTAGAGGGTTGTATCCTTAGCCACTGTTATCTTGAAGCCGAGGAGCTTCTCGTTGCCGTTATCCACCGCGCCGTTCTCCTCTGTGAAGGCAAGATTGTCGTTGCGGTAAGGCAGAGAAATCTCCTTGAAGGTGATTGGAGCTATAGGGGTTGGATTAGTTAACTTTATAGACACTTTCGCTCTGTAGAATGCATCTCCGTCGAATCCGTCGTCGCCAAAAGCGATGTAGTTGACTCCCGCTTTCAGGTTTATTTTATCGCCTGGCCAGTAGTCTTTAAGACCATCGAGGCTCGCGTCAAATTCTGTATTGCTGGTGTATAATACAGGACCCCATCCATATTTACTGCTGCCAGTATATTTTATAGCAGTGTCCTGAGGCACAGTCACCTTGAAGCCGAGGAGCTTCTCGTTGCCGTTATACACAGCGCCGTTAGCCTTGTTGAAGAAAATGCTGTCGCTGAATGGCAGAGAGATTTCCTTGAAGGTGATGGCTCCGTTAGGAGTGACTGGGTAAACAACAGGAGACTTAACGTCCTTCAATGTGTCGCCCTTAGCTCTGATGGAGAATGCAGTCACGAAGAACTCATCGCCACTGAACTCATCATCACTCAAACTAATGTACGATGTTCCGGCTGGGAGATCCACTTCCTTACCTTCGGATGTAAGCGTAGTAGGAATAGAAATATATGGACCGCTATTTATGTCTGACTGACGTATAATCATGCTTATTCCATGATCATACTTGCTGTTGTATCCCTGGAAATAGAGAGATGTGTCCTTAGGCACAGTGATTCTGTATCTCAGCACATTGCTGAAGCTCGAAGGACCAGTCTGTGTCTTAACCGCTCCGTTCTCGGCTGTGAAGGCGAGGCTGTCGTTGCGGTAAGGCAGAGAAATCTCCTTGTATAAGGAATTTCTGATGACAGGCGCAGCGGCAGTGACAGGCTCATCTTTGAAAGAGATAGACAGCCACGAGGCGAAGAAGTTTGTCCTGTAGTAGTTGTTGTCGCCGAACGCCACATAGTGTGTTCCTGCCGAGATGTTTATCTTAACAGGATTTGGACTTGAGATGACATCATCAGGCGTGTAGTTAGACTGGAAAGGCTCGTCGCTGATTTTGAATGTAGCGCCCCATATCTCGTTCACGTTGTAGGCAGCCACATAGATGGCAGTGTCCTTGTCAACAGTGAACTGGTAGCACTTCACTCTCTGCGCTCCGGCTATCTGTGCGCCGTTCTCAGTGGTGAAAGCCACGCTGTCCTTGAAATAAGGAAGGTTAATAGACTCGAAGTTCAGGTCGTTGACAACCGAACTTCTAAACTGAACGTCAGACGCAGCCTTAGCGGCCTCAATCCACGATTTCTGGGATTGCGCTCGGTAGCTCTTGACTTTCTGCCCCCCCCCCTCGATTTTGAGAGCGATTCGGGCTCTGTTTGACATTGCCTGCATACGCCCCGAAAGACATCAGCGCAGACAATGCTAAAACTATTAGCTTGTTCATGAAAAAAATAAAAATTTAAAGATGATAATTAAAAAACCCGACAAAGTTAATAATTTTAATAAAACAAAAAAGACGGAACATCTTATGAATGAGATATTCCGCCTTTCCACTATTAACTAACTATCTGCTTTTCTAGAAAAAAACCGGTTTGCCTATGTTTTGTTTGTTTTGTATGTAAAAGCGCCTGTCTTTTTCTGAGTCCAAAGATGAGACATATATGGAAAAAGTTCTGTTGTTATCTCTGAAAAAAACTTGTCAAGTGTGCTAAAATACGCTTTCCTTCCCGCAAATTGAACATTAATGCGCCAGAAAGCACAGAAAGTCCTAACACACTTTTTATTAACATTACAAATTTTATAAAAAAGGCGACACCTGAAAAAGCGCCGCCATTGAATTTAAGGTTATCAAAAAAAACGAAAAGATTGGGATAATCTTTTTGTAAAGATACAATAAATAAACATACAACCAACACTCGCGGCACATATATGAGCATGATGATTATTATGAAAAAAGAAAAAAACATTATATTTGATAAATATTGCGCGCTCCGCAAGGAGACAAAAAACACACGACTATGGAAAAGGTAACCATCTACTGCAAAAACACAAAGACCAGCAAGCAATACGACATGGGCACAACAGCCGCCGAGGTGCTTGCCGACCAGGACATAGAGAACAAGGAAGACATAATAGCCGCGCTGATAAACAACAAGTGCCAGACGCTGAGCTATGCGCTGTTCCATCCGAAGGACATAGAGTTCATAGACATGAAGAACTACTCCGGCAGGAAGATGTACATCGTGACAATCTGCATGATACTCGCCAAAGCTGTGCACGACCTGTATCCGAAAGCTGTGCTGCACATAGAGCACCCGATAGCCGACGGATACTACTGCAACATAACCAACCTCGGAGACAAGATGATAAACGAGGAGATGATAACCTCAATAAAAGTCAGGATGCAGGAGATAATCGCGCGCGACTACCCGATAATAAAGCACGAAGAGAAGAAAGAGAAGGTGATGGAAATGTTCAAGGGATTCAACGAGAACGACCATGTGATGATACTCGAGTCGCTGAACACGTGCTACGCCTACTACTACGAGATAGACGGATACTACGACGTGTACCTGAGTCCGCTGCTGTCATCGACAGGCAAGGTGCCGCCTTCGTTCGACCTGTTCAAGTACCACCAAGGAATGTTCCTGAACATAGCCTCGAAGAAAGACCCTTACAAGCAGGCGGAGTTCTACGACCAGCCTAAGCTGTACGAGGCATTCAAGCGCAACGTGGACCTGAACAACATAATCGGCATAAGCAACATAGGCGAGCTGAACAAAGCTAACAAGGAAGGCAAGATTTTCGAACTGGTGAAGATAGCCGAGGCACTGCACGAGAAGGAGATAGTCAGAATAGCGGACAAGATAGCGGACAACATGGAACAGAAGAAATTCGTGATGATAAGCGGTCCGTCGTCGTCGGGCAAGACGACGTTCAGCAAACGTCTGAGCGTGCAGCTGCTGGCGTCGGGCATCAAGCCTATAACCATATCGCTGGACAACTACTTCGTGGAGCGCGACCGCACGCCTCGCGACGAGAACGGCGACTATGACTTCGAGTCGCTCTACGCGCTGGACATCGACTTATTCAACCAGCAGCTGCAGGAGCTGCTCGAGGGCAAGGAAGTGAGCCTGCCGACATACAACTTCGAGACCGGCAAGCGCGTCTTCAAGGGCAACAAAGTCAAACTGAAAGACAACAACATAGTGATGATGGAAGGCATACACGCCCTGAACCCTGCACTGACACCGAGCCTCAACGAGGACGAAAAGTTCAAGATTTACGTCTCGGCGCTGACGACCATCTCGCTGACCAACCACAACTGGATATCGACAATCGACAACAGGCTCATACGCCGCATGGTGCGTGACTACAAGTACCGCGCAAACTCTGTGCAGGACACTATAGCACGATGGAGGAGCGTGCGCCGCGGCGAGGACAAATGGATATTCCCGTTCCAGGAGAACGCCGACGTGATGTTCAACTCGGCGCTCATCTTCGAGCTGGCTGTGCTGAAAACCTACATAATGCCGCTGCTGCAGGAGGTGCCTAAGGACAGTCCGGAATACACCGAGGCAAACCGCATAATGAGACTGCTGACATGTATCAAGCCTATGTCCAACAGAGACCTGCCTTCGACTTCGCTGCTCAGGGAGTTCCTCGGCGGCAGCTCATTCAAATACTAAGAGAATATGGAATTAGTATCGACACACATAGTGCTGAACGACGACATCGGAGTGAGGGGAAATCTGTACGGAGGCAAGCTCATGGCATGGATAGACGACGCGTCGTCGGCCTACGCCAGAGAGGTGATAAAAAGCCCGAACACAGTGACTCTGAAAGTGTCGGAATGCTTGTTTCTGAAGCCTTCGAAGCTCAATAACATAATAAAACTCTACTGCGAGACAGTGAAGATAGGCATAACAAGCATAACAGTGAAAGTGGAGGCGAGAAGGTGCGACGTGACGCAAGGAGACGAAGAAGTGGTATGCACCACGGAGGTGACTCTCGTGCAGATAGACGAGGACGGACGCCCATGCGCCATAAAAAAGTAATGAACAACAAAAAAAGACAAGATAAATTATGTCACAGCAAGGACTAAAACAGACGCAGACGCTGCAGCAGAAAATGTCGCCGCAGCAGATACAGATGATTAAGCTCATCGAGGTGACCGGACTTGAACTCAAGGACAAGATAGAGCAGGAGATACAGGAAAATCCGGCTCTGGAGGAAGGCGAGGAGCAGGACGAAATGTCCAATGAGGAAATGGAGGACAACAGCGACGACAAGGAGCTGATAAGAGACGATGTGGACTTCGAGGAATACATGGACGGCGACGACATACCGGACTATAAGCTGAACATAAACAACAAAAGCCGCGACGAGCAGAAGGAGAGCGTGCCTTTCTCAGTAGGCTCGACTTTCCACGACTATCTGTCGGACCAGCTGAACCTGCGCCAACTGAGCGACGACGACAAGAAAATAGCCGAGTTCATAATCGGCAACATAGACGACGACGGATACCTGAGAAGAGACGCCGAGTCGATGGCTGACGACATAGCCTTCCAGACCGGAGAGGAAATAAAAGTCGAGAAAATAGAAAGCCTGATAAAGGTGGTGCAGGAACTCGACCCGGCAGGAGTGGGAACCACGACGCTGCAGGAATGTCTGATGGTGCAGCTGAAAAGAAAAGCATCGACCGAAAGCATCGAGACAGCGAGAAAGATAATAGGCAACTGCTTTGAAATGTTCAGCAAAAAACGATACGACAACATAAAGAAAAGGCTGAACATAGACAATGATGCCCTGAAAGAGGCTATCGGCGAGATAGTGAAGCTTAATCCTAAACCAGGAGCCAGCTTCGGCAACCTGATAGAAAGCAATGTGCAGCACATAACTCCAGACTTCATACTCGACGTTGAGAACGGTGAGCCTGTCGTGACACTCAATGACAGCGACATTCCACCTTTGAGAATAAGCAAGACGTACAAGGAAATGTTCGAGGACTACTCCAGAAACAAGGAGCAGAATAAGGAGATGAAAGACGCTGTGATGTTCGTAAAGCAGAAAATAGACTCCGCCAAGTGGTTCATAGACGCGCTGAAGCAGAGAAACAACACGATGTTCCTCGTCATGTCCACTATAGTGAAGCTGCAGAAGGAATTCTTCCTGAAAGGCGACGAGAATTGCCTGCGTCCGCTCATACTCAAAGACGTGGCTGAAATCACCGGACTCGACATATCCACAATATCACGAGTAAGCAACAGCAAGTACATACAGACAGAGTTCGGACTATATCCGCTAAAATATTTCTTCTCGGAGTCAATGCAGAAGGAGAACGGCGAGGAAGTGTCGTCGAGAGCCATAAAGAGCATCCTGAAAGAGTGCATAGACAACGAGGACAAGAACAATCCGATAAAGGACGAGGCTCTGATGGAGATACTCAAAGAGAAAGGCTTCATAATAGCCCGCAGAACAGTCGCCAAATATAGAGAGCAGCTGGGAATACCTGTGGCAAGATTAAGAAAAGAAATATGATGAAAACAGCCGCTAAAATCATATCATACCTTTTTCATCCGCTGATGACAGGCACATACTGCATCATGCTCATGTTTCTGACGCTCGGTCCGAACAGCATAGGCCGAATGATAGAATACAAAATAGCGGTGACGCTGAGCATGTTTGTAACAACATTCGTCGTGCCTGCTATCACTTTCTTCATAATGAAAAAGAAGAGGATGATAACCGACTTGGAGATGAGCGACCGCAAAGAGCGCACGCTGCCTTACATTTACACACTGCTGTGCTACGCCATAGCCATATACACGATGCACTCCATGCTGGTGCCATACTATGTGCTGTGCATGCTCGGTGCCGGAGTCATAGCCATGGCGGTGATGTGTCTCGTGAACCATTTCTGGAAGATAAGCGCACATTGCTGCGGCATGGGCGCGCTGACTGGATTCCTATTCGTGCAGCAACTATCGTACGCCGCCGACTACTCTCTGCCTATATGCATCATAATACTGCTTTCGGGAGCAGTGGCATCGGCGAGAGTTTACCTCAAGGCACACACTCTGATGCAGACGCTGGCAGGATATCTGACAGGATTCTCGTTCATATTCATATCAGGAATAATAGGTTTCTTGATATTCCTTAATCTCTAAAAAATAAATGGAAAACGACGATATAAGATTCATGAAAATGGCTCTCGACGAAGCGAAGAAAGCCATGGAAATGGACGAAGTGCCTATAGGAGCCGTGATAGTGAGCAACGGAATAATCATAGCCCGCGCACATAACTACACTGAGCACCTGACCGACATAACAGCCCACGCCGAGATGCAAGCCATAACGGCTGCGTCAAGCAAACTCGGCGGAAAATATCTGACCGACTGCACGATTTACGTCACTGTGGAGCCTTGCGTCATGTGCGCTGGAGCATTAGGGTGGGCGCAGATAGGCAGGGTAGTCTATGGCGCCGACGATGACAAGAGAGGCTACAGAAAATTCGCGCCGAACGCACTGCACGTAAAGACAAAAGTGGAAAGCGGAGTAATGAAAGAAGAGTGCGCAGCGCTTATGAGCAGCTTCTTTAAACAAAAAAGAAAAAATTAAAAACAGAATACTATGCCATACATCAGAATCAAAGCCTATCCTAAGGACGAGGCGACAAAACAGAAAGTAGTTGACGCGATAAACAAAGCGTTTGTCGATAACTGGGGATGCAAACCAGAGGCTATCTCAATATCAATAGAGGAGATAAAGCCAGAGGACTGGGTGGAGACCGTGGAAAAGAAGGAAATAGAACCTAACAAGGACAAAATGATGGTGCTCAACGGCAAGAAAATGTATTAAAACAGAGCATTCTCTATAAAACAAAAGCCACTGATTGAAGTCAGTGGCTTTTTTATATCTGTTTTATTCGATTTAAGACATCTGCAGCATTGTGACAATGCTTTTTTCAGCCTTCTTTCTTACGTCCTCAGAAATCAAAATTTCCGGCTGTTCATACTTAAGAGCGTTATAGACCTTCTCGAGTGTCGTGAGACGCATGTATGCGCACTCGTTGCAAGCGCATGTGCTGTCGTCAGGCGGAACAGGTATGAACTCCTTATCTGGGTTCTGCTTCCTCATTTCGTGTATCACGCCGCTTTCTGTGGCTATGATGAACGTTTTCTTGTCAGAATTGTTCACATAGTTGATGATTCCCTTGGTGCTTCCTACATAGTCAGCCGCCACAAGAACATGCTTCTTGCACTCCGGATGAGCCAATACAGGAGCGCCTGGATACTGCTTTTTAAGGGCAATAATCTTCTCGAGAGAGAATTTCTCATGCACCTCGCAAGCGCCGTCCCACAGCAGCATACTTCTGCCTGAAGTGCTGTTTATGTAGTTGCCGAGATTTCTGTCCGGTCCGAAGATTATCTTCTGGTCCTTAGGCAGCTGGTCGATTATCTTCTGCGCGTTCGAAGACGTAACGCAAATATCAGTCAGAGCCTTGACTTTGGCAGTAGTATTAACGTATGAAACGACCTTGTGGCCAGGATGTTCGTCAATGAACTTCTTGAAGTCGTCTGGATCGCAGCTGTCAGCAAGCGAGCATCCGGCGTTCAGGTCAGGCACGAGCACCTTTTTGTCAGGACAAAGAATCTTGGCAGTCTCGCCCATGAAGTGCACTCCGCACACAAGTATTATGTCGGCCGTAGTCTTCTGCGCCAGCTGTGCCAAAGCAAGGCTGTCGCCTATGTAGTCGGAAATGTCCTGTATCTCCGCAGGCTGATAGAAATGCCCCATGATTACGGCGTTTTTCTCCTTGCAAAGCCTTTTTATCTCCTTCACAATGTCAATGCCTGCAGGAACAGGCTTGTCCACGAAACCTTTTGAAATGTCCACGTTTTCCACCGGCTTTCTTTTTTATTTTATTATTTAAAATATTTATATCTAAAAAGGAATAAGAATATATGCTGTCGATAGTGTTGAAAACTTTCCAAGAAATAAATTTTGAATTTATAATTATGAGTTGAGGACAACAATCATCTCAAAGCACGATGCAAATATAAATACTTGAAATTGTACTTCTTTATTAGATTCATTCCTTTTTATCCAAAAGTGTTAATACATCGCCATTGGTTGGTTAATGTAATAATATTTCGGCGTCGTTTTCTGTTGATATCTGCCGGGTATTATGTGTTGATAAAAAATCTGCTCTGTCGATAATTTTTTATCAACATTCGCTATTGACATCAATCAACAGTTATCGACAAGTTATTGACACAGTTTTCAATATCAGAAGTATGCCACTTCCTTTCCTTCTATAGATGTGAGAATATCATTGGCCAGCGATGATGCTCCTATGCGGAAATATTTGTTATTAAGCCATTGACTGCCAAGTATTTGTTCTACTATAGTATAGTAAATCACGGCATCTTTAGCTTTCGATATTCCTCCTGCAGCCTTGAATCCTCTCATTTCTCCTCTCTTCTCGTAAAAGTCCTTGATGGCTGTGCACATTATGACAGCAGCTTCAGGTGTTGCGGCTGGCTGCTGCTTTCCTGTCGAAGTCTTTATGAAGTCGGCTCCTGCTTCTAATGCGAGAACAGATGCTTTATACAGTTCGTCGTATTTCTTTATTGCTCCTGACTCTAATATTACTTTCAGATGCTTATCCTTGCAGCAGTCTTTCAGTTCGTTTATTTCCTCAGCAGCTTCTTCTATGTCGCCGTTCATGAATTTTCCTAATGAAAGCACTATGTCTATCTCGTCAGCTCCATCGTTTATACAGAGCAGTGTTTCAGCCACTTTCACTTCCATGAATGTCTGTGAGTGAGGAAATCCTCCAGACACTGCGGCTATGTGTACATTGTCGTTTTTTAGTGTCTCTTTAACAGTCTTCACCATCGACGGATATACGCATATAGCTGCCACTCCTGCCTTATCTCCGTAGTTATCAGGCAGTTTGTTCACTTTTTCTGTGAATTCGGTTATTGATTTCTCTGTGTCTGTAGTATGTAACGATGTGATATCTATGCAGTTAAGTATTTTGTAGAGTGTTTCCTTATTATAGTTTTTCTCAGCTTTCGCTTTTACGCTTTCGAGCACTGTCTTCACGTCTTTTTCTGTGTTCAGTGTGTTGCTGTACTCCATTATAGCTTTTTCTATTCTGCTGTTATCCATTTTGTTATGCTTTTAGTTTATTGTTATTTATGTGTCTTTCGTTGTCTCTGGCAGTTTTCTTTTCTATATTCTTTTTGAATTGTTCTGTCAAGTCTATTCCTGTCTGATTGGCAATGCAGATAAGCACCCAAAGCACGTCGGCAAGTTCGTCGCCAAGGTCTTTCTGCTTGTCCGATTCTTTGAACGACTGCTCACCGTATTTTCTTGCGATAATTTTCGCCACTTCGCCGACTTCTTCTGTGAGTATCGCCATGTTAGTCAGTTCGTTGAAGTAACGCACACCGTATTTCTTTATCCAGTCGTCAACTTCTTTCTGCGCCTGGGCGAGTGTTATATTGTTATTTTCCATGTATTAAAACTCTTTTTCCTTGCTGTCTATGATTATGGTCACCGGTCCGTCGTTCAGCAGATCCACTTTCATGTCAGCGCCGAAAACTCCTGTGCCTACTTTCTTTGAAAGCTTTGCGCTTAGCGATTCGCAGAACTTCTCATACATCGGTTCAGAGAATTCTCTTTTCGACGCTCTTATATATGACGGACGGTTGCCTTTTCTTGTGGCTGCGAAAAGTGTGAACTGGCTGACGGCTATTATGTCGCCGTTGATGTCGATGACCGATTTGTTCATCACTCCGTTTTCGTCATTGAATATTCTCAGGTTTACAATCTTTGAAGTTAAATATTCAATATCGTCATCTGTATCGACATCTTCCACTCCAACCAAAACCAAAAGTCCGTCTTTTATTTCCGACACGATTTTTCCTTCGACGGTCACCGATGCTCTTGTTACTCTTTGTATGACTGTTCTCATTTTTCTGTTTTTAAGTCTTTGAGAATCGTTTTTTACCCTGCGGCAGGCTTGAAAAAATATTTCATCTTATTCTCGCGGAGTTAAAGTTCCGTGAAAATAGGTGTAAATTATTGACGCTCTGTTTTTTCCAATGCTATTTTCTAATTCAGCAAAATCAGCCTCTTTAATTCGTTTTACGCTCTTGAATGTCTTCAGCAGGTCATTTTTTGTTTTTTCGCCTATGCCTTTAATATTATCGAGTTCGGAAGCTACTTGGTGCTTGCTTCTTTTGTCACGATGAAATGAAATTGCATATCTGTGAACTTCCTCCTGTATGCTCGATAGAAATCTGAAAAGTTCATCCGTCGTTTTCATTGCTATTACTTTAGGCGGAAATCCGAAAAGCAGCTCGTTGGTTTTGTGCCTGTCGTTTTTCGCAAGTCCGGCGATAGGGATATTCAAATTCAGTGTGTCTTCTATAACTTCTCTGACTACTTCCATTTGTCCCTGTCCACCATCGGTTATTATCAGGTCGGGTAGTGGAGCATTTTCGTTAATCATTCTCGAGTAACGTCTGAAGACGACTTCTCTCATCGAAGCATAGTCGTCAGGACCGGTGACTGTTTTTATGTTGTATTTTCTGTAGTCCTTTTTCGACGGTTTTGTGTTTATGAAAACTACGCATCCAGCCACGGCGTCTGTTCCTGAAATGTTTGAATTGTCGAAACATTCAATTCTCACAGGCGGTTTGTCCATGCCCAGTACAGTTTGCAGCTTATTCGTCAGTCTTGTTTTTCGTTGTTCAGGGTTCAGTTTGTCAGCCTGTTTATATTTATCGACTTTATATTGCTTTACGTTTTGCAATGAAAGTTCGAGCAGTCGTTTTTTATCTCCTCGCTGCGGAATAATGAAATTAGCGTTTTCAATTTCCTCGATGTCTGGCATGAAAGGAACTATGATTTCCCTTGATGCGCTTTTGAGTCTTTCCCTCAGTTCTATTATCGCCATTCCAAGAATTTCCTCTTTCGGCTCGTCTATCTTCTTTTTGTATTCTATGGTTAATCCTTGCACGATTGAGCCGTGTACAATTCGCAGAATATTAACGAAGGCTGAATTTTCGTCATCGTCATAAGAGAAAACATCGAGATTCGTGAGCGAGCGGTCAACGATGATTGATTTCGATTTGAATTTTTCTATCACATCATATTTCTCTTTCACTTTCTGCGCTTCTTCAAATTTATATTCTGTGGCGAGCGCCTTCATTTCGTCCATTAGAATATCGGAAATGTCCTGCACATTTCCCTTGATGATTTCTCTCACTTCCGAAATCATCTTCATATAATCCTCTCTTGACTGGTAACCCTCACATGGACCTTTGCACTTTTTAATATGATACTGCAGGCAGAGTTTGTATTTTCCGTTGGCGATGTCTTTTTCGTTCAGCGGAGTTCTGCATGTTCTGATAGGGTAGATGTCTCTTATGAGTTCAAGTACCGAATCAGCTACATAGTTGAAAGAAAATGGTCCGTAATATTCCGACCCGTTTTTTATTATGTTTCTTGTTTTGAAAACTCTTGGAAAAGGTTCTCTTGTTATGCAGATTGAAGGATATGTTTTTCCATCCTTCAGCAGAATGTTGTATCGAGGCTGGTATTTTTTGATGAGATTATTTTCAAGCAGCAGTGCGTCTTGTTCCGAATTGACGACAATGTATTTCAGATTTCTAATCTGCTTGACTAAGACTTGTGTTTTCGGAGTTTGGCTTAAATCTCTGTTGAAGTATGAACTGACTCTTTTCTTTAGGTTCTTCGCTTTTCCGACGTATATGATTGTCCCTTCGTCGTTGAAATATTGATACACTCCAGGACTCTCTGGCATATTGTGTACTATGTTCAATATTTCATCTCTTGTCATATAAGTCAGTTTTTATCATGGTATCATGAAAATGTTCCGCGCGGAACATTCTTCTGAAATCATCTGCCACAAAGCAATAGCAGTATGCTTATGTCGCTCGGAGCAACGCCTGAGATTCGTGATGCTTGTCCGATTGTCTCAGGATTTATCTTTGCGAGTTTTTGTCTTGCTTCTGTAGAAAGCTGATGTATTGATGCGTAATCGAATTTGTCCTTGATTCTTATATTCTCAAGTCTATGCAGTTTTTCGGCAAGACTTTTCTCTCGTTTGATATATCCATCGTATTTAACGAGAATTTCCGCCGCCTCAATTATTTCCTCCTTGCGGTTGGTTATCTTGTCGGTCAGTTTATGCAGTCCGTCGAAGTGTTCGATTAAATCATTGAGCTTAATCTCTGGTCTAAGGAGCAAGTCAACGAGTTTTGTGCCTTCCTTCACTTCACTGCTGTTCACTTTTCTAAGGAATTCGTTAGCGGCTGCCTTGCGTACGGTAGTCGATTTTACGTATTCCATTATCTCGTCTCTTCTCTGCTTTTTTTCGATGAGAAGGTCGTATCTGTCTTTCTTGGCGAGTCCTAAATCGTAAGACTTTTCGGTAAGTCTCATGTCGGCATCGTCCTGACGCAGCAATATTCTGTATTCGGCTCTCGAAGTGAACATTCTGTATGGTTCATCGACACCTTTATTCACCAAGTCATCGACTAAAACTCCTATGTATGACTCATCTCTGCTGAGTGTGAATCTTTCGTCGCCTTTGCATGCAAGGTGCGCGTTTATTCCAGCTAACATTCCTTGTCCTCCGGCTTCCTCGTATCCTGTTGTGCCGTTTATCTGTCCAGCGAAGAACAGGTGCTTCACCTTCTTTGTCTCCAATGAATGTTCAAGCTGTGTAGGGTCGAAATAGTCGTATTCGATGGCGTATCCAGGTCTGTATATCCTGGCGTTTTCAAGTCCTGGAATAGTGTGCAGCGCATTCACTTGTATGTCCATTGGCAGCGATGACGAGAATCCGTTAAGGTAGAATTCCTGTCCGTTTTCGCTCTCTGGCTCAAGGAAAAGCTGGTGCTTATCCTTGTCGGCAAAGGTCACGATTTTCGTCTCTATGCTTGGGCAGTATCTTGGTCCTATGCTCTTGATTTGTCCGTTGAAAAGAGGAGAATCCGGCAGTCCTTTTCTCAGAATGTCGTGAGTGTCAGTGTTTGTATATGTGATCCAGCAAGGCTTCTGCTTCAGTGGTCTTGGTTTGAAATCCATGTATGAGAACTTATGGAAGTCGTCTTCTCCGTGTTGTTCGGTCATTTTAGAGAAGTCCACTGAGCGTCCGTCTATTCTCACTGGCGTTCCGGTTTTCATGCGTCCTGTGGTGAATCCTTCTTCTCTCAGCTGTTCGGTTATGCCGTATGCTGCTGGCTCGGCTATTCTTCCGCCTTTTATCTGCAGTCGTCCTATGTGAATGAGTCCGTTCAGAAAAGTTCCGTTTGTCAGCACTACGGCTTTAGCGTGGAAAGTCACTCCCATAAGGGTTTTCACACCCTTGCATTCGCCGTTTTCTATAATCAGGCTCGTCGCTGTGTCCTGCCAGATGTCAAGATTAGCGGTGTTTTCTATGGTTCTTCTCCATTGTATTATGAACTGTTCTCTGTCGCTTTGTGATCTCGGACTCCACATGGCTGGACCTTTCGACTGGTTCAGCAACCTGAATTGCAGAGCGGTCAAGTCGGTGACAATTCCCATCTGTCCTCCCAATGCGTCGATTTCTCTGACGATTTGTCCCTTTGCTATGCCTCCGATGGCAGGATTGCAACTCATCTGGCCTATTTTGTTCATGTCCATGGTGATGAGAAGCGTCTTAGAACCGAGATTGGCAGCGGCGCACGCGGCTTCATTGCCAGCATGTCCGGCACCCACAACAATGACATCGTAATTCAATTCCATATCTAAATTTATAGTAGTGAGAAACAGTGACTTCCTTTCACGCTCGGCAAAGATACTATTTTCTATCCTTATTTATTTTCTAAAAAGTTGTATCTTCGTGGATATATACAATGTATTCCGATGTTTTACGGCGCTAATATTAAGAATAGTGATGATGTGGTATTGAGAAAATATCACAGCTTTTTGTTGCTTGAGAAGTCTTTGTCAAGCAATACTATAGAAGCCTATGAGTCTGACTTGCAGCGCTATCTCGACTTTGTTTCCGATAACAAGCTTGACTATCTGAAAGTGCAGTACGAAGATTTGAGAAAATTCGTGGCTACGCTTTCTGACATTGGCATAAGCGATAGGTCGCAAGCTCGCATCATCTCAGGAGTCAAGTCATTCTACAAATTCCTTGTTTATAACGAGACAATCGAGGATGACCCAACAGAACTTCTAGAAATGCCTAAGATTGGTTCATATCTTCCGCAAGTGCTTTCTGTCGATGAAATCGATAGCATGGAGGATTGCATTGACATGAGCAAGAAGGAAGGACACAGAAATCGCGCAATCATCGAGACTTTATACGGTTCAGGACTTCGTGTGTCGGAACTGGTGAATATACAGCTGAGCAATATATATTTCGATGAGGAATATATGAAAGTGACAGGAAAAGGCGACAAGGAAAGGCTTGTTCCGTTGTCAAAGGAGAGTGTGAAGCAGATTAAGGACTGGCTGATATACAGAAACGAACTTGAAATCAAAAAAGGATATGAGGATTTCTTGTTTCTGAACAGGCGTGGCGCGCCGCTTACTCGTGTAATGATATTCACGATAATCAAAGACCTCGCAAGTAAAGCCGGAATAGAGAAAAACATAAGTCCGCATACATTCCGCCACACATTCGCCACACATTTGCTTGAAGGTGGCGCAAACCTCAGGGATATTCAGCAGCTACTCGGTCATGAATCGATTCTCACAACCGAAATATACACTCACCTTAACAGCGACTATCTAAGAGAATCTATAATGAAGTTTCACCCACGAAATCAGCAAGAAAATTCCGATGAAAAGGTATAATGTTCCCCACGGAACATTCTTTATAAAATAATAACTCTCAATTATTTATGTCCGATAAAAAGAAGAAATATTACGTAATATGGATAGGATTGGAGAGAGGTGTGTTCGATAGTTGGAACGCATGCAAGAAGTATGTCGAAGGATATAAGGGCGCGAAATATAAGAGTTTTGAGTCTAAAGAGTTAGCCGAGGAAGCATACAGCCGCAGTTACACCGAGTATATCAATACCGAGACTGCCAATAGCGATGCGAGAAAGGCGTCAAAAGCGCAGCCAAAAGCGTGGATTGATCGTGATTTGGATGAGAAGGGCGACTGGCCAGAGCTGAACTCATGGTCTGTGGATGCAGCGTGCAGCGGAAATCCCGGTAAAATGGAGTATCGTGGCGTTTACACGGCTACCGGGCAAGAAATATTCAAGGCAGGACCTTTCGAGCAAGGCACAAACAACGTAGGCGAGTTTCTAGCCATTGTGCATGGTCTGGCGCTTCTGAAGCAGAAAGGCGAGAGCAATATCAACCTGATTTATTCCGACAGCGTGAACGGAATGTCGTGGGTAAGGCAGGGCAAGTGCAAGACCAAGCTCGCTCAAACTGCGAAAAACGCGCAACTTTTTGACTTGATAAGGCGTGCCGAAAAGTGGCTGGAAAACAACCACTACACAACAGAAGTTAGAAAATGGGAAACCGAGGAATGGGGAGAAATTCCCGCTGACTTCGGAAGAAAATAGGGGAGTAATAAACTCTTTTCTTATTTATTTTTCAGCCAGAAAATTATGCTTATTAGATTGGTTGCTTAGTATTTAGCCAATTCCAAAGAACTTGCAAATATTTTCCCATTGTTCATCATTCTTCATGCTTTTGCTCATATTTATACGTTGAAGAGCAAAGGCTTGTGTGCCTGAAATTGTTATTGGATGAACGAAGTGAGTGCCTCCACTAGCTATTTTTATTCCCATATTCATCTCATTTCCTTTTAGCCATAAATCATCAGCAAAAGGGCAGATTTCCTTTATCTTTTCTTCATCAAAAAGCATATTATCCATAATGTGAGGAGGATAGAGCACGCCGCCATATCCTATGGCGACAAACAAATTTGACTCTTTTGGCTTGTCTGGCGCTATTTTAGTCCATTCTTTATAAGGAGCAAATTTGTTGTTTTCTGCAGTTCTGATTATTCTAATCACATTTGCACACACATCATTAGGGTATTGCTCATTCAAACGCATAAGGTTGTTAACAAGAACATCTGAGTAGCAATGGTCATCATCGACAGTGATTACATAGCAGTCAGAGAATTCTTTTAGTGCGTAGTAGTATTTTTTGTGTGATTTTATATTGCCTTTTACAAGACGTATTTCAAACAATTCACATTCTAATTCTTTGAGAGATTGTGGTATAGTGTCAATGGTAAATTCTTCCGATGAAAGCCATAAAATTATTTTTTCAATAGGGTACTTTTGTATAAGCAGCGACTTGATAGTATTGCTTACCCAATTGATTCGTGCTGGGAAACTGGTTAGTGATATTATAACACGTTTATCAGCAACTCTGCGTTTTTTTGGAAAATCAGCAGCTTCTATTTTTTTGATTCTGTTTTGGAAAGAGGCAGAGTAATAATGTTTAAGCAGCCTTGAAGGTATAGATAAAAAATGACGATAAATTCCACCTTTTCTACGAAAAAGCTGAACAGTTCTTGCAAAGCGTTCATATCTTCTAAGAAGGTTTTGCAATTTATTTATCTTATTATTTGCCATTCTATTTTAACCGATTTTTGATTTGCCAAATAAATTTGCCTATTGTTCTATGATATTCGATGTTTAAGTTAGGAAATTTAGATGCAGGTTTAAGCGTAACATATTCTTTTGCCTCATTAGCATTAAGTTTATCACAGCACATTGTCATAAGGTCGAAAATATTGTATTTGTCTAACACAAGGTTTTTACATTCAGACAAAGTGTCTTGTTTATTTTCCCATGTATCGGAGTTTATTGTTTTGTCGATAATTGAAATAGAGGAGTTAAAATCTTGTATATCAATAGATTGTACCCCCCCGTTCGGGAAGTAGTCATTTATGTTTTTACATCCGTAGTATATAGGGAAAGTATTAGCCAAGAAGCAATCGCTTATTTTCTCGGTCCAATATAGTGAATGCGATCCGTTTTCTATAGCGATATGGTATTTATATGGAGCTAAAACGTCCCATTTATCATCGAAAGTATTGAATCCTCTTCCGAAAACATCCAATTTATCGCCATAGTATTCTTTCAGTGCTCTGACAAAGTCAATTCTCTGGCGATGTCCTTTTGTGTACGCCTTATTGCTTGTGATGACGGAAATCAGTTTTGTCTTATGTGTTTCTGGCTTGTTGTTCTTGAATTCATCGTAGCTATGAGTAAATATTGTTTTACCGCCTTTATTTATAACTCCTACTAACCATGGCAATGCAGGAGGGCCGTAAATTACATTTCTATGGTGTAAGGATTCCTGGCATGAGAAAACCATTCCAAATTGATCAAGATAGCTTTGTGGAAAGTGGACAATATCCTCGGGTTCAGATAACATGAGGATTGTATTTTCTTTAGCTACATGGCATGTCGTAGGCTTTTTGATATATTTATTCCTGATAATCCAGAAGTCAGGATTATCAATCTCTCCGTTCATATAAAAGCAGTATCTTCCATCCTTGGACATTTGTCCATGGTTTGGCAACTGGCTGAGCATGCCGATGGCACCTTCTCCGCCTCCTGTTTCTACTCTTACTTTGTACATATTAAGCTCATGTATTTTTTCCTGTTCAGTTCATAGTTCAATCTCTTTGACAAATTATCTGAACAATTCTTTTTTATAGGTGTTTCTATTTTTTGTAATAGGTCATTGTCATCATTGTAATAAACAGCTTTATAATTGAATCCATCAATTTTTTTGAAAGCATCGCAACATAGCATCTCCTTATCGAAAATATCTGAGAGTAAGAATGTGCCTGAAACTTTATACTTTGTGTAATCCTCAAACGCCGTACTACCTTGTTCTATAAGTGGAAAAAGATAATCGCATTCACTCATGTAGGCATTAAAGACGTTGTCTGGCACAAAGCTTTCAAATAGAATGAAGTGTTGTTCTAATCCTAATTGATGAATTTTATCGGCAAATAGAGGTCCTTCACCTCGGTTTATATTTCCAAGTAATATGAATTTTACACCTTGTGAAAGTTGATTGTTAGAGGCTAAACGGATAAGCATTTCATAGTCACGACGCTTATATTCTACAGTACCAGGAATGACCAGCCATTTATCACCTATAGGTTTTTTTATATTATAATTGATAGAAACGTAGTTGCTGAGCGATGGAGCATAAGCTATGACTTTTTGTTTTATGTTTTTAGGTAGTGATGTTTTGAGATAGTCCGCCAATAAGTAATAGCCATATATCTTTCTACCAATTATCTTTTGACCTAAGCTGTCAGTTAATTTTCTCAAATTGTGTAGTATTCCAACAATGCGTATTCTTTTTGGAAATCCTAACAACATCAGTTGTAGAATTTTGCTTCCACTGGCGGTGTTAAGAATAAGTACGTCTATGTTTTGATTGATAATCAGATGTTTAACAGAAAATATGTCTTTTATATTCTCTGCTTTTACGTAAATCACTCTTATTACGCTTTCAAATTGCTTAGTTTTTTCTCTGTTGCGCTCGTTTGTTATAAGACAGAAGTCAACATCACTGTCAGATAAAAACTTAATTTGATCATATAGCCTTTCTATATGCCAAGTGTAAAGTTCTACTATAGCAACTTTCTTTCGTTTCTGTTCCATGTTATTTTATTTGTCTTATTCCGTTCGGAGTTTCGACTATGCCAGATTTGATGGTATTTCGTCGTATGGCAAGGTTCTTCTCTATAGAGTCTTTTGTCTTGTATGGGCGTTTATGGTCGAGATGCAGACAGATGGCTTTATATCGTATTTGCTTGCTTTTCAGGCCGCTGTTCCACATGCGCTCACCGAATTCGCGGTCCTGACCTCCATAATGCATATCCATATTGAATCCGTTGCAACGGACAATATCCTCTCTAAATCCTGAGGAATTCATTCCGTTCCATGTGGGCTTGGTTGTGGTTATGGCATCCATAAGCGTCTGCCACCAATGCCACCGGCAAAGTTTTGTGCTTTTCCATTTCAGTGGCAGACCTTTAGAACGCAGCCACGAGTGACGGAAACAGTCTCTGCTCTCGACATCGTTTCTTGTTATGGCGTTGCTTATTTCCATTGGGAGTTTGTAGTATCCTCCTGAAAGGAAAAAGCCTTTCTCTGCGTATTTTTCGTGGATAGAAATAAAGTCTTCTCGCGGGATGCAATCTTGATCGGTGAAGATAAGGTATTCACTCTCAGAAGCGATAATGGCTTTGTTCAGTATTTCAGACTTTTGGAAGCCTCTGTCTTCGTGCCAGATGTGTTTTATCGGCAGCTCGGATTTGTATCGTTCAAGAAGTTGCCTGGTCTCGTCGGTAGAACCGTCATCGGCAATGACGATTTCATCGGCTTTTCTTTCTTGGCAGATATATCCCCATAGCACTTTTTCAAGCCATTTAGGATTGTTGTAAGTTGAAATTATGACTCCTATTTTCATTTTTCTAATCGATTTTTGTCTTCAGTTTTTGCAAGTTCTATTCGAGAGTCTTGATTACGTTCATGCATTATTTTTTCCCAAGTCTTACGAGTGCGTTTCCAGCGCTTGTGTGTCCATAGCCAGTATTCTGGTGCTCTGCTGATTGTCGTCTCCATCATTTGCATATATTTCCTGGTCACATCGTACTCTTTGCCGGTAGGCTCAATCTTCTCGAACCTCAGACTGTAATATCCTCTTTTTCTAACAGTGACATCAAGATAAATGACATCGTATCCAGTTCTTTTTGCTATTTTTTCTGGTCCTATGATAGGTGAGGTTTCATGATTGAGGAAATCAACCCAAATGTACATATCTTCCCACATTGTGCCTTGGTCTGCAATGAAGCAATACATGGCAGGTTCCTTCTTTTTCTCTTGACTCACTAAGGCTCGTAGCAGTTGGTTTTGTGCTATTAGAATGCTCTTGGATTTTGAGCGCATCTCGTAATAGAATTTGTTCATTGCGCCGTTTTCCAATTTATGGTAGATGCTGTAGCACTTGTATTCTGGATGCTTGAGATTTGGTATTCGTGCGAAAGTGATCCACTCCCAGTTGCCGTAATGTCCTAATGTAAGAATGAGACTTTTGTTTTGTTCATAATAATCATCAATTATGTCAGCGTTTTCAAAAACGAATCTTTTTGCCATCTCCTTATCGCTCATTGTAAGGGTCTTTATGGTCTCCACAAACATGTTGCAGAAGTGGCGATAGAATCTTTTTGTTATGCGCCGGCATTCTTCTTCTGTTTTCTCCGGAAAACTCTCACGGATGTTCTTGTATGCAAGTTTGCGCCTATAGCGTGCAATGTGATATATCAGCACATATCCACAATCAGCGAATAGGTATAATACCTGCAGAGGCAATAAAGAGAAGCACCATGCTATAGCATATATAATTTTGTGCATGTTAGTGTTATGTTTAGTGAGTTACACAAATGTATTAAATCCAGAATGTTTTGCCATGTTTATGATTTGTTTTGTGTCATGGCGTTTCCGTTTGGCTCTGTTATTTCTCCGCTGACTTTTCTTATCGCGTTTTTCATCTGTTCCCCGCAGTCGAGTCTTTTTGAGAGCATTTCTAATTTACGTTGCATTTCGGCGTATTCATCGTCAGAAATCTTAGATATTCTGTCTTTAATATCGCCTATCGATTTCACACATATTCCTATCCCGTTTTCTCTGACAAAAGGTGCCATAGCTGATTCCTCCCACACAATAAGCGGCAAGTGTGCTGCTATGTAAAGCGAGCATTTGTGCGGTGCGTTGTATTGCAGGTATTTGCCTAATAGTCCTGAGCATGTGTCAATTGAGTTGCCGTCCCACACAAGTCCCCATGAGCCATCTATGTCACAGACGTGCATAGGAGAGAATTTTCCCTTGTAGGTGATGTTTGTGATGCCTGACAGTTTTTCTGGCATGTGGAAGCCGTAGAAGTAGAATTCCGGTGCGGAGATATGGCGTATGAGCGGCAGAAAGTCGGTTTTGTCAAGATTTCCTGCGAACACCACCTTGTCGCTGTTTTCTCTTTTGGCGATAGGGGATTTGTCGGTTACATAGTCGAATATGTCCAGCACGATCATTTGCGTTTTTACTCCGAGTTCTGTTAGTTTTTCCTTCATGGCTTTAGTGTGCACAATCAGGAATCGTGCCTTGTTCAGACCTTTTATCTCAGACTCATGAGGTTCGAAACGCAAACTGTTTATGTCGTGGACTATGAGGCAGAGCTGGCATCCTCTTAGATTTAGGATTTTTGTCAGCAGCCCTATTTTCACGTATGATAGCCTTCGCTGCACTATCAGTATGCCGCCTTTTTTGATATTGAACAATATCCTCGTCAGCAGCGACAAATATCTGAATGCGTCAATCAGAGTGTTCAGCAATTTCACAGGAGTGGAGTTCTTGCGCATGCTGAAGACTGGTATGCCCATTTCCCTGACTATTGCGCGTATGTCATCCTTGGCTTTGGATGCCGCGTTGAAAAGGTCTTTAGGGTCGTGGAACTTCTCGTTTACATTCAGGAAGTATGTCTGTCTCATTTATTTGCCGATTGTAGGTTCGTATTTGCGAAAGTCTGTAGCCAATCTTCTCTTAATAAAACAATGATGAAAAGTGAATATGGCATCAAAGGAACTGTGCTCACATATATGTCGGTCGCTAATTGTATGAAAGTTACGATTACAAACATCATTGCCAGGCATTTGTAATCATGTGATTTCACAATTATGAATGGAGCGAATATTATTATAAGGATTATTGCCAGCCCTAAAAAACCAAATTCTAATGTCGTCTGTAGTATTTGGCTAAGAGAGTGAGCGCAGATAATACGTCTTGCTTCAAGGTTTTCTAATAGTGACTGGTCATGTGTGTCTAACACATCTTGTGAAGCGGACAACTCGTCCATGATTGCGTATGAGGCGTCTCCTGCTCCGAATCCTAACACTGGCTTTTCTTTTATAAGCTTTACTGAGTGTTTCCATACGATTGTACGCGGATCGTTGTTTATGTCTTTGCCATTCACTTTTTCGTGATCTGCCAATGCAAAAAATCCTATGCAGCCAATTGCTAATGCTCCTATTATTGCGGCAATCTTTGATTTTTTCCATAGGATATATAAAAATCCTATTGCGGTTATGGCAAAGCAAGCGAGCATGCCTGAGCGTCCATCTGAGAATAGTAATGTCGTGAATAAGATAGCGAAAGATATGCCGATGAATACGTATGCCGCAACCCTTTGCCATTTTCGTTTGAGCGGATTGCGTAATATGAGATAGAAACACGAGATAAGTCCTAAATTAAGGATGAAATCGAATATGAAATGCGATGTGAATGAGAATGTGCGTATGGCAGCGAAATACTGCGATGGCTTGATGTCATTTATCATATACATGAAGCCGTCGAACTTGTATTCATCGAAAGGAATCAGTGCTGTTCCGTCATAGGAAAGATGGTATAACCCCATTTTATAAAACAGGATGTAAAGAATCATGGCCACAGACCACGTGATGAAGGTGAAAGCATAGTACTTCATCTTGTGGAATTTGTTCAGACCGAACAATCCGATGACGCCGAAAGCAAGAAACGGCAGGCGGTACTCGATGATTTTTGCCGTGTAGTCGGTGTGGTCCTCAAACGGCATCCACAAAAGAATCATCGCGAAGAACGTCAGGAATGCCGCGTACATCCAAGAGTATCTTGTCCATTTGAAATCGCGCCACTTCTTTTCCAAAAGGAATTCAAGTCCGAACGATATGAAAAAAACGTAGAGCGTTATGTTCTGAGGCTTGCCGTATGGAAAAACGCACAGAACGATAGCCAGCAGCGCGCTGACAAGGTTCACTATGTTTAGTGTCTTTATGATTTTCTCCATACTTTACTTTTTCACGAATTTATTGATCACTGGAATGGAGCGGAGCGGAAGGTCGCGCTTGATGATGAGGGCGAGGAAGCCCGCAAGCATGACTGTGCAGAGAGCGTAGTAGGCTATCGTGTTGATTTCGAGCACGTACTTGGCGACGGACGACACACCGAACATGGCGAGCGCGATGACGGTGTAAAACGCCAACTGCTTGAGCTTATAGTCGATAGGGAAGTACTTCTGACCGATGAAATAGGACACCAGCATGATGATGAAATAGCATGCGAACGATGCCCACGCCGAGCCGAAATAGCCGATGAATGGGACGAGTGCAACGTTCAGTGCGATGGTGATGACCACACCGAGCAGCGAGAAGTATGCACCGAACTTGGTCTTGTCGATGAGCTTGTACCAGAGCGAGAGGTTGAAGTAAACGCCCTGGAAGAGGTACGACGCCAGGATGATAGGCACGATGCGCAGGCCTTCCCAGTAGTTAGGCGCGATGAGCAGCTTGAGCACATCGATGAAGAAGTTCATGCCGAGGAAGATTAGCCATGAGAATATGACGAAGAACTTCATGGCGTCGGCGTATGCCTCCTTGCTGTTCTTGTCCTTGTGCTGGGCGAAGACGAACGGCTCGTAGGCGTAGCGGAAAGCCTGGGTGAACATCATCATGACCATCGCCACCTTGAAGCACGCTCCGTAGATGCCGAGCTGCCTCATGCCTTCCTCGCCTTCGCACAGGTAAGGGAAGAGTATCTTGTCCACAGTCTGGTTCATGATGCCGGCGATGCCGAGCACGAGCAGCGGCAGCGAGTATTTGAGCATCGACCGCAGCAGCGCGAAGTCGGGCTTGAACTTGGCTTCCATTATCGACGGAAGGAGCATGACGAGCGTTGCGGCTGTGGATATGAAGTTGGCGACGATTATGTAGCCCACGCCGTAGTCGGGCACGTAGAACCAGTCGATGAGGCTTGGGTTCGATGCCCATATCTTAGGGCAGACGACGAGGAAGAAGATGTTCAGCACGATGTTGATGAAAATCATCAGCAGCTTGAAAACTGCGAACTTGACGGCTTTTTTCTGGTAACGCAGGTAGGCGAAAGGTATGGCGGTGAACGCGTCGATGGCTACGACCACGCCCATTATCGTGATGAATTCGGTGTGGTTGACGTAGGCTGTGCCCATAGCTGAGGCTATCTGGCTGTCGAAAAGGAAGACGAGCGCGATGAACAGCAGCGATGTCGAAGCGATGGAAAAGAGCGTTGTACCATAGACGGTGGCGGCGCGGTCAGCCTCCTTGTTCACGTATCTGAAGAAGCCGGTCTCCATGCCGTAGGTCAGGAACACGAGCAGGAGCGCCGTCCATGCGTAGATGTTGGTCACGATGCCATATTCGCTGGCGTCGGCGAGTACGTAGGTGTACATCGGCACGAGGCACCAGTTGAGGAATCTGCCTATGATGCTGCTCAGTCCGTAGATGGCCGTCTCCTTGGCCAAGGTCTTCATTTTTCCTGATTCTGCCATAAATTCAATCGCTTAAAACAAACAAAGATAAAGAAAAGATGCCATAAGTATAGCTCTATAATTGGGCAATGGAAATTAAAAGAAATTAATGGGCGAGAATGCTGCCGGAAAAGTCTTGATGAAAAGGAGAAAAAGCGGTTTGTTTCGGCTTCGCTCATTTCGGCTTCGCTCAATGACCAGTTGCTGAGCGTAGTCGAAGCAAGTTGAGGATCTATAGTCCGCAGGGGTATTTGTTTATTTTCAGGCGCAGCTCCTTGGCGCGTCCTTCGGTCACTTTCTCCATGAGCGCCCAGAATCGCGGTCCGTGGTTCATCTCCTTGGTGTGGCACAGCTCATGCAGCATCACGGAGTCGGCGAGCTCGGGCGTGAGCAGCAGGATGAACATGCTCAGGTTTATGTTGCCCTTGGACGAGCAGCTGCCCCAGCGCCCGTGGCTGCTCTGTATCTTCACGTCCTTGTACTCAAACCCCCATTTATTCGCAAGAAACTCCAGCCGCGGAGGCAGCAGACGCTTGGCCTCGAGGCGCAGGAAATGCTCGATGCCTTTCTTAAGTCGTACCTGTGTGTCGGGTGCTGTGATGTCGATGTCGGCCGGCACTTCGATGTGCAGCGTCTTCTCGGCTAATCGGTAGTGTATGACCTTGCGTTCGGTGGTGGCGGAGATGGACGTCGTGAACGACAATGTCTGCAGCGGATGCTCCTGGTCTATCACTCCCACGGCTCGCGTTTTCACCCTTTTCTGCACGGCGCGGATTCGTTCCCTCGTCTGGTTGATGAACCTGAGGGCGGACATCTTGCCCACGTCGGCTGGCAGCACGAGTATCAGCTTGTCCGCCTCAATGCGGAGCTTCAGTCGCTTGGCGCGGTTGCTGTACGACACTTGTATGTCGCCGAACTCGTCGTCGTGCCACGTTTCGTCGGCCGTGTAGGCGCAATATTTAGGAGTGCCGTTCATTGTGCGGCAAAATTACAACAATCAGGAGAAATGCCGTTTTGTGTTCTGTAAAAATGGGGGAGTTTTGTTATTCGCTTCAAAAAATGACGTGAATAATGCATTTATTCCCTTCATTCTTATACAAAAGAACGATGAAAAGGGTAGAAGCACAAATTATGAGCTTGTAATCACATAACATTTTATATATTTGTGTCATCGTTGCGTTTTTTGTGCGGCGATAGACATATCAGATTTTTAATAAAGCATTAGCTATTATTCTTGTCCGAATCAAAAGCCTGCAAACTGATGATTTAGATATTATCGGATAAAACGCTAATCCAGCGGAGCCGTGTGCTCTCGTTTCACTTGCTTAAAGTTGATGCTCGCACCAATAGGTGTGAGCTAATTTGGCAAGTGAGCGGGGTTCTTGCAGGCTCCTCGTGGACAAGACAGAGAGGCTCGCGCCTTTTCTTTTTGCCGTTTATTCCATACGATAGAGATTGATAGTCCGATGCGGAAAAACTATCAATCGATGAAAACGGACAAACAACTGGCGGCTGACTTTGCCAAACAGTGGAAAGGCAAAGGCGATGAAAAGCAGGAAACACAGCGGTTCTGGATTCAGCTGCTCTCCGAAGTGCTCGGCGTGACCGACGCCACCAACCGCATTGAGTTCGAGAAGCGTGTGCAGCTCTCGCACACATCGTTCATAGACGCTTACATACCGGAGACCAAAGTGCTCATTGAGCAGAAGAGCGCCGACGTAAACCTGCACAAGCAGTACAGGCAGAGCGACGGCGAGATGCTCACGCCTTACGGTCAGGCTAAGCGCTATGTGAGCGAGATGAAGGCGTCGGAAAAACCCCGATGGATAGTGGTGTGCAACTTCCAGGAGTTTTTAGTTTACGACCTCGAGAAGCCGGGCGAGGAGCCGGAGCAGATTTTCCTAAAGGATTTCGAAAGGGAATATTACCGCCTGCAGTTTCTCGTTGACCAGAAGAGCGACAACATACGCAAGGAAGAAGAGCTTTCGCGGGAAGCGGGCAACTTGGTGGGCAAGCTCTACGACGCGCTCCTCAAGGAGTATATAAATCCCGATGAAGACAGCCTGCGCTCGCTCAACATACTGTGTGTCAGAATAGTATTCTGCCTTTATGCCGAGGATGCCGAACTGTTTGAGACGCGCACCGCGTTCGAGGATTACATCAGCTCGTTTCCGGTGGAGAATGTGCGCGACGGCATCATAAAGCTCTTCAAGGCGCTGGACACCAAGAAGAAAGGCCGCGACAAATACGACACCAAACTCAATCCGTTCCCCTACGTCAACGGAGGACTTTTTGCCGCTGAAAACATAGAAATCCCGAATTTCACCGAGGAAATAGTCGATGTTATAGTGAATCATTGCGCGCCGTTCAACTGGAGCGAGATAAGCCCGACCATCTTCGGCGCTGTGTTCGAATCGACGCTCAACCCCGAAACGCGCCGCAAAGGCGGAATGCACTATACGTCTGTAGCCGATATTCACAAGGTGATAAATCCGCTGTTCATGGATTCTTTGTACGATGAATACGACGAAATATGCAGAATCACGACAGCGAAGGCGCGCAACAAGCGCTTCCTCGATTTCCAGAAAAAGCTCGGCTCGCTCACTTTTCTCGACCCGGCGTGCGGCAGCGGCAACTTCCTGACCGAGACGTATTTGAGTCTGCGCCGTCTGGAGAACGCCGTGATTTATTCGCTCAACAGGGGCGAGAAGGTGATGGGTCTCGACAATTTCATTCATGTGAAAATCTCGCAGTTCTTCGGCATCGAGATTAACGACTTCGCTGTCACTGTGGCTAAGACGGCTCTGTGGATAGCCGAAAGCCAGATGATGAAGGAGACCGAGGAGATACTCGGCATGAACATCGATTTCCTGCCGCTCACAACGAACGCTTTCATCGTGGAGGGCAACGCCTTGCGCATGGATTGGAACACGCTTGCTCCGGCGGGTGCTGATTCTGCTTGCTTCGGCTCCGCTCAGCAATCAGAAAATCGGTCATTGAGCGAAGCCGAAATGAACGATGAAAACGCTTCTTCTAATGGATTCATCGGATTTTCTTCGCAGACCGACGGCAAGGCGCATCATTACGATTACATCATCGGCAATCCGCCGTTTTTAGGATATTCGTTGCAGACGAAAGAACAGAAAGCAGATTTACAATTTGTCATGCCAGATTTTGGCAGCAACATCGATTATGTATGTGCGTGGTATAAAAAGGCTGCGGAATTGATGGCGAATAATACAAATACACGTGCCGCCCTCGTTTCCACAAATTCAATAACGCAAGGCGAACAGGTGGCGATTCTTTGGAAACCGCTGATGGAAAGGTATGGTGTGCATATAGATTTCGCATGGCGCACGTTCCGTTGGGACAGCGAATCGAACCAAAAGGCGCATGTGCATTGCGTGATTGTAGGTTTTTCTTGTAGGGACGCATTGAATGCGTCCGCAATCGAACATATTGCATCATCGGACGCACGCAGTGCGTCCCTACAACGCCGCATTTTCAACACCGACGGCACCATCATAGATGCGCAAAATATAAATGGTTATCTACTTGATGCGCCGAATATTTTCATAGAAAAACGGTCAAAACCATTGTGTGAGAAACCAATTATGATTCGTGGTAGTTCTCCTATTGATGATGGCAATTTGCTGCTTACAATAGAAGAAAAAGAAGAATACCTAAAACAAGAACCGCAAGGAGAAAAATTTCTCCGACCATTTATGATGGGTAAGGATTTTATTGAACGAAAACCGCGTTGGTGCTTTTGGCTTGTAGGTGCAAATCCTTCCGAATTGCGTAAATGTCCAATTTTGATGAAACGTATAGGAAATGTTAGAGATTTTCGGTTGAAAAGCACGAAATCCGTCACTAAGCAGATTGCAGATACACCAACATTGTTTGGTGAAATGCGACCTTGTGAAAGTGAATATATAGCAATACCTAAAGTTTCGTCAGAACAAAGGCGTTATATCCCAATTGAATATTTGAGAGCTGAAATAATAGCTGGTGACAAACTCTTTCAAATGCCCAATGCCACTCTTTACCATTTCGGTGTATTGACATCATCGGTTCACATGGCGTGGATGCGCGCTGTTTGTGGAAGGTTAAAATCTGATTATAGCTACAGTAACACAATCGTTTACAATAATTTTGTGTGGCCAGTAGAGACGTTTCATGAAACGTCTCTACAAACCAAAATCGAAAAAACTGCGCAGGCCATACTCGATGCGCGCGCCTTGTATCCCGACTCGTCGCTCGCCGACCTATATGACGAAACGCTCATGCCGCCAGAGCTGCGCCGCGCCCACCGTGCCAACGATGAGGCTGTGATGGCTGCCTACGGTTGGGTGAAGGATTTGTCGGAATCGGAGGTCGTGGCCCAGCTGTTTGCGATGTACGAGAGTCTGATAGGCAAATAGCTTTTACACTCCCGGCTGCCGGCTCTTGCGGTATTCTGCCGGCGACATTCCGAGGTGCTTCTTGCAGTAACGGCTGAAGTACGACAGCGACGCGAAGTTCATGCGGTATGCTATCTGCGTGAGCGACAGACGGTCGTCGCTTAGATATTCTTTTATTATGGGTATGGTGTGGCGCACGATGAATGAGCTGACGTTGTGGCCGGTCATGCGGCGCACTGTGGCTGAGAGGTATTTTGGCGACACGTTGAGGCGTGTGGCGTAGTAGCTGACTTCGCGCTCGGTCTGGCTGATGCCGGTGGCGAGCAGCGTCATCAGTTCCTTCACGATGTGTCCGGCGCGGTCGGTGTGGCTCTCGGCGGTGTCGCGCAGCGCGTGCACCTCGAATATGTCGTACATCATGGTCAGGCAGAGGCTGCCCATCAGCTCGCGGTAGAACATCAGGTCTTTCTCTTCCATTCGGTCGTGCAGGCGGTTGAAGTCGGCGATGATGTTGTCAGCCTGTTCGTCAGTGAGCTTTATGACAGGGTTATGGTTCAGCGAGATGCTGCCGCCGATGCTGTAGTTGTTGGTAGGCAGCTGGTTTTGCAGAAACTGGTAGTCGGCAGCGAACCACACAACCTGCAGCCCGTCGTGTGCGGCGAGGTTTTTCACCTTGTCGGGCGACGGAATCACCACAAGGTCGTTCTTTACTATGTGGTAGCATTTCTCGTAATACACAAAGCTGCCTTCGCCTGCCGTGCAGAGCATGTGCATGCAGGTGTGGCTCAGTTCTGGAGCGTTAATCCTGTGGAAATCTGTAGAGTATGTAAAGTCGAGTTTCATAACGCCAAAGTTATCACTTATGTTCAAAAAGTGAAAGTTCTGGTGTCTTTTGTGAAACATTGTTTTGTAAAACAGCCACTACATTTGCTATATCTAAATAATAAAAACGATAAATTATGAGAATACTTAAAAGCCTTTTCATCGCCATATTCGCAATGCTGTTTATTACAGGTTGCAATGGGCAAACAACTAAAAAACAGAGCAATATGAAAAAATCAATCGTAATTTTCTTCTCGCATGCGGGAGACAACTATGCAGTAGGTAACATTGAGGTAGGCAACACGAAGATCGTAGCCGACTATATCAGTGAAATAACGGGTGCAGAGTAGTTTGAGATTGCTACGCACAAGTATGACGGCATGGCGTACAACCCACTCATCAAACTGGCGCAGGAAGAGGCGGAGAAAGGTGAACTGCCGGAGTATGAGGGCGACGTGGACCTTAGCCAGTATGACACGGTGTTCATCGGCGGTCCGGTATGGTGGGGCACCTATCCGCAGGTAATGTTCACGTTCTTCAAGAAGCATAGGGATGACATGAAGGGCAAGATCGTCATTCCGTTTACTACACATGAAGGCAGCGGACTGGCCAACTGCGTGGACGACGTAAAGAAGGCTTTCCCTGGTGCGAACGTCATGAAGGGATTCAGCATCTACGGACATGAGGTGCGCACTGAGAGAGCAAAGGTGGAAAAATGGCTGAAGGGAGTTGAGAATTAAGAATTATGAATTAAAAAATATGGAATACATTAAATTATATAACGGAGTAGAGATGCCAGTGCTGGGCTACGGAGTTTTTATGGTTAGTCCTGACGAGTGTGAGCGATGCGTAAGCGATGCTCTGAACACAGGCTATAGACTGATAGACACGGCGCAGGCTTATCAGAATGAAGAAGGCGTGGGCAATGCATGGCGCAAGAGCGGACTGAAGCGCGAGGATTTATTTCTCGTGACGAAGGTGTGGATATCAAACAACGGAGAGGAAAAGGCAACTGAGAGCATTGACGAGAGTCTGCGCAAAATGCAGACTGAGTATATAGATCTTTTGCTGATACACCAGGCATACGGCGATGTCTTCGGCACATGGCGTGCCATGGAAAAGGCATATCGCGCCGGCAAGGTGAGAGCCATAGGCGTGAGCAACTTCCAGGCAGGCCGCTTCTTTGACTTCGCCCATTATGTGGATGTGAAGCCAATGGTAAACCAACTGCAGTGTAACGTGATGATACAGCAACAGGGCATAGAGGCCATACATAATGAGTTTGGCACGAAGATGATGGCATGGGGACCACTCGGCGGTCAGGGCGTTGACGGTATCGTGAAGAGCGAGGCGCTGGCAGCCATAGGAGCCAAGTATGGCAAGAGTGCCGCACAGGTGGCGTTGCGCTGGCTTACGCAGCGCGATATAGTGGCAATACCAAAGTCTGTACACAAGGAACGCATGGAGCAGAACTATAACGTATTAGACTTCTCGCTGACTGATGAGGACATGGCGCAGATAGCCAAGATGAACCAACATGATAATGGTACCATCAACTTCGGCGACCCACAATTTGTGAAATACTTGATTGAAACATACGGTTAAGTGAGAGCAGAATCATGCTTGCATGAATTCTGCCGAGCATGAGTATGTTCAACGAAGTCAAAATTACGGATAAAAAGAATACGACTATGCAAGGAAACTTTTCTTATCATAACCCTACCAAACTTTATTTTGGTAAAGACTCATTGAATTTCCTTAAGGAAGAGTTAAAGAACTATGGCAGCAAGGTGTTGCTGAACTATGGCAGCGGCAGCGTGAAGCGCAACGGCATATACGACCAGGTGATGGCTATACTGCGCGAGGCCGGCAAAACAATAGTAGAGAATCCCGGCGTTATGACCAACCCCACGCTGGAGAAACTGAACGAGGGTGTGAAGATAGCACGTGAGAACGATGTTGACCTGATACTTGCCTTGGGTGGCGGCAGCGTGTGCGACTACTCCAAGGCTGTGGCGGCATCGGTGTTCTGCGATGGTGACTACTGGGATATGTTCTGGCTGAAACAACAGAATCCTGCCAAGGGACAGAAGTTGCTGCCTGTGGGCTGCATACTGACAATGGCAGGCACCGGTTCGGAGATGAATGCCGGTACGGTGATAACTGATGCAGAGCACACATTCAAGGTAGGTCATGTGTTTGATGACAGACTGATGCCTAAGTTCTCGATACTGAACCCTGAGTTTACCATGACTGTGCCAGAGAACCAGATGAAGGCTGGCATATACGATATCATGAACCATATCATGGAACAGTATTTCTCTGACCTGGATGACAACACCAGCGACTACATCTCTGAGGGACTGATGCGTTCGGTAATCAACAGCAGCCGCGTGGCAGTGAAGAATCCTAAGGACTATGAGGCTCGCTCTAACATCATGTGGACTGCCACGTGGGCGCTGAACACCCTTATAGGTATGGGTAAGCAGCAGGACTGGATGGTACACATGATAGGTCACAGCGTAGGTGCATGGACACACGCTCCTCATGGCTATGCCCTGGCGTCAGTGTCAATGGCATACTACCGTCGTGCCATGAAGAACGGACTGCCTAAGTTCGTGCGCTTCGCAAAGAACGTATGGAACGTAAACGGCGACGGCAGGACCGACGAGCAGATAGCAGAGGCAGGACTGCAGGCTTTGAAGGAATGGATGACGGAGATTGGACTGCCGCTGACCATCAGCGAGGTGGGTGCCACTGCCGACATGATTCCTGGCATCACCGAGACAACGGTGGTATATCCAGCTGGCTATCTTAACCTCTCAAAAGAGGACGTAACAGAGATACTTAAGGAAAGCTTGTAAATATGAAAAGAATCGTTTTATTTTTAATAGCATTATTGGCAATGGCAACAGTAGTAAACAGTCAGACATTGACAGAGCGACAGAAGGGATTGGCGGCTTGTGCCTGCCTCATGGCGCAGGGTGATATGGCGCGCCTGGAGCCTGCCGTAAGAACGGCTCTCGATAACGGTGTCACCATCAACGAGCTGAAAGAGGCTTTCTCACAGCTCTATGCCTACACAGGTTTTCCACGCTCGCTGAACGCACTGGGGGTGTTAGGCAAAGTTTTGGAGAACAAGCAGCCAAACTGGCAGGAGGGCAAACCATGGAAGCGCCCTACTGAGTGGGACGACGCCAAGAAGGCTTACGAATTAGGTAAGAAGAACCAGACGCAGCTCTCTGGCCGTCCGTTCAACTATGACTTCTGCCCGCAGGACGACTACTATCTGAAGGCGCATCTCTTCGGCGACATCTTTGCCGGCGACCAGCTCACAGCTGCCGACCGTGAGATAGTTACCGTGGCAGCGCTGAGCGGCCTGGAGGGTGTAGCTCCGCAGCTTGCAGCCCACAAGCAGGGCGCAGTGAACATGGGTAACACACAGCAATTGGTTGACGAGCTCTGCGCTTGGCTCTGCAATGAGGGCTACACGCTGAGCACCAAGTGGCCCAAGGGCGAGAAGAATCCATACGGCAAATACTTTATCGGCCAGAGTTATCTGGCAGACGTCGGTGGTGGTGTAATGAATGTAACCTTCGAACCCCGTTGCCGCAACAACTGGCATGTTCACCACAAACAGGTGCAGGTACTCATCTGCGTGTCAGGCAGAGGCTGGTATCAGGAATGGGGCAAGGAGGCAGTGGAGATGGTTCCCGGCACCGTCATCGCCATACCTGCCGAGGTGAAGCACTGGCATGGTGCTGCCAAGGACTCATGGTTCCAGCATCTGACATATCATAAAGATGTGCGAGAAGGAGCATCAAACGAGTGGCTGGAAGCCGTCACTGACGAGGTTTACGACAAGCTGAAGTAACAACATGAAACAGATTTTTTTGCTTCTATATGTGATATTGTTTGTCAGTTGTTTTTCTGACAAAGAAACGCAGGCTCAGAATATGGAACAGAAAATGTATATCACCATCGGTGGAGAGACACATAGCGTAACGCTTGTGGACAACGCTGCCGCACGCGAATTGGTCGCAGCACTTGAGAATGCTCCTATAACGGTGACACTCAATGATAATGATTTCGAGATTTGGGGTGCGTTGGGCAGAAGTCTGACCACAAGCAACGAGCAAGTAAATGCACAGCCTGGAGACATTGTCCTATACAACGGCAGCAACATCTGCATTTTCTACGACTCAAACTCATGGAGCTATACCCGTCTTGGCAAGATAGACGGCATGACGGAGAACGAACTTCGAACATTCCTCAAAGCTGGTGAAAGCAATATTCGTGTAACTTTGTCGTTGTCATACACCACCGACATAAAGAGAGTCAATGCAAGTAGTAGAGAAGATGGTGCATATTACTCGCTTAATGGACAAAAAGTGACGAATCCATCGAAAGGTATATACATCAAGAATGGCAAAAAAGTACTATTATGAAAAAAATATTGTTGTCGGCTATGTTCGTGACTACAGTGTTCATGGCTTGCCAAAATAAGAATTGTGACAAACAAACTAAAGAGAATATGAAACAGGAACTGACATTGACACAGGAGTGGGACAAGGTGTTCCCACTGAGCAAGAAGGTGAACCACAAGAAGGTGACGTTTGAGACACAGTATGGGCTGACGCTGGCGGCAGACCTCTACACACCTAAGGATGCAAAGGGCAAGCTGGCGGCTATTGCTGTGAGCGGTCCGTTTGGTGCTACTAAGGAGCAGTCAAGCGGTCTCTATGCCATGAAGATGGCAGAGCGCGGCTTCGTGGCACTTGCCTTCGACCCTTCATATACAGGCGAGAGCAGCGGCGAGCCTCGCCGTACGGCATCGCCAGACATAAATACCGAGGACTTCATGGCTGCCGTTGATTTCCTCTCTAAACAAGATAATGTAGATGCAGAGAAGATTGGCATCATCGGTATCTGCGGTTGGGGCGGCATAGCACTGAACGCTGCCGCTGCCGACACTCGCATCAAGGCCACCGTGGCATCTACGATGTATGACATGACACGAGTGAGTGGCAACGACTATAACGACGCCTTCGACGTGGAGGAGGCCCGCCATAAGAATCGTGAGAATCTCTCCAAGCAGCGTCTTGCCGACCCTAACGCCATGGCTGGCGGCGTGCTGGACACTGTGCCGCCACAAGCGCCAAACTTCGTGCATGATTACTATGACTACTACAAGACCCCACGCGGCTACCACAAGCGCAGTGGCAACTCTAATGACGGATGGCGTGTCATCGGCACAAAAGCCTACAGCAACAGCCGTTTCCTGTATTATATCAACGAGATACGCTCTGCCGTTCTTGTGATGCACGGTGCTGACGCACACTCCCGTTACTTCGGTGAGGCGGCCTATAAATATATGGTGGAGGGCAAGGCTGATGGGTATAAGTTTGTCGGTGAACCTAACCCTAATCCAGAGAACAAGCAGTTGCTCATAATCCCGGATGCTTCTCACTGCGACCTTTACGACGGCGGCTACGAGGAGAAGGCAGGCAAGGGACAGCCGAAGAATATGATACCTTGGGACACGCTGGCAGAGTTTTTCAAGAAAAACCTGAAATAGTAATATGATTATTGTGAATCTCAATAAGTTGCATTATCTTACACAAGTATTTTCACAATAAAAAATCATAGACTATGAAAGAAAAAGTATTACAAGCCATGCGCGAGGCTGGCAAGCCGATTTCGGCAGGCGACGTTGCAAAAATCCTGAACGCCGACCGCAAGGAAGTGGACAAGGCTTTCGCCGAACTCAAGAAAGAGGGCGCGATAGTGTCGCCAGTGCGTTGCAAGTGGGAACCAGCAAAATAAAGGTTCGTTCATAATGATAAAAAAGCGAAGGCTGCCTCACACACGGGGCAGCCTTCGTTGTTAATCCGCATTTTACGAGGTTACTTTATCAGCACTTTCTCGCCATTGTTTATGTATATGCCACGCGCCGAAGGCTTGCCTGCGAGGCGTCGGCCGTTGAGGTCGTACCAGACATTGCTGTTTGTGCTCTTGTCGGCTTTTGCGTCCTCTATCGAAGTTGCTGTTTCTATAACAACTTCCACCACCTGCGGTGCGTAATAATAATTATCTGTATCGACCTTGTAATAAACGGTGTATGTCCCTGCATCCGTTCCCTTCGGGATCTCCTCGGAATATGTCTCACCGTCAAGGCTGTAAAGCACCGTGCCGAAATCCGTAGAGCCTGCGGTCACAAGTTCCTGCTCACCGCCGTTGTAGGACAGTGTATTCGCTGTCGGGGCGGTAACAGTAGGCGTGGCCTTGCTGATGTTGAACTCCTTCTCCACATAACCTAGCGATGCATAGTCGCCTTGGAAGGTGGCCCTTACCGTAGCCGTGCCAGCATCAGTATTATTCGTGTAGGAATATACATAATCCGTGCCTTTGGTGAGGCTGAGCGAGCCTGCCATAACCTGCGGCTCAGGCTTGATCTCGCTGCCTGTGTAGGTCCGGTCGGGAATATTGTCTATAACACCAACAGTTTTCTGAATAGAAACGCTCCACTTGTCATTGCCTACATCGGTCATTGTGATGTCATAGAAGCCCGATTCGCCATTGTAATCCACTGTAAAGTTCGTGCCATTTCCATACTCAGGGAATGTCCCTGTGCCGCCGGAATAGGGAATGTTTGCCCCATATGTACTGTTGTCCAAAAGAAATTTTCTATGGCTGTATGCATTATCATATTTAAAAATAAGACGCGATTGCCCCTGCTGAAGATTTACCGTTGTCAAGCCATCGTAGATGGTGGCCTCCGTAACAATTCCACTTGAACCAAAATATCCCCACACAAACTCCGTCGTACCATGTGTTCCTTCCTCAAACACTGCACTTACCGTTACATCGCCCTTGGGCATCAGGAAACTGTTGCCTGTTGTTGCGACATCGTTGTTGTCAGCATCCTTTACAACAAGCCTGCTCAGGCGATAGCCAAAGTTGGGCGTGGCGGTGATGGTTATCTTTTCGCCATACTTCGCCGTTGTTGCCGCATACGCTATTGAGCCGTGTTCGATGCCGTCGGCAATGGTGATGGAGTAGTCGGTGTCATCTTTCTTCTCGATGATGCGGCGGTCGCCGTCCTCGATGATGGTGAAGTAGGTGCTTGCGGATGACGTTACGTCGGTCGCGGTCTCATTTTCTACGTGCATATATGTTACGCTCGTGGTGATTTTCGATGCGTCAACCTTGTCGATGGCATCGTAGATTTTGATTGCGCCGATTGTTACCGAACTTAGATTATATATGTAGCCATTGCCGAGGCTTGCGTTTATCGTGCCACCCTTGATTATGATGCCGTCGAGGGATGCTGTCATGCTGTTTCCGACTGTTCCTACGCCAATGCCTATATCTCCGCTTGCGGTGATGTTGCCGCTTTCGATGACGATGCTGCCGCCCGTGGCGTTTGCGTCCCATGTCCTGCCAAGACCGATACCTGCAGACGCACTTCCGCCTGTTGCGGTCAGCGAGCCGTCGCCCTTGATGGTGAGCGTAGTGCCGGAGCCGCCAATCTGAATGCCAGGTATTTTATAATATGCACTAAGCGATGTTGGATTGACAACATTTTCTCCGACAAGGGTGATTGTTGCAGAACCCACGCAGACAATTCCGCCGCTAATCGTTGCGTTATTGAGGGTGATGTTTGCACCGTCGGACAGAGTGACGGTTTCGCTGATTGTGCCGGTATAAACGCTTTGCGCTGATGCTGTGGCTGCAAGAAAGAAAGCGAAAGCCGCTGCGAGAGCATATTTCTTGAAAAGTGAGTTAATAGATTTGTTCATAAATTCAGTTTAATTGTTTTGAGTGAATTTTCGAAATTGTTTGTTAAAGCGCATAAAAAAACGCCACGAAAAGTTGCTCCACACGATTTTGTGTGTCACAAGCCTTTTCACGGCGGTGGTATGCAGGTTGTGTTATGTTGGATTAGAAAGCGACGCTCGCTCGAAAGAGATTTATAAGTTGTTGGTATACAATAATTTACCCCCCCCATTGTTGGCACTTGCTCGCATAGAGTCGGTATGCTGTGCGTAGTGCTGTTGTGCTTGGATATTTCAGTTAACGAGGGCATCACTTTACTTTGAAAAGTTAGGATGCGCAAATGTATGAATATTTTTTTGTTTGTTAACATAAATGTGCGACATAGGCATAAATCATACTTATTGTTTATGATTTGAAATAGCTCTGATAATGTGAAAAAAATGTTTTTCGGCAGAAAAAAATACGGAAATTTTTCCTTAATCATTTATATAATTGTACTTTTGCGAGTAATTGACGTGGAATAAACAACGTAACAAACATAAAACTAATTAATTAAAAAGAACTATGTCAAAAGTAACCGTAGTAGGTGCAGGAAACGTAGGCGCAACAGTGGCGAACTGCGTAGCACAAAAGGACATCGTAAATGAAGTGGTATTGCTGGACATCAAGGAAGGTGTTTCAGAAGGCAAGGCTCTCGATATGTGGGAGACTGCTCCTATCAATTACTATGGAACAAGAATCACAGGTGTGACAAACAACTATGAGGCAACAAAGGACTCTGACGTTGTAGTTATCACATCAGGTGTGCCTCGTAAGCCAGGCATGAGCCGCGAGGACCTCATCGGCATCAACGCTGGTATCGTTAAGTCAGTGACTGAGAGCGTAGTGAAATACTCTCCAAACGCTAAGATAATCATCGTTTCTAACCCTCTCGACGCAATGTGCTACTGCGCATACGTTACAGCTAAGCTCCCAGCTTCTCACGTATTCGGTATGGCAGGCGTGCTCGACGTTGCGAGATACAAGGCATTCATCGCTACAGAGCTCAACGTGAATCCAAAGGACATCAACGCTCTTCTGCTTGGCGGCCACGGCGATTCAATGGTTCCAATGCCACGTTTCACTTCTGTAGGCGGTATCCCTGTTACTGAGCTTATCCCAGAGGCAAGACTGAACGAGATCATCGAGCGCACAAAGGTAGGCGGCGGCGAGATCGTCAAGCTGCTCGGCACATCAGCATGGTACGCTCCAGGCGCAGCAGCTGCTGCTATGGTTGAGGCTATCATCACCGACGCTAAGAGAATCATGCCAGTTTGCGCAATGCTCAACGGCGAGTACGGCCACAAGGACCTTTACCTCGGCGTTCCAGTAGTTCTGGGCAAGGGCGGTGTTGAGAAGGTTGTTGACCTCAAGCTCAATGCTGACGAGCAGAAGCAGCTTGATGCGTCAGCATCTGCTGTCAAGGCTACTGTCGAGAACCTCAAGGCAATGAATCTTTAATAAATCTTTTTCATATCGTAGGAAGCGGTTGGACTGTTGAAGTCCAGCCGCTTTTTTTCGCTTTACTTTGTGATTTAAAAAAAATTCCTACATTTGCATTCGCTAAAGCGTGATGCGGTGGCTTCTCATCGCATAAATCAAGCGGATGTGGCGAAATTGGTAGACGCGCTAGACTTAGGATCTAGTGCCGTGAGGCTTGTAGGTTCGAGTCCTATCATCCGCACATGAGATATTAATGACCCGTATATATGCACAATATATGCGGGTTTTCTTTTTGGAGAATGAAGGATTTCAACGACAACAGCGACGCCCGAATGGCATGGATGTTTGTGGAGCACACCGGCAGAAACGTTTTTCTGACTGGTCGTGCCGGCACAGGCAAGACGACATTCCTGAAGTATGTGATGGAGCATACCGGCAAGCGCGTCATCGTGACTGCGCCAACAGGCGTGGCTGCCATAAACGCTGGCGGCATGACGCTGCACTCGTTCTTCCAGCTGTCGCTCGGACCGCTCGTGCCGGAAGCCATCAGGGAAAGCGACTACACGCACCGTTTCAACAAGAACAAGATAAGCATAATAAAGACTCTTGACCTTCTGGTCATCGACGAGATAAGCATGGTGCGTGCCGATGTGCTGGACGCTGTGGACTTGGTGCTAAGGCGATTCCGAAGGCACGACTTGCCGTTCGGAGGTGTGCAGCTGCTCCTCATAGGCGACATGCAGCAGCTTCCGCCCGTGGTGAAGGACGACGAGCATTCGCTTCTGGCGCTGCACTACAAGTCGCCCTTCTTCTTCTGCAGCAAGGCTCTGCAACAGACCGACATGACGTGCATCGAGCTTAAGAAAATATACCGCCAGCAGGACGAGGAGTTCATCAGTCTGCTGAATGCCGTGAGGGACAATAAGGTGGATGAGGCTGTGCTGCGGAAACTGAACTCAAGAGTCGATGAAAAGGCGCAAAACGACGACGGCACCATAACTCTGTGCACTCACAACGCTTCGGCTAACAAGATAAACGAGGAGAAGCTCCGTGAGCTGAAAGGCGAGGAATTCATGTTCGAGGCTAAGATAGACGGCGTTTTCAACGAGTCTTTGTATCCTGTTGAAAAGGACCTTGTTCTGAAGGAAGGCGCGCAGGTGATGTTCTGCAAAAACGACACTGTGAAGCACGAGTTCTTCAACGGCAAGGTCGGCGTGGTGGAAAGCATTGATGGAAAGGAGATTCTGGTGCGCTGCATAGAGGACGGCGAACAGGTCAGTGTGCCGATAATGACGTGGGACAACGTGAAATATACCCTGGACCAGAACACCGGCAAGATAACCGAGAACAAGGAAGGCTCGTTCTCGCAATACCCTTTGCGGCTGGCGTGGGCGATAACCATACACAAGAGCCAGGGCTTGACTTTCGACAAGGTGCTGATAGAGGCTGACCGGGCTTTCTCGCACGGCCAAGTCTATGTGGCGCTATCCAGATGCAGGACTCTGGAAGGTATCAGGTTGCTGAAGCCGATACCGCAGTCGTCGCTCATAACCGACGGCGAAGTGTCCGAATTCACCGAGCATGTGGAGAACAATCAGCCCGATGAAAAGGCTCTTGACAGGGCAGTGGGCAACTACAAGAGAGATGTGCTGAAGCGTGCGTTCGACTTCACCTATGTGGCGGTTTTCTTCGATAAAATCAGATATATACACGAGCGAAACGCTGGAGCGATACCGTCGCAGGTCGTTGCCGCGCTTGAAGATGCAAGAGGTCGTTTCAGCGACGAGATTTTCAAAGTGTCGGTGCGCTTCAGCAATGTCATCGACTCCAAGTTCGCTAATGATGTGAATGCGGAAAAGGACGATGAATTCAGCCAGAAAATAAAGAACGGAGCGGAATATTTCCTGAAAAAAGCGGATGAAATCGTGAACCCGGTCGTTGTCATGGACTTGGAGTTCGACAACAAGGCGGTGAACGAGAGCCTTGCGTCATATTCCACCGAATTGACCGAGCGTTTTGCCGAGAGCCGCGCCATGATGGAAGTCTGCCGAAACGACTTCGACGCAGCCGAAGTCATCAAGGCGCAGAACAAGGTCAGACTGAGCGAGGTGAAAGTACAAGCGAAGAAAAAAGCCGTTGGAAACGAGCTGTTCCAGTTGCTCGACGAATGGCGCGAACGTGTGGCTGACGAGAACAACACCATCAAGTCCGCTGTCATGAACACAGCCAAGCTCCTGGAACTCTCGGAGAAGAAGCCGAGCGATGTGAAGGAGCTGAAGAAACTGCTCTCGCCTCCGAAGTTGAAAAAGTACGGCGCCGAAATCCTGTCAATCATAAACAAATATTCAGGCAACAGCACAATCCTTGATTTGGAGGAGATAAACGATGCAGCTTCATCCACCTACGAGCAGACGCTCAAACTCTATAAGAAAGGATTGACACCTGAGGAAATCGCCGATGAGAGGGAAAAATCTCTTTCTACGATAGAAACGCATCTTGCAAAACTGGCGAAAGAGGGATTGATAGATCCCTATGACTTCGTGACGACGGACGAGGCAGAGCAGGTGCAATCTTTCGTTGAAAAGCAAGAAACCAATAAGCTAAGCGACATATATAACGGATTGGACGGCAAACTGTCGTATCTGAAACTGCGTATGGCGTTATGCGCGATAGACCGATAAAAAAGAGCGGAACTTTTGATGGTTCCGCTCTTTTCTTATGATTAAATCACGTTTTTACTTGATGTTGTAGATGCCCTTCCATCCGGCAGCGGCGCGATAGGCTTGCACCTTGCCTTCTGGAACAGACAGCGCGCACTTGTATGTGCTGCGAGGGTCGAACACGCTGCCGTCGCATTTCGCAGGAGCGGCGCCCATAGCCTTTATGCTTATGAGAGAAATGCATCCTCCGAAGCACTCCGAGTTAAGAGTCTTCAGCGTGGCAGGGAATGTGATGCTTTTGATGGCCGAGCAGTTGTAGAATGCCTTCTCGCCTATCTCCACGATGGCTGGGAATGAAACCTCTGCGAGCGCCGTGCATCCGTAGAATGCGTTGTTTCTTACGACAGAAGTCGCGTTGGAAAGCGACACTTTCTTCAGCGCCGTGCAGTCCTTGAACGCTCCTTCAGGAATCAGCTTTATGGATTCAGGGAAAGAAATCTCGGTCAGTGCGGTGCAGTTCACGAAAGCGAAGTCGCCCAAATATCCGATGGAAGCGGGAATATTTATGCCTGTCATCTTGTAGCAGCCGAAGAATGCGTAGGTCGCTATCTCCTTCACTGACTCCGGTATGCTGACCGACGCCTTTCCCTCAGGGCAGCGCAGCAGTCTTGTCATGTTCTTGTTGTAGAGCACGCCGCCCTCGCTCGAATACATATTGCAGAGCGTGTCAACCGCGATTGAAGTCAGGTCCTTGCATCCGTCCACAGAGTGTATGTCGAAGTCGTTCATCGTGGCAGGCAGCGACAGAGCGGTCAGCGACGAGCATCCCTTGAACGCCTTGTCCGCGATTTTCTCCAATGAATCCGGGAGATTCACGCTGAGCATTGTGGTGCAGTCCTCGAAAACAGACTCGTTTATCTCGTTTATGCCGTTAGGCAGCTTTATGGTCTGCAGTCCGGAGCAGCCTTTGAACGCTCCTTCGCCTATGGTCTTTACGCTTTCCGGTATGGTCACGCTTCTCACTCTCGAGCAGTTTCTGAACGCGTCCTTCGATATGCCTATCACGCTGTAGGTCTTGCCCATCTGCGTCACTTTCTCTGGTATCACGATGCTCTCGGCGTACTCGTTAGCCACCACGTCGTAGGAGTTGCCGCTGAAAGTCACTTCGGCTGTCAGGTTGCCTTCCGACACGATGTTGTAGTAGATAATCTTGCCCTTGTTCAGCACTTTGAACTGGTGCGCGCTGGTTGCTGTGAATGCTGTAGCCGCAGCCAGCAGTAAAAGAAGTTTTCTCATGTTATGTTGGTTTTTGTGTTTATGTCAATCTCACATAGCAATGACAATGCCACGCATAGCGCAAAGGTAACGAAAAAAAAGCCAATGGATTGTTTGTCATTTGCTGCTGTGTTTTTTTGTAGAGACGCCACAATGTGACGTCTGTACGGATTGCGTGCGCTGTAGAGACGCGATTAATCGCGTCTGTACGATTCATTTGTGCGTGGATTAGACGGTGCACGCACCGTCTCTACGATTTGTGGGTGGGGTTGTAGAGACGGAGCGTGCTCCGTCTGTGGCGGAATCAACGCAACGTATGTTGGTGAAGAATATTGGAAATTATTGATTGGGGGTGCCGTAGGGGCGAATAATTATTCGCCTCTACAAAATATACGGAATTCATTGGTTATGCGGTAGAGACGCCACAATGTGACGTCTGTACGAATTGCGTGCGTGGTAGAGACGCGATTAATCGCGTCTGTACAATTAATCGCGTCTGTGGCGAAAATCGTAGGTTATCACCACCACGGCGTGGTGTTAAAAAACATATCTTTTCTATTTGCATTTTCACAAAATGAGCATACCTTTATAACCGCTCTATTGGGAAGCAACTGCGCCCAATGAGCGAAAAACGACGCTGGCACCGACAGCGGAAAAAAGCGGCGACATATTTAACAAACGCGTTTTACCGACGCTTGTTAGCTGGTTTGTAGAAATGTAGGAAGTTTCTAATCAGTAGCCCAGAAGCAAGTCGAAGTGGAAGCCCGTAGTGTATATGATCCAGTATAGACAGCCGTCTATCAGCATATACAATGCGGGCAACTGCATTGATTTCTGGCTACTAAGGTATTCCTACAACCTCTACAAACAGATGTCAATCAGTTGCCCGCTTTTTTTGTGCTTTGTCGAGACTGCCGCAAGATTACTATAATTTTTCAACACATACGCGACACTCACACAACAAGGACCAACAAGGACTTTGCACACCACTCCGAAAAGCATTACGATTGTAAAACAAAATAACAAGAACGGAAAAACAAACACTATGGACGAAAAATTCACAATTAAGGATGGCATCCTTACAGAATGCAATTGCTTTGACGAAATAGCAAAGATTCCATCTGGTGTAACTACAATTGAGGAAAATGCCTTACATGGAACTTTTAAAGAGATTGTATTTCCGGATTCAGTCAACCTGATAAAACCGCAAAAGGGTCTCAACTCTATTCGTAAAGTTACAATTTCATCAAAATTTCTCAGTTCAAGTAAAAACTTATTCAAAGGAACCGGGATTAGAAACGCAGAATTTGTCAGTTCCTTTGAAGATTTGTTCCTTACTATGAATAATAGTATAGAAGAAATCGTTTTCACCGGAAACGAAAAAGAATTAGACTTCAGCAAATGGGGTGATTCTTATTTTCTTAGAAACAAGCCGATTGTTCGTTGTAACAACGAGATAACATCAATTATAATCCCCGAACGTTTTTTCGGGCATTTCTATATTAACAACTATATAGAAAAGGTTAATGTAAATGGTTCTGACAAATGGACTGATGAGCGTCTTATTTTTCGCGCTCCGTTGCCAAACAAGAAACGAGTCAATGGAAATTTGCTTGAATTGACATTAAACCCGAGAGCGTCATATTCCAACGATAAACGTTGGAGCTGCCCAATTACTATCAAAGCAGATGCTATTACACATATTTATCCTGCCGAAATGAAATCCTATGAATCGGACAAGCACCAAGGCTGTATGATAGCAATGGCATACGGTTATGAGCATACTTCAAACATTATTGTATGGGAAAGTTATGACTTTGTTCTTGACAAACTGACAAAAGCAGGATGGAATATCCCAATGGGGAAAACCCAAGGCTTGCCGCCTTTAATGTGTGACGACCCAGAGATTCTAATCATAGGCACATTCCCTGGAATTAGCTCGTTGGAGTCAGGGGAATATTACCATGACAACACGAATCGCATTTGGGAAGTTCTATGCGAAATCTACAATGATTACCCAGTCCCAACAACTTATAAAGACAAAATGGCGCTGCTGGCAAGACATCGTATCGTGTTGTGGGACTATTACGAATGGGTAATACGCGATGCGGAAGACAGCAGCGACAAGAGCATCTGCAGCGGACAGCCTAACGACATCATTGATTTCCTTAAGAAACATCCGACAATCAAGAAAATCGCAATCAACGGTTACGGGAAGTGTAATTCTTGGGGGAAGAATTTAATAAAGGCTATAGCTGATGACCCTGTTCTCAAAAGTAGAAACATACAAGTTTTCAGACTGCCAGAGACCAGCGGATTGAATACTCGCTATAATGTCGAGCAACTGGCAAAAGGATGGAAAATCTTCATCTAACCATAACAACAGAATTTCAACAACCTAAAATTTTAAAAACATGAAAAAATTATTTACACTAATTGTGGCAATATGCGCCACAACCCTCGCATGGGCAGTCGAATGGACAGAGGGCAGCTGCGGCGAGAATGTGACTTTCTCTTATGTGGGATCCACCGGCACACTTACTATCAGTGGAACGGGAGATATGAATAATTATGCAATTTTGGGTAATAGGCCATGGGATTATTTTAAGGGAGAAATCAAAAAGGTTGTAATAAACAATGGCGTGACAAGCGTTGGAGAAAAGGCGTTCTATGGCTGCACAAGACTGACGAGCATAACAATTGGCAATGACGTGACAAGCATTGGATATCAGGCGTTCTATGGCTGCACAGGACTGACAAGCGTCACCATCCCGAACAGTGTGACGAGCATTGGAAGTAGCGCGTTCAATGGCTGCACAGGACTGACGAGCGTCACCATCCCTAACAGTGTGACAAGCATTGGAAATAATGCGTTCTTGGGCTGCACAGGACTGACAAGCATTACCATCCCGAACAGTGTGACAAGCATTGGCAGCCTCGCGTTCGGAGACTGCACAGGACTGACAAGCATTACCATCCCGAACAGCGTCACAAGCATTGGAGAAGGTACGTTCTATAACTGCACAGGACTGACAAACATTACCATCCCGAACAGTGTGACGAGCATTGGAAGTAGCGCGTTCAATGGCTGCACAGGCTTGACAAGCGTGACCATCCCGAACAGCGTCACAACCATTGGAGAAGAGGCGTTCTCTGGCTGCAACAACATTGAAACGGCAGACATAAATTCTCAAGCGGCTCTTTACGCAATTCCTAAGGACAAACTCACCAGCATAATATTAGGTGATGGCGTCACAAGCATTGGATATCAGGCGTTCTTGAACTGCAGCAAGTTGACAAGCGTAACAATAAACAATGGCGTCACAAGCATTGGACAAGAGGCGTTCCGTGGCTGCACAGGATTGACAAGCATAACAATTGGCAATGACGTGACAAGCATTGGAATGTATGCGTTCTATGGCTGCACAGGACTGACAAGCTTCACCATCCCGAACAGTGTGACAAGCATTGGATATCAGGCGTTCTATGGCTGCACAGGACTGACAAGCATAAATGTCGCGGAAGACAACTTAAACTACGCTTCAATAGACGGAGTTTTGTACAGCAAAGACAAGAAGACATTAATAATGTACCCACAGGGAAAAACTGGAAGCTTCACCATCCCGAACAGCGTGACAAGCATTGGAAGTAGCGCGTTCTCTGGCTGCACAGGACTGACGAGCGTCGAGATCCCGAACAGTGTGACGAGCATTGGAAATTATGCGTTCTCTGCCTGCACAGGACTGACAAGCGTCACCATCCCGAACAGTGTGACAAGCATTGGAGAAAGGGCGTTCTATAATTGTAACGGACTGACGAGCATGACAATTGGCAATGGCGTCACAAGCGTTGGAAAAGATGCGTTCTCTGGCTGCGACAACATTGAAACGGCAGACATAAGTTCTCAAGTGGCTTATAACGCAATTGCTTTTAATGACAAACTCACCAGCATAATATTAGGTGATGGCGTCACAAGCGTTGCCTGGAATGCGTTCAATGGCTGCACAGGACTGACAAGCGTAACAATTGGCAATGGCGTGACGACCATAAACAATCAGGCGTTCAACCTCTGCACAGGACTGACAAGCATTAATGTCGCGGAAGACAATTTAAAATATGCTTCAATAGACGGAGTCTTGTACAGCAAAGACAAGAAGACATTAATAAGAGTTCCTATAACAAAGACAAGCTTCACCATCCCGAACAGCGTGACAAGCATTGGAGATTATGCGTTCTGTCGCTGCACAGGACTGACAAGCATAACCATCCCGAACAGCGTCACAAGCATTGGAAATTATGCGTTCTATGGCTGCACAGGACTGACGAGCGTCGAGATCCCGAACAGCGTCACTAGCATTGGAGGTTATGCGTTCTCTGAATGCACAGGACTGACAAGCATGACAGTGGAAGCAACAACCCCTCCGTCTTCTGGTGGTAATATTGTGTCAAATTACAACATTCCATTAAATGTGCCAGCAGCAAGCGTTGACGCATACAAAGCAGCATACATATGGGAGAATTTCACAAACATACAAGCCATTCCTGCCACTGGCGTGAATGAAGCCACTGCAGAAAAGAGCGAGGTGAAGAAAATCATTGACCGCAACGGAATAATCTATATCGAGAAAGACGGCATGAGATATTTCCTGAACGGAGGCAAAGCAGAATAAACACACATGATGTTTTAAACAAAAAGAATCCTGCTCAAAAACGAGCGGGATTTTTTTGTGTGTAGAGACGCGATTAATCGCGTCTGTACAATTTGTGGGTGGGTGTAGAGACGGAGCGTGCTCCGTCTGTGGCGGAATCAACGCAACGGATGTTTGTGAGGAATATTGGAAATTATTGATTGGGGGTGTCGTAGGGGCGAATAATTATTCGCCCCTACAAAATATGCGGAAATCATTGGTTATGCGGTAGAGACGCCACATTGTGACGTCTGTACGGAATTTGTGGGCAATTAGACGGTGCACGCACCGTCTCTACGATTTGTGGGTGGGGTTGTAGAGACGCGATTAATCGCGTCTGTATGATTCATATGTGTGTGATTAGACGGTGCATGCACCGTCTCTACGATTTGCGCGTGGGTTGTAGAGACGCGATTAATCGCGTCTGTACGGGTGGTGTGCGCATTGCAGATCCGATGCGTATATCGGCCGTGCATCTCTACAGGAAATATGCAGATTATTGATAATAATCGTTATCTTCGTGAAATCATAACACGAAAAAAGGAAAACGTATGTTACCACCATTTTTAAAGGCAGGCGACACAGTGTCGATAGTATCGCCTTCGGGAGCTATAGACCCGGAATACATAGACGGCGCGGCGGCAGTGCTCGAAAGCTGGGGACTGAAGGTCAAGATAATGCCTCACGCCAAAGGCAAGTGCGGACGATTCGCCGGCACCAAGGAAGAAAGAGCCGAGGACCTGCAGGCTGCCATCGACGACCCCGAAACCAAGGCTGTGCTTTGCTCCAGAGGCGGATACGGACTTGTGCAGATAGTTGACCAGATAGACATAACAGCCTTCGAAAACAACCCGAAATGGCTGATCGGATTCTCCGACATAACGGTGCTGCACAACCTCTGCTCGACGATAGACACAGCATCGCTCCACTCCATAATGGCGAAGCACCTGACCACGCTGCCTGCCGATTCCGAACCAGTGACGGCGCTGAAGAAAACCCTCTTCGGCGACTTGCAGACCTACAAGACCGAGCCTAACGCGCTGAACAGGACTGGCGACGCCGCCGGCCGTCTGATAGGCGGAAACCTCTCGCTGATATACGCTCTGCGCGGCACGATGTACGACATAGACACATTCTCGGAGCCAGCGATACTCTTCATCGAGGACGTGGGCGAGAAGCCTTACCAGGTGGACAGAATGATAAACAACCTGCGCCTGAGCGGAGTGCTTGAGAATCTGAAGGGACTTGTCGTAGGTCAGTTCTCGGACTACGAGGAAGACGAGTCCATGGGCAAGACCGTCTATGAGCTGATAAAGGAAGCCGTCGAGGAATACGACTATCCGGTGGCGTTCGGCTTCCCTGCCGGACACGTGGAGAAAAACATGCCGCTGATGATAGGCGCGCGCGCCGAGCTGAGCGTCAAGGAGGACGGTGTGACACTGAACTTCAACTGTAAGCAGCCAAAGACAAAGCGTCTATAAACAAGATTATAAAGCATTTAGAAAAAGACAAAGATTTTGTTTCTTCGGAAATAAAGCATATATTTGCACAACAAGAATGAAGGAAACGAGAGGATTCTGCCTAACCGGCTGAGTTCTCTCATTATTTTAGTACCATTAAAATAAAAGAGAATTTTATGGCAGCAGTTTACATGACCAAGGAAGGTCAACAGAAGAAGTTGGACGAGCTTAACCACTTAGAGAACGTAGAGCGTCCAAGAATTATTCAACAGATAGCTGACGCGAGAGACAAGGGCGACCTGTCCGAGAACGCCGAGTATGACGCGGCTAAGGAGGAGCAGGGAATGATAGAGTCGAAGATAGCCGAGCTGAAGACTCTGCTTGCTAACGTTAGAATAATAGACGAGAGCAAGGTGGACACAAGCTCTGTGCAGCTGCTGACGACTGTCACTATAAAGAACGTGAAGAACGGTGCTACGATGAAATACACAATCGTGACAGAGAACGAGGCTAACCTCAAGGAGCACAAAATATCGTCGGCTACTCCTATCGCCAAGGGACTGATAGGCAAGAAGAAGGGCGAGATAGCCGAGATTTCCGCGCCTAACGGAAAGATGGAGTTCGAGATTGTTGACATCACAATGGAATAAATAGTATATGGCTACAATTTTCACAAAAATCGCAAAAGGCGAGATTCCAAGCTACAAGATAGCCGAGGACGAGAATTTCTACGCCTTTCTTGACATCTCTCCGCTGAAGGAGGGCCACACTCTGGTCATACCTAAGAACACAGAGAACGACTATATTTTCGACCTCGACGACGAGACCTACGACGGTTTGATGGCGTTCGCCAAGCGTGTTGCCAAGGCTATCAAGAAGGCGGTTCCTTGCAAGCGTGTCGGCGTGGCAGTGCTGGGAATGGAAGTTCCTCACACACACATTCACCTTGTGCCTCTGGAGTCGGAAGGCGACATGCTCTTCAACAAGGAGAAACTGAAACTCTCCGACGAGAGAATGCAGGAGATAGCCAAGTCAATAGCTGACCAGTTTGAGTAGGAAAATTGTAAAAATATTGTAACTTTAACCGCATTTGGGAACTTTCTCCCAGATGCGGTTTTTTGTATGTAACAAGAGTAAAATTTATGCAGGTTTTAATTTGTGTAGCCCTGTTTTTAGTGGGGCTTGTTGTGATAATCAAAGGCGCTGACTGGATGACTGACGGCGCTGCCGCCATCGCCAAGAGATACGGCATATCCACGATGGTGATAGGTATGACGATAGTTGCGATAGGGAGCAGTGCGCCGGAGTTTGTAGTGAGCGCTCTTGCCTCGTTTGAGGGTAATACCGACATGGCGATAGGAAATGTAGTCGGCAGCAACATCTTCAACATATTGGCGATAATGGGAGCGACGGCGTTTGTCTCGCCTGTGGCGTCCAGCAAGGGCAATATCCGCTACGACTTGCCTTTTGTCATCCTTTCCAGTCTGGCGGTGCTGTTCTCGGCGTTCGATGGCATTTTCACTCCAGGCGCAGTGAACGAGATAAGCCGTTCGGAGGGAATGCTGATGCTGTGTCTTTTCGCTGTTTACATAGGCTACACGCTGACGATAGCCAAGAAACCTGGCACAGAGCCGCTTAAAAGCGATGTCGAGCGTCAGGAGAACCCTTCGGCTGAAGTCAAGCCGCTCTGGAAGTGCGTTTTGCTCATTGTGGTCGGACTTGCGCTGTTGCTTTTCGGCGGCGACTGGTTAGTGGAAGGCGCATCAGGCATAGCCATCGCCTTGGGCGTGAGCCAGTCGGTGGTGGCGCTTACGATAGTCAGCATCGGAACATCGGCTCCGGAACTGGCTTCGTCGATAATGGCGGCAAGAAAAGGCGACACTGACATGGCGCTCGGAAATGTAGTCGGCAGCGTTGTATTCAACGTGTTCTTCGTCTTGGGCGTTGCGGCGGTCATCAATCCGCTGGCGCTGGGCAACATCTCGCTCGTGGACATCGTCACATTGCTTCTGTCATCGGTATTCCTGTGGGCGTTCTGCAAGACTCATTCGTCATTGGGCAGAGTCGAGGGATTGATTATGATAATAATCCAGATCATATACTATGTGTTGCTTATATGGCAAGCTTGATAATTTTTTAGACAGGGGAAATATATGTTAGTTAAGACATTCGGTGCTGCCGTACAAGGCATAAACGCGATAGTGGTCACCATAGAGGTGAATATTTCGAACGGAGTGAAGTTCTTTCTGGTGGGATTGCCCGACGATGCGGTCAAGGAGAGTCACGAGAGAATAGCCTCGGCTCTGGATCATAACGGGCTGCGCCTGCCGCATAAGCAGACGATAATAAACATGGCGCCAGCCGACATCAAGAAGGAGGGCTCTGCCTACGACCTGCCTATAGCCATAGGAATGCTTGCCGCAAACGGCGTTGTGAATGCCGATGAAATCGGGAAATACATCATAATGGGAGAGCTGTCGCTCGACGGCACTCTGCGTCCGATAAAGGGCGTTCTGCCGATAGCCATCAAGGCGCGTGAGGAGAAGTTCAAGGGCATAATCCTGCCGAAGGAGAACAGCCGTGAGGCGGCTATCGTGAACGATGTCGAGGTCTATGGCGTAGAGAACATAAAGGAGGTCGTGGGATTCCTGAACGGCGAGACGACTCTTGAGCAGACTGTGGTGAACACTCGCGAGGAGTTTTTCGGCAGTCTGAATCATTTTGACTTGGACTTCTCCGACGTCAAAGGTCAGGAAAATGTAAAAAGAGCGATAGAAGTGGCGGCTGCTGGCGGACACAACATTATAATGGTTGGTCCTCCTGGAGCCGGAAAGTCTATGATGGCTAAGCGAGTGCCAACCATCCTACCTCCGATGACGCTGAACGAGGCGCTCGAGACGACCAAGATTCATTCTGTGGCAGGCTCGATGAAAGGCGATGCCTCGTTGCTCAATGTCCGTCCGTTCCGCAGTCCGCATCACACGATTTCGGACGTGGCGCTCGTAGGCGGAGGCTCTTATCCTCAGCCCGGCGAGATTTCCCTTGCCCATAATGGTGTGCTTTTCCTCGACGAGCTGCCGGAGTTCAAGAGAACAGCTCTTGAGGTGATGCGTCAGCCGTTGGAGGACCGCAAGATTTCCATTTCGCGCAGCAAGTTCTCTGTTGAGTATCCGGCGAGTTTCATGCTCGTGGCGGCGATGAATCCTTGTCCGTGCGGCTACCACAACGACCCGTATCATGAGTGCGTCTGTTCGCCTTCGCAGGTGCAGAGATACCTCAGCCGCATAAGCGGTCCGCTGCTCGACCGTATCGACATACAGATAGAAATCGTGCCTGTGCCTTTCGCCAAGCTGGCAGAACAGCAGCCGGGTGAGCCGAGCGAGGTCATACGCCAGCGTGTGGTCAAGGCAAGAGAAATACAGACAGAGCGATTCAAAAGCTACGCTGGCGTGCACTGCAATGCGCAGATGACGTCGCGCATGATGCACGAGTTCGCCGAGCCCGATGAGGCTGGATTTAAACTGCTGAAAACCGCGATGACAAGACTGAGCCTTTCCGCTCGCGCCTACGACCGCATAATAAAAGTGTCGCGCACGATAGCCGACCTTGAAGGCGCGGAAAAAGTGGAGGCGCACCACATAGCCGAGGCGATAACATACAGAAACCTGGACCGCGACAATTGGGCGGAGTAAAAAAACGGCGATAAAATGGGAAGAATATACAAGAACATAATTCATCCGTTCCTGAGCAGGTGCATGAAGAAAAAGGCTTTCACCACTAACCTTTACTTAGGACTGCAGCTGGAGGCGAAGACGGAAGACCTGATGGCTGACGAGCTGTTCAGAATATCGTTGGCGTATCAAGGCGGTCTGTATATGCTGCCGAAGGACGATGAAAAGGCAAGATATTACTGCTTGGAGGCAGCAAAGAAGGGTCATGCGGTGGCGCAGCTGAGTGCTGGCATGTGGATGAAAGACGATAAAGAAGCCGCGATGAAATGGACGAGACTGGCTGCCGAGAATGGCGAGGCGCAGGCGTTGTACATAGTGTCGGAAAGTTGCGATGATGCGGCAGAGCGGCTGTCGTTGCTTAGAAAGTCGGCAGAAAAGGGATATGAGCTGGCATGCACACATTTGGCGGAGATGTACAGAAACGGAGATGCTGGCGTGGTGGCGGACTCTGCGATAGCAAAGTTCTGGGCTTTTGAGGGCAGAGCCGGAAGTGTGGAAGGCGGCAAACTCTTCAAACAGTTAGTCAGCAAAGACGATTTCAACGGCGAAAAGATAAACGCATCCAAGATAATAAAGGCTGCCGCCGAGGCTGGCGAGCCGCACGCTATATTTGAGCATGGCAACTCTTTCATAAGCACTAATGAGAACAAAGCCGCCGAACAATGGCAAAAGGCAGTGAAAACCGGAAGCCATTATGCGATGTGCAATTATGGAAGATTCCTAAGCAAGAAAAATGACGATGAAAAGGCTGCGGAGTTATTCCGAAAGGCAGCAGAATGGGGCATTGAGGAAGGAATGTTCAATTTGTCGAAAATGTATTTCGAGGGCACTGGCGTGGAAAAAGACTTGATGAAAGCATGGGAGTGGAACGAGAAAGCGCTCAACTTGGGCTTTGTGCCGTCAAGGCATCTTTTGGCGGTTATGCTCATGAACGGCATAGGCAAAGACGAAGTGAAGCGAGGCGAATTCTATCTGGAGCTCGCTGCGGAAGACGGCTATGGCCCGGCAGTGAAATTAAAAGCGGAAAAAGAGCAAGAGCGCCGATGAAATGGCGCTCTTTTATTTCTTGTAGAATCTGTTCATTTCAGCCACAGCTTTGTTGAAGGCCGTAGGGTCTATTTGGTAGTCGTTAATCTCGTTTAAGTTGGCGTCGGTTATCTGGAGACTGCCGTCTGGCATTTTCTCCAAGATGGTGTCGCCCGGCACGATGAACGCATAATTCAAATCACTCCCGACGACTTGCCAATATCTTGACTCATTTGACTGCAGCAGACATCCTGCGCTGTAATCGCGGATGTCGTTCTTCACGCCTAAGTAGTCGTGCATTATCGTAGGGACTAAGTCGTAGTGGGTTGTTCTGTGTGTGTAAACTTGGTGTTGCTCTCCCGGGAAATGGCAGATGAATGGCACGCCGATTTGCGCTTTCGAGAAATTGCCGTTGTGTCCCCAGAAGTTCTTGTGGTTCTCGTTGAATTCCTGAGAGTGGTCTCCGGATATGACGATGATAGTGTTTTCGTATTTCCCAGACGATTTCAATGCCTCTATGACCTGTCCGACCATTATGTCGATCTGGTAGCAGCAATTCTTGTACAGATTGAAGAATTGTGTAGGGTCAGTGTCATTATCGAGCGATGCATAGTCGGCGTAATCCCATGCAGGAGTGAACTTTTTCTCAGTCCCTTCCGGCAGTTTTATGCTGTGGGCAAGGTCGTAAAACAGGAAAGCGAAGAACGGCTTGTCTTGATTGAAAAGCACTGGCGACTCTTTCAAGAAATCTTCTGTGAGCGATTTGTCACGTTCGAAAGAAGTTGAGCCTTGTGCCTGGACTCTTGGATTTTTGACTTTCTGAAAGACCGTCTGGATGAATGGCGGTTCTTCAAGCGAGGCGCTTGGGTACAGCCTTATGTCGTATCCGTCGTTGATGAGCTCGTCTATGAACACCGGGCTGATTTTTGCTGTAGAGAAATCGTCCCAGTAGAGCGACGGCACAGAGTAGAATGTTGAGAAAATGCTTGTCCTTGTTCCGTTGCTGCAAGCGAAGTGGTTGTCAAAGCGGACGTTCTCATCGGCGAATTCATAAATGTTCGGCATGCAGTCGTTAGTCAGCGCCCTCTTGTTCCACGAGTCTATCCATATAAAAACTATGTTTGGATAGCTGCTTATTTTCTCTCTTGAGATGCTTTTTATAGGGTAGCTGACATCTCCTCCGACAAGTGACATGTCAGAGCCTGTAACGCCGTTTGTGGGGGGGGGTAAATCCGAGCTTCGTCATCAGGCTGTTGGCTGTCAGAGGGAAGTAGTATGGCAGCATTCTCGCGCTCTTCACAATGGAAGGCTTGTATGTGAACGCTCCGTAGGCATTCAAAGTGTTAGCGAATAAGGCAATCAAAAGCAGTGATGGAATGGAAATGGCGGAAAGAAATTTTGTTGAAATCTTTTCTGTGAGCTTTCCCGAGAATCTCCAAACTAAGAAATTTGCGATGAACACGCTCAGAACAACGACAATCGCCTTTGCATAAAGCATGACGTCAAAGTCAAATATCTGCAGTCCTGCGCTGCTGAAGACCATGTTGAGAACAAATCCGTTTATATGAAAGCGATACAGCTGATAAACCAGATTGTCCAAAATGGCAAACAACTGAAGTGCCGACGCGAGTGCGATAAACAGTGCTGCTGCGGTTCTGCATAGTTTGAACCTTGTGAGCAGCAAGCATAATAGCAGCGGAATCAGCATAATGACAGACGAGTGCATGACGCAAGCTGCTGTGAAATACGCATATCCGCAGAAGTCCATGGCGGGAGCCACGAACGACGACGGCATGTACATGAAAAACGCAATAGAAAGGAGAATTACCTCTATCAGGTAATAGACAAAAGTTCTTTTCATTATTTCTTGTCGTTTTCCGATGGATAGGTCAATCGGTTCTGTGTCATGCGGTTGATGTACTGCTGTATGATGGCTTTCATCTTCGTCTCCACCATTTCGCGTTTCTTTGCGTCAGTCTTGTCGAGCAGGTTGTTCTGCAGGTAGATGTCAGTCACGAAGTTATAGACAGCCTTGGTGTCTTTGCCGTCGAACTGGTACATCAGACTGTCCTGGAAGAACTGGAACGTCTGGTCGTAGTGGTTTATGGCGTAGCGGCTGGTGTAAGTTGAATCCAGCAGGTCGTGTCCGAATGCGAGGTAAGGCTCGTCGTAGTTCAGGTAGCCCAGCACCGTAGGCATCACGTCGATTTGCTCGGCAATCTCAGGCAGACGTCCCTTGAGGTCGCCGTTCGGAGTGTAGAATATGATAGGCACTTTGAAGTTGCCGGCGTCGTTGGTGTACTCCTTGCGTGTGAGCGCGTTTGTGTGGTCGGCGGTTATGACGAACAGCGTGTTGTTGTACCAAGGCTGCTTCTTTGCGTTGTCGAAGAACTTCCTCAATGCGTTGTCGGAATATCTGATGCACTTGTGCAGAGGGTGTATGCCGTCTTCCTTGTATATGTCCTTGTATTTTTCAGGCACATGGAAAGGGTGGTGGCTCGATGCCGAGAACAGAGCCGTCATGAACGGCTCTTTGAACGTGCCCATCTTGTTGGCGAAGAACTGGAAGAACTCCTCGTCCCAAATAGCCCAAGTGCCGTCGTAGTCGCTGTCGTTGCCGTACTCGGTCATGCCGTAATAGTCCTTGAAGCCTGTGACTTTTGCGAATGCCTCGAATCCCATCGAACCGTTAGGCGCGCCGTGGAAGAACGCTGTGTAGTATCCTTTCTTGTCCAATTCACCGGCTATTCCGCTTACTTTGTTGTTGCTGTACTCTGTGAGGAAATAAGGCTCGTAGAAGCGTGGTATGCTGCTAAGCACAGATGGCATCGCGTCTATGGATTTTCTACCGTTGGCGAATGTGTACTCAAACGTAAGGCTGTGCTGTATCAGTGAGTCGAGGAACGGTGTGAATCCTTTGTAATTGCCTCCGTCCAGGTCTTTGTTCAATTCTCCCACAAACTCCTTGCTGAAGCTCTCGAGTATGAACACAACGACGTTCATTCTTTTGAATTCTCCGTTAGGATGAGGAGTTATCACAGGCCTGAAAATCTTGTCAGCCTCTTCCTCGCTTTTGAAGTACTTAGGGTCGTTGTATGGCTTGTTTCCTATGGTGCGCATCATGCAGAACGGAGTGTTCAGCACGATGGATGCCTCAAGCGGCTTGTTGACGAAGGCGTTGGCGTTGCTCAGTGTTATCGGCCTCACGAAGCTTCCGAATCCGCCTCTCATGCCGTTGACAATGAAGAACACTGCCACAGCCATGGCGATGGTGTTTCTCACATAATAAATCCATGGCGCGGCGTCTCTCTCGAACCTTCTGCTGAAGTCGGGTCTGAAGTACAGCAGCGCGCAGATGGCGATTATAACCACGGCCGTGAGGCTGACGTACCAGTATTGCACGATGCCTTCGCCCATTATGGTCAGCAGGTTGTTGTCGTTCTGGAACTCCGAAAAGAACGACATTGTGGTTCTTCGTCCGGTGAACTTGAAATAGACGGAGTCGCTCAGGTTTATTATAACGCAGATGGAGTTGACGACTATGAACAGCCATTTCGCCACTTTCTGATAAACCTTCCCGTATCTGAATTTGAACGGAATGATCATCATCGCTATATAGACGATGTTGGAGTAAAGCACCGCCGTGAGGTCGAATTTCAGTCCGCCCAGGAAGATTGTCCTGAGGTCGGCGACTTCGGGGAAGAAGTCGGCTTTGTTCACTAAATAGAATTCCAGTCGGCAAAGCGTGTATATGAGCATTGCCAGTATCAGGTTTATTATGACGACGGCATATACATTGCCTCTCAAAGCTGTTATGAGTCTTTTCATTGTTTGTTAATTGACGAAACTTTCTACGTTTTCAACAGTGATTTTCTGTCCTCCGAGTATTATGAGTCGTTCCACGACGTTTCTCAGCTCTCTTATGTTTCCGGTCCATGCTCTCTCCTGCAGCTTCTTGATTGCCTTGTCGTCGAAAGTCTTGACCGCAGAGCCGTACTCATCGCAGATTTGCTTTGCGAAGTGCTTTATGAGCAAAGGGATGTCCTCTTTTCTTTCGTCGAGCGCAGGGACGTTTATCAGAATCACGCTCAGACGGTGGTACAGGTCCTCGCGGAAGTTGCCTTTCTCGATTTCCTCCTTCAGATTCTTGTTTGTCGCCGCGATTACTCTTACGTCTATTTTTATGTCCTTGTCCGAACCGACCGGCGATATCACGTTCTCCTGCAGACATCTCAGCACTTTGGCTTGCGCCGAGAGGCTCATGTCGCCTATCTCATCGAGGAATATCGTTCCTCCGTTGGCTTGCTCGAACTTTCCGCTTCTTGACTTTATGGCCGATGTGAACGCGCCTTTCTCGTGTCCGAACAGCTCGCTCTCGATGAGTTCCGAAGGTATGGCGGCGCAGTTGACCTCGACGAACGGCTTGCCAGCCCTGTTGCTCATAGAGTAAATCTGTCGCGCCACGACTTCCTTTCCTGTTCCGTTAGGTCCGGTTATGAGTATCCTTGCATCGGTCGTTGCCACCTTGTCTATTATGTCCTTGACTTTCTGCAACGCCTCGGACTCGCCTATCATCTCGTATTTCTTATCGACCTTCTTCTTCAGCACCTTCGTCTCGGTCATCAGATTTGTCTTGTCTAAGGCGTTTCTCATGGTCACCAGCAGGCGGTTCAGGTCTATAGGCTTTTCGATGAAGTCGAACGCGCCTTTCTTGATGCACTCGACGGCAGTCTCTATGTTGCCGTGTCCTGAAATCATGACTACCGGAACCTCGTCGTTTATCTCCTTTATCTTCTGCAGCACCTCGATGCCGTCCATTTCGGGCATTTTTATATCGCTGAATATCAGGTCGTAAGAATTCTCGCTCACTTTCTTGAGGGCATCGATTCCGTTGTCGGCGAGGTCCACATTGTTTTTCTCGTACTCCAGCACGTCCTTCAATGTGTTTCTAATGCTCTTCTCGTCGTCAATAACAAGTACTTTTGCCATAATCTGATTTTTGTTTTGTCCTTGGATATATAAGAAGCAAAAGTAGTTATTTATTATTAATTTTGCGTTTTTAACGCGGTTATTAATCACATTCCCTTATGAAGAGATACCTGTTATTCTTTTTCAAGAACTACTTTTTTTGGGTGTTGTTTTTCGTGGTTTTCAAAGCCATTTTCCTCATAGCCAATCATAATTTCACATCTGCGCTTTCTGCGGGCGAGGTGCTCAAGGTTTTTCTTTATGGCTTGAAAATGGACTTGTCGGCCGCAGGCTATCTCTCGCTCGTTCCTGGCGTTGTCCTGGCGCTGATGCCGTTTTTTCCACGGGTGGCGCACAAGATTGTGAAGGTTTACACGCTTGTCGTTCTCATTGTCATAACGATAATGGGACTTGCCGACCTGTCGCTTTATCCGGCGTGGGGCACCCGTCTGGACTCTCAGGTCATTCCTTATCTTGCCGACCCGGTGGCTGTCGTGTCGTCGGTCAGCAATATGCAGCTTGTGCTCTCGTTCCTTGCCATCGCGCTCATCGTCTTTTTGTCCTATCTGGCATATTCGAGGCTCGTGGCTAACGGCGAGTTTGAATCGTCGGTCAAATGGTATGTGGCGACACCTTCGCTTCTGCTCCTGACGGCGCTGCTCATCCTTCCGATACGTGGCGGAGTGGACACCTCGCCGCTCAACTTCAGCTCTGTCTATTTTAGCGACAAGACATACGCCAACCATGCGGCATACAATTACTTCTGGTCGTTCTTCCACGCTGTCACCCACAACCAGTACAACGAGAATCCTCTGGACTACATGCCGGGTGATGAGGCTGAGCGCATAATGAAGAAAAGCATGGTTTCATCGCAGGATTCTGCGCATTTCGTCGTCGAGTCCAACGGCAAGCCTGTGAATGTCGTGCTTGTGATTCTTGAGTCGTTCTCCAACAAGGTTATTTACCCTTTGGCAAAGGCGAACGACGAGTTCGACACCGCACACGGCATTCCTCACAATTATTTCGATGAGAACAATGCCGTCATAAAGAACCTCACGCCTAACCTCAGCCGATATTGCAGCGAGGGAATAGCCTTCACCAATTTCTACGCCACTGGCACCCGCTCGGACCGTGGACTGTCGGCTCTGCTCGGAGCGTTTCCGGCGCTCATACGCGCATCGTCCATTCTTGAGTTTACGGAGAAGATAAAGTCTGTCACTTTCTTGCCTGAAATGTTCGGTGAGAAGGGTTATGACATGTCGTTCTATTACGGTGGCGACATCAATTTCTACAATACAAACGTTCTGCTCATTCAGAGCGGCGTGAAGAACATCGTGGAGAGGGCGGCGTTCCCGCTTGCACAGTCGGCGGCGCAGAAGTGGGGTGTGCCGGACGAGTTCCTTTATTCTCGTCTGGGCGATGACATGAAGTCGATGAAAACGCCATTTTTCACGATGGTTTACAATATTTCAAGTCATGAGCCGTTTGATGTGCCGGAACATTTCAAACGTGTGAAAGGCACGACGACATCGGACCTTTATCTTAATTCCGTGGCTTACACCGACAGCTGTTTCGGTGCTTTCATCGAGGGATTGAGGAAGTCGCCGCAGTGGGAGAACACTCTTGTGATTATCACTTCCGACCATACGTCGCTGCTGCCGGAGCCGCAGTCCTCGGTCTATGAGCTTTCGTCCTATCGTGTGCCGATGATTTGGATGGGCGGCGTAGTTAAGGAAAGCCGCATAGTGGATAAAATCTGTTCGCAGACCGACCTTTACTTAACGCTCCACGAGCAGCTGCGCTTCAACGGCGACTTGCCGGATAACGCCAAGTGCTACTCGCGTAACATGTTCAGTAATGCCGATGAATACGCATTCTTCTTCCGCCCAGACGGCTGGGGATTCGTGTCGCCGGAGCTGGGCTTCTTCTCCAACGTAGACAACGGTCAGCGCAACTATATTTTCGGCTCAGCCAACGATTCCATCGTGCATTTCGCCGAGGCGTACGCGCAGTATCTGCACGACGATTTCATCAGGCGATGAGCATTAGTCGATAGTTTCTATCAGAAAGCTGACGGGGCGGAATCCGTCGTTGCAGCTAATCATTGCGCTGTGCTTGTTCTTCATCCATCCGTCGAAGAAATCGCCGCCGCCGTTAGCCAGCGTCTCGACGAACTCTCTCATCGATTTCCAGGCCTCGCCGCATAGTCCGTCAGGCTTCTCACCGTTCACGCTTGTCCATGTCATGCCTTCCAGCACGTCGCAAGTGTGTTCAATCTTGTTTTCGTACCTTTCCATCAGGTCTTTGTACTCGGTTTTCCTTACGGCGGTGATTCTCACTTTTTTCATAATCGTTTTTGTTCTGTTTTCTCAAAGATAGGGATAAAATTATGTTTAGGTAATCAGGGGGGACGATATCCCTTGATACTATTAAAAACGGAGCATCCGATACATGATTTTGCTTCGCACGCACTCCGCTTTTCCTTTTTTCCATCTATTTTGTTATATTTGCCTATAATCGAGTTTTCTGTTCTACCTAACTCTTCTTTCGCATGGGCAATAATGAGATATTGAATAATGTTGCGGACATTATTACGCACAATGATGACATAAACCTGATGATTCATAAGGTGTGCGATGCCTTTGCCGGAACGGGAACTGCAGTCGCTGCGAAAATCATCACCGACAACACAGAATATTTATCGGAGAACTTCTCCGGCGGCGCATCATCACGTTCGTTCAGCGTCAGCACTCCCTGGGGCGAGGATTTAACACTTACCCTTTATTACTCCTCTAAGAAGGCATTGGACTCTGTGGATTTCAATGTTGTTGACAAGGCAATGAACATGCTTGTGGGCGAAATAAGCAAACGCAAGCTGCAGTCTCTTGTGTACGATAACGCGGAGAGAGTGAAAGAGCTGAACGGCATAAACGAGACTGCCAATATCATAGGCAAGGAGCTGTCGATGAAGGAGACGCTCCTGCGGATATGCAACACGATACCAAGTTCATGGCAGTATCCGGAGCATACGTGTGTGCGCATAACGTATGAGAACAACGAGTTCCACAGCAAGGGCTTCAAGGAGAGCGCGTGGTTCATCAAGGAGACATTCGTGACGCTCGACAACAAGAAGGGAACGATTCAGGTGTATTACACAAAGAAGTTCCCTGACATGTACGACGGACCGTTCCTCAAAGAGGAATGCCGTCTGCTTGCCAACATCAGCCGCCTTGTCTGCGGATATATCAACAACCACAAGGGACGCGAGGTGTTCGACAAAGCAACAAGCCTCGTGGACACGAAGAAGCGCCTGTCTTATCGTGAGACCTACGTCAAGGACCGTCAGCCGCTGCAGCTCTTCTTCAACAAGCAGATGCTCGACAAGTACATCTACCTGGACATGATGCGCTACAAGGTGAAGAACATCCTTTTCGTTTCCACGCTTTACGACGCATTCATCCTGGAGAGTGAGGACAATTTCTTCGGTCAGTTCATGGGCGGCGAGATTTACCAGTTCTCTCTGTTCTCGCTGCCGAGAACGACAGCCGTGACCTCGTCGGAGGAAGCGCTGGATATGCTGCACACCATGAAGTTCGACCTTGTCATTCTCATGGTCGGCATAGACAAGAAGCAGCCTATAGAACTGAGCAAAAGGATACACCGCCGCTACAAGAACCTGCCTATCTACCTGCTCATAAACCAGAAGGACGACATAAAGCACTTCGAGGACCTCGTGCCTGCCACCAACAGCATCGACAAGATGTTCGTGTGGAACGGCGAGTCGCAGATTCTCTTCTCCATAGTCAAGAGCATCGAGGACCGCGCGAATGTGGAGAACGACACGGCGGTCGGACTTGTGCGCGTCATTCTGCTCATCGAGGATAATTCGCTGTACTTCTCCCGTTATCTGCAGTATCTGTATTCTATCGTGTTCAACCAGATAGACCAGTCGCTGCGAGATGTGGACCATAACGAGATAAACAAGATAAGCAAGATGCGCTCGCGTCCTAAGATTCTGCACGCTTCTAATTACGAGGACGCGATGTATTTCTTCGAGAAGTACAAGAACTTCCTGCTTTGTGTGATAAGCGACGCGGAGTTTGAGAGGAACGGCACGCTTGACAAGAACGCCGGCGCGACGTTTATACGCCACGTGCAGAGCCAGATGCTGTCGCTGCCGATGATTCTGCAGTCGTCCGACCCGGAGAACGAGAACGTGGCGAAAGACCTTGGCGTCACATTCATCAACAAGAAATCGTCCTCTCTTTTCAACGACCTTAAGACTTTCCTTATAAGTCAGTTGGGATTCGGCGACTTCGTTTTCCGCGACGCCACAAACGGCAAGCCGATAGCGGTGGCGCGCTCGCTCAAGGAGTTCCTGTCCATTCTGAAATACATACCGGAGCAGACTATCAAGATGCACTCCGACGAGAACCAGTTCTCGCTCTGGCTTATGTCACGTGGCGAGATTCAGCTGGCGAAGAGGGTGAATCCGTTGCTTTACTCCGACTTCACCTCGGTCGACGAGTACCGAAACAAGCTGCTCGACCTTTTCAACGAGTATTCCGAGGAAAGGAACAGAGGCAAGATATTGAATTTCGATGATGTCAACCTGGTGACGGAGCGCAACATCGTCAGCATGTCCGGCGGTTCTTTCGGTGGAAAGGGACGCGGTCTGGCGTTCATAAATGTCCTTATTTATAACACCGACTTCAGCAAATTCACCGACGACATAAACATCTGCATGCCGAAGACTGTAATCATCGGCACTGATGAATTCGACTATTTCATGAAGGAGAACAACCTTTATGAATTCTTGGCGGAGGGGCACACTTACATGGAGATACGCGAGCGGTTCGTTGAGGCGAGAATCTCCGAAGCGATATGGACAAAACTGGCGCGATTCCTCACTCAGACGCAGAAGCCGCTTGCAGTGCGTTCGTCCAGCCTGTCGGAAGACTCTCTCGCACAGCCTTTCGCCGGAGTGTTCGACACTTACGTCGTGCCTAACAACGAAGACCACAAGGTGGAGCTCAAGCAGCTCTCCAAGGCTATAAAGCTGGTTTACGCATCCATATTCTCCGACGAGTCCAAGCATTACTTCGACGCCATACACCGCAAGGTGGAGGAGGAGAAGATGGCGGTCGTGCTGGAGGAGCTTGTGGGCAGGCAGCATGGCAATTACTACTATCCGCACATCAGCGGTACGGCACAGTCATACAACTACTATCCTGTGGCGCACATGAAGCCCGACGAAGGTTTCGTCAACGCGGCAGTCGGACTCGGATATTACGTCGTGGGCGGACAGAAGTCGTTCCGCTTCTCGCCTAAGTATCCTAACATCGACATCTTCTCGCCTAAGGAATTGCTCAAGAGCACACAGACCGAATTCTGCGCCCTTGACGTAAGCAAGGACCAGATAGACTATCTGCACGACGGCGAGATGGCGCCTATAGCCCGTCTGAGTATCAGCGAGGCGGAGAAGCACGGCACGATAAAGCATTGCGCATCAGTCTATAACGCGCAGAACGACAATGTGGAGCCGGGACTGAGTTGTCCGGGACCGCGCATAATCAACTTCGCCGACATACTCAAGTACAATTACATCCCTCTGCCTGAGCTTCTTGACGAGGTTCTGCAGCGTGCCCAGGAGGCAATGGGTTGTCCTGTGGAGATAGAGTGGGCGGTTGACCTCGACCCGGCAGAAAACGGACTGCCGTCGTTGTATCTGCTTCAGATAAAGCCAATGGCGTCGGGCGCGGCGCTCGATTCCATAGACATAGGCAAGCCGCAGAAGGGCAGGACTCTGCTTTATTCGGAGAACAGCCTCGGCAACGGCATCATAACCACGATTTCCGATATAATATATGTCGATCCGGACAAGTTCGACAAGATGCAGACCATAGCCATGGTCAAGGAAATAGAGTACCTAAACAATCTGATGGTGGAGGAGGACAAGAAGTATCTCCTCGTCGGTCCTGGACGATGGGGCACGCGCGACCAGTTCCTCGGCATTCCGGTCACATGGCCGCAGATTTCCAACGCCAAGGTGATAGTGGAGATGAGTCTGCCGGGATTCCCTCTCGACTCGTCGCTGGGCAGCCATTTCTTCCACAACGTGACATCGATGAACATAGGATATTTCTCGATACAGGACGCATCGACAGTGGATTTCATAAACTGGGATTATATAAAGAAGCAGAAGCCGGTGCATGAGACCGAGTTCTTCCGCCACGTTTCCCTGAAATCGCCGATGAAGATAAAAATGAACGGACGAGAGCGCAAGGCGCATGTTTTAAGAGATAAAGATTAACAAACAAAGGAAAGCTTATGATAACAATAGGAGTATTTGCAAAACAGAAGATTCTGAAGGAGGCGCTGTGTTCTATGCTTGAGAGCAACGACGAATTCTCTGCGGTAGCGGTTACTTCCGACATTTCCGGCTTGGCAGAGGAAATCAAGGAGTCTCAGTTCAATATATTGCTGTTCAATATGTACTCTCCCAACTTCGAGGAGATGCGCTTCCTTTCGCAAATAAATTCGTCGTGCCCGAGGACGAGAATCCTCGTCATGTCGCAGAGCAACGACGAGGAGCTTATCCTTAAGACCATAAAGTCAGGAGCCAAGGGATTCCTCGACGCCAATGCCGGCCGCACAGAGCTGTTCGAGGCGATATACACGCTGCGTGGCGGCTACGACTTCTACAGCGAGTCCATAACGCACATGTTGCTCGGCAAGTACCTTAAGAAGATAAAGAACAAGGAGGTGGTGGAGGAGGAGCCGGGCGTTGAGGCTCTCTCGCAGCGTCAGATCGAGATTATCCGTATGTGGGGAAACAACATGAGCAACAAGGAGATAGCCGACCGTCTTTTCATAAGCGTGCGCACCGTCGAGAGCCACAAGAACCACATCATGCAGCGTCTGAACCTGAAGACGAACATTGACATGATAAAGTTCGGAATCAAGAATAATCTTATTGAGATATAAGGCATTGCTGATAAAAAACAAAAACGTTTGAGAAAAATCTCAAGCGTTTTTTGTTTCTTATATTAAATTGTCGTCGTCGGTCAGACGGTCGGCTTTGCCGAAACTCACAATGCTTTGTATCTTCCTGCGAACTCAAGATACAATGGGTCGACTTGTCCGTTGCAGCCTGCGCTTACAATTTGGATGCTGCCGCCAAAAGGCAAACTTTTCAGCATTTTCTCCATTTCGTTGCCTGTGAGTTTCGGACCTTCGCCTGCTCGTAGTATTATCGTGCTTTTAAATCAGAAATATAATACACTCCTATTTTATATATCCTTATAATGGTTCTATAATTCAAGTGTGACACAATAAATTATTTTATATCTTTGTCGCCGTTGAAATAAATTAATTATTAACAGTTTTATGAGAAATTTTGTTTTCTTGGCGGCAGCCGTGTTTGCTGCACAGGCTGCTTCAGCCTCAAGCCTCATAGTCGAGGCGATTGATGGCACAAGCCAGGCATATCCGATGGGGAGCGTCAGCAGAGTGGATTTCACAACAGCTGGCAGCATCAAGGTCGTGGGTACTGACGGCACTGTCGACACAAAGAGCATCAGCGCGACGCGCAAACTGGTGTTCTCGGACTTTAACGCTCCTGCCACGTCGGCTGCCGAGTCTCAGGCTTCAAAACTGAGCGTGTTTCCCAATCCTGTGTCTAACGAGCTGACGGTCGTGGGCGCGGAGGGCGATATACTCCTTTTCTCGGCAAGCGGCAACTTGGTTTCCAGAACCAAAGCAGACGGCAAGACCGTAATCTCCGTGGGCTCGCTTGCTGACGGTATCTACGTTCTGCGCAGCGGCAACAGCGCTGTCAGAGTCATAAAATCCAAGTAACTAACCGAATAAAACATATACACGAATTATGAAAAAGACACTTCTGGTTTTAGCGGCGTTCGCCATGAACTTGGCCGCGATGGCGCAGTTCTATGTTTACAAGAACGGCTCTATAGTTTACAGAATTGACACCGGCGTGGCTGACTCGGTCAGCTTCACAACCCCATCTGTCTTCACTGGCAGCGGAATAGAGAGTGGACACGAGTATGTTGACCTGGGACTCTCCGACGGCACTCTTTGGGCGACCTGCAACGTGGGCGCAAGCAAACCGGAGGAGGCTGGGCACTTCTTTGCGTGGGGCGAGACAAGCCCTAAAGCTTCTTTTGCATGGAACAACTACAAGTTCGGAACTGAAAACAATATGACTAAATACACCACAACCTGTAGTTATAGTTCATGGAGTTCTATAGGAGAAGATTTGGAAGACGAAGACAACGTTGCAATAACATACTGGGGAGACAAATGGACAATGCCTACAAATAGTCAGTTTGAAGATTTGATTACCGAATGCTATTGGGTCTGGACAACAGATTACAACGGCTCAAACAAGCCTGGATACATTATTTATAGGGCAAAAAACGAGAGCGACAAGGGTAAAATGATAACATCAGGTGGAACTTCGTACACCATCGCTGACGCGCACATCTTCCTGCCTGCTGCTGGAATTTATGTGAACGATGAACTCCTCGGCGTGGGAGAATACGGCACAATCTGGTCAAGCGATCAATATTGCGGCGACACAAACAAAGCCCTGCATCTCGGATTTGGTCCTGATTATATCTACCATGACATCACGGAACGCTACAAAAGCAGCAACGTGCGCCCAGTGATTAACAAGTAAACAATCTGCAATTAACTACAATAATAAAAGGATAGCCCAAAAGCTATCCTTTTTTTTTTAGAATAATGTCTGCTGCTTTGTGTGTGGCGTTCTACGCAAATGCTCGTAGGCTAAAAGCGTGACCTCACGTCCTCGAGGCGTCCTTTTCAAGAATCCTTCTTTTATCAGGAACGGCTCGTAAACGTCCTCCACCGTGCCGGCATCCTCGCCTAAGGCTGTGGCTATGGTCGTCAGTCCGACAGGTCCGCCGTTGAACTTGTCTATGATTGTCAGCAGAATCTTGTTGTCTATCTCGTCCAGTCCGAACTTGTCTATGTTCAGCGCCTCGAGGGCGTAGTTGGCGATTTCTGTGTCTATTCTGCCGGTTCCCTTCACTTGGGCGAAGTCTCTGACACGGCGCAGCAATGCGTTGGCGATACGCGGCGTGCCTCGGCTGCGGCTTGCGATCTCGCACGCGGCTTCTGTGTCGCAGTCTATCTCCAGCAATTGCGCCGAGCGCGCGACTATCTTGGCGAGCACGTCCTCGTCGTAGTATTCCAAATGGCAGTTGATGCCGAATCTGGCTCTGAGCGGCGATGTCAGCAGTCCGCTGCGTGTGGTCGCTCCTATGAGTGTGAACGGGTTCAGGTCTATCTGTATGGAGCGTGCCGACGGACCTTTGTCTATCATTATGTCTATGCGGTAATCCTCCATTGCGGAGTAGAGGTATTCCTCCACGATAGGTGACAGACGGTGTATCTCGTCGATGAAAAGCACGTCGTTAGGCTCGAGCGACGTGAGTATGCCGGCGAGGTCGCCTGGCTTGTCGAGCACTGGTCCGGACGTTATCTTGAATCCGACTCCGAGCTCATTGGCTATGATGTTGGACAATGTGGTCTTGCCCAGTCCCGGAGGGCCGTGCAGCAGCACATGGTCCAGCGGTTCGGAGCGCAATTTTGTGGCGTTCACGAAGATTCGCAGATTCTCGACTATTTTCGCTTGTCCGTTGAAGTCGTCGAATGTCAGCGGACGCAGAGCGTTTTCAAATTCCGTCTCTGGCTGCTGGTGGCGTATGTTGAATTCTTCTTTCTCTTCCATAGCTTATTTTTCGCTTGTCAGCTCGTGGAAAATCTCTTCCATGTTTCTTGTGCGCTGATAAAGTGAGATGAGCACCGCGGAATTATCCACGCATGCTCTGAAGATTTTCGGTCTTATGTCTGTCGTTGCGGTGATGTCGTATTCGCTCGCTCCGGTCTTCTGCACCGACACCACTCCGCTGATTCTCTCAAGGAACGAAGCGTCGCAGTCTTGCATGAACTCGGCGTGTATCTGGACGTTCTTCTTGGAGTCGGTCATCACTATCTCCGCCTCGCTCTCGTCCACTACGATTTTGCCTTGATTTATGATTATCACACGGTCGCAGATGGCGTTCACCTCCTGCATTATGTGCGTTGACAGCATTACGGCTTTGCTCTTGCCTATTTCGGAAATCAGGTTTCTGACTTCCACCAGCTGGTTAGGGTCAAGTCCGGTTGTCGGTTCGTCCAGAATCAGGACTTTCGGGTCATGTATCAGTGCCTGCGCGAGTCCGACTCTCTGGCGGTAGCCCTTGCTCAGCTGGCCTATCTTTTTCCTGTATTCTTTGGTCAGTCCGACCTCTTCTATTAGCTCGTCTATTCTGCTCTTGACTTTTGCTTTAGAAAGCCCGTACGCTCTGCCGGCGAACTCGAGATATTCCCTCACATACATGTCGATGTACAGAGGATTGTGTTCTGGCAGGTATCCGATGAGCATTTTTGTCTCAGTCGGGTGCTTCGCCACTTCGATGTCGCATACTTTCACCGAACCGTCGTCGTAAGGCAGGTACCCGGTTATGCACTTCATCGTCGTCGATTTGCCGGCTCCGTTAGGTCCTATGAATCCGACGATTTCTCCTTGGTTTATGTCAAACGAGATGTTCTTCAGGACTTGTTGTTGTCCATATCTTTTGGAAAGATTTGAAATGCTGATGGACATAGTGTGTCAATGTTTGGTCTTTGTTTAGGGGATGAATATCAGCTATGGATTTCTTGCTTGAACTTTATGAGCATCTTAGCCTCTGTCCAGGACGGAGCACTGTTCTTCTTGTGATTCTGTTGAGCTTGCAGATTTTCTGTATCGTGGTTCCGTTGCGTGCCGCTATGCTCGACAGTGTGTCGCCGCGTCTGACCTTGTAGTACTTTGTTCTTCCTCCTCTGCTGTTTGAAGAACTTGCTGTCTGCACAGGTCTTTCGTTGTAGTCGAAAGCAGAGCTTTTCACGAGGAAGTAGTTCTCGGCTCTTATTGTATTCGTCTCGAAGTCTATGATTTTCTCTGGGTTTATTGGGTTGCCCAGGAAACGTGTCTCGAAGTGCAGGTGTGGTCCGGTGCTTCGTCCGGTGCTTCCTCCGAGTCCGATGGTCTGTCCTGCCACAACGCTCTGTCCCTCAAAAACCTTAATCTCGGAAAGGTGTCCGTACACGGTTTCCAATCCGTTAGGGTGGCGTATCACGACGTAGTATCCGTATCCGCCGCGGTCAAATCTCGTTATTCTCACCTTGCCGCTGAACGCCGCTCCGACAGGGTCGCCGGTCTTCAGTCCTATGTCTATGCCGTAGTGCATGCGGTGCCAGCGTGGACCAAATTTGGATGTCGTGTAGCCAATCACCGGCGCTACGAATCCTTTGCATGAAATAACGACAGAATCTGGCACTTCTTTGATTGGGGTTCTGAAGGCGTTCACGCCGCTTGTTCCCCATACGCCTCCGTAGATGTCGTCGGCTGGAACGTCGTCGGTCCATTCTGTGTCGTCGTCTCCGTAAGAGTCTTTTCTGCTGTAGTTGTTCTCGTCTATGTCCACATAGTGGGCTATCACAGAGTCAAGCAGATGCGACTGATGCTTGTAGTAGTTGGACGAGTTGTTGGCGTATTTATATTTTGGCTTGTAATAGTTGCTTTTCTGTGCGGAAATCTGAGTGACCGCAAAGAGAAGAACGGTGATGATTGTAACCAGTTTTTGCATAGTCGTGAAGTTAGGTGTGTGTCTGCAATCGTGTTTTGCTATGCAGACATTTTCAAAGATGCCTAAAATTGAATGAAAAAACAAGAAAAAATGCTCTGTTTAACTAATTTTGCTCCAATCTATTATGTTTTTTGATTTTTTGTGAAGCTGTATTAGCAGGATTTCGTTCAATTTATTGCTTAGTGCAGGGTCGTTTTTCAGGATTTTTTCGGCAGTGTCACGCGCCAGCATGAGAATCTCTCCGTCCTTTGCTAAGTCCGCGATTTTCAGGTCGAAAGGCAGTCCGCTCTGCGCTGTTCCTTCTATGTCGCCTGGTCCGCGGAGCCTCATGTCGGCTTCGGCTATCTCGAATCCGTCGTTCGTGCCCACCATTGTTTCGATTCTTTTCTTGGTGTCGTTCGACAGTTTGTATGGTGTCAGCAGTATGCAGAACGACTGCTCCGCGCCTCTGCCCACACGGCCTCTGAGCTGATGCAGCTGCGAAAGCCCGAATCTGTTGGCGCTTTCTATCACCATGACGGATGCGTTAGGCACATCGACTCCCACTTCGATGACAGTTGTGGCGACCATTATTTGCGTCTCGTTTGCGGCGAACTTCCTCATTTCAGCGTCTTTTTCCGACGGCTTCATTCGTCCGTGCACCATACTCACTTTGAACTGCGGCAAGTGTGTGGCTATGTATTCGTAGCCCTGCTCGGCGGCTATCATGTCGCTTTTCTCCGACTCCTCGATGAGCGGATAAACCACGTAAGCCTGATGCCCGGCGTCTATCTGCTTCTTGATGAATCGCAGCAGGTCGTCGCGCTTGTCTTCGTAGTAATGATACGTTTTTATCGGCTTTCTTCCTGGCGGCAGCTCGTCTATCACCGACACGTCGAGGTCGCCGTACAGCGTCATGGCAAGGGTTCTTGGTATAGGGGTCGCCGTCATGACCAAAATGTGCGGTGGATTGGCGTTTTTGCTCCACAATTTTGCTCTTTGCTCCACTCCGAATCGGTGCTGCTCGTCTATTACGACAAGTCCGAGATTCGAGAATTGCACAACATCCTCGAGCAATGCGTGCGTTCCTATCAGGATGTTCATCGAGCCGTCGAGCAAGGATTCGTGTATGATTTTCCTTTCTGATTTCTTTGTCGAGCCAGTGAGTAGAGCGACGTTTACTCCCATTTCACCGAGCATTTTCCTTATGTTGTTGTAATGCTGTGTGGCGAGAATTTCGGTCGGGGCCATGAAGCACGCCTGGTATCCGTTGTCTATCGCCATAAGCATCGAAAGTAGCGCCACGAGTGTCTTTCCGCTTCCCACGTCACCTTGCAGAAGCCGGTTCATCTGCTTCCCGCTTCCCACGTCGGCGCGTATTTCCTTTAGCACTCGTTTTTGTGCGTTTGTCAGTTCAAAAGGCAGCCGCTCTTTGTAGAATTCGTTGAAGTTGTCGCCGATGTGGTTGAATAGCAGTCCTTGCGATTTGCTGCTGTTGAACTTCGATTGCCTGAGCAGAGACAGCTGTATGTAGAATAATTCCTCGAATTTGAGCCGTGCCTGGGCTTTTTGCAGCGAGTCCAGATTTTCCGGGAAGTGTATGTTCCTTATGGCTCTGTTCAGCGGCATAAGTCCGAGTGGCTCGGTGATGTATTGCGGCAGTGTTTCTTTTATGGGGTTGTTCAGCGATGCCAGGGCGTTGTAGATGATTTTCCTGATGTTGGCTGACGTCATGTACGACTTTTTCATCTTGATAGTCGTGTTGTAAACTGCCTGCCATCCGACGCATTGCCTTACGTTGTTCGGTGTGTATTCCTCGAGTTCGGGGTGGGCTATGCTGAAACGCCCGTTGAAGAAGTTCGGTTTTCCGAAAACGATGTATTCCTTCAATGGGTTCAGCTGTGTCGCGACATATTGCAGCCCTTTGAACCAAATCAGTTCCATTTCCCCGGTTTCATCGTAGAAAATGCAGCCGAGTCTGGCGTTTTTGCCGTTGCCTTCTTTTCTTATGTTCTTGATTTTGCCGTGCAGTTGTATGTACGACGAGTCGCTGGTCACTTCTCTTACGCTGTAGAATCGTGAACGGTCGATGTATTTATACGGAAAATAGTAGAGTAAGTCTTCAATAGTGCTGATGCCGGCTTCGGACGCTAATACCTCAGCGCGCTTTGGCCCGAGACCGTACATGCTTGATATGTATGAAGACAACTCCATTTGACCGGATTTTTATATTCTGCCTTTTGATTTCACGGTGCCGTTCTCCAGTTCGATTCTGTGTGTGATGCACGACGGTATCTCATCAGGCGAGTGCGACACGTATATCAGTGTGCTGTTGATTTTTGTGCATATAGCGTCGAGCAGCCTTATGAATCGTTGAGACTGCTCGTAGTCAATGCCTTGGCAAGGTTCGTCCAATATGAGCAAAGGAGGGTTTTTTATGAGTGAGCGCACGAGCAGCACCATTCTTTGCTCGCCTTGAGAAATCTCGGTGAAATTCTTGTCCTTCAAATAGTCAAGATGCAGCTCTTTCAACCATTTCATCGAGATATTCTCCTGCCAGTTCGTTATGCTGCTTGTGAAACCGATTTCGTCGTTGAATCCCGAGACAATGACATCAAGACAAGGCATGTCGGACACGACGGTGTTCGATGAGGACGATAGTTTTGTCTGCTTCAGGAAGTACAAATGCAATTCCGGCGATACGAATCCGATTTTTTTCTTAATGTCCCAAATGCTCTCTCCGCTTCCTCTTTTCCTGTCGAACAAAGTGAGGTCGTTTGTGTATGCCTGCGGATTGTCAGCCGTTATTAGACTAAGGAGTGTTGATTTGCCCGAGCCGTTATGTCCGGCGAGAAGCCACCTTTCGTGGTCGCGCACTTCCCAGTTGATGCCGCTGAGCAAAGTCTCTCCTTGCATAGTCACATGCACGTCGTTCATTTTCACGATGAATTCGTATTCTGGGCGGTCAATAGGCAGCGGCAAGTCTATGTCGTCGAACGAAGGTATTTCCTCTTCCTTTGGCTTTATGCTTTCGATGTAGTCTTCTGTTTTCATCGTGCCTTTTATGCCGCCTTTGTCCAGCAGAACAACTCTGTCCGAAAAGTCGGGCACTTCCTTTGCTCCGCATATCAGGAACACGGTTTTGTCATTTCTCTTCAGTGTCTTCAGGGCTTTCCTGAGGATTTCGCGTGTGGCAGTGTCAAGTCCGAGGAACGGCTGGTCGAATACATACATGTCGTTATCCTCAAGCAGCGCTAATGCTATTTGTGTCCGTTTCCTCTCTCCGTTGCTTAGCTGCATCAGATTCCTTTCCAACAAAGGATTAATGTTCATCTCTTCAAAAACCCTCTCTTTGTTTTTCCTGCCTTCTGTGTTTGCCAGAATCTTGTCAATCCACTTCCCTACAATCGGAATTTCCTCGATTTCTTCGGAATATTCATAGCGCTGTCCGTAATATGTCAGACTCATGCCTGTCATCGAGAAGAAATTGTCTTGCTGCGAAACGAATGTCCTTTTCAGCGACGGTCTTACGTATATATCGCCGTCATAGGCGTCAATATCGCCGGAAACCAATTGCCCAAGAGTCGTTTTGCCGCTTCCTGCCGACCCTACGAGCGCCACGAGCTCACCTTGGGCTAACTCTATGTTTATGCCGCTCAATATGGTGTTCAATTCTTTTCTGACAACAGCGTTTTTTGCTGAAAACACAATGCTTTTAGACATTTCTATTTTTATTTGATAAGTCCGATTAAATCAAGGAACATAAGCGATATGAAGATTGGAGAAACATATCGTATGAGGAATTTTATCACCGTATAACCCAAAGTATTCTTTTCGTTGCCGTTTGTCAATTGGCTTTGCAATATTCGCTCAGGCATAATTCTTCCTGCGAATATCACGATGAGCAGTCCGCCGATTGGCAGCATGTAGTTAGACGACACATAGTCGAAAATGTCGAACAAGGAATGACCGTTGAAAACGAATATGTCCATGTCCGATTGCGACAAGGCGCACATACTTCCTGTTATACCCATTGTCAGGAGCAGCCATATTGCGGCCTTCCATCGTTTTATCTTCAGCTCTTCCGACACGAACGCCGTCACCACCTCAAGCAGCGACACTTGCGATGTGATGGCTGCCAGGAATACGAAAAGGAAGAATATGATGGACAGGAATTGTCCTCCTATTATTTGCTGGAAGATATTCGGCATCGTGAGGAACAGCAGGTGCGGTCCGCTTGACGGGTCTATGCCGAACGAGAATACCGCGGGGAATATCGCGAGGCCGGACAGAAGAGCAATGGACGAGTCGAAAATCATGACACGCAGAGCGGTAGATGGCAGATGCTCCTTCTCTTGTATATACGAAGCATAGGTAAGCATCGCTCCCATGCCAAGAGACAGAGAGAAGAACGATTGTCCCACGGCGGCAAGCAGCGTCTTGAATGTGATTTTGCTGAAGTCCGGATGCAGAAGAAAGTCTATGCCGGCTTGCGAATTTGGCAGGAAGAAAATCGAGTTTATAACCAGTATGACGAGAATCAGGACGAGCGTTGGCATCATTATCTTGTTCATCTTCTCTATGCCTTTGCTTACACCGAGTATGATTATTGTCGTGGCGAGAGCGAGCGACACTAACGCCCAGATCACAGGTCCAGTTCCGTCGGCTATGTAAGCGTTGAATTCTTCAGTCATCCTCTCCGGAGAAATTCCCGAAAATTCGTTCATGACGGACTTTCTGAGGAACTCCAGCGACCATCCGCCCACAACCATGTAGAAAGAGTCTATGACATAGGCTGTCGCCACGCCAAGCATGCCGGTCAGAAACCATGGACCACCGGAAATCTGCTTGAACGAGCGCATTGCATTACACCTCTGGCTGCGTCCGATGGAGAACTCGGAGAGCATCACTGGCAACGACACCAGCAGGCTGACGAACAGATAAACGATGAGGAAAGCGAAGCCTCCGTTTTCGCCTGCGAGATACGGGAATCTCCAGATATTGCCGAGCCCGACGACCGAGCCAGCCACGGCGGCGAATGTTCCTATGCTTGATTTAAATGTTCCTTGTGCCATCTTCCTCCTCGTTTATTCATATCTTTTCACTATGACCGAAGCTATTTTCAGATCCTTCGGCGATGTGATTTTTATATTGTCCGGGTCGCCGCCGACAAGGCTGATTTTTCCGCCTGCGTATTCGAAAACAGAAGCGTCGTCGGTGAAAGACGATTGGGTTTCTTCATTGGATGCCGCTGCTTTGAGAAAGGCATCTTTGATAAGGTTTGTCCTGAACACTTGCGGTGTCTGGACGAGACGAAATACGGAGCGGTCTTCGGCGTGTGAGTCGCCGTTCTCGTCCACGGAGCGGATACTGTCTATGAGCGGGATGACGGGAATCGCAGAGCCTTCGGCCTCGGCAGTCTCGTATGCGTCTTTCAGCACACTGTCGCTTATGAACGGACGGACGCCGTCGTGAATCGCGACGACAGAGTCGCTCTCCACCATTTTAAGGCCGTTGTTTACACTGAAGAATCTTGTGGAACCTCCTTCGGTCACAGCGTGTTCTGTTGTAAATCCGTACTTGCCGCACAAATCTTTCCAGTATTCGATTTGCTCCTTTGGCAGCACTACGATTATGCTGATCGATGGGTCGAAAGACTTCAGTCTGTTTATAGTCCGCATTAATATGGGCATGCCATTAAGACACAAAAATTGCTTAGGGATTAAATTATTCATTCTTAAACCCTTACCTCCAGCGACTACAACAGCGAACCGTTTCATTTTACCTTCAAAAAGGCGTTATTACTCATTATATGTATGACAAAGATAAAAATAAATGATAACTTTGTGGCACAAAATCAACACATTAGGTACATTGATGCTTAATAAAAGGCTAAAAATCATATTCGTAGCAATGCTTTCTGTCATGGCGGCTTCTTCTAAGGCGCAAATGCTTAAGGATGATGCAGAGCCTAAGATTCCGGCAGAAAGACAATTCCTGGAAGCGCTTAGAGACTCATCGGACAAGACGAAGGGTGTGGTCATACTGAACATGGACCCAAGGCTCGAGAAGTTGATGGAGCAGAAGCACAAGATGGCATCGGATAGAAGCAGCGCGGCAGGAATGGGCGTGGGCAACAGGTCGGTGCAAGGCTATAGAGTGCAGGTGTTCTCGAGCAACCAGCGCACGGCTAAGACAGACGCGCAGAACGTAGTTCAGCAAATCAGGTCGAAGGCGCCTAAACTCCCGGTATATGTCAGTTACCAGTCTCCATTCTGGAAAGTGAGAGTCGGCAATTGTGAGACCACAACCGAGGCTCAGCAGCTGAGAAATGACATGAAGGGGCTTTTCCCTGAGCTCGCGAGCGAGATATACATCGTGAAGGGAAAGGTAAACGTAGAATAAATCAAATAACCGAGATAAAAAATGACAAACTTGACTTCCTCTGAACCGATAGGCGAGAGAACGGAGAAATTGGCGGTTCACTACAAGGAAATTATAAAACTGCTGGGCGAGGATGTTGACCGCGAGGGGCTTGTGAAAACTCCAATCAGAGTGTCTAAGGCGATGGAGTTCTTCACTGCTGGATATGAGATAGACCCGCATGAGATAATAAACGGCGCGATGTTCAAGGAGGACTACAGCCAGATGGTGATAGTGAAGGACATCGACTTCTTCTCGTTGTGCGAGCATCACATGCTGCCTTTCTACGGTAAGGCGCACGTGGCGTACATCCCTAACGGATATATAACAGGCCTGAGCAAGATAGCGAGAGTCGTGGAGGTGTTCGCCAGAAGACTGCAGGTGCAGGAACGTCTGACGACACAGATAAAGGAGTGCATCCAGGAGACTCTGAATCCGCTCGGTGTCATGGTCGTTATCGAAGCCAAGCACATGTGCATGCAGATGAGAGGCGTGGAGAAGCAAAACTCCATAACGACGACTTCCGACTTCACCGGCGCGTTCGAAAGAGTGCAGACGAGAGAGGAGTTCATGAACTTGCTTAAAACGAAGGCATAAAAAAAGGAGTTGTTTTTTCGGCCTTTGGCATAACAATTGTATATTAGCAAAGAGTTAACCAATAGATATTAATCCTTAAAATTATAATTATGAAAACATTGAGATTGATTTTAGTAGGCATGCTCGTGTCGTTCGGCGCAAGCGTGATGTCGCAGAACCTTATATTGAGCGAGGATTTCCAGGGCTTCAAGGAGCAGGGACTGCGTGCCGGCAGCGATACTCTCGCATGCGGCAAGAAGAAAGTTGATTCTAAGGCAAACTTCAAGGTAAGCAAGGTTTATGGCGGTGTGAAGGTGAGCTACGAGTTCCTCAAGTCAGCAGTTCAGCCACAGTGCGCGGCTAAGAAGTCGCCAGCTCAGGTAACTCCAGGACTGGTTGAGATCACTAAGAAAGAGGACGCTTCTATGGTAATCGGAACATTCGACTATGTGTCTAAGATAGAAGTCGGCGCTTCTGCAACAGGCGACGTAAGAGGTTTCGCCCTTTACAAGTCAGTTGATGGCGGTGCTTGGGTCAAGGTAGGCGAGTACATCGGCTCAAAGGCTGAGGGTGCTGACGCTCAGTACGGATTCAACAGCACAATCAACATCAACGAGAAGAATGTCAAGCTGAAATTCTGTCCAACAGTTTGCGGCAAGGACGAGCCAGCTCTCCAGACATTCCGTATCCACGACATCAAGGTTTACGGTAAATAAGCAACCCTGATTTTATAAACACATTGGAAGCCCGACCGAAGAAATAGGCCGGGCTTTCACATAAAAACACAAACGCATGAACAGAAGAATAATAATGTCTATGGCGGTCTGCTTGTCTATGGCGATGCAGGCTGGCGCTGTTGATGTCAGCAGCAAGGCGAAGGAAGTTACAGTGTTCACAAGCGGCGCTCAGGTGACGAGAACTGCGACTGCCCAAGTGGCGGCAGGGCAGAGCGAAGTAAGAATCATGGGCTTGTCGCCTTACATTGACTCAAAGAGCGTGCAAGTGAAGGCAAAAGGCTCAGGACTTACGATAATGTCGGTGAGCCAGCAGAAGAACTATGTGGAGAAATCGCAGACCGACAAGGAGGTTGAGGCGCTGAAGAAGCAGAAGGACGACATCTCTACTAAGATAAGCATAGAAAGGACAAACAACGAAGTGGCTGACGCCGAGTTGTCGTTCATTCAGGCGAATCAGACTATCACTGGCGCAGACCAGTCTCTGTCTATCGCTACGCTCAAGCAGACCAACGACTACTACAGAGAGAGAATCAAGACGCTTAAGCTTCAGAAAATAGACACAGACAAGAAAATAGCTGAACTGGAGAAGCAAAAGGCTGCCATAGAGAAGCAGATAAATGAGTTGAACGGCAGGAAGAACGATGAGGCTACAGGCATGATCGTCGTGAAGCTGAACGCTGCCGCAGCGACAAACTGCTCTTTTGAAATCTCTTATGTGGTGAGAAATGCAAGCTGGACACCTGCATACGACATCAGAGTGAATAACGTTGACGAGCCTGTGCAGCTTGTCTATAAGGCAGACATAAGGCAGAATACAAAAGAAAAGTGGGACAACGTGAAGCTCACTCTTTCCACAGCCAATCCAAATGTGAGTGGAGAGGCCCCTGTGCTCAGCTCTTACATACTGAAGGAAAGAACTTATGTGGTATACGGTGCGGCAAAAAGATCGTACAAGCCTATGATGATGGCTAAATCTGTGGCTAACGAGACTATGATGGACGCTGCCATGCCTATGGAATTGGAGGAAGAAGCGGCGGCTCCACAAGTTGTGCAGTCTGACAACATGACCACAAAGGAGTTCAAGATAAAGATGCCATACACACTGAACTCTTCTAACCAGAGCAGCCAGGTGGAGATTGAGAATTACAAGCTCAAGGCTACATTCGAGTACTACTGCGCTCCTAAGCTCGACAAGGACGCATTCCTTATGGCGAATGTAACAGACTGGGTTAAGTTGAACCTCATGAGCGGCGATGCAAGCCTGTTCTTCGAGAACACGTTCGTGGGCAAGACAAGAATAGAAAGCACAAGACAGAACGACACTCTGAAACTCTCGCTCGGCAGAGACAAGAGCATTCTTGTGACACGCGAGGCTGTGAAGGATTACACAAGCACAAAGACTCTGAGCAGCAAGAGGGAAGTGGAAAGAGGATGGAAGATTTCGGTCAAGAACAACAAGAAAACTGCCATCAAGCTGGCTGTGCATGACCAGATGCCGGTCAGCGGACAGAGCGACATAGAGGTGACCTCGCTTGGCACCGACGGAGCGTCGAAGAACGAGACCACAGGCGAGCTGATATGGAAGATGGACTTGAACGCAGGAGAGAAAAAGGACGTTACCTTCAGGTACAAGGTTAAATATCCGAAGGACAAAAATATTGTTGTAGAGTAGAAAAACAATTAATTTTGAAGGCAGAGTCTTTCAAGGGGCTCTGCCTTTTTTATTATGACACGAGAAGAAACAGTCTTGAATTATCTGAGGGAACACGAAATCCCGTTTGAGAATTACAATCACCCTGAAGGCAAAACCATAGAGGAAGCGAAGCGATGGTGGAAGGACGACGGTTCCATGCACTGCAAGAACCTGTTTTTCCGCAACCACAAGGGCAACAAGCATTACCTTGTGTGCTTTGACTGTGACCACAATCTGGACATCCATGATTTGGAGCAGAGGCTCAAGGCTACGCTCGTCTCGCAGGGACTGCCTTCGTGCGGCAAACTGTCATTCGCCTCGGCAGAGAGGATGATGAAGTACTTGGGACTTGAGCCGGGCAGCGTGTCGCCTTTCGGACTGATAAACGACACGGAGAACCACGTGCACCTTTTCCTTGACGAGAATATCAGGAAGGCGGAGAAGCTGTCGTTCCACCCCAACGATTGCCGTGGCACGGTCGTGCTGTCGTTCGAGGCGTTCAGCAAGTATCTCGACGGCATAGGCAACACTTACGAATACATTAATTTATATTGATATGGACATTGACAAAGGACAACTGGACAGATTCGAGCAACGGCTCCGCACCGGACTGGTGGAGATAAGCACATCGAAGGGCGCTTTAGGCGGCAAGATGCTCGAGAGCGACGACTTGAAGGACTTCTGGAAAAGAATAGAGCCGAACTATATGGCGGACGCAGTCTCGCAGATTAACGAATATCCTACTGTGGCAGTGGCTTGGGCGGCATACATAGGCATGGCCGCGGCGCATTATTGGGACGCTGACTGGCAGAACCACAAGGGCGATGCTTACGAGAGTCTCTACGGCACAGACGGATTCGACAATATGGACGACCATATTGTCTGCGACATATTGAAGTGCAAGAAAGGCGGCAATGAAAACAAGCAGATAGTGTCTTTGGCGCAGAGTCTGGCGGATGTGGCTGTCAGCGCGATAAGATATGAGAACGTGGAGCCGCAGAGTCCTATGGCGTTTTATGTGTTCGCGAGGGCGTGCCGGGCGATGTTCGCGATAGGCGCGGCAGTTGAACTGCATAAACTTGGATACTCATTGCAGAAAGTGGGGAATTAATAAGAGCAGGCAAAATGGGAAATGTAGAGATAAAGGGAAATCTGGTAGATGTCATAAATGAAGACATATACAAGGCAGTCATTACCTTGTCGGACGGCGTGATAGTCAGCATCGAGCGCGACGACAGTCTTCCCGACGGCATGGATTACATTATGCAGGGCTTGATTGATGCTCATGTGCATATCGAAAGCTCCATGCTGACGCCTGCCGAATTCGCGAGAATAGCAGTGCGCCATGGCGTAGTCGGCGTTGTGACCGACCCGCATGAGATCGCTAATGTACTGGGCGAGCCAGGCGTGGACTTCATGATAGAAGACAGCAAGAGAGTGAGGTTCAACTTCCTGTTCGGCGCTCCGTCATGTGTGCCAGCCACATCGTTTGAGACTTCTGGAGCGGTTCTTGGCCCGGATGCCATAGAGAGGCTGATGAGGAGGAAAGAAGTGGGCTTGCTGTCCGAGATGATGAATTATGTCGGGGTGTTGAATGACGATGCCGATGTCATGGCGAAGATTGAAATAGCCAAGAAATACGGCAAGCCAATAGACGGACACGCTCCTGCATTGTCGGGCGACGGACTTGCAAAATATGTCTCGGCTGGAATAAGCACCGACCATGAATGTTCCACGCTTCAGGAAGCTGAGGAAAAGATAAAGAAAGGAATGAAAATCCTGATAAGGGAAGGAAGCGCGGCCAGGAACTTCGATGCCTTGTGTCCGCTTATAGACATGTATCCGGACAATGTCATGATGTGCGCTGACGACAAGCATCCAGATGACTTGCTGGACGGATATATAGACAAGATGTGTGCCGAGGCAGTCAGGCGTGGATGCCGTGTCCTGAATGTCATCAAGGCAGGATTCCTTAATGCAGTGAAGCATTACGGTATAAAGCACGGAAAAATAAAAGTGGGCGAGAGGGCGGAATTTATAATCCTTGATAAGAACTGGAACGTGAAGCAGACATATATAGACGGAGAAAAAGTTTATGACGAGGATGGTGTCAGTCCTGTGTTCTGGCGTGAAAAGAAGAAATACGCAGAAGATGACGTTCCGAATATCATGAACCATGGCTGCATAACGGAGGAGGATATTCTCGTGAAAGCCGACGGCGACGAGGCTTTGGTTAACGTTATTGTGGCAGAGGACGGCAATCTCCGTACAAAGAAAGAGCAAGTGGCGCTGGCAGTCGAGAACGGAGCGATAAAGGCATCCGCCGACAAGGATGTCCTGAAGATGGTCGTTGTGAATAGATACGAGAAGGACGCAAAGCCGTCGGTCGCATACATAAAAGGATTCGGTCTGAAGTGCGGCGCCTTGGGCAGCACCATATCTCATGATTGCCACAATATTTTGTGTGTCGGTGTCGATGACGAGTCTATCGTAAGAGCGGTAAACAGGCTTGTGGAGATGAAGGGCGGAATGGTGGCTGTGGACGATGAAGGCGTTGAAGAGCTGAAGTTGCCTTTTGCCGGCTTGATGTCTAATATGTACGGAAGGGATGTTGCGAATGCTTATAAAAGGCTGAACGCAAAGGTCATAGGCATGGGCTCAGGCTTCCACGCTCCGTTTATGACGCTGTCGTTCATGGCGTTGCTGGTGATACCGGAACTAAAACTGAGCGACAAAGGCTTGTTCGACGGCAGCAACTTCAGGTTCATTGACCTCAAGGCAGAATAGGATTTCGCCTTTAACGTTAAATGCCACTACAATGTTTAATTATTTTAATCATTCACGATACAGTATTAAAAATATTATCTATATTTGCACCCATATTTTATAAACAAAAACAAAATTTATTATGAAAAAGGTATTATTCGTATTGTCACTTGTAGCAGTAATGGTTTCTTGCTCAAAGTCTCCAGTAGACGAGGCTGTTGAGATCTTCGACAACGGTGCTAAGGCTTACGCTAAGGCAGCAGAGACTGGAACTTACACTGCAGTATTCGACGCTGTAGTTGAGCAGGCTAAGGCAGCTCAGGCATTCCTTGACGCTAACAAGGACTTCAACCCACAGGGTGATGACTTGAAGAGACTTCAGGATGCTGAGGCAAACTGCATGAAGGCTATGGAAGAGGCTCAGAAGGCAGTTGAGAAGAAGTATGAAGGCAAGGAAGAAGAGGCTATGGGCGAGATGTTCGCAGCAATGGCTAAGATGGCTGAGATCGAGAAGACTTGCCCAGATGTTGATAAGTTCACTTTCATCAAGAAGTAATACGACATCTTAAATAAAAAATAGCCTTGCTGAAAAGCAAGGCTATTTTTTTGTCCGTATGTTAAGGTGGCACAGCAAGTTTATGCCACAGCTCATTTGGATTGAGTGTAATAAAAAAGCCGCATGAAAATGCGGCTTTTTTATTTATGTATGCTGTCGTACGATTTATTCTATGATAGCTGATTCAGCAACTTGGCAGGCAGTCTCATCGTTGAGCAGCGTTTTGATTATTTCTAAAGCGAAATAGCATGACACTCCCATGCCCTTGGCTGTGATTATGTTGCCGTCGCGAACAACGCTTCTTGACGAAAGTTTTGCGCCCTCAAGCTCGTTCTCGAAGCCTGGGTAGCAGATGGCTTCCTTGCCTTTCAGCAGACCCAGATGCCCGAAGATGGATGGTGCAGCGCATATAGCAGCCAGGAATTTGCCTTCTTTGTGGAATGATGCCACAAGGTCGGTCAGCGGCTTGAAGGCCTCCAGGTTCAGTGTTCCCGGCATTCCGCCAGGGAGCAGAAGCATGTCGGCCGACGAAGCGTCGATGTCGCTGAAAAGCGTGTCGGCTTTCACTGTGATGCCATTGCTGCTTTCCACATCCAATGACGATGTTATGGATACAGTCTGTGTGTCGAGTTTCGCTCTGCGCAGAACATCGACAGTCGCGAGCGCTTCGGTTATCTCGAAGCCCTGAGCGAGGAAAACGTATATCTTTTTGCTCATAGTCTGATCTTATCTTTTCTTAAACTCATAAGTTATTGTACCATACTGTTTTTCTGGAGCTTTTGGGTCGGCATTGAATTTTGTCTTTCTTGCCATGGCTTTGCTTTCGTTGCGCAACGCCTCGTCGGAAATGGTCGTTCCCTGGATTATGTCTGTGCCTATCACATTTCCTTGTTTATCTACAGTAATGCGTATGACAATTTTGCCTTCCTGATCAGCATTATATGCAGGTTTAAAAAAGGTTCCATTTGTTACGTCACGTCCAATGTTTACACCTTTGGGATTATTTTTGCCTTTGCCCAATGGGTTGCCCGGCTTCAAGCCAGTGCCGTCTCCGCCAGGTCCGTTGCCAGAAGTCGATGTGCCGCCCTTGCCGAATGCTCCGGCAGTCAATGCTCTTGCCTTGTCCTCCTTCGCTTTCTTTTCGGCTGCGGCTTTCTGTTCAGCGGCTATTCGCGCTTGTTCTGCTGCCTTGGCAGCTTTCTCAGCAGCGAGTTCCTGTCTGCGCTTTTCCTCAGCCTTCTTCTTCTCGGCTCTTGCGGCAACGACCGAAGGGTCTTCCTGTGTCATGACAGGCTCGGCTGGAGGCGCAGGTTTTGGTGTAGGCGCGGTGATAGGCTCGACGGGTGGAGTCGTCACCTCTGGAGCAGGCGTGCCGTCGGCTCCGTCGCCGAATGTGCCGCCCAGGTCGCCCATGTCCATCTCCACCTCAACCTGGTTTACAGGTGGGTCGATGATGTCGTGGCGCATCTTGACTAAAAGCAGCAGGAGCAACAGCAGAATGACGAAAACCGCCGTTCCGATGCTTCCTATTATTTGTGCTTGTCTGAGGTTGTAGTTCATAAGCGAAAAGTTACTCTGCTGGCTTGGTCGCAAGCACGATTTTCAGTTTGTTTTTGTTCGCTATGTCGAGCACGTTGACGATTTCGCTGTAAGGTCTGTTCTCGTCGGCGTGCAGCGATATGAATGTTGTCGTGTCGTTGGCCATTGCGTCCACGAGGAATCCCTCCAGCTGCTCTGGCTGTATCGACATGCTCGCTTCGTTGCCCTTTGCAACCGAGTAGTTTCCGTCGTTGTCTATGCTCACCTTCACGAGCACCACCTTGGTGGAGTGGTTTGAGCTGCTTTGCGGCAGTTTGATGCGCAGGTCGTTAGGCGCTGACATTGTAGAGGCGATCATAAAGAACAGTAACAAAAGGAACATCATGTCTGTCATCGAAGACATATTGAATGATGCGCTTATGCGGTTTCTTCTTTTAAGAGCCATGGTTCAAGTGTTTTTTGTTGTGAATTACTTAGCCGCAGGCTCGTTAAGCATGTCGAGGAACTCCACGTTGCGTGCCTCGAGGTTGTGCATGATCTTATCGACGCGCATCACGAGGTAGTTGTATCCGAAGTAAGCCACGATGCCGACAAACAGTCCGGCAACAGTTGTCACCATGGCGGTGTAGATGCCGCCTGCGAGCTGGTCGAGCGCGATGGTGTTGCCGTTGCTTGCCACCTCTGAGAATGCCTGAACCATACCGATTACAGTACCGAAGAATCCAATCATAGGACCTCCGCCGGCGATTGTAGCGAGCAGTCCGAGACCGTTCTCGAGCTTGCCGACCTCAAGGTTGCCGACGTTCTCTATTGCCACGAGCACGTCGCTCATTGGACGTCCGAGGCGTGAGATGCCTTTTTCTATCATTCTGGCAGAAGGAGTGTCGGTCTGCTTGCACAGGTTAATGGCGGATTCAACCTTGCCTTCGAAGATGTAGTCCTTGATGCGGTTCATGAAGGAAGTATCCTCCTGAGAAGCGCGGCGCAGCACTACGTAACGCTCTATTATAATATAGACTGCGATGATGAGCAGAAGCGCGAGCGGAATCATAATCCAGCCTCCTGCGAGTGCTAAGTCCATTATTGACATCTCCTGTTGAGTTTGTGCGGTTGGCTCAACTGCCTGAAGAAGAATTGTAGATAACATAATTGCTTATAATATAAAGTGTTTAGATTAATAATCTTAAGTTCAAGTGTCACTGAAGGCACATAATATGTGCAAAATTAATAGTTTTGGCATAATGCAGACAAAGAGAGTGTATTTTTATTTAATTTTGTGGCTTTAATATGGACGTAAAACGATAGAAAGATGAAGGTTGCCATATTCGGAAATAACTACAAGAAGGAGAATCTGACTCTGCTTGGGTCTTTGTTCGAGATATTGAAGCAGAGAGGCATAAAAGTCTCTATGGAAAGCGGATTCTGTGACTTCGCAGAGAGACAGCTCGGGACTACGTTCTGTGATATTGACAAGATAGAAGGCTGCGACGTGGTGGCGGATATGGCGATAAGCTTAGGCGGAGACGGAACGTTTCTGAAAACCGCTTCGCTCGTCGGCAGCAAGGAAATTCCGATTATCGGTATAAACACTGGAAGGCTTGGCTTCCTGGCGGACATAGCCAGCACTGACATTGTCGGTCCTCTTAACCGAATACTCGACGGCGATTATGTCGTGGAGGAGCATACTGCTCTTGAACTCGACTGCGGATGCAACAGCAAGTTCGAAGGTAGAATGGTGGCGCTGAACGAAATTGCCGTATTGAAGCAGGACAGCTCGAGCATGATAACGATACAGACTGAACTTGACGACCAGCACCTTGTCGATTATCAGGCCGACGGACTTATAATCGCTACTCCGACCGGCTCTACCGCTTATTCCATGAGCAACGGCGGACCGCTTGTGATGCCCGATGCGCACAACATCATTCTGACGCCTGTGGCTCCGCACTCGCTTACGATACGCCCTCTTGTCGTGACCGACGACAGCGTGCTGAAATTGAGAGTGACAAGCCGCACAAACTCGTTCCTTTGCTCAATCGACGGCCGTTCGGAACTTTTCAAGGAGTGCGTGGAGCTTAAGATAAGCAAGGCGAAGCATGTAGTGAAGGTTATAAAGCAGCATGAGGGCTCTTTTTTGAATACATTGAAAAGCAAACTGATGTGGGGCGTGGACAAAAGACCAGCATTGAAATAGAGAGAAAAAATGAACAGCAAGGACATAAGGATTGTATTTATGGGAACGCCGGAGTTCGCCGTTGGCAGCTTGAAGGCGTTGGTAGAAGGCGGATATAATGTGGTCGGTGTGGTAACCATGCCTGACAAGCCGGCAGGACGCGGTCACAAGATACAGTATTCGGCAGTGAAGCAGTACGCCTTGGAGAAAGGTCTGAAGCTCATGCAGCCGGAAAAACTGAAGGACGAAGCGTTCATAAGCGAACTGAAAGCGCTCAACGCCGACCTGCAGATAGTCGTGGCGTTCAGGATGTTGCCGGAGATTGTCTGGAGCATGCCGCCGATGGGCACATTCAACCTTCACGGCTCGCTGCTGCCTCAGTACAGAGGTGCTGCGCCTATCAACTGGGCGATAATAAACGGCGACAAGGAAACAGGCGTGACTACGTTTATGCTTAAGCACGAGATAGACACAGGCAACATAATCCTTCAGGAAAAAACGCCTATTGCGCCGGAGGATAATATCGGAACAGTCTATGACCGTCTGATGGAAATCGGAGCTGGACTGGTAGTCAAGACTGTGGACCTGATAGCGGAAGGCAACGTGAAGACGCTTCCTCAGGAGTCAAGCGAGGAACTGCGCCCTGCGCCAAAGATTTTCAAAGAGACATGCCGGCTGGACTTCAGCAAAAAGGCAGAGCAGCTGCATAATCTCGTCAGAGGATTGTCGCCATATCCTGCTGCATGGCTGGAGCTTGAAAACGAGTCGGGAGAAAGAAGAAATCTCAAAGTTTACGAGACTGAGGCGGAAGTGGTCAGCCATCAGGAAAAGCCAGGAACGATAATTTCCGACGGCAAGAAGACTCTGAAAGTGGCTTGCGCAGACGGTTATTTGAAACTTAAGAGTGTGCAGCTTAGCGGCAAAAGAAGGATGACCGCTCAGGAAATGCTCTGCGGAATGAAGATAGAGTCGGAGAAGATAGTCTTATAAATAAGAAAACATAAAACAAAACATGTCATGATAGTATCACCATCATTGCTGTCTGCTGACTTCGGCAGACTGAACGAGGAAATAGAAATGCTGAACGCCAGCGAGGCGGACTGGATTCATGTAGATGTAATGGACGGCGTGTTTGTGCCGAACATATCATTCGGATTCCCGGTAATGAGCACTCTGAAGCAGAAAAGCTACAAACCGCTCGACGTTCACCTGATGATAGTCGATCCTGACAGATATGTGAAGCGATTCAAGGAGGCTGGCGCCGACATTCTCAATGTGCATTACGAGGCGTGCACGCATCTCCACAGAACGATACAGAGCATAAAGGCGGAGCACATGAAGGCGGCTGTGACACTGAATCCGCACACGCCGGTGTCTGTGCTCGAGGATATAATCGGCGACCTGGACATGGTGCTGCTCATGTCGGTGAACCCAGGCTACGGAGGTCAGAAGTTCATAGAGCACACTTATGAGAAAGTCAGCCGTCTGAAAGAGCTCGTTGAGAAAAGCGGCAGCGACTGCCTGATAGAAATAGACGGCGGCGTGAATGCCCAGAACGCGGTGCTGCTGAAGAACGCTGGAGCGGACGCTGTGGTGGCTGGCAGCTCGATATTCGGCGCGGCAGATCCTAAGGCTGTAATTCAGGAAATGAAGTCCATATAATCACTCTTTTCCAAGAAGATGAGAAAGATTCCGTTCTTGGGGCCGTGCGTAGCGCTGATTATTGGAATCTTGGCGGCGGAGAATGGAGCGGGATTCACGCTTGCGGCGTGGATAGGAGCGGTGGCGCTGCTGTCGCTTGTCATATCCTCGTTTGTCAATTTATTGCAGAACCATTATGAAATCAGAAGGACGGTGGCTAATGTCGCTGTCCTTTTTGTGTTTGTGTCAATAGGCATGTTTCTGAAAAGCAGCCGAGATGCGCACACGCAGCTTGCTGACGAAGGGCAGAAGGGCGTTTATGAGCTTGTGGTCACGTCGATGCCGTCGGAAAAGGAGCGCTCGTTCGGCGTGGAAATGAAAATTGTGGCCTTCTCCCGCGACAGCCAGAGCGTCAGCCCGTCGAGAGGCAAGGTGATAGTCTATCTGCAGAAAAACGAGTTGGCGAGAAGCCTGCGCATAGGCGACACGATACTCTTCAGCGGCGCTTTTTCGAAACCGTCGCCGCAGTTCCCAGCCGAGCCGGACTACAGCGAATATCTCCGTCACAAAGGAATCGGCGGCACCGGCTATTGCGACTCGCTGCACTTTGCGCTTGTGGGCAGGTGTCAGTCGCTCAGCATAAGGCAAGTGGCGTGGGACTGCCGTGCTAGGCTCATCGGCATCTACGAGAGATTCGGCTTGACTGGCGACGAGCTTGCCATAGCCAGCGCTTTGACACTCGGTTTCAAGGAGGATTTGTCGGACGACATAAGGCAGACCTACTCCGACGCCGGCGTAATGCACATTCTGGCGGTGAGCGGTCTGCACGTGGGCATCGTGTTCGCCATAATCGCCTTCATGCTCGGTTTCTTCACAAACCAAGGTGCGCAGCGCAGATTCAAGTCGGTTGTCATAATCGTGGCGATATGGGCGTACGCCTTTGTGACAGGGCTTTCCCCGTCGGTTACACGCGCATCGTTCATGCTCTCGGTCATACTGCTCGGCTACGTCATAGACCGCAGGCCTGTCATGCTCAACACTCTGTTCCTTTCTGCGTTTGTATTGCTTATCATCAATCCCGACAATCTTTACGACATTGGCTTCCAGTTGAGTTATTCGGCTGTTCTGGGCATTTTCATGTTTTTCAAGCCCATCTCCGATGTGTTGCGCGACCGCAAGGGCTGGCACCGAGTCACTTGGCGGCGCACTCCGCATAAAATGCTGGTCCTGTGGGCATGGGATTTGGCTGCGATGTCCGTCGCGGCGCAAGTCGGCACGTTGCCTTTGTCGTTGTATTATTTCCACAAGTTCAGCGTCTATTTCCTGCTTGCTAATTACGCCGCCATTCCTCTTGCGACGGTGATTATCTGGACAGCCGCCATGCTGCTCATCTTCAATTGGGTGCCGGTGCTGTCGTCGTTTTTGGCGGTTGCGCTTTCGTGGCTCATCGGTCTGCAGAACTCGTTCATATCGGCAATAGGCAGCCTTCCTCATTCGGTTGTTAGAACTTGGGTGACGGAATGGGACGCTGTCCTGCTGCTATTGGTCGTGGTTCTGCTTTGGCTCTCGTTGGTCAAAAGGAGGCTGGTTTATGCCACGGTCTCGATGGCTGTGCTTTTGCTGTTCTTGTCGGTGAGGGCAGTGCGGCATTATGATATGTCGAAGCAGGAGTTTTTCGTCGTTTATGACCAGAAGGGGAGGAAAAACCTTTCCGCAGAGTATGTGAGTGGATTCTCGCACACATTGTACACGACCGACCCGACGGCGGCGAGGCATCTCGATTGCTGGTGGTTGCAGAGGTCGCTCGACGAGCCGCAGACAGAAGAATTGGATGGCCGGATGAGAATAGTCCGTTGCGGTGAGTTGAGAGTGGCTATCCTGCCGCAGGGAGTCAATCTGCGGCGCAAGATAGCCGAGCCGTTGAGTGTGGATGTCGTTGTGATAGGCGGCGGCACGCGGGTTTATTACGAGGATTTGGCTCGTCTGTTCCGTTTCGATGAGGTGGTGCTGGCGTCGTCGGTGAGCAAGAAGATGGCGGAGAAGTTCAAGGAGTTGGGAGAAAAGGACGGCAAACGTATATGGAGCATCTATCAAGACGGAATGTATATTCGGTGCGAATAATACATAGTCACATAAACATAATATCGTATTCGCAGGTTCGCAGCAAGTCTTTTTGTGAATATGGCATATCCCAATCTCTTTGCGTCGTGTTACAAATGCTTAAATAGACATTATCTTGACAAGATATTTGTATATTTGCTTTCTGTTTAAAGTCATGATTAGTAAAGTAATATCAGAAGATAAGATATCAGCGGCTAAAGAGCTGATATACGAAGCTCAGAAGATAGCTATCATTACCCACACTTCGCCGGACGGCGATGCGATGGGTTCTGCTCTTGGCATGTTTCAGTTCTTGAAGCAGCTGGACAAGGATGCCACAGTGGTTTTTCCTGACGATTGTCCTCGTGGATTCGAATGGATGCCTGGCATGGATGAAGTGCTGATACACAGAAGCCAGACCGAGGCGGCTGAGGCTGCTCTTGAAGGAGCCGATTTGATTATCTGCCAGGACTTCAACAGCACAAAGAGAGTGGCGTCGGCGCAGCCAGCCCTCGAAAGGTCAAAGGCGAAGAAACTGCTGCTTGACCACCACCTTGAGCCAACAAGCAATTTCGATGTCATAATTGAGTATCCTGAAATGGCAGCCACATGCGAGGTCGTTTTCCGACTTATCTGCAGAATGGGCCATGCCGAGGATATAACCGAGGAAGTCGCAGAGTGCCTTTACACAGGCCTTATGACTGACACTGGCAATTTCACCTACAGCAGCAACAACATCGAGTTGTATTACATCGTGGCGGAGTTGATGAAGAGAGGCATAGACAAAGAGGAAATCTACCGCAAGGTGAATAATAACGCCAAGGAAAGCCAGATGCGCCTCAGAGGCCATTTGCTGAAAGACAACATGAGGCTTTATCCTGAATATCACGCGGCGATTACAACTCTCGACGCGAAGGAAAAGGCTGAGTATTCTTACGAGAAGGGCGACACAGAAGGCTTTGTGAACGAGCCTATGAGAATAAAGGACATTCAGGTGTCGGTGTTCATAAGCCAGGACAAGGACAAGATAAAACTGTCGTTCCGAAGCATAGGCGATGTGCCTGTGAACACTGTGGCGACGAAATACTTCGGTGGCGGAGGACACAAGAACGCCGCAGGAGGAGAGGCTTACTACATAAGTCTGGAGCAGGTTAGAAAGAAGGTCGAGGAGATACTTCCGGAAATCTGGAACGGACGAGGTGAAAGTGAAAAATAAGAAAACAACATAAACTAACTAAACGCAATGAAGTATTTGATAATCTTAGGTGACGGAATGGCGGACGAACCGATTCCAGCCCTTGGCAACAAGACACCTCTGCAGGCGGCGGACACTCCGACAATGGATATGCTTGCAGCAAAAGGAAGATGCGGATTGCTTTATACTGTGCCTGAAGGATATCATCCAGGCAGCGAGATCGCGCACTTGTCGCTTTTGGGTTACGACGTGGAGAAGGTTTACGAAGGACGAGGCAGTCTCGAGGCTGCTAGCATGGGAGTGCCTATCCTGAAAAACGAGATGGCGATGAGAGTGAATCTCATCTGCATCGAGGACGGCAAGATAAAGAACCACTCGGCCGGACATATAACAACAGAAGAGGCTAACGAGCTGATACAGTTCCTGAACAAGGAACTTGGGAATGACGACATACAGTTCTATACAGGCGTATCATACCGCCATCTGCTGAAGATAAAGGGAGGAAACAAAAACCTTTCGTGCACGCCTCCTCACGATGTGCCAGGCGCAGAATGGAAGAGTGTGCTTGTGAAGCCTACAACACCAGACGCTAAGGAGACTGCGGACTTGCTTAACGATCTCATTATCAAGTCTCAGGCAATACTCGAAAACCACCCTATAAACGTGAAGCGCAAGGCTGAAGGCAAGGACATGGCTAACAGCATCTGGCCATGGTCGCCAGGCTATCGTCCGCATATGCAGACGCTGCTCGAGACCTACGACTTCAGAAACGGCGCGGTTATCTCGGCTGTCGATTTGATAAAGGGAATCGGCACTTATGCCGGTCTTAAGGTCGTAGAGGTGGAAGGCGCTACAGGTCTTTATGACACAAACTACGAAGGCAAGGCTCAGGCTGCTATTGATGCGCTTAAGGAGAATGACTTCGTGTTCCTGCATATCGAGGCGAGCGATGAGGCTGGCCATGCCGGCGACCCAGAACTCAAAAAACTCACCGTGCAGTATCTGGAGGACAGAGTCGTTAAGCCTATTTGGGAAGAGGTGTCAAAGTGGACTGGCGACGACCAGGTGACAATCGCCATACTCCCAGACCATCCTACATTCTGCCGCACCAAGACTCACTCGAGCGACCCTGTGCCATTCCTGATTTACCGTCCTGGCAGCAAGCCTGACAAGGTGCAGAAGTACGACGAGGAGTCGGTGAAGGAAGGCGCTTACGGCGAGCTGTACGGCAATGAATTCATGAACGCTCTGACACACACAAGCTCATTCACTGTTGGATACAGAAAGATGAAGAGCGCTCTGAAGAAGAAGTGGGGAAGCTAATAATAAAAACAAAACACTTTGGCTGCATATAACGCGTGCCAACAACACAAACGAATAGATGAAATATTACAGCACAAACGGCAAGGCTGCTCAGGCTACGCTTGAGGAAGCCGTAGTAAAGGGATTAGCGAGCGACAAGGGCTTGTTCATGCCAGAGAAAATCAAGGCTCTGCCAAAAGAGTTTTTTGACAATATAGAGAACCTCTCGTTCCAGGAAATCGCCTACAAGGTGGCTGATGCTTTTTTCGGCGAGGACGTGGATGCCGACAGCCTCAAGAAGATAGTGTATGACACTCTTAGCTTCGATGTCCCTGCGGTCAAGGTTGAGGACAATATCTACTCCCTTGAATTGTTCCACGGACCTACTCTCGCGTTCAAGGATGTAGGCGCGAGATTCATGTCACGCCTTTTGGGTTATTTCATCAAGAAGGAGGGAGCAGGCGAGGTCAATGTGCTCGTGGCTACTTCGGGCGACACAGGAAGCGCCGTGGCAAACGGATTCCTGGGCGTTGACGGCATCAAGGTGTTCGTGCTTTATCCTAAAGGCAAGGTCAGCCCAATACAGGAGTGCCAGTTCACAACACTTGGCAAGAACATAACCGCCGTAGAAGTGGACGGAACGTTCGACGACTGCCAGGCGCTGGTGAAGAACGCTTTCATGGACGCTGACCTCAATGCCAAGTTCAAGCTCACATCAGCCAACTCTATCAACGTGGCGCGATTCCTGCCTCAGGCGTTCTACTATTTCTATGCTTACGCTCAGATGAAGAAGGCAGAGCCGGGCAAGGACGTTGTGGTGTGCGTGCCAAGCGGCAACTTCGGCAATATCACTGCCGGATTGTTCGGCAAGAGAATGGGCCTGCCTATAAAGAGATTCATCGCGTCAAACAACAGCAACGATATTTTCTACAACTACCTGCTTTCCGGCAAATACGAGCCACGCCCATCTGTGGCAACGCTCGCCAACGCTATGGACGTGGGTGACCCAAGCAACTTCGCTAGAGTCATGGACCTCTACGGCAAGAATGTAGAGGCAGTGAGAAAGGACATAAGCGGCGCAAGATACAGCGATGAACAGATAGCCGACGCTATACGCAACTGCTTGAAATCGACAGGTTACCAGCTTGACCCTCATGGCGCTTGCGGATACCAGGCTCTGAAGGAAGGTCTGAAGACTGGTGAGGTGGGAGTGTTCCTCGAGACAGCGCACCCAGCCAAGTTCAAGGAGAAGGTGGAGGCGATAACCGGCAGCGAAATCGCGATACCTGAGCGTCTGCAGGCATTCATGCGCGGCACAAAGCAGAGCGTGGAACTGAGCAAGCAGTTCGCAGACTTCAAGGATTTCCTCATGAAGAACGCATAACAAGTAAAGGCAATTATATGCATGAAAGGTCGGTCGATGAGGCTGACCTTTTTTGTAGCGACAATACTCTATTTTGACAATGGCAAGTGTTTTACCATACGATAAGGACCCGATGGGCGCGGCGATAATGGATTTTCTGCAGAAAGGCAAGGCAGGGAAACTGCGTGTGCTGTCGTCCATGTTCGATGACGACGAGATGCCAGTCAAGCATCTTTTCCGCAAGTTTAAGGATATGCCTATGTTGGAGCGCAAGGCTCTTGAGATGGCGCATGGGCGGATACTTGATGTCGGCGCCGGAGCGGGGTGCCATGCTCTTGAGCTTCAAAGCGAAGGCAAGACTGTCAAAGCCATAGACATATCGCCGCTGAGTTGCGAAGCGATGAGGCTGCGTGGTGTCAAAGACGTGGAGTGCATAAACCTCATGGACAATAGGCTGGCGGAGGAGTATAACACCATTCTGCTGCTGATGAACGGCACAGGCATAGCCGGCAAGGCGGAGCGTCTGCCTTCGCTGCTCGGACGGCTTAGACAGCTGCTGGCTCCCGACGGGCAGATACTCATCGACTCAAGTAATCTGAAGTACGTTTATGAGGACGAGGACGGCAGTTTTGACATCGATGCTGACGGCAGTTACTACGGCAAGGTTGACTATCAGATGGTGTATGGAAAAATCAAGGGCGAGCCTTTCGACTGGCTTTACGCCGATTTCACGCTGCTTGCTTCTGCGGCTGCGTCGTGCGGTCTTAAGGCAGAACTTGTGGCAGAGGGCGAGCATTACGACTATCTCGCCAGAATACAACAAGTGTAGCGTGATGTCATGCTATGACGCATTTCTTGTCGGCATATCGGCAGAATACAAGTTCCAAAGCCGATGACGCCGCCATGCCCAGCGCTACCGACAGCACGATGTATTCAGGCGCAATCGCATTGAACAGCGTGGCGAACAATAGGAACAAAGATAGGCACGATACGCAGGCTATAATCTGCTCTATGGTCACGAAGTAGTATTTGTTTGACGGCACGAATACGAAGTTGAGGTAGGCTCCTGTTATCAGGTAAGCGTAGATGTTGAAGCTTAGAATTATCGCCACGGGGTATGCCATTGTCATCGAATGCCCTCCGAGAATCAGCACCATAGGATATCCGAATATCAAGATTATTCCCATGACAATGAGTGAGATGATGGTCTCGTAATGTATAATCCGCTTGATGCTGTTGCGGTTTGCATTGCTGACGACTTCGGGAAACAGAGTTATGTTGATGCTTGTGGTGAAGTTTCTGAAGATGTTGACAATCTTGTTTCCGAGGTCGAAGATGGCCACATCGCTCATGCTTATGAAAACGCCGATAAGCACGGTCAGTGTGCTTGTCTTGAGCTGCCCGAAGAAGTATGTGCAAAGGAATGGCAGGGCCTCTCTAATGAGCCCTTTGGCATACGGAATATTGAGCGGCGTAAGCGATATGCCTTCTTTCCATATCATCCATAAGAAGTTGCAGATTGGTCCTGCGGAAAGAGTTACGCCGGTTATTATCATGTAGGTCACATTGTCCTCCGGGCCGTCTATGAACAGGAATACGGCAGGAATCATCATGATTCTAAACACGAGCGACATTATGGACATCACTCTCATCTTGCCTATGCCCTGAAAGAAAAACTGCAGATTGAATAGCTCGGCGACAATAAGCGTTACGGACCACAGGAAGATGGGCTTGTTGTCGGAGAGGATTGGCAATGTGAATACAAACGGCAGGAATGCGGTTATGGCAATAAGGCTCAGCATGGTTTTCATGGCGAGCACATGTGTCACGAGCTTGCTCTGCAGCGCCTTGTCCGTCTTGTTCTGCGCTATGGTTTTGGCGGCAGGCACATCGAATCCGAACGACACAAGCTGCACTGCGTACTGTATTACGGACTGCGCGAACACGAACAGTCCGTATGAGTCGGAGCCGGTCTTGCGTATGACGAACGGATAGAGAATGACGCCGATGAGCGGGCTGACTATGTTGAGGATGGTCATCCATGTGTAGTTCTGAAGGATGCTTCTGCTCTTCAGCGAATGGTATATGCTCGTTATGTTGTCGATTATAGCCACAGCCTTTCGAATGGTATGTCGTAGAGTTTAGCCGCAGTCTCGGGGAAGCCGCTTTTGTACATTTCGTCGGTCGCTGGCGCGAAGATTTTTTCCGCTCCTGCCAGCATGTAGAAGTCCACGAATGACTTCATGTATTCCTTCTCGGTCAGGCCGTTGCCCTTGGTGTCGGGGTGCGATGATGCGCCCATTATAGGATAGACGCCCTTGACTTTAGCTGCCTCTTTCAGGAAAGTCATGCTGTCGGAAGTCACGACGACAGTCTTCTCCTCTTCTTTTATAATGCTTTCTATCGCCTCAATGCAATCCTTGATTATTCTCTCTTGCTCTTCCTTGGCCAGAGGCTTGTAGTCATACTCCTTGAAGTCGCCGAATATGTTCTGCATCCTGAATGCAGCCGCCACGTATTCTCCGCCTATTTTCTGTTTATGCTCCTCTATGATGTCATGCAGCATTTGGGTCGGTTTGAACAGTTCGCGGAACAGCAGCCCCCATTGATAAGTCTTGTTGTACGCCTTGTTTATGTTTTCGATTATATCCCTGTTGGCGTAGATGTGCAGCTGCTTTCGTCTTCCTGTGTTCAGCCTTTTGGTCGTGTTGTCGCCTATCAGACGCATCATTTTCACATGCAGGGTATTGTATGACTTTTCGCCTTTCTCCGCAGTCCAGATATAAGAGTTAGGCTCAAGGAATTTCTCCAGTTTGAATGGGAATGTGTAGTCAATGCGGAATTTCCATTTGCGCGCTTTGCACAGAGCGTATAGCGATACTATGCCTTTGAACCGGTCGCACAGTCCTCCGTGCCATGTCGTGCCGTCGCAGAGGTAGAACACGATAGGCGCTTTCGCTCCCCAATGCCCGGTTATGCTGTAGCGCTTCATGGTGGCGAGTTTGTCTCTCCAGTTTATTGGCAGTTTTCCTAATATGGCTTCTTTCAGATTGCTCATTTGGTGTTTAATACCTCGTTGTAGCCGTGAACATTATTTTCTTCCTCTTATTCTGCATAAAATCTTTCTGATGTGGTGTAGCAGCGTCATGCGCCTTATCCTGCAGTAGTGATGTTCTGTGGCGCCGAACCCTTTGTAGAATCTGGCGACGCTTTCTGCCATTGAACCTTCGAAGTCTAGTTCCATGTCGGAATTGCAGTGCGTCTTTATGATATTGTTTATTATCAAGAACATTGCTCTGCTGTCTTTCCCTTCTTTGCTGCTTGCCGGTAGCAAATATACTAATCTGTTCTTGAATTTTAGAAACATCACTGCGGCTACAGTCTCGCCGTTCTTCTTGGCTGAGATGATTTCGCATGCGTTGTTGCTTTGTGCCGCCGCCAGCAGCTCCTCCAAAGTCTCGCGCTTTGCGTTGTTGTGCAAGTTGTGCGTTATGTAAAAATTCAGGAATTCGTCAGCGCTAGCTTCGGTTACGTTTAGTTCGCTGGTTTCGGCTTTCTTGATGTTTCGCTTGGTGTTGCTGCAGAAACGGCTGCTGATTTCCTCGTACGAATGGTTGAGCGGCAGTTTCAGGTTGAGTCTGACTTGGTCGGCGTGCGTTGTGCGGTTGCTTTCGTTCAGGCAGAGCATGTAGCTCCAGTATGGTATGTTTTTTATGAACGTGTCAACTTCCTCGGTTGTTGGCGTGTGTCCGTCTGCGGCAATCAGTCCGAGCTGTTGCGTGAGCACAGGATGTTCAATCATTTTCAATGGCCCGATTCTCCTGACAGTCAAAGGAAATATCAGCTCGTAATCACCAGCTATCAATGCTTCCCAATTAGGGCAAACAGTGTCAAGCCACCATGACAGCATGTACGGAAGGTTGCATCCGCGAGCCACAGTTTCGTCCCATTTTTTCTTGTCTATTTCCTTATGTCTGAGGTGCAGTATCTGCATTGGTAATCTATGCCGATTTGTGTTTTTTACAAAAATACGTTTTATTTTTGCTTCTTAAGGTAATATTATTGACTAATATGCGACTTCTTTCTAAGCTTTGGCGCGGATTTATCGGTTTGTTTTACCCGAGAACATGTCCCGTTTGCGGTGATATTCTCTTGGATACGCCTTCCGAACGATGCTTGTGCATGTCCTGTCGTGCAGATCTGCAGCGTCCTCTGTCGCCCAAGTCTGCGCATATTCTGCTTGAGGACCGATTGGAGGGCAACCTTGATTTTGAGCATGCTGTCTGTGCCTATTATTTCCAGAAAGACTCTGTCGTGCAGAAACTTGTGCATCAACTCAAATATCATGGGCGTGAGGACATAGGCGAGATGCTCGGCAGAGACCTCGGCCGCGTGCTGCTCGAATCCGGCAAGTTTGTCGACGTGGACTGCATTGTGCCAGTGCCGTTGCATAAGAAGAAACTGCGCAAAAGAGGCTATAACCAATGCGAAGCGATAGCTCGTGGCATTTCGGAGATAACAGGTTGGGAGATAGAGCGTGATGCTCTTGTCAGAAAGATATACAACGAGTCGCAGACAACGATGAGCGGCGAGCAAAGGTGGGAGAACTCGGCCGGGATATTCTCGCTCGACCTTCCTAACAAAATCGCCGGCAAGAATGTACTTGTGGTTGACGATATAATAACGACAGGGGCTACCATGGCGTCGTGTTGTGCGGAATTGTCCAAGGCGCAGGATGTCAGATTGTTCGTCGCCTCGGTGGCATGCACATGTTAAGCGATCAGGCCTTCTTTTGAGGCATTTTTATGAGGTCTTCCTGCGCAATGAACTTTGGCGTGAACTTTTTGAAAGCAGGTATTGTCAATGTGCTTGCTGCGACGATTATCACAAAGAATATTGTGTCGCTCAGTACGTTGTGCTTCCCTATTATAGGAGTCAAGTATATGTCGCAAATGGTGAGCAGCAGGAAATGAACACCGAGCAATACAATGCTGTACTTTCCGATGTATGAAATCAGTGGAAGGCGTCCTATCCTCTTGGCTATCGTCAATATACCCATGATGCCGCATAGTGCCGCAAAGTAGAATGCGAAAATGTTGTAATGCACAATGTTTGCCCGCAGGTCTATCTTCTCCTTATAGCATAAATAAGTAGCCGCGACAATGCTGAAACATGTTATCGTGACAGGCAGCCAGAATTTGTCATATTTGTTCGGTTGCAGCATATTTGTCTTTTGGCGTACGATGTATCCGGCAAAGAAGAACGGCGCGCTGGTCAATGCTGTGTCAAAAAAGAAGTAGATGTTATAGTTGAAACATTCAATCAAGTATCCGGCGGCTCCTGCAAGCGCGAATAATATCATGCAGGGTAGAGTCTTTCCGTGCGCCAGTTTTATAAGAAGGAATGATATTATGTTCACCTCGAATAATGCAAGGAGAAACCAGATAGGGATGTTTGAATAGACATTGTCGGTCTCTATGCCTCCGCGCAGATTCGGAGTCCATCTCCACAGCACGAAGTAAAGCGTGGCGCCAAGGCAAAAGAAGAAGAGGAATGGGATAATCAAACGGTTCGTCTTTTTCAGCAGGAACTCTCCGAATCCGGAATAAGTCTTGAAGAAAAGTCCGGAAAGAAAGAAATAGAGCGGCATTCTGAATATTGACGAGCACAGCATAAGGTCGGTCTCATGTATGTGGTTAAACACCACCAGCAGAATGCAGAATCCTTTTGCTAAATCGATGAACTCTATTCTCTTCTTTTCCATAAGCAATTTAATGTCAATCTTTTTTCTTTAGTGGCCATTTTATAAGATCCTTTTGTGCAGTGAACCAAGGAAGCAATTTTGTCAAGACTGGTATTAATATAGAGCAAATGGCTACGCAGAGCAGGAATAGAACTACATCGTTAGCCAACGTGCCTTTCCCGAAATAGTTTTCCACATGCTCTCTTATGAGCACAGTTACGAGAAAGTGTGTACCGAGCAAGATTATACTGTATCTTCCTATGTATGATATGTATGGCATGTGCCCGATCCTCTTGGCAATAGTGAGAACGCCCATTATTCCGCATAGTGCGGCAACATAGAACGCTACAATGTTGTAAGGTATGCGATTTGTGATGATTGACACCATGTCGCCATTAGTCATGAATGTGACAACTACTACGGCTATGCACGCTATAAACGTTAGAATCCAGTATTTGTCAAAATTGTTAGGGTACAGTACAGAGGTCTTTTTCCTCAGCAGATAGCCAACGATGAAGAATGGCGCACATGTCAAAGACGGACCAATATAAAGTGGAACCTTTATGTCGATGCGTCCTAATGTGTAGCCGACCGCGCCGACTGCGAAAAACAGAGTCGTTACAAGCCAAGTCTTGTCCTTTGCTATCTTTATTAGCCAGTATGACATTATGTTCACCTCAAATAGGCTGAGTAGAAACCAATATGGGACATTTAGATGTCCTAATGCTTTTCCAATGGCGTAGAAGAACACCATAGGGATTATGAGTCGATTGATTTTCTTTATTGTGAAATCTGCAAATGATCCGTATGTTTTGAAGAAAAGCCCGGACAGAAAGTAGTACAGCGGCATTCTGAAAAGTGTCCCCACTTGGCAGACTGCATAATCGGTGCTAACGTGATGGGCTACCACCAGCAGAATGCAGAATCCTTTTGCTAAATCGATGAACTCTATTCTCTTTTTTTCCATCTCTAAACACAAGAAATTCGCCAGAGGGTTGCTCCGGCGAATCGTTGATTATAAAATGCGTTTTATTTTTCCTTGCCTGCGTATGATGTCAGCTCATGGCTGAGTCCCTGGTAAGAACGCAGATAAGCTTTGAGCGCTCCGACCTTTATCTTTGCTTCTATATACACAGGAATTCTGTTTTTGTCGTCTGTTATCCAGATGGTTACGGCATCCTCGCTCTTGAAGATTCCGCCCTTTATCATCTTAGGCTTCAATTTTATGCATCTGTACTTGTCGCCGTTCTTCAGAGTTACAGTCTCCTTGCCGACGTACTTCACATTCAGGTCGAACTTCTTTCCGTCATCGTCATATACGATGTTGAAAGGAATGTATTTGCCGGGGTTGGAGTGCTCGAAATCGTAGTTGCGCAGACGGTAGATGGCTGTCACCAAGTCTGTAACTACGCCTTTGAGCTCCAGATGCTTTGTGTCAGGCGCTTTTTTGCGGCGCAGGCATGTGGTTTTCACGCTGGTGGCGTCTTCTGTGTTCTTGTTGAATACGAAAATGTCCTCTGCCCAGTATGAGTCCTCATGCGCGATTCGCTTGTAGTACAGCGGAATCAGAGTGCTGCGTTGCGCGTAGCTGTAGAGAGTGTCGTGCACGGTGTAGAACTTCGCGAATGTGTTCAGTGTGCTTCCTGCGGCAGTCAGTTTATATGCCTCTTTGTTCTGGAAAACGGTGTTTTGCACTGTGAATGTCACTTTTGCGGCGTGCACCCATATCAGCCCGAGGTTGAAGTATGCGTCGTAAACAATTTTCTCGCCGGCTTTGAATGACGTGTTGTTCATCTTCAAAGGGATAGATTGCGCCGCCGAAGTCATCGCTATGGCGGCTGATGCTAATATCGTGAGTAATGTCCTTTTCATAATGCCGTGTTTTAATTGGTTTGACATTTATTTTTTCTTCTTTTTACTATTGTTCTTGGCCGCCTCTTTTTTGAGTGTCTCCGGCTTCTGCTTTTCGAGCTTTATTGCTTCCACGTCCCATTCCTGGTCTATGTCCCAATTGGCTCTCAAGTGAACTTTTGTGTTCAGGTAAAATACTTTTTCTGCGTGTCTCTTTTCTTTAAAATCTCCAGGGGTCCATTCTCCGTCATTGTTCTCGTCGTTGTAGAGGCGGAGATAATAGTCGCCCTGCGCGAGGTGCTCAAATAGCGTGCCATTCGCATCTTCGCTCTTTTCTCTTATGACCTCGTCCTTGTCGTTAAGGAGTTGTATCACAGGGTTTTTGCCGCTATTTTTTGTTATTACTTTTAAGTTCGCGTACTTATCGCTTCCAATGATTTTGAATTCTTTCTTGAGTGCCTTGTTGGTTACTCCGCCTAATCCGAATGCCGCGCCGGAATCGACTTTTATCGTGTACTTCAAATCCTCGTTCCACTCGACTTTGTACTCATATCCGGCGAAGTATCCGCTGTTTGTGCTTGATGTGGAGTCGATTTCAGTAACAGCGTACTGTGTCAGAGGGACTTGTGTCCATGTCGTGTCTTCTGCGGAATACAACTTGATTTTTGAAGTGTCGATTTCTGAGACAGGACGGTCGAATGCGACTCTCAATGGTGCATAGAACGGCACGTTGTCTTCTATCTTGGCGAAGCCGAGAGTCTGCTTTTCTTTCTTCAGTTTTTGCAGCATCTTCTTGCTGAAAACCGCTTTTATGGTGTCGGTCTTGTCTGTCGGCTTGTCTAATGAATCGAGCGTTTCGTATTTGACTTCGAGTTTTATCGTGTCAGCGGCAGCCATCACGGAGTCTTTTATCCATATTGTTATGGAGTCGTTCTTCTTGGAGTAGCGCTGCAGGATGTCGATGTTGTTGAGGCATCTTACCTCAGGACGTTTGCGCGCGTTCTCGTTCTGCATGTACAGGTCTATTCTGAAAGGGTTCTTCCTCTCTGTCTTTTTCACTTTCTGTGGCGTTGTCGGTATGGCGGAAGCGAGCAGTAGCACATCGTCGGGTGTGTAGTGCTGCACTATTGAGTGCACTATTGTGTCCTTGTATCGGAGCGAGTCCGGTATTTCTGCGAGTTTCTTTTTCTTCTTTTTCGAGTTGGCGTCTGCTTTCGCCAGGTCTATTCTTACGGTGTCACGTCGCTCAATGCTTTCAACGGCGGTTTTCACGCTGTTGTCTATGAATCCGAAGCATTCGCCTTTTGTCAGTATGTAATCGGAGTTCTTGTCTTCCAGAGCGTATATGTCATACGTTCCGTCCTTTATGTTCTTTATGGTGAAATGTCCTGTGCTGTCGGTTTTTGTTATGCGCAGAGGCATCTGGTAGAGCGGCCCGGTGGAGTCTCCTTTCAGGTTTGTCTCGTATATGCCGACTTGCACTCCAGACAGCGGATTCAGATCCATTGCGTTTAGCACTCTGCCGCTTATCTGCATTGTGTCAATCTCATTGCCGGTGGAGAATGCGTATGTGAATCCGTCCAGCACATTGCCCTCGTTCAGGTCGCGCAGTGCGTCGGTGAAGTCAATGGTGTATGTCGTGTTCGGTATCAGCGAATCGGCGAATTCTATAGTTACTTTTTTGCCGTTTGCCTGTATTGTGGCAGGAATCTTCTGTGGAGGCGACACTATCACTTTCTGCTGTGCGCTTTTCACCTCTACGAATTCATTGAACTGCAGTTCTATCTTCTTTTTGCTTACGTTTGTGGCGTTGTTCTCGGGGGTCATGCTTGCAGCTTTAGGCGGCGTCAGGTCCTTCGGTCCGCCTTGTGGTCCTCCGCCCCTGTTTGCGCATCCTGCCATAAGCGCGAGCCCCGCCAATGCTATGAGTCTGTTTCTGAATTTCATCAATCAGTGCCTTTGTTTCTACTAAGGTGGTTGCAAAATGCAATCTACAAAGATATGAAAAATGTCTAAGTGGCGTAATTGGCTGACGAAAAGGGAAGTGAATAAAGCAGAATTTACTATATTTGCTCCATATACACTTAAAACAATTCATTTATACAATTTATGAGCTTTTCTGCAGACAGCAACGTGATTTTCAACCGTTGCATAGCCGATTATCATGTTAACGACAATGTTGATACTCCTATCAACAATCCATACGAGCCTTCTACCATAGAGGGCATTCTTTATGTAAAGAACTGGATCGACACAGTTCAGTGGCATCTCGAGGACATTATCCGCAACCCGCAGATAGATCCTGTTGAGGCGCTTGCCATTAAGCGCAGAATCGACAAGTCCAACCAGGACCGTACCGACCTTGTAGAGGCTATAGACAGCTATTTCCTTGAGAAGTACAAGGGCGTGAAGGCGCTCCCTGACGCAACGATCAATACGGAGTCTCCTGCGTGGGCGATTGACCGTTTGTCAATCCTTGCGCTCAAGATTTACCACATGAACGCCGAGGTCGAGAGAACAGACGCGTCGGCTGAGCACCTGCAGAAGTGCAAGGCGAAGCTTGATGTGCTGACCGAACAGCAGAAGGACCTCTCTTCGGCGATAGACCAGCTGCTGGCTGACATCGAAAGCGGACGCAAATACATGAAGGTTTACCGCCAGATGAAGATGTACAACGACCCTGCTCTGAACCCAGTACTTTACGGCAACAAGAAGTAATCTTTAAAAACATACAGCTTTGTATTATCCAGATTCAGAAACCAAGACGATATTGGTTATCAGGCTTTCGGCCATGGGCGATGTCGCAATGACAGTCCCAGTGCTGCACTCATTGCGCAAGGCGTATCCCGACACAAGTGTGGTAGTGCTTACCACATACGGATACGACCCTATGTTCGACAACCTCCCTGGCGTGCACATGGTGCACTTCGACCGACATGGCAAGGACAAAGGTCTTAAGGGCGTGTTCAGAGTTTGGTGGAAGTTGAAGAGACACTACCAGCTGGATGCTGTCGCTGACCTGCATAATGTGCTTCGCTCAAGGCTTTTGACGTTCCTTCTGCGATTCTCTTTCCGTAGAATTCCTATTGTTCACATAAACAAGGAGAGAAGCCTGAAGAGGAAACTTACAAAAGTCGGTTACAAGAGCTACGGCGAGCACCTCAAGTCTTCTTTCGACCGCTATCGCGATGTGTTCGGAAAACTGGGATACAAGTTCAAAATGGATTTTGACACCATTTTCTGGAGAAGATTGCCTGAAGTCCCAGAGGACATGATAGAAACTTTCGGCAAAAAGGACGGACAGCCTTGGGTGGGTGTCGCTCCTTTCGCAGGACACCGCTCTAAGGTTTACCCTATGAAGAAGATGGAAGAGGTGGTCAAGCAGCTGTCGGAGCGTGGCGTGAAAGTGTTCCTCTTCGGACACGGAAGAAACGAGAAGAACGTCTTGTACTCATGGCAAAAGAAATATGACAATGTTTTCGCAATGCCGCCAGAGACATATCTTCCACAAGAGCTCATCCTCATGGCGCATCTTGACGTGATGGTGTCTATGGACTCAGCCAATATGCACATGGCGTCCATGGTGGCGACTCCTGTCGTGTCGGTATGGGGCGCGACTCATCCGTATGCAGGATTCATGGGATGGAAACAGAGCGAGGACAATGCCGTGCAGCTGCCTTTGGAGTGCCGTCCGTGCTCGGTGTTCGGCGAGAAACCATGCCGCCGCAACGGCAAGGGCGAGCATTATGAATGTGTGCGTGGAATAGCTCCAGAGATGATAGTCGAGAAGGTGATGAAAGTCTTGGGCGAGAATCCAATAAAACAGAATTAAAAAGAAACAACCGAAATGGCGAGAACTGAAATATCGACTTTAGGAGAATTCGGTCTTATAAAGCATTTGACCAAAGACATAGAGGTAAAGAATGAGTCAACAGTGAAGGGCGTTGGCGACGACTGCGCGATACTGGACTACGGCAAGAAACTCACTTTGGTGACGACCGACCTCCTGCTCGAGGGCATCCATTTCGACCTTACCTACACGCCTCTGAAGCATCTCGGCTACAAGGCGGTAATGGTCAATCTTTCTGACATATACGCCATGTACGGCACACCTAAGCAGATAACTGTCTCGTTGGGCGTGTCCAAACGATTCTGCATAGAGGACCTGGAGCAGTTATACGACGGCATGAAGATGGCTTGCAAGGCTCATGGCGTGGACTTGGTCGGCGGCGACACTTCAGCTTCGATGACGGGTCTGACAATCTCCATCACAGCCATTGGCGAGGCGGAGAAAGGACAAGTCGTGAAACGTGACGGCGCGAAGCCTAACGACCTGATATGCGTGTCCGGCGACCTCGGAGCGGCGTATATGGGATTGCAGATACTCGAAAGAGAAAAGACCGTGTTCAAAGGGCAGAAGGAAGAAGACGTCAATCCCGACTTTTCAGGAAAGGAATACATACTGCAGCGCCAGCTTAAGCCGGAAGCGCGAGTGGACATCATATCGCATCTGAAAGAGAAAGGCATCGTGCCTACAGCCATGATGGACGTGTCCGACGGGCTGTCTTCCGAACTTATACACATCTGCACGCAGAGCGGCGTTGGATGCCGTGTCTTCGAGGACCGCATACCGATAGACTACCAGACTGCGGCGACAGCCGAGGAATTCAACATGAACCTCACAACAGCCGCTATGAACGGCGGCGAGGACTATGAACTTCTGTTCACTGTGCCGCTGGAGCTTCATGACTTGATAGAGGGCGTGGAGGATGTGCACGTCATTGGTCATGTGTGTGACAAGAGCCTCGGCATGAATCTCGTGACACGCGACGGTCAGGAGTTCGGACTGAAAGCCCAGGGTTGGAACGCATTCCAGTAAAGAAAACAGAATAAAACAAGATACTTTTTTTGAAAATGAAAAATCTAAGCGAAATGAAGATAGCCATCTGCTCGGATCACGCTGGCTATGAACTCAAGGGCAAAATTATAGAGAAACTCAAGGCTGCAGGAGCGACTGTGACTGACTACGGAACAAACTCGGCTGACAGCTGCGACTATCCGGACTATGCCCACCCAATGGCGGACGACGTGGAGAGCGGCAGAAGCGACTTCGGCGTGGCTATATGCGGCAGCGGCAACGGCATCAGCATGACAGCCAACAAACACCAGGGCATACGTTGTGCTCTTTGTTGGGATGTGGAGCTGGCTCATCTTGCTCGTCAGCACAACGACGCCAACGTCCTTTCAATGCCTGCGCGTTTCATCTCGGTCGATAAGGCTTTCGCCATCGTCGATGAGTTCTTCGCTACAGACTTCGAGGGCGGCAGACACGTAGGCCGTGTCAACAAAATCCCTGTGAAGAAATAACACAAACACACATTCCTGTTTTGAGACGATTCATCCTTTTGTCCATGTTCTTGGCAGCCTTGTCTGTTGTCTGTGGGCAGGAGGTTGATGTGTCTTCTTTTATCCGCAAGGCTCAGGACGGTAATCCCGAAGCCCAGTCCGCGCTCGGCTATGCCTATTATTATGGCGACGGAGTGAAACGCGACTTCGGCAAGGCGCGCAAGTGGTGGGTCAAGGCGAGCGGCAATGGCAGTTCGGAAGCCGAGTTCGCTTTGGGCTGTTCCTATTACTACGGCTACGGCATGAAGAAGGACTATGCCAAGGCGCTTGAGCATTGGCGCGAGGCGGCGCACAAGGAGAACGCCAACGCCTTGTACGCCATAGGCATGGCTTACAGCGAGGGTAATGGCGTGGAGCGGGACTATGCCAAGGCGTTCCTTTATTACATAGACGCAGCGGCGCGTGGCAATGTCGAGGCTCTTACGGCTTTGGGCGTTTGTTATGCCGACGGCATCGGGACAAGACAGAGCTACAAGGAGGCGATAGAGTGGTGGACTCTGGCAGCCGACCGCGACGACGACCGTGCATTGTGTTTCCTCGGCAACTGCTACAACACTGGACAGGGCGTCGCTCCAGACTTCAAGAAGGCGGCTGAATACTATGAGCGTGCGGCTGTGCTCGGCAACACATTCGCTCAATGCCACATGGGCAACTGCTATGCGACCGGGCATGGCGTCAAGCAGGACACAGAAATTTCAATAAAATGGTATAAGAAGGCGGCAGAGAACGGCGATGTCGTCGCCCAGTACATACTCGGCAACAGCATGCGTATAGGGCAGGGTGTGGCTCAGAATGCCGACTCTGCGTTCATCTGGCTGACTAAGGCCGCCGATCAGGACGACCCGAAAGCCATGACGGCGCTTGCATCATGCTATCGTTACGGCTACGGCACAAAACGCGACTTCGACAAGGCGTTCGTTTTGTACGAGCGTGCGGCCGGCATGGGCGACGTGACTGCCATGACCAATCTGGCGGAGTGCTACTCCGAGGGCATCGGCGTGAGCATGAGCGACAACAAGGCGTTCTACTATTGCAAGAAAGCCGCCGACAAGGATGACCCGACGGCGCAGAATCTTCTCGCCTATTTTTACAGCGAAGGCGCCGGCACAATGCGCGACCTCGACAAAGCCGCAGCCTATTGGCGGAAGTCCGCCGAGCAGGGTTACGCCGAGGCGCAGTATAATCTGGCGCAGTGCTATGACCAAGGGCGTGGCTCAATAATTCCGGACAAGAGCGAGGCGTTCAGGTGGTACAAGAAGTCCGCCGAACAGGGTTATGCCGACGCAGTGTATAACCTCGGCATCTGCTATGTGGAGGGCAATGGCACCGCCAAGAATTACGACGAGGCTTTCAAATGCTTCAAGAAAGCCGCCGACAAAGGCGACGATGCCGCGCAGTATAACCTTGCCGTGTGTTATGCCAACGGATGGGGCGTTGCGCGCGACGATGCTAAGGCGCTCAAACTCTTCCGTGCTTCGGCCGATGCCGGCAACGAGGATGCCAAGGCCGCGCTTGCTGAACTTAAAAGCCGCTGATTCTTACGCTATCGCGGAAACGTTCCTTTTCCTGAGACTGAAATTCCATTTCGCCTGGCTTGTGAATAGTCCGGCTATCACTAAGACAATCCCAACGACTCCACGTCCGTCGACAGTTTCTCCTGTTATCGCTATTGACGCGATTGCAGTCACGGCTGGCATGAGGTTGAGGAAGGCGTTCGTTTTGCCCACTCCGATGTTCTTTATCGATTCGCCGAACCACACGAACGCCAGTCCAGAAGCGAATATTCCGAGAGTTATGGCAGAGACCAGAGCGCTGCCGCCTATATGCTCGGGAATCGGATTGCCGCTCGCCAGCAGGATAGGGATGAAGTAAACGGTTCCAATAGTATTCTGCGCGGTCACGATGGTGTGTGTCGTGTAATGCTTCTGCAGCTTTTTGACCGCTATGGAGTAAACAATGAGGAAGAATACTGCTCCGCCTAACAGGAGCAGACCTAATGGCGATGCGTTGAGGCTTCCGCCTTTGAGCGTGAGGAACAGAACGCCGATAAACGACACTGCGAGCCCTGCCACGTTTCCTGCGGAGAATCTTTCGCCGATGGTCAGAAACGCGATGAACGGCGCGAAAAGCGGCACTGTGGAGAGTATGACGGATGCCAGCACTGGGCTTGACAAAGAAAGCCCGAATGTCTCGCACAGGAAATATCCTGTAGGCTCAAGCAGAGCCAGCAGCACGAACGCTGGAATGTGCTTCCTGCTGATGCGTTGCAGTGCGCCTTTGCGGTAGCCGATGAATGCCAGCAGCGACGACGCTATGGCTAATCTCAGTGTGAGCAGCTGCACGGGGCTGAACGATTCGAAGGCTATCGTCGTGAACACGTATGAGAGTGCCCAGATTGTGGATGTAAGTATGGGTGCGGTGTAGTTTTTCATGCTTGCCTCCTTTCCTTTTTTGTTTTATGCAAAAGTATGCATGGCGGGAGAACGGAGGAATACCATTAGAATTGTATTTCGCATCACACGTTTGTGGTATGAGCATGAAAAAAGGGGCTGCGAATCGGCTTCGCAACCCCTTGATATGAAAAATTATGAGAAAGAATCTCGTTTTTGATTAACCTTTCTTCTCAGGCTTTGGAATCAAGACTTTGTGTGAAAGCTTGAACTTGCCAGTCTTCTGGTCGATGTCAAGAAGCTTGACATCGATTGTGTCGCCTTCCTTGAGTCCTGTGTCTTCCATGCTCTCGAATCTCTTCCATTCGATTTCCGAGATGTGCAGGAGACCTTCCTTGCCAGGCATGAACTCAACGAATGCTCCGTAAGGCATTATTGACTTCACAGTAGAAGAATAAACCTCGCCAACCTCAGGAATTGCCACGATAGCCTTGATCTTAGCCTTAGCGCCGTCGAGAGCCTCCTTGTTTGTAGCAGCGATCTCGACTCTTCCGCAGTCATCAACCTCCTCGATAGAGATAGTCGCGCCGGTCTCTGCCTGAATTCCTTGTATGATCTTGCCTCCAGGGCCAATGACAGCTCCGATGAACTCCTTAGGTATCTCCATAACCTCGATACGTGGAGCGTGTGGCTTGAGGTCGGCACGTGGCTCAGCCAGAGTGTCAGTTATCTTGCCGAGTATGTGCAGACGGCCTTCCTTAGCCTGTGCGAGAGCCTTAGCGAGAATCTCGTAGCTCAGTCCGTCCACCTTGATATCCATCTGTGTTGCGGTGATACCGTCCTTTGTTCCAGTCACCTTGAAGTCCATGTCGCCGAGGTGGTCTTCATCGCCGAGGATGTCGGAAAGCACTGCGTAGTTAGTACCCTTGTTCTCTGATATAAGTCCCATAGCAACTCCTGCTACTGGCTTCTTGATAGGCACACCTGCGTCCATGAGCGCGAGACAGCCGGCGCAAACTGTCGCCATAGAAGACGAACCGTTGCTCTCGAGGATGTCGGAAACGACTCTCACAACGTATGGGTATCCTTCTGGAATCATTCTCTTGAGGGCTCTCCATGCCAGGTGTCCGTGACCAACCTCACGACGGCCTACGCCTCTCACTGTTCTTGCCTCGCCTGTTGAGAATGGAGGGAAGTTGTAGTGGAGCAGGAATCTGTCGTGACCCTGTATCAGAGCCTCGTCAACTATCTTCTCGTCTTGCTTTGTTCCGAGTGTCACTGTAGAAAGCGACTGAGTCTCTCCACGAGTGAATATCGCTGATCCGTGAGGACCAGGCAGATAGCCGACCTCGCACCAGATAGGTCTGATCTCGTTGAGCTTACGTCCGTCCAGACGCTTGCCTTCGTCGAGAACGCAACGTCTCATGGCGTCCTTCTCTACATCGTGGTAGTACTTGTCGATGAGCGCGCCCTTAGTCTCAAGCTCCTCCTCTGAGAACTGAGCCTTGAACTCATCTACGATAGCCTTGAAGCCTTCCTCTCTCTTGTGCTTGTCGGCGCAAGAAGAAGCTGCCATCTGGTATGCCTTGTCGTAGCACTCCTTGCGAACCTTCTCCTTCAGCTCGTCGTCGTTCTCCTCGTGGCAGTAAACTCTCTTGGCCTTGCCTACTTCCTGCATGAGCTCGAGCTGAGCCTGGCAGTGTATCTTGATAGCCTCGTGAGCCACCTTCAAAGCCTCGAGCAGGTCGTCCTCGCCTACCTCGTTCATCTCGCCTTCCACCATCATGATGTTGTCCAGTGTAGCGGCAACCATGATGTCCATGTCAGCCTTCTCGAGCTGCTCGAAAGTTGGGTCAACTACGAACTGGCCGTCGATGCGAGCCACACGAACCTCTGAGATAGGGCCTTCGAATGGCACGTCGCTCACAGAGAGGGCAGCGCTGGCTGCGAGTCCTGCGAGAGCGTCAGGCATGTCGATGCCGTCAGCTGAGTACATTGTCACGTTGACAACTGTCTCGGCGTGGTAATCAGAAGGGAAGAGCGGACGCAATGCGCGGTCCACAAGACGAGAGATGAGTATCTCGTAATCGTCCAAACGGCCCTCGCGGCGTGTGAATCCGCCTGGGAAACGTCCGTTGGAAGCGAATTTCTCTTTGTAATCTACTGAGAGCGGCATGAAGTCAGTTCCTGGAACTGCGTCCTTTGCCGAACATACTGTTGCGAGCAACATCGTGTTGCCCATTCTTACCATCACTGAGCCGTCGGCTTGCTTTGCCAGCTTGCCTGTCTCGATTGTAATGGTGCGTCCATCACTCATTGTGATGGTCTTTGTTACTACATTCATTAGTTTTTTATTTTTAGACTATTTAGTTCGGTCGCAAAGATAACGTTTTTTCGAAAGGCAAGGACAAGTTATGTGCAGAAAGAACGCTAATGGCACTTTTAAATGTGCCTGATTTTCTTTTTGTTGTGTGGGAACACCGTCGAAGCATGGCATAAAAAAAGCAGAGCGTCGTGCTCTGCTTTTATCTTAGTTCTTAGGTATCGAAAGCCTTTTTCTTGGCTCGACCTTCTCTATAGGCAGGTCTTTGTTGACGTCAACGCCGTTGTTCACCTCAAGGTCGTATATCGACTGCGCCACGAATTTGCCGTCGCCTTTGAATGTGGCTCTCGGGTGCTTGTTCAGGTTGAATGTCTTCTGCTCCAGCTCCTCGTCGGTGAATCCGTAGTCGTCGGTTATCACGCCGCTCACCACTTCGCCGTTGCCCATGGTTATCGTTGTCCTGATGTTTGTAGGTCTTTCCTTCTTGGCTGGCTGCTCCTCTTTTTCCTCGGCAGGCTCATCAGCCGCGTTGTCCTCATCCTTGATTTCCTCGACAGGTTCTTCGACTTTCTCTTCTTCTACATTCTCAGTCTCCTCTGCTTTTTCCTCGACTTCTTTCTTTTCCTCTTCCTTCTCTGATGCTGCCTCTGCCTCTTCCTCTTCTTCTGCTATTGCTTCAGTCTCTTCCTCTTTTACTTCTTCCTTTTCTTCCTCAGTCTCGGCGACTGCTGGCTTTGGCGCGTTCTCCTTTATTATCTCGTTGCCGTTTTCGTCTATCTCGGTCATCTTCTCGTCGTCGAACTTGAATATGCGGCCCGGATAGAGTCTTAGCCAGCTGAGGTTGTGTGTTGACATGATGACGGTGGTTCCGTCCTTGCATATCGAGCGCAGCAGTTTTATGATGCCCTCGCCGGTCTCTGGGTCGAGGTGTCCTGTAGGCTCGTCAGCCACGATTATGTCAGGCTTGTTGAGCATCGCTCTGGCTATCACGATTCTCTGCTGCTCGCCTCCGGACAGCTGGTGCGGCATCTTGTAGCCCTTGTTCTCCATTTCCACCAGTGTCAGCACTTCCTTTATTCTTGCCTCTGCCTCGGCCTTGCGCCATCCTGTGGCTTTGAGCACGAACATGAGGTTGTCGTGCACAGTGCGGTCGATCAGCAGTTGGAAGTCCTGGTAGATTATGCCCAGACGTCTTCTCAGATAAGGCACCTGCTTGCGTTTGAGTTTCTGCAAGTTATACTCGAAGATGGTGGCGGTCTCGCCCGAAGCTATCGGCACTTCGCCGTAGAACGACTTCAGCAGTGTGCTCTTGCCGCTTCCCACTTTACCTATGAGGTATATGAACTCTCCTTTGCCAACGTTCAGGTTCACGTCCTTCAGCACAATCACTTCCGATTGCAGCAGGTTCACGTTGACGTAGTTTATCAGTAGGTCTTTCTCTTCCATCTTGTTGTATATGTGTGTCGCCTTGTTTTTATTTCTTTTCCTGGAACTGTGGACCTTGTCCGTAGTCCACGCCTTTCACGCCGCCGTGTCTCTTTTTCAGTTCCTTCACGAGATCCTCGATTCTCAGTCCCTTGGATGTCAGCAGCACGATGAGGTGGTAAAGCAGGTCGCTTGCCTCGTATATCAGGTCTTGGTCGGTGCCGTTGGTCGCCTCGATTACGGTCTCCACGGCTTCCTCGCCCACTTTCTGCGCCATTTTGTTCACGCCTTTCTTGAAGAGCGAAGTGGTGTACGAGCCTTCAGGCATGTTCTTGTATCTGTCATCGATGAAGTCCTGCAGGAAACTCAGGAAGTTTATGTCGCTGTCGTTCTTCTCGCCCCAGCATGTGTCGGTGCCGGTGTGGCAAGTCGGTCCCTGCGGATGAGCCTGCACCAAGAGTGTGTCCTGGTCGCAGTCGCTCTTTATGTCGACGAGTTTAAGGAAGTTGCCGCTCTCCTCGCCTTTGGTCCAGAGCTTCTGGCGCGAGCGGCTGAAGAATGTCACTAATCCTGTGTCTATGGTTTTCTGTAGAGATTCCTCGTTCATGTATCCCATCATCAGCACTTTTCTTGTCACTGCGTCCTGAACGATTGCCGGCACCAATCCGCCGCACTTCTCGAAATCTACTTTTGGCTTTTCCATCTCTTGTCTTTGTGTGTATGATTATCCTTGTTAGAATTTACAAATGTAGTTATTTTGTGTGATTCATAGTTGTTTATTGCGCAAAAATCCCGAACAGCCTTCTGCCCGGGATTGTTTCTATGCTATGCCGCTGTTTTCTTATCGGCTTCTTCTTTGCATTTGCGACGCTGTCTCAGCAACGCTCTCTAACACAGAACGGTATGTACCGAAGAATGTCATCTCGTCTATGGCGTTGCCCTCGGTGTCGAAGTATTTCGAGCCTTCGCCTTCCTTTTGTCCGGCTGTGCAAGCCACTTGTCCGTTGTCGTGGAATGCGGTCATCACGGTCAGTTTGCCGTCCTTGTAGGTGAAGCAGGCTGTCTTGTCGTCGTCGCTCCACACGTCGCCTGTGTAAGGCTTGCCCTTGTAGAACGCGTATCCGCCTCCGTCCTTGAACGTCATGTCGGAGATATGCATATTCTTCTCACATCCTGTCAGGGCGATTGCGGCAGCCATCACGGCTATAAGCGCGAATATCGTATTTCTCATTTGCTTGTGTTGTTTGTTATGAGTCGCAAAGATAGATGTTTTTGGGAGACTGATGCTTGTGTTATGAAATTAAGCTGCTCCCTGTTTAATATTAATTGTTCCATATGTTTTTTATGTTTGATATGTTGTCTTCAAACCCTTGGTCTTTAAATAAATCGAATACTTTTAGTTGAATGCATTTTGCGTTTTCTTTACAGCGTATTTCTACTTTTATATCAACGCATGCTAATGCATATTCGTTTAGCTGTTTGTATGTCGTGTTTTCTTCAATTTCTTTCTTTATTCCTTCGTTTCCTGTTTTGTGTAAATCTATCACATTCGTGTATATGTGGTATTTTTCATTTATTTCTTCTAAGCTATATTTCTCTATGGTGTCTTTGTCGACTTCATGATTTATGAAGTATGGTAAATCTTCATTTTTCATAATGAACAAAGATTGATTAAAATTCTCAATAATAGAGAATCCTGTCTCTATTATACGAAGACCTTTGTATGTCCAAGTGTTATCTTTGTTGTCATTTAAATCGTTTGTGTTTAAAATATTCAAGTTAAATCCTACGGAAACAATGGTATATTCTGTTTTATTTAGTTTCAGTTTGTCGATTGCTGTAAGTAGATGCTCTGTTTTTAATTGATGTCGTTTGTGATTGTAATAACCAAAAATGGATGCGAAACTTCTCTTTATTCTTAATGAAATACTTTCGGCAATAAAACTATCATAGTTGCTATAATCAATATCTTGGTCTTTAGAAAATGCCATCTTCTCTACAACTTGATATGTTCCATTATAGAACAATGATTTGTATTGAACATCGTTTATAATAGTCGTGTTAAATAGTTGATGGTATTCTTCGAAGAATGGCTCCAGTATTTTTATAGTGCATTTGTTGAATTGTTCTTTTTTTGTTTTATCTATTTCTTGCTCGATTTTGGCTTTATTTATTTCGTCATTTAGCCTTCCTTTATATTCTTCTATTAAGTCTATAGGATGTTTTTTGTTGTTTTTTGCGAACCATTCTTTAGTGATCTGTTCGTCGAAATCAAATGTGTCTAATAACTCTTTGTCATTTAGATGTTTTGTTACGATGCTTTTTAATACATCCATTTGTTCGATGTACTTTCTTTTGTCTTCCATTTTTTTAGGAATTCTTGGCATGCCTGTAGTATTAGGATTGTAGAAGTACTGGTTACGAGTGTATTGGCGAATAAAAAGAAAAGCAAAGTATCGTTTTATCCACGATTTTATTACCTCATTTGAATCTATGTTGTCTACATCAAGGAAGGGATATTTTCTTTCATAATGTATGATGTCATAATCGTCGTATTTGTCGAGTTCAATGAAGCGAGTTACTATTTCTTCAGTTCTTTCTGGGAAAAGTTCGTATTTAGGTGGCCATTGGTTTGAATAGTTCGTCAATTTTTTCAAAAGTGTATATTCCTTCTTCATCATTATGTGTCCGCATAAGGCATAATGGAATTCCAAAAAGCGTTCACGTTCTTGATCCCTTTTGTCGATGTTTTCTTGATTTGTTATTTTGCCATTGTCGAGTATTGGAGTAATTTTTTGCAAAGAAAAGCTCATATATTGATTCGCCTTTTTCCAATATGAAAAGATGAACTCTTCTTTTTTATAAAAAATGGATTGGCACAAGCATTTCCAAATAAAAGAGAATGTTTCTTGACTTATGGTTGTATGTTGATATTCGTCAATAAACAAATCGTAAAAGGAATGATTGTAATTTGAGATGCTTTTGCGTTCTCTACAGCATAAGCGTTCGTTTGCGTCAAATAGGATGTTGTAGTAATAGTCAGGGTAATCAATTGTAGTGTGTTCTTTGTCTTTTCTAAAAGAAATAAATTCTTTATGATAAAAAGTTTGTAGTTGTCGGGCCAATGGTTCTCCTTCTTTGCTTATAGAATAGAATAATATTTCTGAAATGGCTTCAAAATACAGTTCCTTTTCATTTTTAGATTTGGCATATTGCTTTTTTAGTCGTTCTAATAATTTGTCTGGTATGTAGTATATATACATTAGTCTTGTTACAGATATTGTACTGATGACTAATACTATTGTTGACGATACTAATAGTATTATTGCTGAATTGCTAATTAATGTATTTATAATTTCGTTTATGTAAATGTCTTGACATTTTGGCATTTGTAATGTCCATATAAAGCATATAGACAGAGTTATAATAAGAGAACTAATAAAGAATTTACATGTCTTATCCTTTCTAAATACTTTTATGAGTAGTGTTGAATTGTATTTGTCATCGATTCGGCTTGCTGCTTGAAATAATAGGGGAAATGCAAGTGCAAGTATTGCTATCGTCATAGGGATAGCAAATGCAGCAATGATGTCTGAATATTTTGATGTTATTTGTTCAAAGAATAATTGTAATGCCATTTTGTGTGTTTGTTTTCTTAAATAAAGATTTGTTGTTATAACACTCGCTTTGAAGTGCTATGCAACAAAAGTATGATATTTTTTTGTATCTTTCCGATTTACTTGATTGTTGTTGATTTTCTACGAAAAACACCATGTCAGAAAAGAAAGAATTCGTATCTCATAGAAAGAAAATTACATATCTTGACTTGTTTTCTGGCTGCGGAGGCTTGTTGTTAGGTTTTGAGATGGTAGTTTTCGATAGTATTCTTGCAATTGACAATTGGAAGTGTTTTTGCCACATATGCTTATAATAGCCAAATACAAGTACATGTATGCAAAGGACAGAAAATAGTCTTAATAAATGGTTAAGAACATGCTGGATATTAGATGAAGGGGATAGACAACGATTATTTTGATGAATAATGGCAAAGAAGTATAGTATAGTAAATTTTCCTGAAGAGGTAACAAAGGATGGGATTAAGATTTATGGAGAGACATCATACGAGAATCAAATCGCGGTGATGAGTCATTATCTTCATAATCATAGTGGAAGTGAGTCTAGTGAACAAAAAGCAGAAATAATTTCTGCTATTCGTGAATTCCTGTCAAGAAAGCAATCTCGTCAAAAGAACAATTATGAGGTTTTGTCGGATGACGAAATTTTAGAAGTTGCAGAATCGCCGATGCAATATGGACTTTTTGATGACTTTTTTAAAGTACCATTCCCTGCTCCTGAAAAACCTAAGTTCACTTTTATTGATTTGTTTGCTGGAATTGGTGGTTTTCGTATAGCAATGCAAAGACAAGGTGGAAAATGCGTGTTTTCTTCGGAATGGAATGCGTATGCACAGAAAACTTATTTTGCAAACTTTGGAGAAATGCCATTTGGCGATATTACTAAAGATGTAACAAAGTCATATATACCAGAGCATTTTGACATCCTTTGTGCAGGATTCCCATGCCAACCATTCTCAATAGCTGGTGTTTCAAAGAAGAAGAGTCTTGGGCGTGAAACAGGTTTTAAGGATAAAACTCAAGGAACGTTATTTTTTGATGTTGCAGATATTATTAGCCGACATAGGCCTAAAGCATTTTATCTGGAGAATGTGAAGAATTTGACTTCCCATGATAAAGGAAATACTTTTCGTGTGATTCGTGAAACATTGGAGGAGTTGGATTATTCTCTTCATTACAAGGTGATGGATGGTCAAACGTATGTGCCGCAACATAGGGAGAGAATTATGATTGTTGGTTTTGACAAAAAACGTTATCATGGTGGTGAGAATTTTGAGTTCCCTGAACAACATGAAGCAACTCGTTGTGTGAAAGAAATTCTTGACCCCAACATTGATTCTAAATATACATTAAGTGACAAACTATGGGCATATCTTCAGGCTTATGCAGAAAAACATAGAGCAAAAGGTAATGGTTTTGGTTATGGACTTGTTGATTTAAACGGAATTACGCGTACTCTTAGTGCTCGCTATTATAAGGATGGTTCGGAGATATTAATTCCACAGGGAAAGGATAAAAATCCTCGCAGGCTTTCGCCTCGCGAATGCGCACGATTAATGGGCTATCCTGATTCTTATAAACTTGATCAAGTTTCTGATGTACAGGCGTATCGTCAATGTGGAAATTCTGTTGTAGTGCCTTTGATTACAGCTGTTGCTGAACAAATAGTAAAAACCATTAGTGATTATGAGCGAAATATTGAACTCCGCAATTCGAAATGTGCAGTACTCTAAATCTGCATGGTGCAGATTTATTACAGGTAATGATACTGGCACGACGGGTTCTCATCAAGCGGGATTTTACATTCCTAAATGTGCTTCCAAATTGCTATTTGATGAGCCTGGACGCAAGGGCGAAAATAAAGAAAAGATAGTGCAAATCAAGTGGCAGGATGACTTTACCACGGAGAGCTGCATGAAATATTATGGTCAAGGAACTCGCAATGAGTATCGTATAACACGTTTTGGTAGAGGTTTCCCATTTTTGCAAGATGAAAATGTTGGAGACTTGCTTGTTATTGCGAAATTCTCAGAAGAAGAGTACTCGGGCTATGTTTTGAGCAGTGATGAGGATATTGACGGGTTCTTTGCCGCCTTCAATCTTTCTCCTGATGAAACAAATCAATTGATTGATGTGGAAGGTCTTGTGAAGCCTGATATTAAGATATTCCAACTCTTACAAGAATTTGCCGCACGTTTTAGCTCTTTCCCCGAGACTCGCATAATGGCAGCTGGTGCTCGTGATTGTTTTAATCAGGCTTATAATGTTTCGAATTCGGCATTGAAGTCTAAACCCGATGAAATTCTTTTGAGTTGGGTTGATGCAGAATATCAGCTTTTCAGACAAATGGAAGAGAAAGTTTATGCGGATGTTTTATCAAAACCTTTTGATAATGTTGATACATTCGTGAAATTGGCAAATGAGGTGCTAAATAGACGAAAATCAAGAGCTGGCAAATCATTAGAACATCATTTGGCTGATATTTTCACCTATAATGAATTGGTGTTTGAAGAGCAAGCTGTTACAGAAGATAATAAGAAACCTGATTTTCTCTTCCCTAATGCAGAATGTTATCACAACTTGCAGTTCCCTGCAGATGATTTGATTGTGCTTGGGGCAAAAACCACTTGTAAAGACCGATGGAGGCAGGTTTTGACAGAAGCCGACCGTGTGGATGTCAAATATTTATTTACGCTTCAGCAAGGTATATCTAAGAATCAACTTCATGAAATGTGTGATTCAAATCTTACGCTTGTAGTTCCTCATAAGTATATAGCGAGTTTCCCTCAGGAATACCAATCTGGTATTTATGATCTTGGTAGATTCATATCAATGGTAAGAGTGAAGCAAGAGAATCTTAGAAGAAATTATTTGTTGTCATAATCTTTGGCTTGGAGAAAAAATGGCAGACCTGTGCTTGAGGTGTGATAGTTGCTAGTGATTCACCCCTCTCATTAACTGCGAATTGAGCAAAAGGAAGAGCTGATTTGATTATATACGAGCGGCGGTTGCTCAATATTGATAATAAATATAATCGAATGGCGCGTTTGATTTCAAGGCGCGGAAAACATAAATCTCCGTCATGCTTGCACAGCGTGGCGGAGATTTTTTATTGTTTATTTTTAGTTAAACACGATTACTGTCTTGATTTTTCAAAAAATAAATGTCTATATTTATGCAAGTTATAGACTTGATAATTCTTCCATAATTATAGACAAGCCTTTCTTGGGCTAAGCTCGTGTCTCCCCTTGCGGGTTTTGTTTTTTTAGTTTGAGGGGGCTTGTCTTTTTGATTGCTGGCACGGAGTTCTCGCCGTGCTATTTTGTTTCTACATAAGGCCTTATCCTCTCGATGAATTCTGGCGTGATGCCTCTGTCCTCCACTTTGCGCACGTCGTCGATGGAGCTGAAGCGTCCGTAGGTGCGGCGGTGCTCGAATATGGCTTTGGCCTGATAGTAATTGATGTAGGGATGCGCCTTCAGTCGGTCTATTGATGCATTGTTCAGGTTAATCTTGCGCACCTTGCCAGGGTCTATCATCATGTGCAAAACGATTTCCTCGACCTTCGCCTTGTCGCTCATCCACTTGAGCGCGTCACGCACTTGGCTCTCGCTTATGAATCCGCCGAACTTGTCGCGCTCACGCATCAGGCACTTAGCCACGCCGGGCGCGATGCCAGCCGCCACGAGTGTCGCGGAGTCGGCGCCGTTGATGTCCACAGTGGCGGTCATGCCCTTTCTCTGCCTCTGTTCGTGGTTTTCGGATTCTTTTGCTAATGTCTTATTACTCTGGCTTTTATCAATATTTTCGGGCAAATCAATATAGGGGTAGAGGCGTTCGTAGTCCTGTTTCCTCAGATTATTTATGCGAGCCAAGTCCTGCTTTGTGCGAAAGGCTCCTCCGGCTTTACGATAGTTGACTATTCGCACAGCGACGAACGGCTTTAAACCCAAAGCCACGAATCCGGCAGAGTCCAGTGTATTCGGGTTGAAGCGGAAAAGCCTGGCTTCCTGCCTGTGGCTGAAGCGGTTATATCTTCTGTGATGCGTCTTTGCGTCAATCGTGTCGAACGACTCCTCGAACGCCCTAAGCTCATTGGCGAATCGGAGCGAATCCTCCTTGCTCACCGCTGGCGGCGCGGACTTTATGCTTATGTCAATGGCGGCGACTATGATGCACAGCACTGCCAATATCACCAATGCCGTCCGCTGATTCTTTAAGTAATTGAAAGGATTTGACATAAATTGCAAAAAACGTAACAAAAATAATCTAAAGCAGAATACAAACTCAACAAACTAAGGTATATTTGTGAGAATATGGAAAGAGTTTATCTTATCGGTTATATGGGTTGCGGCAAGACAACCATAGGCAAAAGGCTTGCGAAGAGCCTCGGCTGGGATGTGATTGACATGGATTCGCGTATCGAGAACCGCTACAGAAAAACGATTCCGGACATATTCGCGAGCGAGGGCGAGGAGTCCTTCCGCAAGAAGGAACGCTTCATACTGGAGGAACTGTCAGCCCTTGAGAATGTGGTAGTTAGCACCGGCGGAGGAGCACCGTGCTTCTTCGACAACATCGACGTGATGAACTCTTCCGGACTGTGCGTCTATATAAGAATGACACCCGAAGCGCTCGCCGCCAGACTGAAGAACGCCAAGGCGAACAGACCTTTGCTCAAGGACAAGACCGAGGAGGAGCTCACCGACTTCATAAAAGAGCAGCTGGAGAAAAGACGCGCTTTCTACGAGCAGGCGCACTACGTCATAGACAACGACCACGGCACGCCGGAAGAGGCGGCAGCTAAGATAGCGGAGCTTTTGAACGCGCACTAAAGTATTAACCTACAATAAAACAACATGCTTATGGCTTTTGAAGGATGGAGCAGTGAGTCATTCATGCCGGAGGACTGCTTGCTGAGAGAGATACACAGCAACAGCGGCATCGTGATGGGTATCCCTAAAGAGGACGTGCAGAACGAGACTCGTCTTGCCCTGACTCCCGAGGCTGTGGGCATTCTGGTGGAGAGAGGACACACGGTGCTGGTGGAGACGGGCGCCGGCGACGGCATGAGCTACAGCGACATACGATTCGCCGAGAACGGAGCGACCATTGTGAACTCCGCCGCCGAGGTCTATGCCGCCGACATTGTGCTGAAGATAGCTCCGCCGACGCTCGAGGAGGTGGAGATGATGCGGAACAACACGACCGTCTTCTCCATGCTGCAGCTCACGAGGCTCGACAGCAAGGCGGTGAAGGAGATGGCGAGGAAGAAAATCATCGCCGCGGCCTACGACCTGCTCCGCGACTCGCAGAAGACTTACCCTATAGCCGGCGCTATACATGAGATAGAGGGCATGACCGCCATATCGGTGGCGTCGCAGTATATGAGCAACGACCACGGCGGCAAGGGACTGCTGCTGGGCGGTGTGGCAGGCATCAGCGCCACCGAGGTGCTGATACTCGGAGCCGACATCGCAGGAGGCGCGGCAGCCCGTACGGCTCAGGCGCTGGGCGCGCAGGTCAAGGTGTTCGACCACGACGTCAGCAAGCTCCGCCGTCTGCAGCAGCAGCTCGGGCAGAGCCTCTTCACATCGGTGCTGCATCCCCAGGTGCTGCGCAAAGCGTTCCGCAGCGCCGACGCGGTGATAGGCACATTGCGCTATATAGAGGGCGGAGAGCGATTCTTGGTGGGGCAGGACATGGTGGGCACGATGAAGAAGGGCTCGGTGATAATCGACCTCAGCACTGACCTCGGCGGATGCTTCGAGACCACGGAGTGCCGTTCGCTCAAGTCGCCGATTTACGTCCGCGACGGCGTGATACATTTCTGTGTGCCTAATCTCTCGTCCAGAGTGGGGCGCACCTCCAGCATGGCCATAAGCAACATCTTCGCGCCAATGCTCATCCGCATCTCCAACTACGGCGGCATGAGGCAAGCCATCGTCAACGAGAGCGGCATCCGCAACGGCGTTTACACCTACAACGGCGCCGTTGTTAACGAACTGATAGCCAAGCATCTGAATATCGATTCTTCCAAGAAGGGCAATGGTTTAGGTGTTTAATGCGGAAGTGTGACGAAAATGTGTTTGTAATCCACAATTAGTTGTATGTTGACGTTTTTTAGGGAAGGTAATAATAACATAGGTAATGGAATGTTGAAATTATGATTGACAAAATAGAAATAAAAAGTATTGTCCCATACACTAACGGATTGACAATTTGTAATTTACACAAAATCAATTATATATATGGTGCGAATGCAACAGGTAAGACTACGCTATCCCATTATTTAGAGAATCCGAATGAAGAAAAGTATTCTGGCTGTTCAATAGAGTGGGAAAATGGAATAGAAGAAAAAATATTGGTGTATAATAAGTTTTTTAGAGAAAATAATTTCGGGAACACCGCAATACCTGGTGTATTTACATTGGGACAAGCAACCAAAGAACAACAAGAAGAGATTACAAAAAAAAGCAAAGAATTAGAAGAACTTAATAAGCAATGTATTCAGAAAAAGGATGTGATTGATAAATTAAGTAAAGAAAGAGATGACTTAATTGCTGAATTTCAAAATGGTATTTGGAGTAATATTTATAAGAAACACCAGGATGTTTTTTCTTCTGCATTTGAAGGTGTAAGAAACTCAAAGGATAGATTCAAGCAAAAAGTGTTGGAAGAATACAATAATAATACTTCGGAATTAAAAGCATACGATGAGTTAGCACATCAAGCCCAAATAGTATTCCAACAACATCCAATAGTTTTGGAGGCTATCCAGCAGGTAGATAGTACTTCCGCTATTGAAATTGAAAACAATGAAATTTGGTCGAAAAAGATTATTGGAACAGCGGATGTCGAAATTGCCAAACTTATCAATCGCTTAAATATAAGCGATTGGGTGCACGAAGGAAAGAAACATTTGGAAAATAATAGTAATATCTGTCCTTTCTGTCAGAAAGAAACAATTGATGATGATTTTAGGAAACAGATTGAGTTGTTCTTTGATGAGTCTTTTACTTCTGATGTAAATACAATCAAATCCTTAAAAGACACTTATAATATACAAACTCAAAATATTATTTCTGCACTTAATAATATTGAAGTTAAGGAGAAACAAAATCCAAACTCCAAACTTAATATTGAACTATTCTCTTCGTATGTAAAAACATTGTATGGGCAAATAAACTTAAACAAAGAACAGATAGAAAAAAAGATAACAGAACCGAGTCGTGTAATAAGATTGACTTCTAATGAGAATCAAATTCAATTAATATCAAAGTTGATATTAGATGCGAATAACGAAATAGAAAATCACAATTCTATTATGAAAAATCTATCACAAGAGAAGGTTTTATTAATAAAGTGTATTTGGAGGTTTTTATTAGAAGAGAACAAAACACAAATAGATGCATTTAAAAAGAAAGAGAATGGATTAGAAAGAGGGATTGGCAACCTTAAAAATCAAATAGACAAAATGCGCAATCAATATAGAGGTTTAGATTCGGAAATCAAAACACTCAACAAAAAAGTAACAAGTGTACAGCCAACAATTGATGAAATAAATAAAACACTCATCACTTTTGGGTTTACTAATTTTAAAATTGTTCCTGCTCTCAATAATGAGAATCAATACCAAATTCAACGTGAATCAGGGGAGAACGCAACTTCTACCTTAAGTGAAGGTGAAACGACCTTTATCACTCTATTGTATTTTTTGCAAAGAGTCAAAGGTGGTGATTTGCCAGATAATGTGAATGACAAACGAGTGGTAGTTATTGATGACCCTATCTCGAGTTTGGACAGTAATATTCTTTTTGTTGTCAGTTCCCTAATCAAAGAAATAATAGAGGATATAAGGAATAATCGTGGCAATATACAGCAAATGATAGTTTTAACGCATAATGTATATTTCCATAAGGAATTATCAAATCTTTCTTTAAAGAAAGGTGAGCATGGTAAGCAATTTAATCCATATTATTGGATTCTAAGGAAGAGCAATAATGAAACTTCGATAATGTATTATGAGCAGGAGTGCCCTATAAAAAGTTCATACGATTTATTATGGAAGGAACTAAGAGAAAGTTCCAACACATCTTGCATCGCCATCCAAAATATTATGCGAAGGATTATAGAATCGTATTTTAAAACGTGGGGAGGATATGATGATAGGAAGATATTGGACAAAATAGACAATCCACAAGAAAAAGAAATATGTCGTTCTTTAATTTATATGATAAACGATGGCTCGCATTGTGTCCCTGACGATTTGTTTGTAGAACAAGAAAATGAATTAATTGACAAATACAAAAATGTATTTCGATTGATTTTTGAAAAATTGGGACACATTGAACACTATAACATGATGATGCAGTTGAATTAATGTATAAATAATAAACATATGTACAACGATATAGAAAAATACGGTGAAAACGGTCGGGTAATATATCATGGCGATGCTCTTAAAGTTCTTGAGAGCGTTCCCAATGAGTCCGTTGACTTGATTTTCGCTGACCCACCATACAATATAGGGAAGAACTTCGCTGGCAGAAAAGACAAATGGGGAACGGACGAGGAGTATCTAAATTGGTGTTACCAATGGATAAATCTTTGCATAGAAAAATTAAAGCCCAATGGAACATTCTATGTAATGACATCCACTCAATTTATGCCATTTTTTGATATATACATAAGAAAGAAAATGACTATTCTTTCGAGAATTGTATGGTCTTATGACAGTTCTGGCGTTCAGGCTAAAAACTTTTATGGTTCCATGTATGAACCTATACTATTTTGTGTGAAAGATAGAAACAATTACATATTCAATTATGAAGACATATTAGTCGAGGCAAAAACAGGAGCAAAACGTAAACTAATTGATTATAGAAAGAATCCACCACAACCATACAAAACAGAAAAGGTACCTGGAAATGTATGGGATTTTGCTAGAGTACGGTATAGAATGGATGAGTATGAGAATCATCCGACACAAAAACCAATAAGTTTGCTTGAGAGAATAATAAAAGCAAGCAGTAACGAGGGGGACATTGTTCTTGACCCTTTCTGTGGAACATTCACAACATGTTACGTGGCTCAATTACTAAAACGAAAATTTATTGGCATAGAAATTCAAGAAGAATATTTTAAAATCGGTTTGCGTAGATTGAACTTAGCAACTGAATATCATGGTGAACCTCTTATAAAAGAGCAAAAGAACTATGAAATAAAACACGAACAACCTAAAGAACAATTAACACTATTTCAACATGGAAGCAACATTTGAATCATATATTAAAAAATATCTTCACAATAAATACGGCGAATCCGCAGATGATTTATATAATGTGAGCCTGTTGCTCCAATATCTTGTACACAAGACAAAATCAGCAAACAAAGGAGCAAAAGCAAGAGGAAGTTTTGCAAATCTATATGCAATATACGTTATAATTGAGGATTATCTTAATAACAAATTTGACAAACACGGTGGCTATAGCAAGTATTCTGGTGCCAAATTTTCTGATTTGTTCAAAAGGCAAAGAGAGTTGCCTTTTGGTAATAAGTTACAAAATCATGCCCTAAATTCTCGCATGAACGAAGAATTTTTCAAGTTCTTCCCAACTCAAATTGGAATTCCTCCAATCATGAGGGATTTGGGAACCCAGCGATATTGGTTTAATGAAAATTATTTAGTTATAAAAATTGGCAAGAGAAAAGTTAATATAGCTCGCGATGTGATCAACATTATAAATGCATATATCGTTGCCAAACGAGATTCCCTTGAAAAATTCATTGAACAATGTGAGACATTGCAGCATCTTGAAGATAAAAACACTAACGAAACGACAGACTTTATTATCTCTTTGCTAGCTCCAAATGTTGATGCCCGCCTTTTTGAAATTGTGAGTTATTCTATCCTCAAATTTTATTACAAAGACATACACAATCATATTGTATGGGGTTATATAGGAGAGGAATTTCAAGAAGATTATCTTCACTTGTACAAAACAGGGCGAACAAATGCTAATGATGGTGGTATTGATTTTGTAATGAGACCGCTTGGCAGATTTTTTCAGGTAACAGAGACATTGGACTTCAAAAAATACTTCTTGGATATTGAGAAAATAGAACGTTATCCTTTGTCTTTTGTTATAAAGTCCGATAATTCTATAGAAGATTTACTCAATAAAATAAAAACAGACGCACAAAAAACTTATATAGTTGAAGATGTAGTTAAGGCGTATCTTGATTGTATTGAAGAAATCATAAACATCCCTCTTCTTAAGACATATGTAGAAAAATTATCCATTAATGGGCTGATGGGTAATGTACTTGATGAAATTGTTCGTCAAAGTAAAGTTGAATTTAATTACGAAGAGTCGTTTTGAAATGGCATGTCTTCAATAGGTGTTTTTTTGAAGTCTCATTTGCAAATGAAGAATCATTTATGGCATTTTATAAATGTTCAAGAATCTCTGTTTCCACAACGGAGCGAAAGTCGGTGCTTTTTTGATTATAAATGACTAATTTTGTGACTTTGAACTTGATAACAATAACTTAAAACTAAAGAAATATGAGCGAATCAGAAAAGAAAGTGGCAGAGAGCCTGCTTAAAATCAAGGCAATCAAACTTCAACCATCCGAGCCATTCACTTGGGCTTCGGGCTGGAAGTCCCCAATATACTGCGACAACAGAAAGACACTGTCTTTCCCAGAGATAAGAACCCTCGTGAGAGACGAGTTCGTCAAGACCGTCAAGGCTAAGTATCCTCAGGCAGAGGTGATAGCCGGAGTGGCGACAGGTGCCATCGCGCAGGGCGCTCTCGTGGCTCAGGAGCTCGGACTGCCTTTCATCTACGTTCGTTCCTCGCCTAAGGACCACGGTCTGGGCAACCTGATCGAGGGCGACCTGAAGGCAGGACGGAAGGTGGTAGTCATCGAGGACCTCATCTCCACAGGCGGCAGCAGCCTTAAGGCAGCAGAGGCAGTGAGAGCGGCTGGCGCCGAGGTGCTGGGCATGGTGGCTATCTTCACTTACGGCTTCCCAGTGAGCGAGAACGCATTCAAGGAGCACAAGGTGGAACTGACAACACTGAGCAACTACAACGCCATGATAGAGACAGCCGTGGCTACAGGTTACGTGAAGGAGGAGCAGGTGGAGACGCTCAAGGAGTGGAGAAAGAGCCCGGACACTTGGGGCAAGTAATAAACCAAACACAGAGACAAACAAAGTTATGGCAGAATACGTAAGCGACGTAAAGCAGATAGCGGCCAACGCCCACAAGGTGTTCGCCAAGCTGAGCGACCTGAGCAACGTGGAGGCGATGAAGGACAAGATACCGGCAGAGGCTGGACTCAAGGACCTGACTTGCGACAAGGACTCGATAAGCTTCAGCGTGAACCCCGTAGGCAACGTGAAGTTCAAGATAATAGAGCGCGAGGAGCCGAAGACGATAAAGTTCGCGGCTGACGGCTCTCCTATCGAGGTGAACATGTGGATACAGCTGGTGGAGAAGGAGGAGAACCTCACGAAGATGAGGCTGACTCTGAAGGCCGACCTGCCGATGATGGTGAAGATGATGGTGGACGGAAAACTCAAGGACGGCATCAACAAGGTGGCTGACGTTCTCGCTAACATAAATTACGAATAAGAAAATGGCACAATCTAAACTTTGGGACAAGGGCAAACCCGTAGATAAGGATATCGAGAAATACACCGTGGGCAAGGACCGCGAGATGGACCTCTACCTCGCCAAGGCTGACGTGGCAGGCTCGATGGCTCACATAACAATGCTGGAGTCGGTCGGACTGCTCGAGAAGAGCGAGCTGGACGTGCTGCTCAAAGAGCTGCGCTCCATCTACGAGACCGCCGAGAGAGGCGAGTTCGTGATAGAGGAAGGCGTGGAGGACGTGCACTCGCAGGTGGAGCTGATGCTCACCAGAAAACTCGGCGACGTGGGCAAGAAGATACACAGCGGCCGCTCGAGAAACGACCAGGTGCTCGTGGACCTGAAGATATTCACCAGAACAAAAATCTACGAACTGGAGCAGGCTGTGCTTAACCTCTTCAACGTGCTGCAGAGCCAGAGCGAGAAGTACAAGAACGTGCTGATGCCTGGCTACACGCACTTGCAGGTGGCTATGCCTTCGTCGTTCGGCATGTGGTTCGGTGCTTATGCCGAGAGCCTGACCGACGACATGCAGCTGCTGCAGTCGGCTTGGAAGATATGCAACCGCAATCCGCTGGGCTCGGCGGCTGGCTACGGCTCGTCGTTCCCGCTGAACAGAACCATGACAACGCAGCTGCTCGGATTCGAGGGACTGAACTACAATGTGGTTTACGCGCAGATGGGGCGAGGCAAGATGGAGAGATGCGTGGCTTACGCCATAGCGAGCGTTGCCAACACTGTGGCGAAGATGGCGTTCGACGCCTGCATGTTCTCAAGCCAGAATTTCGGATTCGTGAAGCTGGCTGACGAATACACCACAGGCTCGAGCATAATGCCGCACAAGAAGAACCCTGACGTGTTCGAATTGACAAGAGCCAAGTGCAACAAACTGCAGTCGTTGCCAAGCGACATACTGCTCATAACCAACAACTTGCCTTCTGGCTATTTCCGCGACTTGCAGATAATCAAGGAACTGTTCCTGCCTGCGTTCGACGAGCTGATAGGCATACTGACGATGACCGCCCACATGATGAGCGACATCAAGGTGAACGAGCATATACTCGACGACAAGAGATACGACCTGATGTTCAGCGTGGAGGAGGTGAACCGACTCGTTCTCGAGGAGAAGATGCCTTTCCGCGACGCCTACAAGAAGGTAGGTCTGGACATAGAGGCAGGCAACTTCACTCCGAACAAGGACATACACCACACTCACGAGGGCAGCATAGGCAATCTGTGCACCGCCGAGGTGAAGAAGCACATGGACGAGATAGTCGAGTCGTTCGGTTTCGACAAGACTTTCGGAGCGGTGGAGAAGCTTGTCAGAGGAAAATAATCTATGACAAAAGCGAATCAATATATAGATTCGAAATTGATAATAAACAGCGTCAAACTGTTGACCGCCAGTGGGGTGGGGCAGATTGTCGCTGTTGTTGTATATCCCTTTGTCACACGACTTTACAGTCCCGACGAACTGGGCACGCTGAGCCTGTTCCTCGCCATAGTGGGCGTGGGGGCGATAGTGGCTTCGGCGCAGTATGAGAATGCCGTGGTGATAGAGAAGAAGAGCTCCGATGCGGCTACGGCTGTTGACCTCTGTCTTGCGCTCAATGTGCTGTGCAGCGCGGTCGTTGCTATCGTGTGCGCGTTTCTGACGTTCGCTGGGCTTCTGCCTGAGCAGTGGCGCTTGACCGCCAATCTCATAGCTCCGCTCATATTCCTTTCGTCGCTCGGCTATGTGCTTTCGTTCTGGTGGAACAGGAACGACCGTTACGGCAAGAGCGCCGCCTACAGCGTGGTGCACAGCGTGACCAACAGCGTGTCGAAGGTCGTTCTCGGTTTTGCCGGCTGGCACAAGTGGGGCTTGGTCATATCGGCGTTCATCGGTCAGGCGGTCGGCGTGCTGACAATTCTGTTCAGAATAAGGACCCACGGCGGCGAGATACTCAGATTCAGGTTTGGTGACATCGTTGCCGCGGCTCGCCGGCACAAGGCTTTCGCGTTGTATTCGCTGCCGCATAAGCTCATAAACGTGCTTACGGTCAATATGCCCATCTTCGTCATGTCCGCCGCGTTTGACATGGTGCAGGTCGGCTTTTTCGCGTTGGCGCTGAATGTGGCTATGCGCCCTATGTGGGCGTTCGCGAGAGCGTTGAACCAGGTGCTATTCCAGCGTGTGGGCGAGAACGAGTCGAGAGACGAGTCGAGCGCGTTGCTTCTGAACAGCATCTGCCGCAGAATGGTGCTTGTGTTCGTTCCGCTTGTGGTCGTGCTGTGGATGCTACTGCCATGGCTCACGGAGGTGTTTTTCGGCACGGAGTGGGTGGCGGCGAGCGGTCTGCTGCGCATGATGCTGCCTTGGATGGTTTGCTCGTTCATGGCGCTTTCGCTCAATTTCGTGCCGTCGGTCTATGGCAGACAGAAGGCGGCGTTCGTGGTGGAGTGCGTGGGCTTCGCTGTCAATGTGGCGGCGCTGTCGGTCGGCGCGTTCGTCGTGAGAAACGTCGTTGTGTGCGTGTCTATTCTGTCGATGGTCAACTGCCTTTATTCCGTCGGACAGATATGCTGGTATTTAATGCTTGCCGCTAAAAGAAACACACAATAAACAAATTCGTATATTTGCTTTTACTATGAATAATTTCGTTTACTATAGTCCTACCGAATTCGTGTTCGGCAGAGACACAGAGAGCCAGGCTGGAGAGCTGGCAAAGAAGTACGGTGCCAAGAAGGTGATGATCTTCTTCGGCAAAGGTTCGGTGGTACGCAGCGGTCTGCTCAAGAGAGTCGAGGACTCGTTGAGCAAGGCAGGGCTCGATTTCTTCGAGTTCGGTGGCATACAGGCAAATCCGCTCATAGACAAGGCTCGCGAGGGCGTCGAGGTGGCTAAGAGGGAGAATCCCGACATGCTCATGGCTGTGGGCGGCGGCTCTGTCATAGACACTGCCAAGGCTGTCGCTGCCGGCTATTACTACGACGGCGACGTGTGGGACTTCTACTTGGGCAAATGCAAGCCGGAGAAGGCGTTGAAGGTGTCGGTCGTGCTGACTATCCCTGCGGCAGGCAGCGAAGGTTCCGGCAACTCCGTCATTACAAACATGCAGACCAACAAGAAGCTCGGACTCAGAATGCCGCTTCTGCTTCGTCCTGTGTTCTCGATAATGAATCCTGAACTGACTTACACCTTGCCTCCTTACCAGACGGCATGCGGCATATCCGACATGATGGCGCACATCATGGAGCGTTACTTCACCAACACAAAGGACGTGTTCGTGACCGACGAGTTCTGCGAAGGTCTGCTCCGTGCCATAATCAAGGAAGCGCCTAAGGTGTTCGCTAATCCTGAGGACTACGAGGCGAGAGCCAACATAATGTGGGCTGGCACGATGGCTCACAACGACGTCTGCGGCGTGGGTCGTGAGGAGGACTGGACATCGCACGGCATAGAGCATGAACTCAGCGCGATAGACGACACCATAGCGCACGGCGCAGGACTGGCGGTCGTGTTCCCGGCGTTCCTCGACGCGGCTTTGCAGAAGAACCCTTCCAAGGTGGCGCAGTTCGCCGTTAAGGTGTTCGGCGTGCAGCCAAAGGCGAACGAGATTGAGACAGCCAAGGAAGGCGTGGCTAAGCTTAGAGCGTTCTTCAAGTCCATCGGCATGCCTGTGACACTGACCGAACTCGGCGCCGAGCATGTGTCGATAGACGAGGCTGTGGAGCATCTCCGTGCCAACCGTGGCGATTCGATAGGATTCTATGTGCAGCTGACGATGGAGGAAGTGAAGGACCTCCTGCGCGCTGTGAAGTAATAAACAAAAGCATTGAACATGAATAACTCAATATGGCGTAAACTGGTGGCTGCGGCGTTATGCGTGGCTACGGCGGTGTCTGCTTATTCCGCTACCAACGAGACTATAAAGCAGCTCAAGAAATTCTACGAGGCCAAGGCGAGAGTCTCGGGAATGTACGTTGATGCGGTGTCGGACAGCGCGCTGATAGATTATGCCATCTCGGGCATGCTGCAGAAACTCGACCCTCACTCTGTCTATATCCCTAAGTCGGAGATGCAGCAGATGAACGAGCCGCTCGTTGGCGAGTTCGAGGGCATCGGCGTGCAGTTCGTCATGCTCAAGGACACCCTGTATGTCGATGCGGTCATTCCAGGCGGACCGGCAGAGAAAGTCGGCGTTCTGGCTGGCGACCGCTTCATCAAGGCCAATGACACGTTGATAGCCGGCGTGAAGATGACATCGCGAGACATAATGAAGCGTCTGCGCGGCAAGAAAGGCACGACAGCCACAGTGACCGTCGTTCGTCGTGGCGTGAAGGACCCGTTTGAGTTCAAGATTACAAGAGACAAAATACCGTTGCACAGCGTTCAGGCGGCTTATATGGTGTCGCCAAGCGTGGGTTACATTAAACTGACGATATTCTCGGACAATACGAAAAAGGAGTTCGACGAGGCGCTCAAGACACTCAAGAAAGCCGGCATGAAGGACTTGATTTTCGACCTTCAGGGCAACGGCGGCGGCTACCTTAAGGCAGCGTCAAGCATCGCCGATGAGTTCCTCGACGGCAAGCAGATGATAGTCTATACCAAGGGCAGAGCCGTGAGGGAGACCTACAAGTCGTCGCCGGGCGGCAGCTTCGTGGACGGTCGCATCGTGTTCCTGGTGGACGAGTCGTCGGCGTCGGCGAGCGAGATTCTTTCTGGAGCGATGCAGGACAATGACAGAGCCGTCATCGTGGGCAGAAGAACCTTCGCCAAGGGACTTGTGCAGATGCCGGTGGCGCTGGCGGACGGTTCGGGCTTGCGCATAACCATAGCACGCTATTACACACCTTCGGGACGCTGCATACAGAAACCTTATGCCGACGGCGTGGAGAAGTACAAAAACGACGTCATAGAGCGTTACAATCACGGCGAGCTTCTGTCGGCCGACAGCATACACTTCCCAGACTCGCTGAAGTACGAGACGCTGAATCTGCACCGTACTGTCTATGGCGGCGGTGGCATCATGCCGGACTATTTCGTGCCGATAGACACGACAGCCCAGTCGCTCTATTTGACCAAGATAGTGGCAAAGGGCGTGGTGAACGGCTATGCGTCAGACTTCCTGCAGAAACACGAGAAGGAACTGAAGAAAAAGTACGACAACGTGGATGATTTCATCAAGTCGTATGAACTCGGCGACAATTACCTCAAAGAACTCACTGACAAGGCTGCAAGCGAGGGCGTGAAGTATGATGAGGCTGGCTTCAAGAAGTCATCGCCTATGATAAAGAAGCAGCTCAAGGCGATATTCGCACGTCGTCTTTTCGGCACAGAAGGTTTCTACAAGACAGTAAATGCTTATGACGATTCATACCTCAAGGCGATGGAAATCCTTACCACAGACGGCATGTATGACAAAGTCCTTAACAAGGGCGCGAAGAAATAGTTCCTTCGGCGGATGAAAAATATAAGAGCGGCTCATTTGTGAGTCGCTCTTTTTTTGTTGGGAAATCCTTGGACGCTGTGTTTTAGTTGCTGAGCGTAGTCGAAGCATTAATCGCTTCCGAGAAATCAAACAAATAACAACAAATCAAACAGAATATTCTATTAGAACGATTTGATTTTATTTTGATGGATTTCTGTCCGCAGGACACTAATTTGTATCCGGTGCTTCGGCTGCGTTCACCAACTAGCGCTTAGGAACAGGAATACAAAAAAATCCCGACTCGTTTGAGTCGGGATTTTTCTATTATTGATTGAGATTTTACTTGCGAGCGTAAACTCTTATCCAATCGATTTTCAGGATGCTTTCGCCACCTGCGTTCTGAGCGCCGATGAACGAAGTAGCAGCCAGGTGCATTGCCTTGTCAGGCACGTTGCTTGTCACCTTCTTCACAACCACGTTGTTTATCTTCCAGATAATCTCTCTCTCGTTCCACTCGAGAGTGTAGATGTAATAGTTCTCAGGGTTGATTCCCTTGATTATCTCACGGTCGATAGTGCCGTTGGCGTTGTTGCACATGCCCACGCTCAGCTTCTTGCCGTTGAACGAGAAGATGTTGATGTGAGGTATCATGCCGTCTGTTCCCATCCACAAAGAATGGCTAACATCAGCCATCTTGTCTATCTTTATCTTAGCCTGGATTTTACCATATCTCTGGCTGAAAGCCTCGCCTGTGTTGATGTTTCCGGATGTGAAAGCCATCTGCTTGAAGAGGAATCCCTTCTTTGCGTCCCAGACGAGTGTGTCGGCCTGCTGGCGCTTTGTCACGATGCTCAGCGCTCCGTTCACGAAGATATTCTGACCTTCGGTGTAGGCCTGCTTGTCGTTAGGGAACGAGTAAATCTTCTTCAGCGCCTGCGCTCTGTTGAAGAATCCGTGCTTCCATTGCGAGTTGAGCGCAGTGCCTTCGAACTCGTCCTTGAAAGTCAGAGCCCACTTGTTCAGTGCCTCGAACTTCTTAGGGTCTGTATGCTCGTAGAAAGCGATGTCGTCAGTTTTCTTCAGCTCATAGAAGCGCTGCTCTTTCTGATACTCCTCGGTCTTCTGCCATCTGTGCTTGTCTTCCCACCAAGCTCTGTTCTTCTGGAACTCCTCGGTGTTGACTTTGGCTTTCAACTCCTCGAACTCCTTTATCAGGTATGAGCCTTTGAGTCCCTCATAGTTCTTGTAAGCCTTAGACTTCTCGAAGTTCTTGAGTCTCTTCAGACGCTCGTCGGCTTGCCAGAGCTTAGGGTCGCCCAGCTTGGTGTAGTCGCTGGTAGCCTTGAATGCCTCGTACTCTTTCAGCTCCGCGCTGTCAAGAGTCTCGTAATAACTCTTGATCTTCCAGCTGGAATTGAGTTTTTCAAACTTGCGGGAATCGCGATACTCCTCAGTATCCTTGTACTTGCGATTCTGCAGTGTCTTTTTCTTGTCTTTGAATTCTGCTGACTGCACAAGCTCGAACAGAGCTGTGTATTCCTTGAGCTGTTCCGAAGTCTGGATGTCGCAGTATCTCTTGTAGTCTGCGAGCAGTTGTCCTTCCTGCTTCTCGAACTTCTCAGTTTTTGCCAGTCCTCCAAAGATTCTTTTAAATAATAAATTCATCTTTTGTTGAATTAGATAAAACTATGTTTGTTTAAAGAATGTCTATGCTATAACAACGCAGCGTGCCGCGTTTTGTTGTGCTTAGGTGTCGATGTTTGCGTAAACGGCGTTCTCCTCGATGAACTGGCGTCTTGGCTCTACATCGTCGCCCATGAGCATTGAGAATGCTCTGTCGGCAGCAGTGGCGTTCTCTATTGTCACCTGCTTCAGAGTTCTGTTCTCTGGGTTCATGGTTGTCTCCCAAAGCTGGTCTTTGTTCATCTCTCCAAGACCTTTGTATCGCTGCACCTTAGAGCCTTCGCCGTAGGTCTGCAGGAACAGGTCTCTTTGCTGGTCGGTCCAGCAGTATTCCACTTTGTTGCCCTTCTTGCACATGTAGAGCGGTGGAGTGGCTATGTACAGGTAGCCTTTCTCTATCAGGTCTTTCATGTGGCGGAAGAAGAATGTCATGATGAGTGTCGCGATGTGGCTTCCATCGACGTCGGCATCGGTCATGACGATTATCTTGTGGTATCTGAGCTTAGAGTCGTTCAGCGCCATAGAGTCCTCCTCGGTTCCTATTGTTACACCGAGCGCAGTGTAGATGTTTCTTATCTGCTCGCTCTCGAGCACCTTGTGCTGCAGTGCCTTCTCGACGTTCAGAATCTTTCCTCTGAGCGGAAGTATCGCTTGGTACATTCTGTCACGTCCCTGCTTGGCTGTACCGCCTGCAGAGTCTCCCTCGACGAGGAATATCTCTGCTTCTGCTGGGTCTTTTGTAGTACAGTCGGCGAGTTTGCCAGGCAGTCCTCCACCCGAAAGTGGCGACTTGCGCTGTACGTTCTCGCGCGCCTTGCGTGCTGCCAGACGTGCTGATGCAGCGAGAATCACCTTGTCCACGATTCTCTTAGCCTCGGCTGGGTGCTCCTCAAGGTAGTTTGTGAGCGCTTCGCCTACAGCCTTGTCCACGATACCCTTCACTTCGTCGTTGCCGAGCTTTGTCTTGGTCTGACCCTCGAACTGAGGCTCTGCCACCTTGACGGAAATGACGGCTGTCAGTCCCTCGCGGAAGTCGTCGCCGCTGATTTCAACCTTTGCCTTCTCGAGCATCTTGTTGTCGTCGGCGTATTTCTTGAGCGTACGGGTGAGTGCCGAACGGAATCCGGCTACGTGTGTTCCGTGCTCTATCGTGTTGATGTTGTTTACGTATGAGTGAAGGTTCTCGCTGTATGATGTGTTGTAGATCATTGCGACCTCTACAGGAGTTCCGTACTTGTCTGTGTTTATGTGGATGACGTCCTTTATCAGTCTCTCGCGGTTCTCGTCGATGAATGCTACGAACTCGCTAAGACCCTTGTCGGAGTAGAACTTGTCCGACTTGTGCTCGCCCTGCTCCTCAAGCACGTTTCCGTTCTCGTCTGTTTTTGGACGGAGGTCTGTGAGAGTGATGTTTATGCCGGCGTTGAGGAAGCTCAGCTCGCGCAGTCTGCCTGCCAGCATGTCATAGTGATATACAGTGTCTTTGAAGATTGTTCCGTCTGGGTGGAAAGTCACGGAAGTTCCGGTTTTGTCGGAAGTGCCTATCTCTGTCACAGGGTTCAGCGGCTTGCCGCAGCTGTAGTCCTGTGCGAAACGCTTGCCCTCGCGGCAAACCTCGACGTGCATCTTGTCTGAGAGTGCGTTTACGCAGCTCACGCCGACACCGTGCAGACCTCCTGACACCTTGTAAGTGCTCTTGTTGAACTTACCTCCGGCGTGCAGCACTGTCATAACGACCTCAAGCGCTGACCTCTTCTCCTTTTCGTGCATTCCCACAGGGATACCACGTCCGTCGTCAACGACAGTTATGGAGTTGTCCTCGTTTATGAATACGTCTATGTTTTTGCAGAATCCGGCCATCGCCTCGTCTATGGAGTTGTCGACCACCTCGTTTACCAAGTGGTGCAAACCCTTGAGACCGACATCGCCAATGTACATGGCTGGGCGTTTACGTACAGCTTCGAGACCTTCAAGCACTTGGATACTATTGGCACCGTAGCTTTCTTGTTCTTTGATTTCTTCGTTCATTATTTTCCTTTTGTATGTCTATTCTTGATGAAGCAGCCGATGCGTGTTCCTGTGTTGCGGAATGGCGTTTTGTCGGCCGTATAAATCAAGCAAATATAATAATAATTTGCATTTCTGCCAAATCAAAGGCGGCATTAGTGGTGTGCGCTTTGTTCAAATGTCTATATTTGTGATAGCCAAACAAAACAGAATTGAAAAACAAAAACTGATATACTTATGAAACTAAAGAAGAAACAACGTGCGCAACGCTCGGAGAAAACACGCAGCGGACGTCCGAAAGGGATGCCGAAGTCGAGCAAGAAGGGACTGAACCGCAAGCAGTTGGAGCAGGCTCTGCTGGATGTGATGCACGACAATCCGACGGTGGCGTACAACTACAAGCAGATCTCTGCGGCAATAGGCGCGAAGTCGCTCAGCGAGAGGCAGCTGGTCATATCCATACTTGATGCCTTGGCTGCCAACGAGACTGTGGACGAGGTGGAACACGGAAAATATAAACTCAACACCCGTGCCGGATACGTTGAGGGCGTGATAGACCGCCGCTCAAACGGAAAGACATACCTCGTGCCTGACGACGGCGGCAGCGCGATATTCATAGCCGAGCGCCGTCTACGCCACGCACTGAACAAGGACCGTGTGCGTGTGTTCCTCTACGCTCGTCCGAAGGGCAGCGAGCCTGAAGGCGAGGTGGTTGAGATATTGAAGCGTGCGCAAGACACGTTCGTCGGCGTGCTGCAGGTGGGACGAAATTATGCGTTCCTGCGTGTTGACAACAAGATTCTCACCAGCGACATCTTCATACCTGTGGATAATCTGCACGGCGGCAAGGACGGACAGAAAGCCATTGTCAAGATAGTGGAGTGGGGCGTGAGCGACCGCAGCCCTATAGGCGAAGTCGTTGATGTGCTCGGCGATGTGGGCAATAACAACACCGAGATGCACGCCATACTTGCCGAGTACGGACTGCCGTACTCTTACCCAGAGGCGCTGGAAAAGGCCGCCGACGAGATTCCGGACGACCTGACGCCCGAGGAGTTCGCCAAGCGCCGCGACATGCGCGACGTGCCTACCTTCACCATCGACCCGAAGGACGCCAAGGACTTTGACGACGCGCTGTCCATCCGCAAGCTCGAGTCGGGCGACTGGGAGATTGGTGTGCATATAGCCGACGTGACGCACTATGTGAAGCCGAACAGCCCGATAAACAAGGAGGCGATGGAGAGAGCCACATCCGTTTATCTTGTGGACCGCACGATTCCTATGCTTCCAGAGCATCTGTCAAACGAGCTTTGCTCCCTGCGTCCGAACGAGGAGAAACTGGCATTCTCCGTGGTGTTCGTCATGGATGACAACGCCAATGTGAAGCATTACGACATCTGCCGCACCGTCATAAAGTCCGACCGCCGTTTCTGCTATGAAGAGGCGCAGGAGGTGATAGAAACTGGCGAGGGCGACATGAAAGAGGAAATCCTGAAGCTGGACGAGCTTGCCAAGAAGCTGCGTGACGCAAGATACAAAGCTGGCGCCATATCGTTCGACAGCGTCGAGGTGCGTTTCGAGATAGACAAGAACGGCAAGCCGCTCAGCGTTTATTTCAAGGAATCGAAGGACGCTAACAAACTCATCGAGGAGTTCATGCTGCTGGCTAACCGCACAGTGGCTACGCATATAGGCAAGCCGTCGGGCAAGGCGAAGCCGAAGACATTCGTCTATCGTGTGCATGACACACCGAACCCTGACAAGATACGCGCTCTGTCCGACTTCATACGCAAGTTCGGATACAAGCTGAAGACGACCGGCAAGCCTAAGGAAATCTCCAGCTCAATAAACACGCTCCTGAAAGATGTTGAAGGCAAGGGCGAGCAGGGGCTTGTGCAGACCATAGCCGTGCGCTCGATGGCGAAAGCCATTTACACGACGACCAACATCGGCCACTACGGCTTGGCGTTCGACTACTACACGCACTTCACATCGCCGATACGCCGCTATCCCGACATGATGGTGCACCGTCTGCTGGAGCGTTACCTCGACGGCGGCCGCTCGGTCAACGAGAAGGAGCTTGAAGACAAGTGCGACCACTGCTCTGCCATGGAGCAGCTCGCAGCCACAGCCGAGCGCGCTTCCATCAAGTACAAGCAGGTGGAGTTCATGTCCGACAAGGTGGGCAAGGTGTTCGACGGCGTCATCTCCGGCATAACGGAGTGGGGCGTCTATGTGGAGCTTAACCAGAACAAGTGCGAGGGCATGATTCCTGTCCGTGAACTTGGCGACGACTATTATACGTTCGACGAGAAGAACTACTGCCTCATCGGCCGTCGCCGCCACCGCAAGTTCCAGCTCGGCGACCCTATCACGGTCCGTGTGGCTAAGACCAATCTCGAAAAGAAACAGCTCGACTTCGTGCTTGCTGAGTAGCGCGGCGGGTGAGCGCAAGAAATAAGGGTGTCCGGTATCTCCGGGCACCCTTTGCTTTTATATACGGTTGCTTTATTCTTCTATGCCATCGATAATGCCGTCGAAGACATTCCCGATGCCTTCGTTCATCTCCTCGATGTCGCATTTGATAGCGATGGAGATATTTGTTATCCGGCTTTCCGGGCTTCCGTCCTTCATGGGGTTGTCAAGCGAGTACCCTAATTCGTCCTGCATTCTGTCCTCCAAGTCGTCCAGCAGGTCGAACATCTCCTCGTTGTATTTTATCTCGCCTGTGAGGTACTTGTGTATGATGTTTTCGAGTTCTTCTCTGTATTTAGTTACGTCTTTGCTCATGTCTTGAAATCTTAAGGGGTTGATGTGTGCAAATATAAGTGTTGTGAGAAAAATGCGTTAAAAATTAACATATTGTTTTATATGTTTTACAACATAAAAATCGGCTTTTGTCCAATTTGTTATTCCTGTGTTCTTTTTAATGCTTTAAAAACGAGGTCTTTTGATAAAAATGCTTCCTTTTTGCTTGCTTGTGATATAAAAATGTGACTATATAATATAAAATATGTGTGATTTCTGTCGTTTTGTGGGTTGTTTTTAATGGTTTTGCGTAAAAATGGCACGAAAAACAAAAATTTTCTTTCAAAATGTTTGGTGGTTTCTTAAAACGTTGTACATTTGTCGTCGAAAACATTGCAATGAATTTCAAAACGAGAGGTAAATTAACTATTAACCTAACACAATGTAAGTATGAAAAGGATTGAAGCTATCATCCGTAAGACAAGGTTCGAGGATGTGAAAGAGGCATTGCTGCAGTCGGACATTGACTGGTTTGAGTATCACAATGTGCACGGCATCGGTCAGAGCCGTCAGGAGAGAATCTATCGTGGCGTGCAGTACTCGACCGATGTGATAGAGCGTGTGGCGCTAACCATCGTATGCCGCGACCAGCTGGTGGAGCCGACGGTGAAGGTTATACTGCAAGTGGCGCATACTGGCGAGATAGGCGACGGGCGCATCTTCGTCAGCGACATGATTGACACTTGGAGCATACGCACCGGCGAGAACGGCGATACCGTCCTGAGGGATAAGAAATAAGTTATAAACGCAAAAACTTAAATGTTATGGAAGAAATTGGAATTTCACTTGATACCGTGTGGATGCTGTTGGCAGCCATGCTGGTTTTCTGGATGCAGCCGGGCTTTGCGCTCTGCGAGGCGGGATTCACGCGAGGCAAGAACACCGCTAACATCCTGATGAAGAACTTCGTCGATTTCATGTTCGGCTCGCTGCTGTTCTTCTTTGTCGGCTTCGGATTCATGTTCGGAAGCGACGGCGCCGGATTCATCGGCATGCCTAACTGGGGCGACCTGTCATTTTATAAAGGCGAGCTGCCTGTTGAGGGTTTCCTGATTTTCGAGACCGTGTTTTGCGCTACTTCAGCCACCATCGTCAGCGGTGCTATGGCTGAGCGCACGAAGTTCTCTATGTATTTGGTTTACAGTGCGGTCATTTCGTTGTTCATCTACCCTATAGAGGGACACTGGACATGGGGCGGAGGCTGGCTCTGCGACGATGCTGCCGACGGCTTCATGATGAGCACTTTCGGCGATGTGTTCCACGATTTCGCTGGCTCTGCGATTGTGCATAGCGTAGGCGGCGTGCTGGCGCTCATCGGTGCTATGGCGCTTGGTCCACGTATCGGCAAGTACGCCAAGGACGGCAAGAGCCGTGCTATTCCTGGACACAACCTTGCCATGGCTGCGCTCGGCGTATTCATCTTGTGGCTCGGCTGGTTCGGATTTAACCCAGGCTCTCAGCTTGCGGCTTCGGGCGAGGTTAACCGTGTGGCTATATCTCACGTGTTCCTTACTACAAACCTTGCGGCAGTGGCTGGCGGCGTGGCTGTCATGTTCCTCACTTGGTTCAAGTACGGCAAGCCTTCGCTTTCGTTGACTCTGAACGGTGTGTTGGCTGGACTTGTCGGCATCACAGCCGGATGCGATATGGTTTCGCCAATGGGCGCTGTCGTTATCGGACTCGTTTGCGGAATCGTGCTTGTGTTCTCTATTGAGTTCATAGATCGCAAGCTGCACATCGACGACCCTGTGGGCGCGGCTTCTGTGCACGGCGTGTGCGGTATTCTCGGCACATTGATGACAGGACTTCTGTCAACAACCAACGGCGCGTTCTACGGCTTCGGCTGGGGATTCTTCGGAGCTCAAGCGTTCGGCGTTCTCGTTATCGACCTCTGGGCGGCTGCCTGTGGTTTCGCCCTGTTCTACGGAATAAAGAAGCTGCGTGGCCTGCGTGTCGATAAGCGCATTGAGGAAGAAGGACTTGACATTTACGAGCACGGCGAGAACTGCTACAACTAATCTGCCAGTGCTTTAATTACAAACAATTAAAATTTTAGGATTATGAAAAAGACAAAGATTATAATGCTTGCGGCGCTGCTCTTCGGGGCGGCTGCCGTAGAGGCTCAGGAAACTGAGGCTGTAGAAAAGAGCAAAGTGGGTATAAGCATCGGGACGGACGTTGTGAGCCGTTACATCTGGCGTGGCCAGGACCTCGGGCAGGTTTCTCTGCAGCCTACGCTCGGCATAGAGTACAAGGGACTGTCGCTCTCGGCTTGGGGAAGCGTGGGACTCAGCGATCCGTCCGACACTAAGGAGTTCGACTTGACTCTTGCCTACTCGATAGCCGGATTCAACATCGGCGTCACCGACTATTGGTTCAATGCCGGACTCGACCCGAAGAACCGCTACTTCAAATACAACGCTAACTGCACAAACCATGTGTTTGAAGCAAACGTAGGTTACGATTTCAAATACGTCAGCGTGCAGTGGTACACGAACTTCGCTGGCAACGACGGACTGAACAGCGACGGCAAGAGGGCGTACAGTTCGTACTTCGAGATAGCGGCGCCATTCCGCCTCGTGACGGTCGATTGGCTGGCTTCGGTGGGCGCAGTGCCGTATGCTACGGATTTCTACGGAGTCGATGGCTTTGCCGTGACTAATGTCTCGCTGAAGGCGACCAAAGACATCCACTTCACCGACAAGTTCACACTCCCTATCTTCGCTCAGATAGCAGCCAACCCTCGCACCGAGAAGGCTTACTTTGTGTTCGGTTTCACTCTCCAGCCTTGGGATTGAAGAAGTGATTTGTGATTACTTTCAATAAAAAAACGGAACTCCGAATGGGGTTCCGTTTTTTGTTTTCTTACAACTCTGTCGCCTATCATTCTCGCAAGAACCTCGTCATTCAGGTAGATGTGGCGAGCCACTACATTGCCCTCGGCATCCCTCTCTATCTCGCACCAGCCATACACAGTGCCATCAGAGCCTTCCATCAGCTGAACGTTGTCGGCTATTCCGCCGTTTTCTTCGCTTTGAGTATCGGAAAGAGTATATTCATTAACTCCTGTTCTGTTGGAAGTCTGTTCATCTCCAGCACTTTGTCTATTATAAAATCTATCTCTTGTTGATTTAGCAAGGTCAGCAAGGCTACGGCTTCTTGTTTCCTTATCTTCGCTTCGTTGAATAATATCAATATTGCCCTCTGTGAATTCGTCAGTTCCATAGGTCTCTAATAAATCGTTGATTGCTTGGTAATTTTTCTCGTTGATTGTAAGTTTCTGCTCTATAAAGAAGTCATAACCATTCTCGGTGCTCCAAAGGTACGCATGATTTCCATAAAGGATAACCTTTTTAACAACACTGCCGTCGTTTTTGTCCGCAAGCTCTGATGTCAATTTGCCAAATGTGTTTGACTGCGTCATTATTGCGCTTGAAAGCAGCATTAAATCAATTCCTTGTGGTTTTCTGATACCATGCGCAAATGTTAATTGAGAGCCAGCATTCCTGCCAGCCATCATCCTCGCCTCTCCCCTCTGTCCAAAAAATCTCCTTAGCCGCCTGAGCAGGTGTGATGCCGTTAATCATAGCGCGTTCTATCACGGCTCTCGCGAAGTCGGTCTTAGCCTTGCCTTCATTCATCAGCTCAGAGAGCGTATGCACACCATTGCAACAAAAAAACGGAACCCTGTGAGGTTCCGTTTCCTTATATATTATATGTGTGATTTCTTATTTGAATCTTTCCTTTTCTATGATGATGCCTTCGCCGTAGAGGTTCACTGGCTCGAAGTACACGACGATGTTGGTGCCGTCCTTCTCGGTCTTCCACTTGTCTGCGGTCACGATGTTGTAGTCAGGCTGCTTGTTGAACCATGTGCCTAAGCCTCTCAGCGCGTCGTTGTTTCTTGACACGATTACTTGTCTTGAAACCTTTGTGCTGCCCTTTGCTATGGCGTCGGTCACGAGGTAAGTGGCTACGCCGTCCTTGTAGGTCGCTCTGATGACAGTCGGATATGCTCTGTCGTGAGTCTTGATGACTTGCACCTTGGCGCCCTTCGCCTTGTGCATCTCGATTGCGTCTTCCTGCTCCTCGTTTATAGTCACTGCCACCATTTCTGCGCTGGCTGCCATGCTTATAAGCAGTGCGGCGATCGATGTCATTATTCTGTGAAAAGTTCTCATAGTCTTATGTTTTTATCGGGAGAAACTCCCTTAGTTATAAACGTTCTGGTTGTCGCTTTATTATATAAATGTGCGGTGATTTTGGATGCACCGCTTGCAAAATTATAATTTCTGCTCGATTCTTTCCAAAAAGAGTGCCAAAAATGTGTCATCTCAATGGCTTTTTGTCTTTTATGACAACTTTTTTCTCCGATGAAAAGGTGCTGCGAATGCCGTATCTTGTATAAAAGTGAAATTTAATTTCGCAAAATTAAAAACTTTTTATAATTTCGCTTGTTGAAAATTCTATTGTAGTCAAAGTTTATTGTTAATGACATTACTTCCTGAAATACAAGAAATTGTAAAATCAAATATCGAGAAAATCAGTTGGAGTTCCACTTTAGCAAGAGGTTTGTATGATCCAATTGATTATGTGATGTCACTCGGAGGAAAGCGAATCAGACCTTCGCTGCTGCTCATGTCGGCAGACGCCTTCGGGGCGAATCCGAGGGATTTCGTGAATCAGGCTTTGGCTATAGAGGTGTTCCACAACTTCACTCTTCTGCACGACGATGTCATGGACAACGCTCCTGTGCGCCGCGGCAAACCGACAGTGCATGTGAAGTGGAACGAGAACGCGGCGATACTCTCCGGCGATGCGATGCTGATAAAAGCTTACGAGTTCCTGGCTGACGGTATGCCGGCCGACAAGCTTCCTTCTGTGCTGGCGCTCTTCTCCAAGACGGCGCGTGAGGTGTGCGAGGGACAGCAGCTGGACATGGAATTCGAGTCGCGCAACGATGTGGCAGAAAGCGAATATCTGGAAATGATACGCCTGAAGACGGCTGTGCTGCTGGCGGCTTCGCTCAAGATAGGCGCGATGCTTGCCGGCGCAGACGAGGACAAGGCCGACTTTATATATGAATTCGGAATAAACATAGGACTTGCCTTCCAGCTTAAGGACGATCTGCTCGACGTGTACGGCGACCCGGACTCGTTCGGCAAGCAGGTGGGCGGCGACATAAAGGAACGCAAGAAGACATTCCTGCTGATAAACGCATACGCCAAGGCTACGGCCGCGCAGAGAGAGAAACTCGATGCGCTGCTTGCCGAGGACGATGTGGACGTTAAGGCTGTGACTGAGATATATGACGAGATAGACGTGAAGTCCATCTGCGAGGCGAAGATGAGCGAGTGCTTGGACAAGGGGCTTGCCGCATTAGCGAAGACGGAACTCGGTGACAGAGCCAAACAGCTTGAGAATCTTGCCTGCGTGCTGATGGATAGAAAAGTATAACAACAAATTAAAACATAAACCCGTGATGCCGAAAGCGTCACACCATACACAAAACAAAAATGCCATACAGAAGATTGCCTAACACCGACCAGGCGCGCGTGAGAGCCTTGCGTACCGCGATTGCGGAAAACGAGCGCCGTGTAGAGAAAAATGACGTTATGCTTCCTTTCGGACTTGTTCAGGATGCTAAGTCTTTTCTGAACAGGTTTGAGAAATCGCTGGCTCAGTACAAGCAGGCGTTGGATTCGCAAGTGTCTGCCAACAAGTCGTTCCAGCACGAGACACACGCGGCGCGCATTTACATCTCACACTTCATACAGGTGCTGAACCTGGCTGTCGTTAGAGAGGACATAAAGAAGGACCGCAAAGTGTTCTACGGACTGGACCCGGACGATTTCACAGTGCCAGACCTCTCGTCCGAGACTGCCATTCTGAAGTGGGGACAGAACCTGATAAACGGCGAGCAGCGCCGCATACAGGAAGGCGGAACACCGATGTACAATCCTGGCATAGCCAAGGTGCGCGTGCACTACGACGTGTTCAAGGAACGCAAGGAGTCGCAGAAGATATACCAGCAGAGCACGTCGCGCTACCTCAAGCTCGTGGCGGACATGCGTGCCGAGGGCGACGAGATAATACTCTCCATCTGGAACGAAATAGAAAAGCGCTATGCGTCTCTGCCTCCATACAAGCGTCTTCTCGAGTGTCAGAATTACGGCCTGGTTTATTATTACCGCCGCAATGAGCCGCAATTGACTCCGGAGTCTGATGTGGCATACGAGGCGGCAGCCGCAGCAGAGCAATATATTTCTTTTGAGCAAGAGTAAGGAAGCGTGTTTTGAAGAGTAGTCCATGTTTACATATATGTCTGGTGCTGTTGCTGGCGATGATGTTTTCGTCGGTCTCGGCATCGCGTTATGAGGAATATGACGACAACTTCGGCGTTGAGACCGATGAGAACGCCGGTTATGATGTCGTGAGCGACGAGCGCTCGGTGGACTCTCTGCTCGCCTATGCCTACAAGTTCCGTGGCCGTCCTTATCACATCGGCTCTAACGGACCGATGTCGTTCGACTGCTCCGGTTTCACGAGTTATGTGTTTGCCCACTTCGGCTACAAGCTGCAGCGTGTGTCGTCGTCGCAGACCAACCATGGAATACCAGTTTCAAAACATAATGTCCGTCCGGGCGACCTCGTATTCTTCAAGGGCAGAAGCTCGCGCTCGCGCAGAATAGGTCATGTGGGCATAGCCTCGAAACTGAACCCCGACGGTTCTTTTAGCTTCATACACGCGGCGACGTCTCAGGGCGTGACCGAAAGCAACATAAACGAGCCTTACTATGCGGCACGTTATGTGACAGCGCGTCGCCTTATCGGTCCGATGGCTAAGAACGCCGACCCGACGCCGGCTGCCGAGGAGTCGTTCGGCGGCGGTGATGACTATCAGTCGCAGCAAGCCGAGGAGCAGACCGTCACCAAAGTGGTGTCTGCCAAGAAGAAGCATACGGTGAAGAACGGCGAGACACTCAGCTCCATCGCCAAGAAATACGGCTGCACAATATCGCAGCTAAAGAAGTGGAACAACCTCCGTTCTACAAGAATCAACAGAGGGCAGCGTTTGACGGTTTCTGTCAAGACAACGACCAAGGTGCCAGTGAAGCCAGCCGACAGCGCGCCGTCAGAAAGCGTAAAAGCTGACAACGCTCCAAGCCGTGTGAGCGAATACGCCAAGGAACTCGCCGAGCTGGAAAGCACAGACGAGGAAGGATTCCACACTGTGAAGAAGGGCGAGACGCTCTATTATCTGTCGCTGCACTACGGATGCAAGGTCGATGACCTGAAAAAATGGAATGACTTGAAAAGTCCGTCAATATCAGCAGGACAGAAGCTGAGAGTCGCTCCGCAAGAGGGCAAGGCGTCGAAGCATGAAGAAGAAATAGTGGAAGTGCCGGACACAATAGTCGTGGCGAAGGGCGAAACCCTTTACTCCATCTCTCGCCACTACGGCATGTCGGTGGCAGACCTTATGGAGATTAACTCTCTTGAATCATCGAACATCCACTTCGGTGATGTTCTGAAACTCAAATAGCAGTTTCCCTCTGCCAGAAGCGCATTGAGATGCTTTTTTGTTAAAAAGTGGCGCTTTGCTCTGCTTTGTGCGTTTTTTCTTACGCAAGTGTAAGTTTTCATGTTACTTTTTATATTTTTGTGCATACGGTAACATTGAAAATCAAATTCTTATGGCATCAGCTCCCCGATTCCTTATTCTTGCTGTGGCGTCGTTTTTTACGGCTGTCTCAGCTGTTTCTCAGGAAGCGTCAGGATGGACTCTTCAGTCGTGCATAGATTATGCTCTTGAAAACAACTTCGACATACAACTGAGCAAGGTCGATAAGCAAGTGGCTGATGTCGAGCTGAAGTCGGCTAAGGGCACTTGGCTCCCGTCACTTTCGTTCTCGTCTAACCAGTCGTTCGGCAATCACCCTTACGGCGACCCTGAGAACTCGTATTCCGGCAGCTACAATCTGTCCGCCAACTGGACCGTATTCGACGGCTCGCGCACGTCTGCCATAGACATAGCCAAGGTCTCGCAGCAGTCGGCCAACGAGTCATTCGCCCAGTCGAAGAACTCGGTGATACAGGATGTCCTGAATATTTACATACAGATACTCTACTGCGACGAGGCAGTGAAGATACAGCAGAACGCCTTGACGACATTGGAGGCGCAGCGCGACCGTTCCAAGGGATTATACAAGGCTGGCTCCATTTCCATAAGCGACTATGCCCAAGTGGAGGCGCAGTATTCGGCGCAGAATTATTCCGTCATTTCGGCTCAGAACTCGGCTCGCGACTATCGCATGCAGCTTTGTCAGCTGATGGGCATACCGGTGGACTTGTCGCTCAACATTGTGGCTGCGACATACGACAGCTCGGCGGTGCTGGCTGCGATTCCCGACTACATGATGGTTTACCAGTCGGCGCTTTCGGTTCGTCCGGAGGTCAAGAGCCGCGAGCTTGCTATCGAGTCGGCGGACTATGGCATAAAGTCGGCACGTGCCGGCTATTACCCGACATTGTCGATGGGCGCTTCGGTGGGCACAGCCAACGGCGAGAAGAGCAGTCTCTCATTTGTGGACCAGGTGAAGAACAACTGGAGCAATTCGGTCGGCATGTCGCTTAACGTTCCTATACTGACCGGACGCAAGAACAAGTCGGCGCTGGAGAAGGCGAAGCTGCGCAAATCGTCGTCGGAGATAGAACTGCAGAACGCCAAGGACCAGCTGCTTTGGACCATAGAGCGCATCTGGCTTAACGCTATAAACGCCCAGACGAATTACAAGGCGGCGAAGGCTAAAGTGAAAGCCGTGGAGCAGTCGTACGAACTGGTATCCAAGCAGTTTGAAGTCGGACTCAAGAATCCGACTGACCTCCTCGCTCAGAAGGACGAGCTGCTGTCGGCTCAACAGGCTCTGCTGCAATCCAAGTACACAGCCATTTACAATATAAATCTTCTTAGATTCTATGCTGGCGAGAGTTTTTTATAGAAACAATTCAAATGACATTATAATATGAAGAAATTCCTAATCATTCTTTTTGCGGTAGTCGCGATTGCGGCGCTTGTATGGTGGTTCTTCGTGCGTGAGAAGCCATTCGCCGCCACATATCAGGAGACAAAGATAGAATGCGCCGACTTGAGTGTGTCGGTGTCTGCCACTGGAACGGTGGAGCCGGTGTCGCAGGTGGAGGTCGGAACGCAGGTTTCGGGCATCGTGTCGCGTCTTTATGTTGACTACAACAGCAACGTGAAGAAAGGTCAGGTGATAGCCGAGCTTGACAAGACAAACCTGTTGAGCGAACTGGCGTCGAAGAAGAGCAACCTCGCTTCAGCCAAGTCTGAGTACGACTACCAGCTGAAGAATTACGAAAGGCAGAAGACACTCCACGAGCAGCACTTGATAGCCGAAGCGGAATACGAAACGGCTTACAACACATACCTGCGCGCCAAGAACAGCTACGAGATAGCCAAGAACGACGTGGCGAAGGCGCAGACCAACCTCGGTTACGCCACGATATATTCGCCTATAGACGGCGTTGTGCTGAGCAAGTCGGTGGAGGAGGGACAGACCGTCGCATCTTCATTCAACACGCCTACGCTCTTCGTCATAGCCAATGACCTGACCAACATGCAGGTGGTGGCGAATGTCGATGAGGCTGACATAGGCAATGTGCAGATGGGGCAGAAAGTGGTGTTCTCGGTGGATGCCTTCCCGAACGAGTCGTTTCAGGGACAGGTCACTCAGGTCCGCCAGGAAGCCACGACGTCAAACAACGTAGTGACATACGAAGTCGTTATTTCCGCTCCCAATCCCGACTTGAAACTCAAACCAGGACTTACAGCCAACGTCACCATCTACACCATGGAGAGACAGAACGTTCTCTGCGTGGCTACGAAAGCCTTGAGGTTCAACCCGTCAGCCGAGGAGAACACGGCAGGGCCGAACGACACCATCGTCGATTGCAAGGGACGGCATAAGCTATGGACTCGCAAAGGACACGTTTTCACTGCGCATCCTGTCAAGATAGGCATCAGCTCGGGCAACAAGACGGAAATCCTGTCCGGTATGAAGGAAGGCGAGACTGTGATAATGTCGGTTGACAACGGAAGAATGCCCGGTGAGAGTATGAAAGGCGACGCATCTTCACAGAAGACGGAAAAGTCTCCGTTCATGCCATCGCGTCCGGGAGGCAGAAGAAGCAGATAAACATCAGGCTTATGGCAGCAGTAATTTCACTTCAGGATATCAAACGTGACTTCATCGTGGGCAGCGAGACTGTGCATGCCTTGCGTGGCGTGTCCTTCGACATTCAGGAGGGCGAGTTCGTCACCATAATGGGCACGTCGGGCTCGGGCAAGTCCACGTTGCTCAACGTGCTTGGCTGCTTGGACTCTCCGTCATCCGGCACATATCTATTGGACGGCAACTCCGTGCGCGAGATGTCCAAGGACCAGCGCGCCGTGTTGCGCAACCGCAAGATAGGCTTCGTGTTTCAGAATTATAACCTGCTGGCTAAGACCACGGCGGTGGAGAATGTCGAGTTGCCGCTGATGTACAATTCGTCGGTGTCGGCAAAGGAGAGGCGTGAGCGCGCTGTCAATGCGCTGCAGACTGTCGGACTCGGCAACCGTCTGGAACACAAGTCCAACCAGATGTCCGGTGGACAGATGCAGCGTGTGGCTATAGCGAGGGCTTTGGTAAACAACCCTGCCGTGCTGCTCGCCGACGAGGCCACAGGAAACCTCGATACACGCACCTCGTTCGAGATACTCGTGCTGTTCCAGAGACTGCACGCCGAGGGCCGCACCATAATCTTCGTAACCCATAATCCCGAAATAGCCCGCTACAGCACAAGGAACATATTCCTGCGCGACGGACGAATAACCGAGGACACGATTAACCACAATGTCGAGGACGCAGCCGCCGCGCTTGCATCCTTGCCGCCAGAAGAATAAGCGCTTATGAACTATGCCAACCTTTTTAAAATAGCGTTCAAGGCGCTCTCCAACAACAAGTTCCGCACGTTCCTCACGATGCTCGGCATCATCATCGGCGTGGCGTCGGTCATCACCATGCTTGCCATCGGTCAGGGCTCGAAGCGCTCCATTGAGCAGCAGATTTCCGAGATGGGCAGCAACATGATAATGATAAATCCCGGCGGCGACCGTCAGGGCGGTGTGCGCATGGACCCTTCGGCTATGCAGACGCTCAAACTTGAGGACTACGAGGCTATAGTCAGTCGTGCGACCAAGATAGCGGCGATAAGTCCGTCGGTCAGCAAGTCCGGTCAGTTCATCAACGGCAACAACAACACGCCGTCGCAGATGCAGGGCGTAGGGCTCGGCTATCTGACCATCCGTCAGCTGCAGGTGGAGAGCGGCGACATGTTCTCCGAACAGGACATCGCCTCGTCAGCCAAAGTCTGCATCATAGGCAAGACGGTGGTGGACAACCTCTTCCCCGACGGCTCGGACCCTGTGGGCAAGGTCGTGCGGTTCAACTCCATACCGTTCCGCATCGTCGGCGTGCTTAAATCCAAAGGCTACAACTCCATGGGGCAGGACCAGGACAACGTCGTTCTGGCGCCTTACACCACCGTCATGAAGCGCATCCTGGCAGTCACATACTTGCAGCAGATAGTCTGCTCCGCCGTTACCGAGGACGAGACGCAGAACGCCATAAAGGAAATAACCGAGATACTGCGCGAGAACCATAAGCTCCGCGACGGCGACGACGACAACTTCACCATCCGCTCGCAGCAGGAACTCTCGTCCATGATGAGCTCCACATCCGAGATGATGACGGTGCTTCTGGCTTGCATCGCCGGAATATCGCTCGTCGTGGGCGGTATCGGCATTATGAACATAATGTACGTTTCGGTCACCGAGCGCACACGCGAGATAGGTCTCCGCATGTCGGTCGGTGCGCGCGGCAGGGACATCCTGTCGCAGTTCCTCATCGAGACGATTATCATCTCCATCACCGGCGGCATCATCGGTGTGCTGCTCGGAGTCATTGCCACTCTGCTGGTCAATATCATCGCCTCGTGGCCGGTCTATATCCAGCCGTGGAGCGTTCTGTTGAGCTTCGGCGTGTGTACAATCACCGGCGTCTTCTTCGGCTGGTATCCTGCGCGCAAAGCCTCGTCACTCAATCCTATCGATGCGATAAGGTATGAATGATTGAAAAATATTAATTGTTCTTGTAGAAAAAGGTGGCTTTCTTGCCACCTTTTTTATTTGGCTGATGATTGTAAAAATTTTATCAACAGAGATTTAATGAGAAAAAATGATTATATTGCGATGTCTATCGCTTAGCATTCGCTGTTTTATGCGAAGTGTTTATGCGGTAGTATTTACATAGAAGAGAAGCGTCATATTATGCTTTGTCAATTGGCTCGTTGAAACCTGAGAAATTTCAAAATTGATGGTCAAGACAATGTAGAAGTGATAGCTGCAGGTATGCATTTGACGTATACTGGGGTGTGCATGGTGAGTTTTTATGCTCTCCACGCACACTATCCCTGTTTCGTATCATACAAAGCGCAGACATCCCTCTACTCGTTCACCATCAAGGGCAACTCAGGGCCTCAACAGCGGACGAGCAGATGTGGAAGCCTGCGTTTCCCTTTTTTGTATACATGATTCAGTAATGTACAAACTGCCAATTGTGGGCTTTGTTGGCGCAATGAATATGTATTATGAAAAAGTTCAGTTATTTAATTCTATTAGCCTTGTTTGGGGCGTTTTTCTTAGTTTCTTGTTCTGATAACGACAAAGAAGAGCCGCAACGAGATAAAGTTGATTTCTCTAAATTGGTTGGTGTCTGGAAAACCCTAAATGGCAACGACACAATTGAATTTATGTATAACAATACACTTATTCAAGTCGCTCCAGGTTTTAAAAAAACAGGAACTTGGACAACAACTTCTGATAAAAAACTTACAATGACCTATAATAGAGGGGTTTCTGTAAAGGTTACGGTAACGGAATTGAACGATAATTATTTGTATTTTACTGTGGATGGGCAGAGCTTTGGGTACTATAGAATATCTAATAAGCCAAGTTCGGGAGGAAATACAACTGTGCAAAAAGGGACTGTGATTCTTGTGAATCAGTCTCCGTATAATAAATATGAAGTCACTTTTGATGGGCTTACTTATACTTTAGATGCTGGGCAATCCAAGAAAATAACAGGGTTAGAATCAGGATTGTACAATATGTCATTTGTGCAGTTAAATGGTTATGTGAGTGGAAAAGCTTACAAAGGAACAGGAACTCCATATTTATCTCCCGGTGGTACCGTGAATTGCAAATTTCCTGAACTCGGTACTGTTACGGTGGTAAATAAAGACAGTGATCCTTATGCAGTCACTATAAATGGGAGAAATTTTGGAAATGTCGCAGGCAATTCGAGCATGAAAATTACTACAGATGTAGGATATTATTCGATTCATGTAAAACAAGCTTCAGGCTATCTTTTATGGGCCTCTGAAAAAACCTTTACAGGTACTATTTCAGACAGTGGTGTTAATATTACAGCAACAATAAACTTCTATTAATTGTTATGAAAAGACTAATACTCATATTTCTTTCAGTGTTTCTGTGCGTGTTTAATTGTGCGGGGAAAAAGAAAGAAAAAATGTTTGTGGAATATACTTATAAAGCATTAAAAGCGGAAGGGTGCGGTGTTAGATATACTCCTGTATGGAAAGGTGATACTGCGATTTTGTCGGTTTCTGTTATAACATCAAATGGTTTCAAGTTTGTCACCACCCCTGTGCTTATGATGAAAACAGCAATGGGCGAGGTCATTAAGTTGGAAGGCCAAGCGTTGACGTTGGATACTCATGAATATCATGATTCGTCTGGCCCATTTTTTGGTATGGGCATCCCAGGGACTAACATGATTACTGGTTTTGATTTTGGCAGTGTTTCTTCGACAACTTATACAGCAACTGCTAACTTTTGCTTGACGAAAGAGCAAATGATGAAGCTCAAAGACGGAATTATTAAAGTTCGAATAAACACAGTTCCTTATGTACATGAAAGAGAATTTAAAAAGGATATACTTGGGAGAGAGTTGTATCGCATTTTTAGAGAAGCGAAGTGGAATCAGGAGGATTTTTGAGAAAGTAAATAAATGAAATGGAAAGAGAGGTCTGTTGAATGGGCTTCTCTTTTTTACTTGTGGTTGCTTCGGCTCCGCTCAGCAACCGGATTATTCATGGCTTTGTGATTATAGGGTCGGCAGAGATGCTGACCTTTTTCTTTTCCATTCAGTTTTAAGCTACTGTAACGCACGGAGTGGCATTATATCAAATCTTTTGCATAACTTTGTAAGTTAACTATATAACATGCAATAGTGTCGGTTATGAAGAAGCTCGTAGTGTTATCGGGAGCAGGAATAAGCGCGGAGTCCGGACTCGCAACGTTCAGAGACCAGGGCGGACTGTGGCAGAAGTTCAGCGTGGAGGATGTGTGCACGCCTGGCGGTTTCGCGAGGAATACGGAGAATGCCCTGCTGTTCTACAACAGCCTGAGACACGATGTGCAGAACGCTCAGCCTAACGAGGCGCACAAGATATTAGCTGAGCTGGAAAAAGACTTCGACGTGGAGGTGATAACACAGAACGTGGACAATCTGCACGAGAGAGCTGGAAGCACAAAGGTGCTGTACCTGCACGGCGAGATAACCAAATCGTGCAATCTGGACAAGACAGTGGTGGAGGATACCGGCTACCGCGACATAAACATGGGCGACGAGATAGGCGGCACGCAAGCCCGTCCGTTCATCGTGTTCTTCGAAGAGTCGGTGCCGATGCTTGACCCAGCGATAGAACTGACCAAGCAGGCTGACATATTCGTGGTGGTGGGCACGTCGCTCAACGTCTATCCTGCCGCAGGGCTGCTCAACTATGTGCCTAAGACCACACCGATATACCTGATAGACCCTAACGAAGTGAATTCATACCGTCCTGTGACATTCATAAAGGACGTGGCGACCAAGGGCATGGTTAAGTTGAGAGAATTGTTGAAAAACGAGAAGTAAAGAAACGATGGCAAACAACCAGAAAGTGATAATAACAAGCGACCTGAGAGCCGACATGAGAAGCGTGCTCGACGGCCGCGCACCCGAAAGCATATACATACTTGCCGACGAGACAACCAACAAACAGTGTCTGCCGGCGCTGATGGACGCCTGCCCAGAACTGAAGGCATGCAAGGTCTGCGTGATAGGCGCAGGCGACACGCACAAGCACTTAGACACGCTCGCCTCGGTGTGGCAGTTCCTGTCGGAGAACGGAGCGACACGCCGCTCGACGATGATAAACGTAGGCGGCGGCATGGTTACAGACCTCGGCGGATTCGCGGCATCGACGTTCAAGCGAGGAATGTCGTACATAAACGTGGCGACGACTCTGTTGGGCGCTGTGGATGCGGCTGTGGGCGGCAAGACCGGCATCAACTTCAACGGACTGAAGAACGAGATAGGCGTGATAAACTCAAGCGAGGCCGTAGTCATAGACACAGAGTTCTTCTCGACGCTCGACCACGCCAACAAGGTGAGCGGCATGGCTGAAATGCTGAAGCACGGACTTATCTCCAACGCCGAGGAGTGGCGCAAGGTTTCTTCGTTCGACATGGAGAAGTTCGACCTCAAGGAACTCCGTCCGCTGCTTGCCTCGAGCATAGCCGTGAAGGAGCGCATCGTAGAAGAAGACCCGACGGAGAAGAATATCCGCAAGGCGCTGAACTTCGGACACACGTTCGGTCATGCGTTCGAGAGCTTCTCGCACGAGAAAGGCACGCCGGCGCTGCATGGTTACGCCGTGGCTTGGGGCATGATTCCTGAACTGTATCTGTCGCACGTGCTTCTGGGATTCGACAAGAACATTCTTTCGCAAGCCGTGAGACTGATACGCGAGACATACGGCGTGATGAGCATAACTTGCGACAACTATGACCACCTCTTCGAACTTATGACACACGACAAGAAGAACGTTGTGAAGGACGAGATAAACTTCACTCTGCTCGGCGGCATCGGCGATATCAGGATAAACCAGCACGCTTCGCGCAAGCTCATAGACGAGGCGTTTGATTTTTATCGCGACAGCATGGGGCTTTAATTTAAAAACAGAATATATGAAAGTGCAGATAATAAATAAATCGAAGAACGAGACTCCAAGCTATGCCACAGAACAGTCGGCAGGCATGGACCTCCGCGCGAACCTCGAGGAGAGCGTGACGCTGAATCCGCTCGAACGCAAACTCATTCCAACGGGGCTTTACATCTCGCTGCCAGCCGGGTTTGAAGCGCAGGTGCGTCCTCGCAGCGGTTTGGCGCTGAAGAAGGGAATCACTGTGCTGAACACTCCTGGCACAATCGACGCCGACTACCGTGGCGAGATATGCGTGATACTCGTGAACCTCTCCAACGAGCCGTTCGTGGTGGAGAACGGCGAGCGCATAGCCCAGATGGTGGTGGCGAAGCATGAGCGCGTGGAGTGGCAGGAAGTGGAAGTCCTCGACGAGACCGAACGTGGCGCAGGCGGATTCGGACACACTGGCACAAAGTAAAAAAACAGACAAACGACTTGAATTTTTCCGGATGCTTTTTTCTTATAAGACACAGGTTTTAATAATATCGGCGATGCTGTTGGGCGCATTGTCGTCGGTCTCTGTCGCCTTTTCTAAAGGGAAAAGCGCAAACAACACGCTGGGCGCGATAAAGAGCGAGCCAGCGGCAAAGTCCGACGCCAATAACCGTTTTGAACGCAAGAAGATATACTTCTTCACCGAAGCGGTGCGTCAGAAGGAGGCTGGCAATTATGCCGCGGCAATCGACCTGCTGACCGAGTGCTACTACATCGACCATAAGGACGCGGCGGTGGTGTTCGAGCTGGCTGACATATACAGCAAGGTGGGCGACGACGACAACGCCATGAAGATGTCGCATCTGGCAGCCTCTCTCGACAGGAACAACATCTGGTACAAAATGACTCTCGCGGAGCTCTATCTGAAGAACAAGCGAGTGGCGGATGCTGTGGAACTTTATGAGGAAATAGAAAAACTGCGTCCCGACCTTGAGGACATAGACTACCGTTTGGCAGGTCTGTATCTGCAGACACGCCAGTTCGACAAAGGGCTGCAGGCACTGAACCGACTGGAGAAGAAAGTCGGCGTGGACGAGAATATCTCCATTGAAAAATACCACATGCTCCAGATACAGGGCAAGAAGAAAAAGGCTTTGGCGGAGATAGAGAAACTGTCGCGGACTTATCCGTTGAACGTCGATTACAAGATTTTCCTTGCCATGGCGCATCTTAACGACAGCAACTTTGTCGAGGCTGAGAAGGTTATTGACGAGGCAGACAAGATAGAGCCGAACAATGAGAAGGTGCTGAACCAGAAACTCGCGCTCTGCAGCGCCAGAGGTCAGACAGATGAGGCTGATGCTGTGGTCATGTCCTATGTCAATGACCCGAAAGTGGAGGCAGGCGAGAAGCTGAAACTCATAACAGACTATTTCTCGAACGTCACAAGAGTGGACTTCGCCGACAAATGCTTCCGCTCACTTGTGGAGCAGTATCCCGACGACGCCATGGTGCGCGCCTATTACTCTACGTTCTGTCTTATGCAGCGCAACGACACTGCAGCCGAGGTGCAGCTCAAGGAACTTGTGCGCATAGACCCGATGCTTGAGCAGGGCTGGCAGGATCTTGTGGGCATATACATGCAGAGAAACGACACAGCCTCGTTGAGCAGGACTTGCGATTCGGCGCTTGTTTATCTACCGGAAAGTCCGTCGATGCTTGCGATAAAGGGATTGTCGCTGTCGTTGTACGGCGGTTTTGAGTCTGCTGTGGCTATGTATCAGAAGTCCTTGGAGTCATACAAGAAGAATCAGCCTGAAAACAAGGCGGCGCAGGCCGATATCAATATGTACATAGGCGATATTTACGCTCAGAAAGATATACCAGACAGCGCATTCGCTTATTACGAGAAGTCATACGAGCTTAATCCGAATAACGACTTGCTGCTGAATAACTTCGCGTACTATCTTTCGGTCTATAACCGCGATTTGGACCGCGCGGAGCAGATGAGCGCCTTGGCTCTGAAGGCAAATCCGAACAACGTGTCGTACCTTGACACATACGCGTGGATATTCTTCCGCAAGAAGGACTATATGATGGCTAAGCTTTTCATGCAGCAGGCCATCGACAAAGGCGGCGACAAGAACGGAGTCTGTGTGGAGCATTTCGGCGACGTTCTTTATATGTCGGGCGATAAGGATGAGGCTATGATCTGGTGGAAACGCGCTGCGGAAATAGGCGGCGGCTCGGATTTGTTGAATAAGAAAATAGAAACTGGAACTTATGTTGAATAGAAGCAGAATAATAAGATTCATGGCTTATGCCGTGGCTTTCCCTATTGTTTTTGGCATGGGAATGCAGTCGTGCAAATCGATAAAGAAACAGCCTGTGCCGGCAGTTACAAAGCAGTCGCAGGACGTGACGCCGTCCGATGTGGCGACGCAAGGCTCATCGAAAACTACAGTCAAGAAAGTGGCGTTCGTCGTGAACGAGCCAAAAATCTCGACAGTCAACATCAACAACGCCTCGGTCACGATAATCACTGGCGGTCAGGAACTGTCTTCGAGAGCGTCCATCAGAATAATCAAGGACAGCATCGTGCAAATATCGCTTCAGCCAGCGCTCGGCATAGAGATGGCGAGACTTGACATCACGCCTAAGAACGTGGTGGCGGTGAACAAGCTGCAGGGCCGTTACTTCGAGAGCAACATGGACTATCTGGCGAAGATGCTGGGCATGAAGCTGGATTATTACGACTTCCAGGCATTGCTGCTGAACCACATATTCATAGCCGGCGAAAGCCTGAAGAACTCGAAGGAAGTGCTCGGACACTTGGATAGCAAGACTGTGACTCCGACAGGCATACAGATGCTCGGGTCGAAGAACGCGGCGGGATTCTCGCACGAGTTCGACTTAGACAAGAACGGCAAGCTCGTGAACACTCAGGTCAAGTATCAGACCAGCATGAGCATGAGGTGCACTTACTCTCAGTTCCGCACACAGAACTTTGTGACATTCCCTTTCATGATATTCATCTCGGCGCTTCAGGGCAAGTCGTCGAGCAAGTTGTCGATAGAAATAAAGAAAGCCGAGTTTAACCAGGCTGTCACCATAAATCCGACTGACAAGTCGAAATACAAGAAAGTTACGAATCCAGAGGAATTGTTCTCTAAATGATAAGGAATAAAGGAAATATAACCATGCGTTGTCTTTTAAGCATATTGATTTTGTTGGGAATATCGGTCTCCGTCTGCTCGCAGGAGACAGTCAAGTCGCTCAAGCGCAAGCAGCGTCAGGCTAAGCAGAATATCGAGATGACCAACAGGTTGTTGAACGAGAATAAGAAGAACCAGAAAACGACAGCCAACAGCATAACCGTCATAAGCCGGCAGATAGAGGAGCGTGAGAACCTCATAAAGGCTCTTAACGACGAGGTGGGAATACTCGACCGTGACCTTTCCAACATCAATGCCGAGAAATCTCAACTCGAGGAAAAACTGCAGGAACTGCGAAAGGAATACGCAAAGCTGCTTTACCATTATTATTTCCACAAGACCAAAAGCAACGCTGTGTTTTATATACTCTCTTCGGAGTCGCTTACACAGGGATTCCGCAGACTGAGGTATGTTCAGCAGTACTCCAACTACAGAAAGGAGCAAGCGCAGAAGATACAGCAAGTGACTGACGAGCTGGGACAGAAGGAGACTCTCCTGTCGCGCGTGAAGGAGGAGAAGCACAATACACTCAAGGGAAAGCAGGTGGAGAGCAACAAACTGCTGAAAAGCAAGGAAAGCAAGCAGAAGATGCTGACCGAGCTGTCGCAGAAAGAGTCCGACTTGAAAGTGAAACTCGAGAAACAGCAGCGCCAAGTTGAAGTCCTGAACAAGAAAATCGACGATATGATTGCAGCCGAGATAGCTAAGCAGGAAGCGCAGCGCAAAGCGAAGGCGAAAGCCGAGGCTGAACGCAAGGCAAAAGCGGCAGCAAGCAAAAAACCGGCTACTTCAGGTACTGCAGCAAAACCATCAGCACCGTCAGCGCCATCGACGCCTTCAGCTCCTGTGACTAAGCCTTCAGCTCCAGCGTCCGAAGGCAAGTCGCTTGTGTCAGGTGGCTTCGAGAGCAACCGAGGCCGTCTGCCTTGGCCAGTCAGGGGCATTGTCACAGGACATTTCGGATTGCACCCTCATCCGGTGCTCGACCACGTTCAGGTGAACAACAAGGGCATATACATACAAACAACAGCCAACTCCGACGCCAGCGCTGTTTACGACGGCGAGGTGACACAGGTCTTCGCTATACCAGGCAACAACAACGCCATAATCGTGAAGCACGGCATTTACAGAACCGTGTATGCTAATCTGACAGCCACTTATGTGAAAGTGGGCGACAAGGTGAAGGCCCGTCAGAAACTCGGACGTGTCTTCGTGGACCAGGAGGCGGACAAGACGGAATTGTATTTCATGCTGTATAAGGAGTCTGTTTTGCAGAATCCTGAATTATGGCTCGCAAGATAAAAAAGGATACAAAATGCTTAGAAAACTCGTATTCGCGACAAACAACAAGAATAAGATAAGAGAGGTGTCGGCTATCGTCGGACACAAATTCGAGATCGTGTGTCTTGATGAGCTCGGATGCCATGACGACATAGCCGAGACAGGCACAACACTCGAGGATAACGCCCTCATAAAGGCGCGTTACATAAACCAGAAATACGGTGTTGACTGCTTCTCGGACGACACAGGGCTCGAGGTGGACGCGCTGAATGGCGAGCCTGGTGTTCACTCCGCACGTTACGCGGGCGAGGACAAGAACTCCGAGGCTAACATCGACAAGCTGCTGGCTAACCTCGAGGGCAAGAGCGACCGCAATGCACGGTTCAGAACGGTTGTCGCCCTCATAATCAACGGTGAGGAGCATGTGTTCGAGGGCAAGGTGGAAGGCCGCATCACGGAGTCGCGCCATGGCAATGGCGGTTTCGGTTACGACCCTGTTTTTGTGCCGGAGGATAAGGACAAGACATTCGCGGAGCTTTCCGCAGAAGACAAAAACTCGATAAGCCATCGTGGGCGAGCTATTAAAAAATTGTCTGATTATTTAAATAGTCTGTGATAAATGAACGGTCTCAGGAAGATATTGCTGCTTTGCGTTTCATCTCTCGTGTCTGTCTGCTCTTTGGCGCAGGTGGAAGTGGGCGGATGGCGTGTGCATGCGTCTTTCAATAACGTGCAGAAAGTTGCGCAGTCGGCAGATAGAGTGTTCGGCGTGAGCGATGGCTCGCTTTTCCTTTTCGACAAGAAGGACTATGAAGTGGAGACACTTTCCAAGGTCGAAGGGCTCAATGGCGCGAATGTCGCTTTGGTGACGTACGCGGAAAAGGCCAAGGCGCTTGTGATAGCATATACCGACGGGAATATAGACCTGCTCTATGACGACGGCAGCATAAAGAATGTGCCGGACATTAAGAACTCAAGCGTGAGCGCCGACAAGAACCCTTCTGAACTCGTTTACGACCCCTCGACAGGCAATGTCTATATCGCGGGCGAGATAGGAATAATCGTCTTTAATCCGACGAAGAAGGAAATCTCGGACACTTATATAATAGGTGACGGCGGCACATATCTCTCGGTGTATTCGGTGGCATTGACTCCCGATTCGATATACGCATTGACTCCCGACGGACTCAAAAGTGCTTCGAAGAGTGAGAAGATGCTGGTTAACAGCGCAATGTGGAAAACTACTGTGCTGGAAATCGACGATGCCAAGCAAGTGGAATATGCCAGCGGCAAATTATTTATCCTTTCGTCATCCAATAAGCTTTATAGCAAGGAAATAGACAAGGCGGCATTGACTCAGCTGGATGACGGCGCTCTTGGACTTTCGGTTTCGTCTGACGGCAATCTTGTCGTAGGCAAGTCGAATTCGGTTGCTAAGATTTCTGCTGACGGCGCGGAGATTTCAAGGTGCGACAACATATACTCTCCGTCTGCTATTCAGGACTCAAAATCTTCCGAGCGCATCTGGGTGGCAGCAGGATGGCGTGGCGTGGTGGAACTCAATAATTGGCAGCCTGTCCAGGCAATCAAGCCTTCAGGACCGGCCAACAAGGATGTGTTCTCGCTCAGATATTCAGGCGGAAGAATCTTCGCCATGACTGGAAATCCGAGGTGTTATTCGGCGTCTGATGTCAGCAAGCCAGGCGCGGTCATGTTCTTCGAGAATGAGGTGTGGAATAGCATAACAAGAAATGAGGTTTACGGAGCGACAGGCAAGAACTTCCTCTCTCTCTGTTATATGTCGATAGACCCGAAAGACAAGACGCATTACTATGTGACATCGCTCCGTGACGGACTTTACGAGTTCAGGAATGACATTCTTTATAAGCGCTATGGCCCAAGCAACAGCACGCTGCAAGTGGCAAACTCGGTTAGCGAGGCCGATGATTATATAACGGTCTGCGGTGTGGCGCTGGATAATAACGACAGGCTCTGGATGATAAACGAGTTGTCGGCGGCGTCGGTCAAGGTGATGCTAGAGGACGGCACTTGGAAACAGTTCTCGTATCCGAACATTACCAACCCTCCGTTTATGGATAAAGTCGTAGTTCTATCCAACAACCAGAAATGGTTCGGAAAACCGCATCGTACATACAGCACCGGCGGACTTTTCATACTCGACGAAAACGGCAACACATCCAGCGTGTCCGGACACAAGACGAAATTCATAAGCTCGGTGACAGACCAGGACGGAAACCTGAAGTCGTTAGGCTCTGTCTATGACATAACCGAGGACAGGAACGGCGATGTGTGGGTGGCTTGCGACAACGGCGTGTTTGTGTTCAGCGGCGTCAAGGACATATTCACCAACGGCTACAAGGTGACACGTCCTAAGATTTCGCGCAACGACGGCACCAATTACGCCGACTATCTCTTGGACGGACAAATGGTGAGGGCGATAGCCGTGGATGGCGGCAACCGCAAATGGATAGGCACCAACTCTTCAGGCGTTTACCTGATGTCGGCCGACGGACTGACTCAGATTCAGCATTTCACCGAGGACAACAGCCCTCTGCTGAGCAATCAGATACTTTCCATCGCCGTTAATGACGAGACAGGCGAAGTGTTCATCGCTACAGGCGGAGGTCTTGTGTCATATCGTTCCGACGCGACCGAGAGCAACTCCGATCTTGACGAAATAAGGGCATTCCCTAATCCTGTGCGTCCTAACTTCAATGGCGTGGTGACCATCACTGGACTTATGGACGGGGCAGTGGTGAAGATAACCGACGCGGCAGGCAACATCGTCTGCCAGACAGTGGCAAACGGCGGACAGGCGACGTGGAATCTTCGCAATGTGGATGGCCGCAGTGTGGCGAGCGGTGTTTATGCGGTCATGGCTTCCGAGGCTAACGGCGGCAAGGCTCGCGGAGCGGGCAAGATATTGGTTATAAGATAAATAATGGACTAATTATATAAAGGAGAGAAAGACATGGCAAATGACGAAGAACTGTTGAACGGAGGAGCGCAGGAGAACGCTGCGGCAGAGTACACCGATGATAACATTGTCACACTCGAGGGACTGGAGCATGTGCGCTTGCGTCCAGGTATGTACATAGGTAAGCTGGGCGACGGCAACAGCGCCGACGATGGTATTTATGTGCTGCTCAAGGAGGTGATTGACAACTCAATAGATGAGTTCAGAATGCATTTCGGCACAACGATAGATATCAAGCTCGATGAGCGCACATTGACGGTGCGCGACTATGGTCGAGGCATTCCGCAAGGCAAGATGGTGGCTGCAGTGTCGATAATGAACACCGGTGCGAAGTACGATACCAAGTCGTTCCAGAAGTCGGTCGGACTGAACGGTGTCGGTACAAAGGCGGTGAATGCCCTGTCGTCGAATTTCAGCGTGTGGTCGTTCCGCGACGGCAAGGTGAAGCAAGCCGATTTCGAGGCTGGCAAACTTGTCAAGGAATACGACCTGCAACCGACGACCGAGCGCGACGGAACTATGGTGCGCTTTACCCCCGACGAGACTGTGTTCGGACCATACAAATTCCACACCGACTACATCGAGACGATGCTGCGCAACTACACATACTTGAACACCGGGCTGACACTCGTCTTCAATGGACAGAAGTTCGTGTCGCGAAACGGACTGCTCGATCTGCTGCAGGAGCGCAACACAGCCGAGCCGCTTTACCCGATAGTTCACCTGAAGGGCGAAGACATAGAGATAGCCTTCACGCACACCGACCAGTACGGCGAGGACTACTATTCATTCGTCAACGGACAGTACACGACTCAGGGAGGTACGCACCAGAGCGCGCTGCGTGAGCATCTTTCACGCGCCATAAAGGACTTCTATCAGAAGAACTTCGAGCTGTCGGACATCCGTAGCGGCATCGTGGCGACCATCGCCATAAACGTCATCGAACCTACGTTTGAGAGCCAGACCAAGGTGAAGCTCGGCTCGGCTAACATGGCGCCGGACAAGGACAGCGAGGGCAAACCTTACGATCTGAGCGGCGTGAGCGTGAACAAGTTCGTGGGCGATTTCATAAAGAAGGAGGTTGACGATTTCCTGCACAAAAATCAGGAGATAGCCGACACAATGCTCCACAAGATACAGGAGAGCGAGAAGGAGCGAAAAGCGATTGCCGGAGTGACAAAGCTTGCGCGCGAGAAGGCCAAGAAGGCGAACCTGCATAACCGCAAGCTTCGCGACTGCCGCTACCACTTCAACGACACGCGTGTGAAAGACGAGGCGAAGAACGAACTGATGGAGAACAGCTCGATATTCATCACCGAGGGAGACTCTGCGAGCGGCAGCTTGACCAAGTGCCGCAACGTGGACGTGCAGGCGGTGTTCAGTCTTCGCGGTAAGCCGCTCAACAGCTGGGGACTTTCCAAGAAGGTGGTTTACGAGAATGATGAGTTCAACCTGCTGCAGGCGGCGCTTAACATTGAGGACGGACTCGACGGACTGCGTTATAACAAAGTGATAATCGCCACCGATGCCGATGTCGATGGCATGCACATACGTCTGCTTATGCTCACGTTCTTCCTGCAGTTCTATCCGGAGCTTGTGAAGAGGGGACACGTCTATATACTCGAGACGCCGCTGTTCCGTGTGCGTAAGACAGGCAAGAACGGTGCTGACGACCGCTACTGCTACTCCGAAGACGAAAGGCTCGAAGCAATCGAGGCGCTGAAGCCAAATCCCGAGATAACGCGATTCAAAGGTCTCGGAGAAATATCACCCGACGAGTTCAAGGGTTTCATAGGCGACAAGATACGGCTCGACCAAGTGAAGATGGCAAAGGGCGACCTCATTGGCGATGTCCTTGAGTTCTACATGGGTAAGAACACACCGAGCCGTCAGGACTTCATAATAGACAATCTGGTTGTCCAGGAGGACATGCTTTGATAAAAAAAATCCCGAACGCAAGTTCGGGATTTTTTTTATCACTCTCTCATCAAGATATATAGCCCCTTCAGGAGTTGCATAGCCATAGATTTGACCTTGAGGGGTTATGAAGTTGGTTTTGCCTTGAGTATCGGAAAGAGTATGTTCATTAACTCCTGTTCCGTCGGAAGTCTGTCCATCTCTATGATTTTGTCTATTATTTGCTCTATCTCTTGTTCGCTTAGCAATGTCAATATAGCCGCGGCTTCGTTCCGTGGAATCCTCGCTTCGTTGAATGCTATTAATAGCATCAGCTGTAAATTCGTCAGTTCCATAGGTGTCTAATAGGTCGTTTATCTTCTGATAATTCTCCTCGTTTATCGCAAGACTTTGCTCCACGAAGAATTCATAACCATTCTCGGTGCTCCAAAGATACGCATGATTTCCATAAAGGATAACCTTCTTGACAACAGTTCCATCGTTTTTGTCCGCAAGCTCCGACGTTAACTTGCCGAATGTGTTTGACTGCGTCATTATTGCGCTCGAAAGCAGCATTAAATCCTCTCCATGTGGTCTTCTGATGCCATGTACCTCGGCCCATTAGTGCCATCGAATCCAGTCTTTACGAAATCTGTTCCGAGATTAACTTTGCTATTCTGATTACCCTGTCCTCCGATGGATTCTCCTTCTGGTGTTTCCAAATCCAATCTATCATTGTTCTCATTTGTTGTTCTGTCTTGAGCATCAATGCTATCGCTGTTATCACTTCCTTGTTGTTTAAGATTAAGCTTAGCCCATTTATTAAAACTAACTTGGTTTCTGATAGTGCCATCTTCTATTTTACTTTTAATTTCTTGTATTGCATCTTCGCTTAATCCATCAATAGCAACCTTAAATACACATTGAAATCCATATGGTATTCCTCCCTTGCCTCTTTTTACCTCATTACCAGCGTGGTCAACGAGGTATATGTTTTTATCTCCAATTACTATTCCTCTGCCAGCGTGCTCGTCATCAAGATAGCTAAAGACATCTTCCTTTTCATCATCTGTCAAAGGTACATAATCTACTGCAAAGATTGCATCATCCTCCTCTCTCCTCTTGAGGTCTTCCTCCATATCCTTGCTGCCATGAGTCTCAATCCCAAGGTCATTCAAGTGACCAACGAGCTGATTAGTAACATCAGCACTGAGGTTAATGCCACTGTCTTCGGTTAATCCATGCTCTATGGCATACTGCTTTACAGTGTCGGCATACAACTATTCTTACTCATATTTATAATATGAGTGTGCTTTAAATTCTTATCTTTGTGAGATTTTAGGGAATCGCTTGTCTTTGAGGCAAGCTCGATGTGTCAATAACAGAAAAACAAAATAGCTACTACAAAAAGCATGAGACAATTCAAACTATGGAACCGGATATTCGGATGGCTGGCGTTCGCTATCGCCGCATTCACATATCTCGGCACAATGGAACCAACTGCAAGTTTCTGGGACTGCCCAGAGTTCATTTCCACAGCCTACAAGTTTGACGTAGGCCATCCTCCAGGGGCTCCGTTCTTTATGCTCATGGGCCACTTCTTCACTCTTTTCGCAAGCGATGTGGAGCATGTCGCGCTTATGGTGAACGCGATGTCGGCTCTTGCCAGCGCATTCACGATTCTTTTCCTGTTCTGGACCATTACGCTGCTCGCCAAGAAGGTTATAACTCCTGACGCCGAGGGGAACTACAGCCTCGGCAAGCTCGTGGCAATCATGGGCGCAGGCATGGTGGGAGCCTTGGCTTACACATGGAGCGACACGTTCTGGTTCTCGGCTGTCGAGGGCGAGGTTTACGCATCTTCTTCGCTGTTCACGGCTGTCGTGTTCTGGGCTATCCTCAAGTGGGAGGAGGTGGCGGACGAACCATACGCCAACCGCTGGCTTATACTCATCGCCTACCTGATGGGATTGTCCATTGGTGTCCATCTGCTCAACCTTTTGGCCATACCAGCCATAGCTTTGGTTTATTATTTCAAGAAGTTCAAGCCTACTGTCAAGGGCACAATCGCGGCTCTGCTTGTGTCGTTCGCTGTTCTTGGCGTCATGATGTACGGTATTATCCCAGGCATTGTGATGGTGGGCTCTTGGTTCGAGTTGTTCTTCGTTAACTCGCTCGGATTCAGTTTCAATACCGGTTTCGCATTCTTCCTTGTGCTGCTGTTCTTAGTTCTCGGACTGGGCATTTATACGACTTACACAGGCAAGCATGACAAACTGGCGAGAGTGCTCTTCGTGCTCGGTGTTTCTCTCATGGGTATGCCGTTCATCGCGGGCAGCATATTGCTCGGCGTAATCATAATCATCGCACTCACAGTTATGGTGTTCGCCATGAGCAAACGCTTCAAGATGAGCCTGATGAACACTATTCTTGTGGCTGCTACGGTCATAGCTGTTGGATATTCTTCGTTCGCTGTTATCGTGATACGTTCTGCGGCGAATCCTCCTATGGACCAGAACTCTCCTGACAACGTGTTCAGCCTTAAGAGCTACCTCAACCGTGAGCAGTACGGCGACCGTCCGTTGTTCTACGGACCATACTACAACGCTGAAATTAAGTGGATTCCTGCCGGCGACAACTCCATCCGACCATCCATCAAGGAGGGCGACAACGTATGGAGCCAGAAGGAGAAAGTCGATGCCGCCGAGAAGGACCAGTACATCATAACAGACAAGCAGAGAAAGTACGAGTACGTCAAGCAGTTCTGCACGCTCTTCCCTCGTATGTACAGCTCGCAGGGCAGCCATGTTTCGGCTTACAAGTCTTGGAGCGGCGACGACATGAAGAATTTCGAGTACGAGAACGCAGGACGAAGCTTCCAAGGCTCTGCCCCTACGTTCGGCTCTAACCTGAAGTTCTTCTTCGATTATCAGATAATGTATATGTACATGAGATACTTCATGTGGAACTTCTCCGGCCGCCAGAACGACATCCAGGGCTACGGCGAGATAGACAAGGGCATGTTCCTGACTGGCATTCCGTTCATCGACAGCATCTGGGAGGGCGACTACGACAAACTCCCAACCCAGATGAAGGAGAACAAGGGCAGAAACGTTTACTACATGCTTCCGCTTCTGCTCGGCATCATCGGATTGATTTGGCAGCTCAGAAACGGCAAGAAGGGCAAGGAGTCATTCCTTCTGACCTTCATTCTGTTCTTCATGACGGGCCTTGCCATCGTGCTTTACCTTAACCAGACTCCATATCAGCCTCGTGAGCGTGACTATGCTTATGCCGGCTCGTTCTATGCGTTCGCTATATGGATAGGATTTGGCATGCTGGGCATTATGTCGCTCATCAACAAACTTGTGAAGAAGCCTGAGGTCAGCGCATGCGTCGCGTCTGTGGCATGTCTGCTCGTTCCTGTGCAGATGGCAAGCCAGAACTGGGACGACCACGACCGTTCGAACCGTTACACTTGCCGCGACTTCGGATACAACTACCTCATATCATGCGCGCCTAACGCGATAATATTCACCAACGGCGACAATGACACATTCCCTCTGTGGTATCTGCAAGAGGTGGAAGGCGTGAGAACCGACGTCCGTGTCTGCAACCTGAGCTATCTGCAGACCGACTGGTACATCGACCAGATGCGCCGTCAGGCCTACGACTCCGAGCCGCTGCCTATCTCATGGAAGAGATACCAGTATGTGCAAGGCTCGCGCGACTTGCTCTATTGCAAGAACATGATAGAGGAACCTATGGATTTGAAGTATCTTATAGATGAGTTCGTGCTTAACGACAGCCTTCTGACCGACGGCATCGCATATTGTCCGGCGCAGAACGCTTACGTTCCAGTGGACAAGAGCAAGTACATGGCTCAGAACCCTTGGGTGAAGGATTCGTCGAAGCTCCTCGACCGTTTGGATGTGAAGTTGCCAGAACGCCTTTACAAGCACGAGGAGATGATATACGAGATGCTCGCGCGCAACAACTGGGAGAGACCAATCTACTTCGCGGTGACTGTTGGCGACAGCTATTACCTCGGCTTGCAGAATAACTTCCAGCTCGAAGGTCTTGCCTATAGAATCATACCTATGAATGCCGACACCGTTTCCAAGGGCGTGAACACCGACATCATGTACGACAACATGATGAACAAGTTCCGTTGGGGCGGCATCGAGAATCCTGATGTTTACCTCGACGAGAACAACCTGCGCATGTGCCGCACATTCCGACTCATGTTCAACCGTCTGGTCGAGGCGCTCATAAACGAGGGAAAGAAAGACAAGGCACTCAAGGCGCTCGACTACTGCATGAAGGTCATACCAGCCACGACCGTTCCTCACGACTACGTTTCCATCTATCTTGCCGACCAGTACTACCAGCTCGGTCAGACAGCCAAGGGCGATGCCATAATGGAGGCTGTGGCGGACGGCGAGGTGGAGAACATCACTTGGTTCAACTCGCTGAGAAACTCAAGCATGAAGAAGTCCGTTCGCGACGATTTGGGTCATAGTCTTGCAGTGCTTGGCTCTGTGCTCAGCTTCTCTCAGCAGCACGGACGCGACAACATACTCGAGAAGTACGGACCGGTTTATCAGAAGAACGTTTATTAACGGCGAGAGATGTTCATAGAAAGGCCGTTCATATTACTGAAGTTCTATTACAAGGGCGCTTTGTGGCGTATCAAGAGCAAGGAGAAGACCGTTTACGTCACCTTTGACGATGGACCAGACCCTGATGTCACACCTAAGGTGCTTGACATTTTGGACCATTACGGAGTGAAGGCGACTTTCTTCTGCGTTGGCGAGAATGTGCACAAGCATCCTGAGGTTTTTCAGGAAGTCATTCGCCGTGGACATCATGTGGGCAACCACACTTATAACCATATAAAAGGTTTCGATACATCAACAGGCTACTATATGCGCAATGTGGCTAAGGCGGACGAACTGATTCACAGTGATTTGGTTCGCCCTCCGTATGGCCGCATAAAGCCGAGCCAGTTCCGTGAACTCAAGAAGAAGTATCGTGTGGTGTTCTGGGATGTCATAACACGAGACTACAACAGACATCTTTCGCCAAACACAGTTTTCCGCATCATCCACTGGTATTGCCGTGGCGGCTCGATTGTCGTTTTCCACGACTCCAAAAAGGCGGAGAAGAACATGCTGGCTGTGCTGCCGAGAGCCATCGAATTTTGGCAGAAGAAGAACTACAAGTTTGGCTTGCTATAAATCCTGCCGATGGAGGAGAAACTCATTCAGTATGTCTGGCAATTGCGCCTGTTCCCTACGGACGGGCTGAGGACTGTTGACGGCGAGGACGTTGAGGTCATCGATCAGGGGCTGCTGAATACCAACTCCGGCCCGGACTTTTTCAATGCGAAGATAAAAATCGGCGGCACCGTGTGGGCTGGCAATGTCGAGATACATGACGTGGCTTCCGACTGGTACAATCACGGACACGACAAGGACGGAGCGTATGACTCTGTTGTGCTGCATGTTGTCCGTGTGAGCGACGAGCGTGTGCGCCGCACCAATGGCGAGGTCATTCCCCAGCTGCAGATACAGATACCGGCAGACATAGAAATGCTGTATGACGCCAACAAAGCGTCGAAAGCATGGATTCCGTGCGCCGAGAGAATCGGTTATATCGACCGTTTCACCATGCACTCGTGGCTCGACTCGTGTCTTGTTCAGCGTATGGAAACTAAGACGTCGCGGCTCAAGAATGTGCTGCAGACCACCGACGGCGACTGGGCTTCGGTCATGTACGTGTCAATAGCCCGTGCGCTGGGCTTCGGTACTAATTCGCAGGCGATGGAGGCATTGGCGTGCGCTACGCCTCTTAAGTACATCCTCAAGCACAACGACGACATAGACCATGTGGCGGCAATGCTGCTCGGACAGAGCTCTTTGCTGTCGGAATCGATAATAGACGACGAAAGCCTTTTCTCGCAGTTCACTCGCGACTACTCGTTTTACAAAGCTAAGTTCGGACTCGTCCCTATGCGCCGTGAACAGTGGAAAACTGGCAGTTTGCGTCCGTCCAATCTGCCTTGGGTCAGGATAGACCAGCTCTCCTACATCATCTGCAATGCCACGCACCTCATTTCCAAGTTTGTGGAAAATCCGACACTTGACTATATGCGCGCCCAGCTCAAGGACATAAAGGCGGTGCACTTCGGCGGACTGAGACTCGGAAAGTCGTCGATAGACAGCATTATAATCAACGCAATAGCACCGATACTTTTCATTTATGGGCGTAGCCACACAGACAGCAGGCTGGAGGAAAAAGCTACAGTCATACTTCAGGAGATGCCGGCAGAGTCTAACTCGATTGTGGAAGGCTGGCGGTCATACGGCGTGGATGCGTCGTCCGCCTTCGAATCTCAGGCTCTCATACAACTCAAACGTGAATACTGTGAGCGCAAGGACTGTCTTCGTTGCCGTCTGTTTTGGAATATGCGCAAGGGCCTCAAGAAATAAAAAAGCTGATAATCACTTATCAGCTTATCGTACCTCGAGCGGGACTTGAACCCGCACAATCGCAATGATTACAGGATTTTAAGTCCTGCGTGTCTACCGATTCCACCATCGAGGCGACCCTATATAAATAAAAAAAGAGCGGAAAACGGGATTTGAACCCGCGACCCCGACCTTGGCAAGGTCGTGCTCTACCACTGAGCTATTTCCGCAAGTGCTCGCAAAGATAAATGTTTTTTTTAAATCAGGGAAAAATCGAAATAAAAATAGGTGGAAAATCTTTATATTTGACTTTAATAAAGTGCTAAAAAATCAATGAATAGATTTTCTCGAAACGTGGTGGCGCTCTTGCTCCTCGTTTCTTTTTCTTCGATAGTTTCGTGTTCTAAAAAAAAGGATGTGCAGCCATCCGCGAAAAGCGACTATGATGTCCCTGCGGCATTTTCAGGCGACTCGGCATATTCTTTTGTGAAAAAACAGGTCGATTTCGGTCCTCGTGTCCCAGGCTCTAAGGCACACACGCAGTGCGGTGACTGGCTAGCTGACAAGCTCAAGTCGTACGGCGCTGAGGTGAAGGAGCAGATTTCTAACGTTAATACATACGACGGCAAGTCATATAAATGCCGCAACATAATGGCGTCGTTTGCGCCGGACAAGAAGGAGAGGGTGCTTCTGCTCTCGCACTGGGACTGTCGCCCGTTCTCCGACAACGATGCCGACGAGGCGAATTGGCGCAAGCCTGTCGATGGCGCTAACGACGGCGCCAGCGGAGTGGGCGTGCTTCTTGAGGTGGCTCGTCAGCTGTCTGTGAAGCCGGCTTCTGTGGGCGTGGACATACTTTTTGTCGATGTGGAGGATTACGGCACGCCGCAGTTCGAGAAAGCGGAGGAGTACAATCCCGACACTTGGTGCATCGGCTCGAGAGTGTGGGCGACAGAGGCTGCGGCAAACGGCTACAAGGCTCGCTTCGGCATACTGCTCGACATGGTGGGCTCGCCGGTAGCGTCGTTCCCTAAGGAGATGTACTCTATGGAGTATGCCGCCGGAATTGTCGACAAGGTGTGGTCGAAGGCTCGCCGCCTCGGCAAGTCCGACCTGTTCCTCGATAAGCGTCTTGGCGGCATAACCGACGACCATGTGCAGATAAACCAGATAGCCGGCATTCCTACTATTGACATTATCCACTACAGCGAGTCGGGCTTCGGGCATTTCTGGCATACGGTCGAGGACAATATGTCCAACGTGTCGGCGCAGACGCTCCAGTCGGTCGGCGAGGTTGTGCTGAGTGTTGTTTACGACGAAAAATAGAACGCCATGTTGAAGAACTTTTTTCTTGACGGCAAGGTTGTGGAGGCTGGATGCGACGAGGCGGGAAGAGGCTGTCTCGCAGGTCCGGTTTTCGCTGCCGCGGTAGTGCTTCCGCCCGACTTCAGCAATGCGCTGCTCAACGACTCCAAGCAACTGACCGAACGACAGCGTTACAAGCTGCGTCCGATAATCGAAAAGGAGGCTTTGGCATGGGGCGTGGGCATAGTCACAGCCCGTGAGATTGACGAGATAAACATCCTGAACGCATCGATACTCGCCATGCACCGCGCGCTCGATATGCTGTCGGTGCGCCCCGAGTTTATAATCGTGGACGGCAATAGATTCAAACAGTATCGTGATGTGAAGTCGCAGACGGTCGTCAAAGGCGACGGCAAGTATATGTCCATCGCGGCGGCGTCGGTGCTTGCCAAGACCTATCGTGACGACTATATGAACGCCATCGACGCCGACTTCCCTGAGTATCTGTGGCGCAAGAATAAGGGCTATCCTACGACTGAGCACCGCGCAGCCATAGCCGAGCACGGAGCGTCGCCGCATCACCGCATGTCGTTCGCATTGCTGCCGCAACAGCTCAAGCTTGATTTCGGAGGTTAAGGGCAACTCAGGCTTTCGTCTTTTGGTAGTACCTTCTTATAATCAGCATCATAAGCACTATGAGCAGAAGGCTGATACACGGAGTGATGTATCCGCCTGTGCCTATGCTGTCCATCTCCTTCATTCCTTTTTGCGTGGTTTCTGCCAATCCGACCCGGCTTATCGCGAACGCGGCTGTGACCACCAATGCGTTATTGACAAAGTGCATCAAGGCAGAAACCCACAGCGAGCCGCTCCACAGGAATGTGTAACCCAGAATCACACCCAAGGCGAAACGTGGCAGGAATCCGTAGAACTGTAGGTGTATGGCGCTGAATATCGCCGCAGTGAGTATCACGCTCAGGTGCTTGTTCCATCCGCTTTCGGTCATCGACTGCTGTATCGTGCCTCTGAACAGCATCTCCTCGCCTATGGCTGGTATCAGCGCCAGGACGATGATGTTGACGACGTAGCTTGTCAGCGACGAGCGCTCGAAGAACTGCATGGTCATGTCGTTGGCGGAATCTTCCCATTCCCTCATCAGCTTTTCTATTTTCTCAAGGCTTTCTGGCAGCGTCATGCCTTCGTTCCATGCCGCCAGCTGGTTGATGAATGGAATGGAAAATACCATCACAAAAATGGCTGGCAGCACGACTTCTGTCATGGACATTCTGCCAGGTCTCAGAATCCTGTTGTCTTTTATCAGCAACTTGATGCACGCCCATCCTGCGACGATGAACGCGACTGTGGATAATATGGCTTGATCTATGAGCAGACGCGAGACACTGTCCATCTCCGGACTGATGCGGCCGATGACAAGTGTTGCAGCGTAAGCCAGCACACCGCCGACGCACAGCCCCATGATGCTCATCATGACGATGATGACGCCCTTGATCCAGATGGAGTGGTTCGCGAAAAGCCCTTTGAGTCTCATGCCGTGTTATTTTGATATTTGACCGTCTTTCATTTCTATCACTCTGTCGGATATTGATGCCAGATGCTCGTCGTGTGTCACGATTACGAGTGTCTGCCCAAGTTCGTCGCGGAGCTTGAAGAACAGTTTGTGCAGTTCCTCCTTGTTCTTGGTGTCGAGACTTCCCGAAGGCTCGTCGGCGAGTATCACTGACGGGTTGTTTATCAGCGCTCTGGCAGCCGCCACTCTCTGTCTCTCGCCTCCCGACAGCTCGGATGGCTTGTGCTGCTCGCGGTCAGTCAGTTGCAGGAATGCGAGCAGTTCCTTGGCGTGCTTCTCAGCCTCGTCTTTCGGCGTTTTGGCTATCAGCGCCGGTATCATCACGTTCTCCAGCGCGGTGAATTCTGGCAACAGCTGGTGAAACTGGAATATGAATCCGATGTGCTTGTTTCTGAATTCGGAGAGCTTGTTGTCGTTCAGCTTGCTCACGTCTGTGCCGTCGATGAGCAGTTCGCCGGAGTCGGCTTTGTCCAATGTGCCCATTATCTGCAGCAGTGTCGTTTTTCCTGCGCCGCTCGGTCCGATTATCGACACTATCTCGCCCTTCTTCACTTCCAGCGATATGCCTTTCAGAACTTCAAGGCTGCCGAAGCTCTTCTTTATATCCTTTGTTTTTATCATTATGTCGCTTTCCATCGTCTTGTAGATGTATTGTTTTTATTCCACGTTTTCCTTTTCAGTGTTGTTGTCATCAATGCCTGCCTCTTCTTTCACATACAGCGGAGTGCCGCAGTGGCGGCAGTAGTTGTCGTCCTTGGTGTGGTCGGTGGTGTGGCAATTCGGACATTCTATCACTTTCTTGCCGTTCACTGTCTTGAACATCGCCACGGACACGATGCCCGTAGGCACGGCTATTATGGTGTAACCCAGCAGCATGACGATGCCCGATAGCAGCTTGCCTATGCCGGTCACTGGCGTTATGTCGCCGTAGCCTACGGTCGTGAGTGTCACTATCGCCCAGTATATGCTGTTAGGGATATTCTTGAACTCCGAGCCCGGCACGTCGCCTTCCACCATGTACATTATCGTGCCTATGGCTATGGTGAGTATGAACACGAAGGAGAAGAACACGAAAAGCTTCCTGCCCGACGCGATGATGCTCTCCACGAGCTGCTGACCTTCCTTCAGGAAGCTGAACAGCTTGAACACACGGAACACTCTTATCAGTCGGAAGGCTCTGAGTATTATGAGGTACTGCGCCGACGTGATGAAGAACATCAGATACAGCGGCAGTGTGGCGAGCAGGTCAACGATGCCGAAGAACGAGAACGCGTACTTCTTGGGGTCGTTGGTGCAGTACAGGCGCAGCAGATACTCGGCGGTGAAGAACAGCGTCGTCACCCATTCCATGACGAAGAACAGCGTGTGCAGATGCACTCTGAACCATTCCACGCTCTCGAGTATGGTGATGAGTATCGAGAAGATGATGAGCCCTATCAGCACCACGTCGAACATTCTGCCGGCAGGCGTGTCGGTGCCGAATATCACGGTGTGGAGCTTGTCCTTCCACTCCTGGTTGTTCTTCACATAGAGGAAGTTCTTCTTTATCTTCCTGCCTGCGATTCTCAGCGGCGCGGTTATGGTCCTTGAAAAGCTCATCGCTGGCGATTAAAGTTTTTTCAGCAAATCCGGTATCTTCAGAAAGTCGGGGCTGGCAGGCAGGAACTCCTTGAACTTCTCCACGAAGTCCTTGCCCAGCAGTATGGTGTTCTTGCTCAGGTCTTTTATCAGTCCTAGCCCGATTCTCTTTTTCTCAGCAGCCGTTTTCGTGGCTGCGGCGAACTTCTTGACGTTCTTCTCGTACTTCTTTACGTCGCACTTCGAGAGGTTGTTCTGCGGCTCGTTCACCACGTTGGTGTAATTCTCCACGAGCTTGTTGTATGTCTTTATGACTTTCTTCTCGTACTTGTTGGTGGCTGTCGATTTGTCGATGTAGTAAGGACTGTCTGGTCTCGACGCACAGGAAGTCAGCGCCAGCGCTCCGGCAGCGCAGATCATTATGATGATTCTTTTCATTTTACTCGTTTTTTTGTTCGCACTATCTGCAAATGTAGGAGTTTTCTGTCAATATAACTATTCTGCCGCGAGGTTACGTGAAATCAACTTTTTCTTTATCTTTGCCAGCGAAAAGACAGACCTTGCAGGCGAGTGTAGCACATCGGTAGTGCACGACCTTCCCAAGGTTGTGAGGGCGGTTCGACTCCGCTCACTCGCTCGGAAATGAAAAACGCTTGAGGGTTTCTCAAGCGTTTTTTTGTTTTTGTTGTTTTGTATAGAAAGCGTCATTCAACTCAATGGTTGGAATACGTTCGCTTTATTCGTAGCCATCGTAGCAGTCATAGGATTTTCCGTTTGAACTTACAATAGAGCCAGCCAATGGGAATGCGCTGCTTTTGGTAGTTTTGCTGTTGTGGTAGTGTTGCAAATCAAGGGAAACAACATCGGAAACGCCATTGCCGCTGATAGTGATGTTGCTTCCAACGGCTGTTCTTATGCGCTTGTAGCTGGAACTGTTATAATAGTCCTGCCTATATTCTATTGTTCCGCTGAATGTGTATTTGTTGTAAGTGAAGTTTTTAAAGGTCAACGTGAATCTTGTGTTTGTCTGAGTAGTGTAAGAAATAACACTGCTTGTCTTGCTTCCGTTGATAGTGACAGAACCAGAAGCGTTTGGACCTTCGTCGAGAGATGGTTCTAAAACAGAGCCTGAATATGTGCCAGTAGAAGTGTAAGAGTCAATTGTGTTTAAGATGTACCACAATTCTCGTGCGATTTCAGCAGCAGTTTCTTTGCTTGATACCACTTTGCCGGAACCGCCCTTGCCTCCATTGATTCCTCCACCGCCATTTTCGTCTTTGTCATCATCCTTGTCGCATGATGTGAACACTGTCAATGCAAATAAAAAACTTAAAAGAAGACTGATTTTTTTCATACGTTTTGATTTTTAGGGTTATTACTCAGTTATGAAAATCTGTGCGGCAAATGTCGCGCGCACAAGATTTCCATAGCAAAGATTCCTATTTTGCATGGATTAGGCTTTATCAATTCGTACAAAAGCTAAATTGATAAAAACTTTTTGTGCTGATTCCTGGGAAAACTAAGGTTTGCCTGCGAAAGAATCCTTGCGGAACTGCGAAGGTGTTTTCCCCGTCACGAGGCGGAACTGTTTCGTGAAGTTGCTCTGCTCGCTGTAGCCCACGGCGTTGGCGACTTCGGAAAGCGTGAGCTCGGGGCGGCTCTTGATAAGGCGTTCAGCCTCGGCTATGCGCAGTTTGTTTATGAAGGTGTTGAAGTTTCCGTTCTCGTTGGTGTTCACCAAGTTCGAGACGTATGTCCTGCTCTTTTTGAAACGGTATGCGATATTTTCCACGGTAATTCCCTTCTGTTTGTACAGCCCTTCTTGCACTATGGCATCGCGTATTGCCACCCATGTGGGTTTGTCTGCTTGGTCAGCTGTGTCTTCTTCCTGTGCTGGCTTGTCGAAGATGAATGTGGAAATTTTGAGGAATATTTTCGGATATTGCAAATACAGAAACGCCATCGCTATGTAGAACGCCATTATCATGTAATTCAGCGCCGTGCACACATATTCGTTCAGCGACAGTGTGATGAACAGCGTGGTGGCGCCAACGCACAGGGCGCAGATGAAACTTGCGCGAGCGATGGGGAAGTTGACGATGTCGTTTTCCGACGAGAAGTCGCCAGCCAGCGTCTTGTATCGTTTTTCCTCGCGGAAATATGCGAAGCCGTAATACACAACTGCGCACAGGTAAGTCGCAAACCACAGCTCGCGCAGAAGCACGTCGGTCAGTTCGCCGAGCGAATAGTCATTGCCCCAAGGCAGCAGCGAGCGGTAGTCGTGCATCAATACGTGCTCGGAGAAGATGTCCTGCACCACTTCCAGTGCGATGAAGATGATTAAGGGCAGCAGGTTCCTCAGGACTCTCGGCCTTGTGATGCGCTGCGGATTTATGAGGTTTATGTGCGACAGTGTGAGAAGAATCGCCTGCGACGGCGCTGCGACCAGAAAAGGGATGCTCAGCAGCTGTGGCTTGTAGTGGAGCTTTATCAGACAATAAACCGAAAGCGCCACATACGAAAGCGAGAACAGCCTCAGCGAGATCTTGTAATTGCGTATTCCCTCGTCCTTTGGCAGCGGAATGAAGAAGAATACCACAGCCAGCAGGAGCAGGACTATTGCCAATACATAATATGATGTGATGAAAACGGACATTTTGCTTTTGCAAAGAAACGTCTTTTTGCAAATAAATCTCCTTTTCCCTAAATAATATTTCGTGTTCTTTTCGACTCTGCTCGCTCGGAAACGAAAAACGCTTGAGAGTTTTCTCAAGCGTTTTGTTATCTTATTGCGGATATACAAAAGCAGCGGCGTCTGTTTTCGGATTATAATCAAGAAAATTCTCCTTGGTGTATTTGTATATTGCTAAGATATTTGACCCTTCTGGCAAAGCATCATACTTCTGTCCTTCTTTTGCTTCTATTGGCGTTGCAGATATAATGACATAAAAAGTATCTATTTTCTCTGTGTTGAAATAGTCAACCCAAGAGTTAGACTCTTCGCCATAAAAATCCAAACTGCCACCGATGGAATCGAATGGCATTATTGTTTCTTTTTTGACTTTAATACACGTGAAATTCTGATTGTCTATATCTCCTTTTGCATGGGCATAAAAAGAGAATCCTATGTAATCGGCGGAGTTGTTTGTGAGCCTATATAATACGACCTGCATTTGAGGTCCTAATATCTCATAACAAGATGTTAATGAACAAAATATTATGATAGTGAGGACTATTTTTATTCTTTCCATATTGACAAACAATTAATGTGAGTTGGAGAATCTATACATATAGCATACATATATCTATATGTTATGTTAGAATTCACTTTGAATTGTAATATGGCCACATCTTTATATCTCGCATATTTTCAGACGGAGGATATGTCAAAAGCCAATTCACATGTTGTAAATCAGCGAAACTCAAGTCGTATCTTGCTAACATGTACTTGTGCTCTGAGTCAAAATCTCCTTTTTCAATTAAGTCCCCATCATAAACATAGATTATCAAAGTGTCAGAAGGGAGGCAGTTTTCACTACCAAAACTAAATTCCCATGGAGCTGTCGTGAAGAAAGCGTCATCGTTTATTGCTCCTGGTAAAACTTTATAAGGAAAAGGGTATTTTGATACATACTTAGCCCTGTTCTCTAATAAGCAGAAAGTGTCTGGATAATATTCTGATTCTGCTATGTATATTGAACGATTTGATTCGTTTTTAAAGCGTATGTAATAGTGATGCGACTCATTGTTTTTGTATTCGCAAGAAATCAAAAGTCCCCCAATAATTAGTGCTATAATATATCTCATAATCAGATGTTGGGATTATTAATGTTATTTGGATAATAAGGATCTATGTCGCGAGGATCAGCAGTGGGATATTTCTCTTGCGCAGTTGCGCTGTGCGCCATCAATACGGCAACTAATGCCAATAATAGGTTTTTCATGCTTTTACTCCCGTCTTTTCTCTTCTATCTTAAGCGTTTTGCCTGAGTGGTTTGATAGAGAACAAATATAAAAATATTATATGAAATGTAGCATTTGTCATATTGTTTTGTCGTTGTGCGGTAAAAGGGTTCCGCTCTTTTTTGTCTTATTTTATTGTACCTTTGCGCTGTTTTTTAAGCATTTTGATTTATGGCAATTCTGAATTTTCTGAAGAAACCGATGAACCTGTTGACCTTCGCCGCAGTGATGAGCGTGGTCAACTTGGTTCTTTACAACATTCCGTTTTTCACGTTCGTGTGGCAGAGCTCGCAGTCGGAGCTTCCGGGCAAGCTGTTGCTGACAGTCTGCTTCGTGCTGGTCATGATAGTGGCGAACTTCATGGCGTGCTATCTCGTCATGTTCCTTATGCGGTATGTCGGCAGGGTGCTCATTGCCCTTTGCCACTTGCTGAGCGCGACGTGCGTCTTCTTCATATACAAGTACAACAACTTCATGGACGAGACCATGATAGGCAACGTATTCAACACTCGCTACTCCGAGGCTTCTGGCTTCATGACGTGGCAGCTGGCGCTGTTCATTGTTGTGTTTGGCGTTATTCCTGCGGTCTATGTCCTGACGCAGAAAGTGAACTACGGTTCGTGGAAGAGATTCGGAGCGTCTGTCGGCTCGTCGATACTCATTGTGGCGATACTCATCGTGGTTAATGCCAACCAGGTGCTTTGGATAGGAAAATACGACACCGAGCTGGGCGGAAGGCTGATGCCGTGGTCGTACATCGTGAACACAGTGCGTTTCTACAATGCCAACCACCAGAAGCAGAAGGAGGAAATCAAACTGCCTGACGCCACCATCGCCGACCAGGAGAAGACCGCCGTGGTGCTTGTCATAGGCGAGTCGGCGCGCAAAGCCAACTTCTCGCTCTACGGCTACGGCAGGAACACCAACCCGAAGCTCTCGCAGCAGGAGGGACTGCTCGTTTATCCAGCCGTGTCGGGCGACACTTACACGACTGCCGGCACCAAGTGCATACTCGAGTACAAGGCGACTGGCGACCTCTATGAGATACTCCCTAACTACCTCAACCGAGCCGGTGTGGATGTCTCTTGGAGAACGTCCAACTGGGGCGAGCCGCCTGTCCACATCTCCGAGTATCTGACCGAGGACAGCCTCGTGGCTCGTTATCCAGGCGTGAACAGAAAGTATGACGAAATCCTCTTCACAGGACTGCGCCAGCGCATCGAGTCCAGCGGCAAGAACAAGGTGCTCATCGTTCTGCACACATCCACCAACCACGGACCATGCTACAGCTCCAAGTATCCTAAGGAATTCGAGGTATTCAAGCCGGTGTGCGTGAACGTGGAGAACGCCAAGGACTCTATTCCTGAGCTTGTGAACGCATACGACAACTCGGTCCTCTATGTTGACCATCTCCTGAACGGACTGATAGACACGCTGCGCACGGTGCAAGGCTGGAACTGCGCTATGCTGTTCGTGTCCGACCACGGCGAGTCGCTCGGCGAGAACGACCTGTTCATGCACGGCGTGCCTATGAAGATAGCTCCTGCGGTGCAGTACGAGATTCCGTTCCTTGTGTGGACAACTCCGGGTTTCCGCACGCCTAAGAAGATTAACCAGACCATCGACCAGCATTATGTGTTCCACACAGTGCTTAACCTGCTGTCGGTGCAGAGCCCGGTTTACGATGCAGAGCACGACTTGTTCCAGAAACCGTAAGCCAGAGCATATAACCGCAAACAAAAAGAGAACCCGCGAAGGTTCTCTTTTTTTCTTTATGCTATTTCTGTTTTCTCAAGAAGTATGCGTTCTTGCCGAACAGCGACCTGTTGAACCATTCTCTTTCGTTCCATCCCTTGCTCACGACAAGGTGAACGTAAAGCAGCGGCACGGCTACTCCGATTATGCTGCCGGCGAAGCAATCCTGCAGGAAGTGCTGCGAGAGGTAGATTCTTGAGTAGCTGCCTAATATCGGCAAGGCGAGCAGTGTGGCCATGACAAAATAGCGCAGGCATTGCCTTCTCCATGTGCATTCGTGCTTTGAGTAATAGTATGACAGCAGCAGAGCGCCTATGGTGAAAAATGTGAAGAACGTGCTTGTGTGTCCCGACGGGAACGACAGGCTTCGGTTCATTCTCACGCCATCGACCAGCGGCAGCAGGTCTATCTGTCCGAGCTGCTCGAAGTATGTCACGGGGCGCGGTATCTGGCAGATGCGCTTGATGATGAACACGACGATGGCGCTCGTGGCCTCCGATGCCGCGAAGACGTACGCCACTCCGGCACGCCAGAACAGCAATGCCAGTCCGGCTATGATGTACAGCGGGAATTCCGCGAGCGTGGTGTAGTAGCGGAAGAACGTGTCGAGCCCTTCGGTGTGGAAGGAGTTGAGCAGCAGGTGCAGCTCGGCTTTGGTGTGCGTCGCCATTGCCACCGCCATTACGACTAACAGCACGATGAAACTTGTGAAAAAGATTCTGAAGAAGGTTTTCATGTGTGTGTCTTTTTGTTTTTACTTTTTATCCTTGCCGAACACTCTGTTGAGCGACAGGTCGCGCACGTTGTATGGGCTGTCGCCGCCGCCAAGGTGTTTGTGGAACCACGCGAGGTGCGCGGCATAGTACAACGGCATCGACTTCACGTCGTTAGGCCAGTGTCCGTCGTTGGTGAATACTATCAGTTGCGACTCTATGTCGAGGCTCTGCAGTGCCGAGAAGTATTCCAGCGACTGTGTGTAAGGCACGCGGAAGTCCTTTTCGCCGGTGATTGTCAGCGTCGGTGTGCTGAAGTCCTTGATGTATTCCGACGGCGAGAACTTGACGTACTGTTCCGAGTCCCAAGGCCGTCCCTCGAGGTCGAAGTTCGGGAACCACAGTTCCTCGGTCGCGCCCCACATCGACTTCAGGTTGTAAACGCCCATCATCGACGCCAGGCACTTGAATCTCTTGGTCTTGGCCTGAAACCAGTTCATCATATAGCCGCCGAACGACCAGCCCATGGCGCCCATCCTGTCCTTATCGACGAACGGCAGCTTCTCGAGCGTGTCGCATACCGCCATCAGGTCGTCGAACGGCTTGCCGCCCCAGTCGCCGGAAATGGCTCTTGTGAAGTCCTGTCCGTAGCCCGTCGAGCCGTGAGGGTTGCAGAACGCCACGATGTAGCCTCGTCCGGGATAGACCTGCCAGTCGCCGCGGAACGAGTTGGTCCATTGCTGCTGCGGGCCGCCGTGCACGTTCAGCACAAGCGGATATTTCTTCTTTGGGTCGAATCCGTGCGGCTTCACGATGAACACTTCTATGTCCGCTCCTTCCGCACCTTTCACCCACATTATCTCGGCGCTTCTTATGTCAACCTCGTTTTCGAGCTTGTCGTTGAAGTGTGTTATCTGTCTCGGCTCTTTGTCGCCTTTCGCCAGCGAGTACAGCGCCGACGGCTTGCCCACTGTCGTCGCTGCGAATACGATGCCGCCGTTCTTGTCCACGTCGAACGCGCCTACGGTCACCTCGTCGGTCAGCTGTGTCATCTTGCCGTCCAGAGTCACGTTGTAGAGCCGTCTGTGTCCTGGGGCTTCGGCGCTGAAGTATATCGACTTCGAGTCCGCTGCCCATTTGTATCCGTCCACCCAGTTGTCCAGAGCCTCGGTCAGCACCTTCTTTTCGCCGTTTTCTCTGTTATAAACAACCAGGTTTATCATGTCGGATTCGTATCCCGGTGTGAGTTGCTGCTTGTAGGCAATGTATTTCCCGTCGGGCGAATATTGCGCGTCGCCGTCCCAGCCTTCGTTGCTTGCGGTGATGTTTACGAGCTTTTTGCCGTTTATGTCGGTGATGAATACGTCGGAATTTGTGTTTGCCTCGGGGTGCTTGCTCCTGTTGGATGAGAAGCAGACCTCCTTGCCGTCGGGCGAGATGTCGAATCCGTTGCCGCCGCCCAGCATGAAGACAGGGGAGTCGTAGTCGCCTGGCGTCAGGTCTGTGTATGTGCCTTTCTTTGTGTCAAAAAGGATAATGTGCTCTCTCTTGCCGTCGTTCCACGAAGTCCAGTGGCGGTAGAGCAGCGAGTCAGCAACGTGCGCCTGCACCGGTCCGTCGGCCGCTTTCTTGTGGTACTTGTAGTTCAGTTCGTTGTCGGCACCGGCTTCGGGGTAAATCTTGCTCGAGAACAGCACGTATCTCTCGTCGTTCGACAGCACGGCACCGTTCGCGCCCATCGAGAAGTTCGTCACGGCCTTCATCTTCGCACCCTTCTTTGCGCTCGCTCTGAACATCTGTTCGTGGCTTGAGTAGTCGCCTTTCTTCTCTTTGTTCTTGGCTTTCTTGTCGCTCGTGCCGAAGTACAGTTCCTTGCCGTCGCGGCTCCATGCCAGTCCGCTGCACCAGTCCAGAGTCATGACGGTCTCTTTCTTCCCTCCGTCGCGGTCGGTTATGTAGATTGTGGTTTTGCTATCGCCCTTCTCCAAGTTCTTCTTTGCCACAGCCATTGCTATCTTCTCTCCGTCGGGCGATATGGCGAAGTCCGCCACACTCTCGATTCTGTACAAGTCGCTTATCTCGAACGCTCTCTTTTCTTCTGCCTTTGCTGCCATTGTTGCTATCGTTGTTATTGCTGTTAATAGTGTTGTTAGTTTGTTGTTCATTTTATTGATTTTCGATGCTTATCCTCTTGCATCGTTTCTTTTCTCGCTTGTTAAAATATCAAAGTTACGATAAATTTATAATCGCTATGGGTTGATGCTGGATTTTAAGACTTTAATATGGCGTTAATGGAAACGTGTTTTCTTCTTGTCGCTGATTATTTATTACATTTGTCCTCATGGCAAAGCACAACGAATTAGGCGCGAAGGGCGAGGAACTGGCGAGACAGCTCCTCATCGACAAAGGCTACCAGATACTCCACACCAACTGGCGATACCGCCACGAGGAAATCGACATAATCGCACGGACAGGCTCAACGGTGGTCTTCGTGGAAGTTAAGACGAGGGCGACGGCATGGCACCAGTCGCCGGTCGAGGCTGTGGACGACGCCAAGATACGCCACTTGGTCTCTGCCGCCGACCATTTCATGACACAGCTGGACGACGACTGCGAGTTCCGCTTCGACATAATCTCCGTTGTCGTGTCGCCTTCGGGCAACGTGATAGAGCATTACGAGGACGCTTTTTTGCCGCCATTGCTGTAGGCTTTCTGCTAAAAATGCTATATTTGTGAGATTTAGTTTTTATAAGCATGGAAGAAAAGAAGCAGTCTAAAGGACTAAGCATAACAATAAGCCCTGAAGTGGCAGAAGGCGTTTATTCAAACCTCGGTATCATATCGCACTCGTCGTCCGAGTTCATAGTCGATTTCGTCAGAGTGATGCCGCAGCAGCCTTCGGCAGTAGTGAAATCCCGCATAATCCTTACTCCAGAACACGCGAAACGCTTGATGCTCGCGCTCTCCGACAATGTGCGCAAGTACGAGGCTGAGTTCGGCGAGGTGAAGCTGCACCAGAATCAGGCGGAGGCAATGCCGCCAATGCTCGGCGCGGACGCTTAAACAACGAATAATCACATTGACTTATGGCACAACAGCGTAACACTAACGAGGAATTTGACATCGTCACAGCGGAATGCCGTGCGCTCTTTGTCAACAAACTGAAGGACTACGGCGCGGCGTGGAGAATACTCCGTCCGCAGTCGCTGACCGACCAGATTTTTATCAAAGCCAGCAGAATAAGAACGCTCGAGACGGCCGACGCCATGGTGGACGAAGGCATTAAGTCTGAGCTAATCGGCATAGTCAACTATGCCATCATCGGTATGATACAGCTTGAACTCGGATACGCCGACAAGGAGGACATGACGGCGCAGCAGGCCACCGAGGCCTACGACCGCAAGATGGAGGAGACCAAGGCGCTGATGAAAGCCAAGAACCACGACTACGGCGAGGCTTGGCGCGGCATGCGTCCGGAGTCGTACACCGACCTCATACTCATGAAGCTCAACCGCACTAAGCAGATTGAGGACAACGACGGCAAGACCATAGTTTCCGAGGGCATAGACGCCAACTACAAGGACATGCTCAACTATGCTGTCTTTGGACTGATAAGAATACTTGAACAGGACAACGAAAAATAAAAAAAACGAGGATATGGAAAGCGTAAAAAAGATAGTTTTTCTGATAGCGAGGCTTATTGTAGGTGCAGTCTTCACATTCTCCGGATTTGTGAAAATCATAGACCCTTGGGGCACTGCCTATAAGATACAGGACTATCTCGAGGCGATGGGCGAATTCTTCATGAACTTTTCATCGTTCGCTTTCGTGGCGTCTGTCATCCTGGCTACGGTGGAACTCGCAGTCGGCGCGAACCTTTTCTTCGGCATCCGTGTCCGCCAGAACGCCTTTGTGGCGGCGGTGCTTATGCTATTCATGACTCCGCTCACACTGTGGATTGCCATAGAGAATCCTGTGCATGACTGCGGATGCTTCGGCGACGCTGTCGTGATAAGCAACTGGGCGACGTTCTGGAAGAATGTCGTGCTCGTTGTGCTCATTGCCTTGATATTCATTTTCTTGAAGACATACCGTTGCCGCCTGACCAAGACGTGCCAATGGATTATAGAAGGCTTCACTGTCCTGTGCGCTTTGGGACTGTCCGGCTACTGCTACAGAAGCTTGCCTATCGTCGATTTCCGGCCTTACCACATCGGCGCTGACATACGCAAGGGCATGGAGATACCAGATGACGCCGAGCAGGACGTTTATGACACAAAACTGATTTACGAAAAGAACGGCGTTCAGAAGGAATTCACCATCGACAATTATCCTGCGAACGACTCCACATGGCGCTTCGTGGACCAGAAGTCGGTGCTGGTGAAGCAGGGTTATGTGCCGCCGATACATGATTTCATGATAGACACCGAGGACGACGGCGACGTGACCGAGGAGTTCCTCGATGACAAGGGATACACATTCCTGATTATAAGCTACGACCTGAGCAAAGTCAATTTTAACGACCAGAAGCGCGAAAAGATTACCGACCTGAACGCCTTCGCGCTGAAGAACGGCTACAACATGTATCTGCTCACGGCTTCGGTAGATGAGGATATTCAGAACTTCCGCAACACTGTCAGTCAGGACATCGTCGTTGGACTCACCGACAAAATAACGCTCAAGACTATCATAAGATATAATCCTGGAGTTGTGCTGGTGAAGGACGGCGTGATTATAAACAAGTGGCCTTTGCCTGACGTTCCGGAGTTCAAGGTGCCGCTGGAGAAATCTAAATACGGAATTGTCGCTCCTACGCATGAGCGTCGCAACGTGCTCGTCGCATTGCTTATCTGGCTGATACCTATGCTTGTGCTGTCCGTCATGGATCTCAAACTCAACCGCGGACGTGACTGATATATGTTGTATAACAATAGACGTTGAGTGACAAAATCGTTTTTGTTTGAGTATATTTGATATGACTTTTTTTGAAAAACTTCATTATCAAATAACTTAAATCTAAATATTATGAGAAAGAACATTGTAGCAGGAAACTGGAAAATGAACAAGACCCTTCAGGAAGGCGTGGCGCTTGCCAAGGAACTGAAGGACGCTCTTAGCGGTGTAAAAGCTAATTGCGAGGTCATCGTTGCTCCTCCGTTCATACATTTGGCCAGTGTGGCTGACGCTGTGAAGGGCAGTGTAGTGAAAGTGGCTGCTCAGAACTGCAGCGACAAGGAAAGCGGAGCCTACACAGGCGAGGTCAGCCCTGCGATGGTCGTTTCTACAGGCGCGTCATACGTCATACTCGGACACTCCGAGAGACGTTCGTACTACGGCGAGACAAATGCTGTGGTGAAGGCTAAGGTAGATGCTGCCATAGGCAACGGACTGAACCCAATCGTCTGTGTGGGCGAGGTGCTCGAGGAGCGTGAGAACGGCAAGTTCTTCGACGTGGTTTCAGCTCAGGTCAAGGAGTCGCTCTTCCATCTTGACGCTTCGGCGTTTGGCAAGGTTGTCATAGCCTACGAGCCAGTATGGGCGATAGGCACAGGCAAGACCGCTACTGCCGAGCAGGCGCAGGAGATGCACGCGTTCATCCGTAACCTGATAGCAGAGAAATACGGCAGCGAGGTGGCAGAGAACACTTCGATACTTTACGGAGGCAGTTGCAAGCCTTCCAACGCCAAGGAATTGTTTGCAAACAAGGATGTTGATGGCGGCCTGATAGGCGGCGCTTCTCTCAAGGCGGCCGACTTCATGGGCATCATAACCGCATTTTAATAATTGAATATTTATAGTCCCGGTCTTTGAGAAACCGGGACTTGTTGGCTAAAAATGTTTATAAGAGATTCATTAGAGACACTTGGAAAATACCTCTTGCTCATGTACAGGGTCTTCGGAAAGCCTGACAAGTGGAAGATGTATTTCCGACAGCTTTTGCTGGAGATGGAGACGCTTGGTCTCAGTTCGCTCGGCATAGTTATCATCATTTCCATATTCATGGGAGCGATAATGGTTATCCAGATAAAACTTGATATGGATAGCCCTCTGCTGCCTATTTACACAGTGGGACTCGCCACGCGTGACGTCCTTCTGCTGGAGTTCTCCTCCACGATAATGTGTCTCATACTAGCCGGCAAGGTCGGTTCCAACATCGCCTCGGAGATAGGAACGATGAGAATTACCGAGCAGATAGACGCCCTGGAGATAATGGGTGTGAACTCCGCCAATTTCCTTATTCTGCCTAAGGTTTCGGCGTTCATCATTATGATGCCGATGCTTGTCATCATAAGTATGGCGATGGGTATGATAGGCGGTTACTCGGTGGCGCTGTTCTCGGGCATCGTGACGGTCACAGAGTTCGAGATAGGACTGCAATTCGCATTCGTGCCTTACCACGTGTTCTACTCCATATTCAAGTCGCTTGTATTCGCGTTCATAATATCGTCGGTGGCGTCGTTTTATGGTTATAATGTCAAGGGCGGCGCGCTCGATGTGGGAAAGGCCTCGACAAACGCAGTCGTCAACAGCAGCATACTCATACTGCTTAGCAACATCGTGATTACTAACTTTATGCTGGCTTAACCGAAAAAACATTTCACCCAATGATAGAACTTATTGATGTCCATAAGTCGTTTGACGGCACTGAGATTCTGAAGGGAATTTCCGCGAAGTTTGAGTCCGGCAAGACCAGCCTTATCATCGGTCAGAGCGGCTCGGGAAAAACGGTGCTCATGAAGAGCCTGATAGGTCTGCACCGTGTGGACCAAGGGCAGATTATATACGACGGACGAAATATGCCAGACATGTCGTTCAAGCAGTTGCGCGCTCTGCGCCGCGAGATGGGCATGCTTTTCCAGGGCTCGGCGTTGTTCGACTTCATGACGGTGCTCGAGAACGTGATGTATCCGCTTGAGATGTTCTCAAACATGACAGCGATAGAGATAGAGAAGCGCGCGAGGTTCTGCCTCGGTCGTGTCGATTTGGTGGAGCGCAGTTATTCGCTGCATCCGTCGGAGATAAGCGGCGGTATGCAGAAGCGTGTCGCCATAGCCAGAGCCATAGCCCTGAATCCTAAATATCTGTTCTGTGACGAGCCGAACTCCGGTCTCGATCCTGTTTCGAGCTTGGTCATCGACCGCCTCATAAAGGAAATCACAGAGGAGTTCAATATGACAACTATCATAAACACCCACGACATGAACTCCGTCATGGAGATTGGCGACAATATTGTCTTCATCAAGAAGGGTTATATGAAATGGCAGGGCAGCAACAAACAGCTTTTCAACAGCGGCAGCGAGGACTTGGACGAGTTTGTCTTCGCATCAAACCTTTTCAAGGCTGTAAAGGACGCTCACGAGAAGCATGGTGCAAGCATCTGATGCGGGGAGTGGTTGCTTAGAATAGCAATATTATATGAGGTGTTTGAAAGGGTACAATGGTTTCTGTCGTTTTTTGTTGGATGTGTTTTCTGGTTTTAGTTTACTATGCAAGCTGTTAAAAAATTTCGTTCATATGTATGGTTTGTTCTCGGGCCAACGATCCAAGCTGTTAAAAATTTTCGTTCATATGTATGGTTTGTTCTCGGGCCAACGATCATCATACTTATTATAGACGTCTTTTTCCTATCTTTTTCTATATATCAGTCTATATATCAGTTATTTTGTGAAAACTCTATATATCAGATTCTTTATGAAAAAAGCGTCGTTGCCATAATTTTATACGTATTAGCAATATTAGCAATAATATGGCAGTTCATAAATGTGTTGGTTACGTATTTAAAACCTTTAGTAAAGAGAGAAAAGCGGGGATGCCAGCTAAAAGATATAATAGAGAATGATGAACGTAATATTCCAAACAGGAATATAAACGTAGATTTAGTTTTGCTTGAAAAATACGGCTATTCTTTAAATGAAAAACTATGTGTCCTAGAGAATAGTAAAGTTAGTAAGATTCTAGAACAGAATGAAAGATCTATAAATCTTAGTGATGTTGAAGACAGACAAAAAAAGACAAAAGAATACATAAAACAGTATAGATGTATATTGTTAAAGTTCCTAAATTACAAATGGCACGATGTTAAGCATAATGGGGGTAATTTCATTAATGATGAAAAAATTCGCTTTTTAAGCGAGTTGTATGAGGATCGTGGTAATCTGTATTGGAAGGTAACTAAAGGGAATTATTATAATGGTTATCTCACTAATGTCATTTTCAATAAATTCATTGGTGATCCCGATAGCATTTATCCACCATTCAATTCCACAAATACTGTGATTCGTTGTCTTGGTGATAGCGTTTTTTCTGATCATATAGGTGTGTCAACAATTCTCCTTACTGAAGATAATATTTTTATTTATTGTTTGCAGCATGGTAAAGCGGCACAGTTTCCTAATAAATATATGCCATCTGGATCAGGTTCACTTGATTATTGTGAACTTCATGAAAATGAAGACTTACATTCTTTAATTGTACGGGGAGCAGAAAGAGAACTCTATGAAGAAACGTCGTTGGGGCAGTTGTTCAAAAAGGGGAAAAACAGGGAGACTATAAAGATAGAAACGACTATACTAAGTTTCTACCGAGATTTGGAACGAGCGGGTAAACCTGAGTTTTGCTGTGTCAGTAGAATAAATAAGAACATAGAATTTATTAAAAGTGAACTTATAAAAGAAGAAAAGGAGATAGCCAATATAGAATATGTTGATTGCAATGATGAAGGAAAATGGAATAAAATTTATCCTCAAGCTTCACTTTCATTAAAGATGAACTATAAGGCTCTTCAAGAGTTCTTGAAACGAAAAGTGAAATAGCTGGATCTCAAAAGCAGGATTAAACGTGCGCGAAAAAATAAAAGCAAGTCTTCGGACTTGCTTTTTATTGTCAGAACAGCGATAGCTGTCGTGAGTCGATGTCTTCTTTCTTGTTTTCTTTTGGTTCTTCGGTCGGTTCGTCTTTCTTTGGAGTGTAAGTGATTTTCTCCACGAATTCCTCGCCAAAGAGCGAGTTCTGCTGGAAAACGTGCACTTGTTGAGACTCTTCCTCCGCTTCCGCTTCCGCAGTGTCAGTTGTTTCCTCGACCGCAGTCGCGAGCTCTTCTGTAGCGGCGGCAACGATGCTTTCTTCAGCCTCCTCGGCGGTTTCAGCCTTTGTTGTTTCTGCCGTAGTCTCCACAGTCTCAGTTGCTACAGGCGACGCCTCTACGACGGTCGTTTCCTCTGTCTTCTCCACGACAGTCTCCTTTGCCGGAGTCGTGTCGAACACTACAGGCTTGTCTTCTTCCACTGGAGCCGCAGGGTATCCCACGATGTGAGGAACCTCGATTTCTTCGTCATCGGTCTCGACTTCCGACGGCAGTGTCAGCAACGACGACAGCGCCTTGATCTGTTCTTTGAGCGACAGCAGCTTGGCTCTGAGTTCGCTGTTTCTTTCCACCTCGCCCTTCTTGTTCTTTATCTTGGCTTTAGCGCCTTCGAGCGATAGTCCTTCTATCTTCACGAGGTCGTAGATCTGCCTTACGGTCAGCACGTCCTTCTTGGTGTATTGTCTTCTGCCCTTAGGGTCTCTCTTAGGCTTCAGTATATCGAACTCGTTCTCCCAGAATCGCAGCGCGGACTGCTCCATGCCGATGTCGTCTGCCACCTCTGCTATCGTGTAATATAGCTTGTTGGGGTAGTCCTCTATAAGGTGATATGCTTTCGCTTTGCTCATGTCTTTGCTTTGTCGGTTTCCTTATTTCTTGATTATAAGTTTCTGACCGGCATTTATTCTCGCGCCTCTAAGGTGATTCCATTTCTTTATCTGGGAGATGGTCACATTATATTTTCTCGCAATGTTGCCGAGGTTCTCGCCTCTTCTCACCTTGTGGTAAACGGTTCTGCCGCGGCTCTTTGACGATGACGAATATGAACTCTTGGTCGTTGCCGTAGGCGCGCTGGAGTTGTATGAGCGTGATTCGGCCTCTGTCACAGTCTCGCTGCTCGACTGGAAGTCGCCTCCGCCGTTGCTGTATGCGCTGTCCTCCATTGCGATGAACTTCGACATAGCATGGCCAGGAAGTCTCAATGTGTATTTCTCTCCTGGTATTATGTTTCTTCTGTACTGCGGGTTGAGAATCTCAAGCTCGTCGATAGGTACACCGGTTATCTCTGAGATTCTGTTGAATGTCGTGCGACCCTTCACTACGATTGTGTCAGTGTGCACAGGCATGTCCACTTCGGCAGGGCACAGGTTGTGCTGCTGGTAGTAGTTCATCACATAGTTGGCTGCGATGAAGATAGGCACGTAGCTTCTTGTCTCGGCTGGCAGGTAGTCGTATATCTGCCAGTAGTTTTTCTTGCCTCCGGAGCGGCGTATGGCTCTGTTGACGGTGCCTGGTCCGCAGTTGTATGCAGCTATGGCGAGGTGCCAGTCGCCGTAGATTCTGTAGAGGTCTTTCAGGTATCTTGCGGCTGCCTTGGTCGATTTCACAGGGTCTCTTCTTTCATCTACGAGTGTGTTCACCTCCAGTCCGTACATTCTTCCGGTAGAAGGCATGAACTGCCACAGTCCGGCTGCTCCGGCTCTCGACACGGCTCTTGCGTTCAGTGCGGACTCGATGACAGGCAGGTAACGGAACTCGAGCGGCACTCCGTAGCGCTCAAGTATGTCGTCGAAGATTGGGAAGTAGTATTTCCCTATTCCCAGCATGTTCTCCACGAGCTTTCTTCTTCTGCCAGTGTACAAGTCTATGGCGTCTCTCACTACGTTGTTGTATGGCATTTCCACCTCATAAGGCAGCTTGCTCAGGCGGTCTCTGTACTCTTTCTCCGAGTATGCTACGTTAGCTGAGTTCTTGTAGCAGTTCTTGTAGTGGACGTGGCGCGCGTAGTATGAGTATGTCAGCGAGTCAAGCGCTGTGTTGAATTCTTCTGGCACTTCGAACTTTCCGCTGCTGTTAGGCGTGCGGCTGCTCTGTCTTGGCTCGTATGATGATGACGAAGACGCAGATGATGAGGTGGTCGTGCGGCTTCTGTTGCTGCTGTGTATCCTTTGCTTTTCTCTTTGCACGTAGCTTCCCTCGCTTTTAGAGGTGTTGTTGTCGGACAACAGTTCGTCAATGTCGTCGGGCGGTGTTATGCCTCCGTTCAGTTGCGCGTTGAGCATCACTGGCAACTGCAGACAAATGATTGTGATAACTGTTTTAGCAAGCAATCTTATGTTCATATGCGTGTCTTTTTAGGCGCGTCCGTTAGACTTAAAAAGTCAACGTGCAATTAACGCCAACGTTCTTATATTCGTAAAGTTTTATTTCCGGCTCGACTCTCAAGGATAGATCCGGCGTTATGTCAAAATTAAACAACTGGGCATCCACGAAGGCGTCGATGATGGACAGTCCGTACCATGCCACGATGCCTATGATGCTCAAGTCCCTGTATCTTCTGAATCTCATGTATCTCTGATTCAGGGCGTTGGTCAGCCATCCCATGTCCACGTTTTCGGCACTCTGTCCCGCAGGGATGTATTTCTGCCAGGTCGTTGTGCTTTCGTCCTCGTCGGCTATGGAGATGTAGGCCTTTCTGTAGTCGGTGTATTTACCGTTGGTGTATATAATCGCGTAAATCAGAGCGGCGTATCCTGCGTACACGATAGGCAGCTTCCAGTATTTTCGATTGTATATCTGTCCTAATCCGAGTCCTGGCACAAGGCTGTAGTACAGCGCATGTCGAGGATTTGGCGACCATTGTTTCTTGCTTTGTTCCTTGTCAATGGAGTCGGTCAGAGCCTTGGCGGTCTTGTCGTCCATTGTGATGGCATTCTTTGGGGCTTGCGGCTTGGCGTTAGCCTCGAATGCCTTGCCCGTTTCTGTGTAAACCGAATCTTGTGTAGGTGCGAATTCTTCTGCCGACACGTTTGCGGACATTGTCAGCATCAAAAAGAGAGTCAATATGGCTGCAAGATTCTTGATCGGTTTATTCTCCTAGCAGTTTTATGATTTTGTTAAGTTCGTCAGCGTTGCTGAATGATATTGAGATTTTGCCTTTGCCTCTGTTGTTGCAAGACAATTCTACTTTGTTGTTGAGCTTGCTCTGTATTCTGTCTCTCATTTCCGCATATTCAGGGGCGAGCGTCTTCTTTTCTCTCTTTTTCTTGCCGCCTTCCAATGCCTCCTTCACCATCGCTTCCACTGCGTGAGACGACAGGTTGTTCTTTATGGCTTTCTCGTAAATCTCGAGCTGTTTCTGTGGGTCGTCAAGACTGAGCAGCGCGCGTGCGTGCGCCATGTCTATCAGCTTCTTTGATATGCCGAGCTGTATCTCTGCAGGGAGCTTGAGCAGTCGGAGATAGTTGGAAACGGTGGCTCTCTTCTTGCCCACGAGCGACGAGATTTTCTCCTGTGTCAGGTTCTGTGTCTCGGTCAAGGCTTTGTACGAGAGCGCGATTTCTATTGCGTTCAGGTCCTCTCTCTGCACGTTCTCCACGAGCGCCATCTGCATCACGGTTTCGTCTTCCGCAGTCTTGATGTACGAAGGGATTTTCGAGAGTCCGGCTTTCTGTGCGGCGCGGAATCTTCTTTCGCCAGAGATTATCTGGTACTTGTCGTCGGAGATTTTTCTTACGGTGATAGGCTGTATCACGCCCAACTGCTTGATTGACTCAGCGAGGTCGTCCAAAGCCTCTTCGTCGAAGTTCGTACGTGGCTGGTCTGGATTGGGCTCGATTGATGATATGGGAAGCGTGTCGAAGATAGAGGATCCCGAAGTCTTTATCTCTTCGGCAGAACCGCCGAGCAGCGAGCTCAGTCCTCTTCCTAAAGCAGGTTTCTTTGCCATATTTGTCTGTGTCTCCGTGTTTTTTTGTTTACTTGTTATTGTTTATAAGTTCCTCGGCGAGCTGCATGTAGTTCTTAGAGCCTTTTGACTCAGGGTCGTATAGCATGACTGGCTGGCCGTAGCTTGGTGCCTCGCTCAGTTTCACATTGCGTTGGATTACGGTCTTGAACACCATGTCGCCGAAACTCTTGGTCACGTCATCGCGCACAAGGTTCGACAGTCTCAGTCGAGCGTCGAACATCGTCAGCAAGAATCCTTCAATCTGCAAATCAGGATTGAAGTTTGTCTTTATTATCTTGATTGTGTTTATCAGCTTGCTGATACCTTCGAGAGCGAAGTACTCGCACTGCACAGGGATGATTACAGAGTCCGCTGCAGTCAGCGAGTTCACTGTTATCATGCCCAGCGAAGGAGAACAGTCGATGAAGATGTAGTCGTACTGGTCTTTGACTGGCGCCAGGATGTTCTTGAGCGCAGTCTCGCGGTTCTGCATGTCCACCATCTCGACCTCTGCTCCTACGAGATCGATGTGTGAAGGGATTATGAAAAGGTTGTCGAGTTTAGTCTTGCATGTGCACTCCACAGCAGGCAGGCCTTCGAGCATGCACTGGTAGATGCTCTTGTCCTTGTGCTCCTGCACGTCGATGCCGAGACCGGACGACGCATTGGCCTGAGGGTCGGCGTCGATTATGAGAACTTTCTTGTTGAAAGCTGCCAAACATGCGGCTAAGTTGATAGTCGTCGTGGTTTTGCCGACTCCGCCTTTCTGATTGGCTAATGCTATGATTTTTCCCATATAAAAAGTGTGATTATGTTTGGCCTTGATTAAATTCCAGATAGCAAAAATAAAAATAAAATCTCTTATTTCTTTATATTTGCCGTACTTTTAATAAAGCGTTATGAAAAACAAAAAGCTGATTTTCTTGCCGATCGCATTGTTTGCTATAGTGTTACTTAACATATTAGCGTCGTTTTTCTTTTTCCGAATCGACCTAACCTCCGAGAAGAGGTTCAGCCTTTCGGATAATACCAAGAAAATGATGAAAAGTCTGGACAAGCCTGTCAATGTGATAATCTATCTTGACGGCGACTTGAATCCCGGATTCCTGAAGCTTAGAAAATCGACTGAGGAGCTGCTGCAGGAGATGGATGTCTATGCCAACAAGGACCTCACTTACGAGTTCGTGAATCCTTCGGCGGCAGCGACCGAGAAGGAACGTAACGAGACTTACTCTAAGCTGGAAGGCAGAGGGCTGCATGCGACTGTGGTCTATGACAAGGACGAAGAGGGCAAGGCTGTGCAGAAGGTCGTGTTCCCGTGGGCGGTGATTGTCTATGGCAATGACTCGATACCAGTCAGATTGCTGCAGAATAATCCGCAGTTCACCGGCGAGGAGAATCTGAACCATTCGGCTGAGAACCTGGAGTATGTCTTTGCGGACGCATTAAGAGTCAGGCTGCAGAAATCGGTGGACAAAGTGGCGTTCATCGAAGGGCATGGCGAGCTGCTGGCTGAGGATGTTTACGACGCCTCGGTGGCGCTGAGTAAATATTTCCAGGTGGACAGAGGGGCGCTGGGCTATGACGCCTCTGTGCTGGACGGCTACAAGGCGATAATTATAGCCGGTCCGAAGGCGAAGTTCAATGAGCGCGAGAAATTCATAATAGACCAGTACATAATGAATGGCGGAAGGGTGCTCTGGATGCTGGATGGCGTCCGTCTTGCCAACGACAGCCTTTCGACTGTGGGCATGTCGCCAGCCATACCGCTGGACCTTAATCTCTCCGACCAGCTGTTCCGCTACGGAGTCAGAATCGTGCCGGCCATACTCGAGGACATGCAGTGTGTGCAAGTGCCAATGAACGTGGCGAAGAAAGGCGAACAGCCGCAGTACGAGGCGATGCCGTTCTATTATTCTCCGTTGCTGCTTGCTTCGCCAGAGAGCCCTGTGACAAAGAATATCGTCGAGGTGAAAGCCAACTTCGCGAGCGGAATAGACCTGAACGTGAGCAATGGCGAGGATGTGAAGAAGTCGGTGCTGCTGGCTACGAGCAACGCTACGCACGTCGAGCCTACTCCGACGAGAATAGACCTCTCGTCAATGTACGACATGGACAGCAAGACATACTTCAATCAGCACTATATGCCAGTGGCGGCGCTTGTTGAGGGCACATTCTCGTCCATCTACACCAACCGCATGGCGCCGGACAGTGTCACGACGACACGTCCGTTCATGGCTAAAAGCAAGAACACAAGGATGATTTTCGTGGCCAACTCCGAGATAATAAGAAACGACATTGTAGGCACACAGGCAAATCCGCAGATCGTGCCGCTGGGCTACGACAGATACACAGGACGAGAGTTCGGCAACAGAAACTTCATCGTGAACTCGGTGCTCTACCTGACTGATGATGAAGGCTGGCTGCAGCTGCGCTCTCGAGAATTCAAGCTGCGACTGCTCAACAAAGTGGAAATCATAAAAAACAAGACATTCTTCCAAGTGGTCAACGTGATACTGCCGGTTCTGCTCCTGCTCGGTTTCGGAGCCGTGAACGTGGTGGTCAGAAAACGCAGATATGCTAAATAGGCAATATGGGTGATATTGTAATTTATTTTGTCTATCTTTGAAAAATTTGTGAGTCAAAAACAGAAATAAAAACTAAAACAACATATCAGATATGAAATTTACAGTAAACAGCACAGATCTTCTTTCACGTCTTCAGATTGTCAGCCGCGTGATAGCGCCTAAGAGTACTCTTCCTATCCTTGAGGATGTCTTGTTTGACATCGCTGACGGCAAATTGACGCTCACTGCGTCGGACTTGGACACGACTCTCGTGACAACAATGGACCTGCCAAGCGCTGATGCCGACATCAAGGTGGCAATCTCTTCCAAGATGCTGCTTGAGACAGTGAGAGAGTTCTCTGACCAGCCTCTCGAATTCAACATTAACGACAATAACTTTGCAATAATCATAAAGACGGCTTCGGGCTCATACAACCTTGTGGGACAGAACGGCGCTGAGTATCCTGCTCTGCCTTCGTTCGACGATAATGCCAACAACATCGTGTTCCCTGTTGAGACACTTTATGAGGCTATTTCTAAAACTATCTTCGCGACTACCGACGACGATTTGCGCCCAGTGATGAACGGCGTGAACTTCGACATAACTGAGAACAACGTGACAACTGTTGCGACTGACGCTCATAAGCTTGTTAGATTCACAACTTCAGAGGTCAAGGGTTCTGCCGATTCTTCATTCATTCTGGCTAAGAAGTCAGCGAATCCGCTGCTCATAGTGCTTCAGAAAGAGTCGGGCAGCGTGGTTGTGAAGTACGACAGCAAGAACCTTCAGTTCAGCCTCGACAACTACAATATGTACTGCCGTCAGGTGGAGGGCAGATACCCTAACTACAACGGCGTAATCCCACAGAACAATCCAAGAAAGATAATAGTGGACCGTCAGGCGTTCATCGGAGCGTTGAAGCGTGTGTCTATCTTCGCCAACGAGGCAAGCAACCTTATCAAGCTGCACATTCTTCCGAACGAAATACAGGTTTCCGCACAGGACCTCGATTTCTCAGTGTCTGCCGAGGAGAAACTCCAGTGCCAGTACGACGGCGACGAGATGAGCATCGGATTCAAGTCTTCGTTCCTCGTCGAGATACTTAAGAACATCGACTCTGACGATATACTCATGGAACTGGCTGACGCATCAAGAGCCGGCATCATCCTGCCTCTGAAGAACAAGGAGAATGAGGATTTGCTGATGCTCCTTATGCCAATGCTGCTTAACGAATAATCCCGAAAGAGAAAATGAAGCTGAAGTTAGAACGCCCCTTAGTGTTCTTCGATTTGGAGACCACTGGCACCGATGCGGCAAAGGACCGTATTGTAGAGCTTTCTTACATCAAGGTTTATCCAGATGGCGAAGAGGAAAGCAAAACGATGAGAGTGAACCCTGGATTCCATATTCCTGAGGGTGCATCCGCTGTGCATGGCATCTACGACGAGGATGTAAAGGATAAGCCTTTGTTCAAAGACGTAGCCAAGCAGGTTGCGGAAGTCTTCAAGGGCAGCGACATAGCCGGCTTCAATTCCAACAAGTTCGATGTTCCTATGCTTGCCGAGGAATTCCTCAGAGCAGGTGTGCTGGACGTGGATTTCAGCATTTGCAAGAAGATAGACGTGCAGGTGATATACCATAAGCATGAGCCAAGAACATTGTCGGCTGCGTACAAGTTCTACTGCAATGCCGACCTCGAGAACGCGCACAGCGCATTGGCTGACACAGCGGCCACATACGAGGTGCTGAAGGCGCAGCTCGACAAGTACGACGACTTGGAGAACTCCGTCGATTTCCTTGATAAATATTCCAATTTCACGAAAAACGTTGACCTTGACGGAAAAATCGTATATGACGAAAACGGCAAGGAGATGATAAACTTCGGCAAGTACAAGGGCAGATATGTCGAGGAACTCTTCAGGGTCGACCCAGGCTATATCAGTTGGATGCTGGCTGGCGATTTCCCTCTGAGCACTAAGCAGGTTTTGGTGAGACTCAGGAAAAAGTACACTGGCAAGTAATGCCCAATCAGTACTTCAGATTCAAACAATTTACAGTGAATCAGGACCGCTGTGCCATGAAAGTAGGCACGGACGGAGTCCTTTTGGGTTCGTGGGTCGAAGTCGAGAAGGCGCGTCGTGTCCTTGACATAGGCACGGGCACAGGGTTGCTTGCGCTCATGGTCGCGCAGCGGAATGAACATGCTTTTGTCCACGCACTGGAGATTGATTCGGATGCGGCGACACAGGCCGGTGAAAACGCTCGCGAAAGTGCGTGGGGTGACAGAATCACAGTCGTCCAAGGCGATTTTCTTGCACAGTCGTTTGACGGGGAATACGATTTGGTGGTTTGCAATCCGCCTTACTTCACGCAATCGCTCAAGTCGCCCGACGAGAAAAGAACTGCCGCCAGACATTCCGACAGCCTGCCGCTTGATAGATTGGCAAAGGGCGTTTCTGATGCGCTTGCCGACGATGGCGTTTTCGCTGTTGTCTTGCCTTTGCAGGAAGGCGAGATGCTTGTGAATGAATGTCGTGAGTGTGGCTTGGGAATAAAACGCAAAGCGTATGTCTGTGCCAAAACCGACAGCCAGACGCCAAAGCGAGTGCTGCTGGAATTCTCAAAAAAATCGGCTGAGACTGTCGAGGAACGCATCGTTATAGAAAAGTCCGAACGCCACGACTATACTGACCAGTACAAGGCTCTCACCAAGGATTTTTACCTCAAATTCTAATCCCGTTTATTCCGCAGAATACCACGACGAGCAATGGATGTAATGCTCCGCCTGCGCCTTGTGGCTTTCTGCCGTTTTCTCCTTGTCCAATATCTTGACGCATTTCGCCGGTATGCCTGCCCACAGAGTGTATGGCTCAATGACGGTGCCAGCCAGCACGACAGCTCCGGCTGCGACTATGGCTCCTTCGCCCACGACGGCGTTGTCAAGCACTGTGGCGTTCATGCCTATCAGCGCAAGGTCGTTGATGGTGGCTCCGTGGATTATCGCCTTGTGTCCGATGGTCACGTCGCTGCCGACGACGACTTTAGACTTGCCGTAGCTCGCGTGCATTATCACGCCGTCCTGCACGTTCGTGCGTTCGCCTATGCTTATGGCGCCGACGTCGGCACGGAGCACTGCTCCGAACCATACGCTCGACTGGCGGCCTATGCTGACCTCGCCGCACAGCACGGCATCGTCGGCTATGAAGCAGTCGTCAGCAACTTCGGGCTTGAACCCGTTTACGGTCTTTATGATGGGCATTGTCTTGTGTTTATGTTATTGCACTTGAACGTCGATAGGTGCCTCGTATTCAGCTACTTTAGCGTGCGCCTGACGAGGCTTGTCGTTATCCTTGCGCTCGTTTATCTCGTAGTTCAGAATTCTGTCGAGCGACTCCGCGTCTATCTTCTTGGCTATGATTTTCTTGTCTTTGTCCAGCAGGTAAACGCCCGGAGTGGTTGACGTGTCGTAGAATGTCCAGTAGTACGATTCGCGGTCGGGGTCCCATGCGTTGGTCCAGTCCTGGAGCTTGTCCTTTTCTATGAAGTCGGTCCATTCCTTCTTGTCAGTCATCAGGTATATCGCCACGACCTCAAATCCCTTGTCCTTGTATTTCGTGTAAACGTCGTGTATTTTTGGCGTAGTCATCTGGCAGTGCCCGCATGTAGGCTCGTAGAAATAGACGAGCGTGAACTTCTTGTTCAGGTCGTATAAGTTGAACTTCTTGCCGTCCAGACGTACGAGCGGCAGGTTGTGGCCCTTCATTCCTATCTGGTTGAAGCGCACCTTGTTGTATTCGTTCACGATGTTTGTCATGAGCGTAGAGTCGGCCCAGAACGCTTTGCCTGTGAGGAAATACCGTTCGGTGATGCCGGCGAAGAGCTTGTCCATGCCCATGATTTTGCTTTCCACGGAGTATGTAATCACGTAGTTGGTCATGAGGTTGAAGGCGGTGGAGTCGCCCATGCTCTTTTCTATCAGCTTGATGCCTTCCGGTGCTATGCTGTCGGGCAGTTGGATTATCTGTCGGTTGAGGAAAGTGTTCAGCTTTTCGTTAAGCATGTTTATGCGCCACACTCTCGGGTCGGACAGGTCGAAGTTGTCGAAGTAGTGGTCCTTGGCATACTGGTAGCGTGCCATCTGGAATTTCTCGTCCTTGCTGTCGCCGTCTATAAGCTCCTTCGGGAATTTTGGTGGAATGAGCGCGTTGATGAACACTCCGAGCATCTTGCCTTTGTATTTCTCCGCCAGCTCAGCCTGCTTTGCCTCGACCTCTTTGTTGAGGCTGCTCATCGCGTCCTCGGCTTGTTTCTTCTCTTTTTCGTCTTTCGCGTTCTTTATCTGCCTGAAAAGTTCGTTCTGGCGGTAACGCTTTTCGGTCATGAATCTGCCGAAGTTCACGAACTCTACTGTCTGTTCAGCGCCTGTCGCAGTGAAACATTCCACTATGCCTTTGGTGGTGTCCGACAGCGCGATGCCGATGTTCTGCTCGTCGCCCACGAGGAACTCATAGTAGCGGCTGTGCTCGTTGACGTAAAGCATGTAGAGTCCTTCTGCCAGCTTCTTTTTCTTGCTGAATAACCCTTTGCCCTCGGCGTTAAGGCGCAGCGTGTCCACCGAGAATATCTTTCCGTTCAGGTATGAGCCAAGGAAAACGGTCTTGTTTGCCAGCTGCGCCGCGCGTACGCTGATATTGTAGCCGTTGGCTTGCACAGGCAACGACGATTTCTGGTTTATCGTCTTGCCGCCGTTTTTTCCGCCTGCGTTTACACAGACTGCAAGCGCCATGGCGAATAATACGAATAATGTTCTTTTCATATTCAGAGTGTTTTTTACTTGCTTATATATGCCGGCATTTGTTCGCGAGCCACGCTTGCTCTTCATTGTTGAGCATAGGCGAGAGGCGGCGCAATACCGTGTTGTGATAGTTGTTCAGCCAGGTTTTTTCTTCGGTGGTCAGTAATGCAATATCCATACCGTTTACGTCGAATGGACAGAGCGTAAGCACCTCAAATCCGAGGAACTGCTTCTCGCTTCCTTTTATGTCTTTTCTCACCACAAGCGTCAGGTTCTCGTGGCGTATGCCGTATTCGCCGGCTTTGTAGTATCCAGGCTCGTCCGATGTTATCATGCCGGGAATGAATGGGGCGGAGTTGGTCCTCGGTGAGATGTTCTGCGGACCTTCGTGCACACACAGGAAATGTCCGACGCCGTGTCCGGTGCCGTGTCCGTAGTCCAAACCGTATTTCCACAAGTATTGCTTGGCGAGTGTGTCTAAATTGTAGCCAGCTGTTCCGGCTGGGAATACGGCAGAGGCGAGCGCTATGTGCCCTTTCAGCACGAGGGTGAAGTCGCGTCTTGCTATGTCTGGGACGTTGCCGAGCGCGAATGTGCGTGTTATGTCGGTTGTGCCGTGTGGAAACTGCGCTCCGGAATCCACGAGCAACAGGCTTCCGTATTTTATCTCGGTGTCGGTCTCGGCGGTGGCAGAGTAGTGGACTATGGCTCCGTGAGCGCCGTATCCGGCTATCGTGCTGAAGCTCTCGCCGGCAAAATCCGGCAGTTCGGCGCGGAAGTCGTGCAGCTTTTCCGCGGCGCTTATTTCGGTTACATTGTCGCCAGTGGCAAGCGCATTCTCAAGCCACATCCAGAATCGCACGAGCGCCGCTCCGTCTTTCTCCATGGCGAGCCGTGTGCCTGCTATTTGCGTTTCGTTCTTCGCGGCTTTCATTTTGCTTACTGGCGACTGCATGAAGAACACGCGGTTGTTTTTTGCGGCGGTGTCGAATATGTGTGCGTTGGTGTGGTCCTTGTCCATGAGCACTTTCATGCCGCTCATGCCGTTTATGTGTCTTTCGAAGTCGTCGTACTCCTGCACTTTTATGCCGTTCTGTTCGCAGTGCGCCTCGACTTCGGCTGTCAGTTTTTTGCTGTCGATGAAAAGCAGGCTCTCCTCCGGGGTGATTATGGCGTATGAATATGTCACAGGGTTGTATTCCACGTCGTTGCCTCTGATGTTGAAAAGCCAGGCTATCTCGTCGAGCGCGGAGATTATGAGCGCGCAGTCGCTTGGGTAAAACGTCTTCAGCCTTGCGATTTTCGCCGCTGCTGTCTCGCCGGCATACTTCTCTTCGTGGACGAACGCTTTTGTGCAAGGCATCGGCGGACGGTCTGCCCACGATTCGCCTATTATGTCGCTCTCGCCGTCTATGGCGTAATCCCTGAGCGCCGTTTTCAAGCTGCTCATCATGCTTATGGAAAACAATTCAGCAGGAATCGCTACAGTCTGACCTTTCGTCACGTTGGCACAAATCCATTTGTTAAGTGTCGGCGTCGTGTCGACTCCCATTTTCATCAGTTCTATGCCCGAGCCTTCGAGCTGCATTTCCGCTTGCAGGAAGTAGCGCGAATCGGTCCACAATGCGGCTTTGTCGGCGGTCACGGCAAGCGTTCCTGCCGAGCCGGTAAACCCTGAGAAATGCTCTCTCGCCTTGAAGCGGTCGCAGACATACTCGCTGGAGTGCGGGTCGTCGGTAGGTATGACTATGGCGGCGATGCCATGCGCATTCATGGCTTGCCTCAGTCGCTCTATATGTTCCGTGTTCTGCATTATGAACTCACTCTCTTATTATTATGCAAATATAATGATTTCAGCATAATAAGGATTTCGTGAATGATATGGACATGGCTGTGTATGCTCATGAAACTGGGGACTTATGGCGAGTTCGTGCTAAATATTGAAAAATACTGTATATTGCAGACTGTAATCAATTAAAATGAGTTGTATGAAGAAGTTCTTTGTTTTGGCAGTGGCAGCCATTATGACCACAACTTTGTGTTTCGGACAGACTAATGCCCAGGGTAATTCGTCAAAGAAGACGTTCAAGGTCTTTGTGGAACTTGTGGGTCGTCAGGCGAACTTGTTTAGTACAAAGGTCAAGGTCAATCTGGATTTCGGCGAGCGGTCCGCTTGGGCGTCAATGGGCAATAAGGACGGAGTAGTGGACGAGAGCGGACGATTGATAAAATTCAATTCTATGGTGGACGCGCTTAACTATATGGGTGAGAGAGGATGGGTTTTCGAACAGGCTTACACAGTGACTGCCGGCAATGAGAATGTTTATCACTGGCTGCTGAGCAAAGAGGTCTCGAACTACGATGAAGTGAAGGAAGGCATCCTTCAGCGCGCCGATTTCTGATGCGCTTCGTGCTCTAATAGAACAAGAAAGGAAGACCGAGAGTCTTCCTTTCTTGTTATGTCTATGAATCGGCTATTTCAATATTGTGTAAGCCCAAGTCACGAGTTGATGGCTTTGTGGATGTTGATGCAGAAGCCAGTAAAATACCTTTTTTGTGGTAGAACTTTGTGTGATTCCAAGCATAACTTTGCAGTCGTAAATGATTGGTTAATTCATCTCCGTAAAGAAAATGAGAATTTTGAACATCTGTCACTTGGCTTGTTGTTGCTGCTGTTTCGGGAAACGGCGGATGTTCTTTGTTTGCTGATTGAACAGAAAATAACATAGAGTTGCAAGAAGTCCGTCGGAAAAATAATTCTGGCGGATTTTTTTATACCTAAGCGTAAAAAATATGATTGAAAAACAGGAAAGCATAACTGCTAAACTTTGCCTATTCGCGAGAGCTTACCATTCTGGCGCCGACAGCCAAAGCCCTAAGATTTTTGACGATTATCTTTCTTTTGACCTGATGGGCAGAAGCGAGTATGAGGAAATCGGTCAGCTGATTGAAAATGATTTCGATTCGGAAAAGTATGACGAGAACCGCTGGTTCAGATACAGCAACATCAAGGACGTGCTTTATAAGTACATCCTGCCAATTCCGCTCTCGCGCCTAAGCTTTGCGGAACACGCTCTCGCCGATTTCGCCGAGGCTCATGACGGCAAGATACAGTATGTGATATGCGGAGCGGGAATGGACTCTTTCGCATTCAGAAACATAAACAAGAATATCCGCATTTTCGAGATTGACCATCCTGATACGCAAGCGTACAAAAGGCAGCGCATCAAGAAACTGGAATGGACCGTGCCGCAGAATTTGACTTTTGTGCCAGTGGATTTCTCTAAGGACAATCTTAAGGACAGACTTCTGCAGAGCGGCTTCGATACAACGTTGCCTACGTTCACTGCGATTCTTGGCGTTTCGTATTATCTGACATTGCCGGTCTTTGAGGAGACTTTGAGAATTATTTCGGAACTTACGAATGAAGGAAGCCGTGTGATTTTTGATTTCCCGGATGACTCGACATTCTCAGAACGTCAGTCGGAACTGAATCCACGCGTCAAGGAACTGGCGGAGGTCACGAAGAGACTCGGAGAGCCGATGCTTCACGGCTTCTCGGTGGAGGAGATAAAGGGCGCGCTGGAAAGACACTCTATGTTTGTTGACCGGCATGAAGGGCCGGAGGAAATCCAGAAGAAGTATTTCTCAAACAGAAAGGACGATTTGAAAGCCTACGAGAATGTTCATTTCATTGTGGCGGAAAAAAAGACGGTGTAGCTGATTTCATAGAATAAAAAAGGAAGACTGAGTGTCTTCCTTTCTTGTTGCAAAGGCGTGTCGAAATGCGTTTACTTGACTCTGTAACTGACCCATTCGATAGTCCTGATTTCATTCGGCTTGGCTAATTCTTCTTTCACGACGCTTTTCGGCTGTACCTTTTTAAAGGTACTGGTCTCCTTCGGCCAGCCGTTGGACCAGTATCTTACGATGTGGGTGTTGGTCACTTCGATGTCCGGCCATCCGGTTGCGCCTTTGACTATGTTTTGCAGGCTGTCAACCATTTCTTTTCCTACAAGTTGCTCCATTTGTTCCCCGACTAAAGTCTGTACTGTTTCCGAAGGAATGTTGGTGGTCTGTTTTGCGTAAACCATGTAGTCGTTGTCGGTTCCGTATTTGTCGGGGCGGTCTTTTCCGCAGAAAACTTCAGTGACTCCAGTCTCGCTTTCTATGGTCGTCTTTTTCATGTCGAAGGCCCGTCCGTGGTAACCGAAAAGGAGAATCATCTCTTCGTAGAGTTTCCAAAGGTCGTTCTCAGTCTTTACTGCAGAAAGCATGTATTTTTTCATCGCTTCTTTCTTTACGCAAGTTTCTCCATCTTCCTTGTATATGGTTTTTATGCCTATGTCAACCAACTTCCCCCATTTTGATATGATTTCTTTACTGTTCTCTATTTCCTTTAGAGTGCCGTATTCGTCCAATACGAAAACGGGCTTCATTTTATTGGCTATCCGTTCGCCAGCCTTAGCCATCTTTATCCATCTTTTGCCAGTTTCGGTAAGGACGGAGTCGGGTGCGTAGACGTATTTGACAGGGGTGTATTCAATGCGGTAGCCTTTGTCGGATGCGGAAAGGACGGACAACTGAAATCTTGCCGTCAGATATGCGTCATACAAGGTGTCTTTCCCTATGTATTTCGGATTCTTGTGGGTGTAATCGTATATGACGGTGTCGCCCTTGTTGAAATAGGCGACTACGTTTACGGTAGAGTCTTTCGTGCTTATCTGGCCATGGCAGAGTACAGCGGAAATGATTGAAAAGAAGAGCAGTAGTGATTTCTTCATCGTGATTGTTTATTTAATTCCCAATATGGAATGACGTGTTGTATGAAAAGCAAACGGAGATGCGTTTTGTATCTCCGTTTTGTCTTTAGTGTGAAACTTAATTCGGTTATTTCAATATCGCGTCAGCCAAAGCCTCGAGTTCGGCGATGTTCGCCTCCTTCATGCGGCTCTTGATTGTGACAACTGGCTGCACGATTTCCACTTCCTTCATCTGCTCCAGCATAGCTGCCATAAGCTTTCCGGCAGTTGGCGCCCACGATCCGTTCTCTATGATTCCGACCTTGCGCTTCTGGTAAGCCTTTATCTGCAGGTGGTGCAGGAAGTCGTGCATAGGAGGGAATATGCCTGCGTCGTAGGTAGGCGCGGCGACGATGAGTTTGCCGTAGCGGAACGCGTCCTCGATGGCTTCCGCCATGTCGTCGCGGCTCAGGTCGCTTATCGCCACCTTAGGCGCGCCTTTGGCTTTGAGTATCTCAGCCAGTTTCTGCGCTGCCTCGGCAGTTCCGCCGTGGATTGACGCGTATGCCACGAACACGCCTTCTGTCTCTACGCCGTATTTGCTCCATGTGTCGTACAGACCGAGGTAGTACGAAAGGTTCTCCTTGAGTATCGGACCGTGCAGCGGACAGATGGTCTGAATGTCGAGCGCGGCGGCTTTCTTCAGCAGCGCCTGCACCTGTGTGCCGTACTTTCCGCAGATGTTGAAGTAGTAGCGGCGTGCCTCGCAAGCCCAGTCCTCGTCGGTGGCGAGCGTGCCGAACTTGCCGAATGCGTCGGCCGAGAACAGCACCTTGTCCTTTGTGTCGTATGTCACGATTACCTCTGGCCAGTGCACCATAGGCGCGGCGATGAACTTGAGTGTGTGGCTGCCCAGAGCCAACTCGTCGCCTTCCTTCACGACCTTTGTGCGTGAGGCGAAGTCGATGCCGTCAAAGAACTGTGGAAGCATCTTGGCTGCTATGGCGGAAGTGACTATCTGAATGTCGGGGTAAAGCGAAATCAGGTTCACGATTTCTCCCGCATGGTCAGGCTCCATGTGCTGCGCCACGAGATAGTTCGGCTTGCGTCCGCCCAGTGCATTTTGCAGGTTGCTCAGCCACTCCTTTCCCTTGCGGTGGTCGGCTGTGTCCATCACCGCTATCTTCTCGTCCATTATCACGTATGAGTTGTACGCCATGCCGTTTGGCACGATATACTGGCTCTCGAATAAATCCAAATCGGCATCGTCCACGCCGATGTACTTGATGTCTTTTGTTATTTCCATTTATGTATAAGTAATGTGAGTTTTTTTTGAATTATAGACAAACTCAAAGCTAATGAAAAAATATCATAAATGACTCTCGGAAGCATTTGTTTTTCTGTTTATGAATAAAAGGAAAAGTCGCTTTTGCGGAGTATTAGCGGAGTTGTAGAGGATGGCTGCGGAACGATGTCTGTTTTAACAGTGGCGGAGGCGACAAGTTGTTGGCGGACTATTGTCTTTTTTATAATTTTGCAAGACTTGTTAAGAATTCATCAAGGGTTATAAATCAATCAACAAAACAATGAAAAAGGCAGTGCTAAACATTGCGATTCCGGGCATTCTCCTTCCTTTGTCGCTCGGTTCGGTTTACAATTACTCGCAGTACGCGAAGAATCTGATGGAGGCGTTCGACATCACGAAGTTCCAGGCTGACATCGGCTTCACACTGATAATCTTCTTCCTCGGCATGGGTGCGGCTGCGTTCGGCCGTTTCGTCGAGAGAAATCCTAAGAGAATGGCTATCGTATCGACAATCCTGTTCGCTCTGGGTATGTTCATGCTGTCGTTCTCGGTTTACGCGAAAGTCCTGCCGCTTTACTACATCGGCTGTTCATTCATGGGCTGCGGTACCGGTATCGGTTACACAAGCCCTATCAAGCAGTTGCTTTCAACGTTCTCCAACCACAAGGGCTTGGCTTCCGGTCTTGCCATCACTGGTTTCGGACTTGGCAAATTCGTTGCCAGTCCGCTCATCGAGTGGTTGCTCGTCAGGTTCGAGCTGCCGCTTGTGTTCCTCTTCATGGGATTGATATTCCTTGTGGTCATGAGCTTCTCGGCGTTCCTTTTCCGTCCGAACCCAGCCTTCATGTCCACCAAGCAGACCGCCATACCTTACAAGACTTTGGTTAAGGAGAAGTTCCTCACCATGGAGTACGCTTCCATCTGGTTCATGTTCTTCATAAACATAACTTGCGGCCTTGCGCTCATCTCTCAGGAGAAGGGACTGTTCCAGGCTGCCGGCTACACAGCCATAGCGATGCTTATGTCGGGTACGGCGATAGCCAACGTCGGCGGACGATTCGGCATGAGCGCCATGTCCGACAAGATAGGACGTAAGGCGGCTTACCACTGGGTCTGCAGCCTCGGTATTCTCGGCGCGTTCCTGTGCTACACACAGATTCCTGCGCTGCTCGTTGTCGGTGTGCTGCTGTGCGAGTTCTCCTACGGCGGAAACTTCTCGTGCCTGCCTTCGCTTCTTGCCAAGAAGTTCGGCAACAATTGCGTATCCACAGTTCACGCCATGACATTGTCGGGCTGGGGAATGGCTGGAATCGCAGGACCGGTGCTTGCCAACATCTTCACATCCGACTGGCTGTACCTTGTGCTTGCGCTGCTTTATATGCTGGGATTCATCGGATTTACAATATTCGTGAAGAAAGACACTCCGGAATAGGACATATAAAATGCGACGCAGCGCCGTATTGTATTAATGAATAATAAGGGCTTGCATTTATTGATATGCGGCCCTTTTTTAGTTTTGGACATTAGGATAGATTTATGCTTTGCACCTTAATCGCTTTGGCTGCGGTTTGCTCTGCAGCGCCCGAGCTCCCAGCGCAGAATACGTTGTATGACCCTAATTCGGGTTATGCCGACATTGTGCTGCTTAATAGCCCCGTAAACCCCGACCGCACAGAGAAAAGCACTCCGACCTTGGACAAGATGGCGACGATTGACTTCGTGGCGCACAGCACGACCGGACTGACGCATGAGAGCATGACACGAGAGGAGATTGACGAGCGCATATCTCCCTACGGCAGATTCGACGGCAGGCCTGGAATGCCATACGACGAATACCGCGAGGCGATGGAGTATGTGTGGCTCAACGCGACCGATTATGCACGCAAGCCTTCGCCAGTGGCGGTTGACATAGCCAAGGCGTACAGATACAACGACCTTGTGGCGATTATGAAGGACCTGTCGTGCTACGAAGGCGTTTCGCTCTACGACATTGGAGTCTCGGCAGAAGGCAGGGCCATTTATGCGCTGGAGGTGGATGTGCCGTCGTCGAAGAAGAAAAACACGGTGGTGCTGACCGGAAGCATACACTCGCGCGAGACGGCTGGAGCTGTGTTCTTGCTCAAGGAACTGGCGGAGCTGCTGAGCGCCGGCACGAGAGAGTCGAAGGAGGTGCTCGCGACAACGAGGTTCGCTGTCGTGCCGTGCTGCAACCCCGACGGCAGAGAGGCAGTGTGCTTCGATGCGAAGAAATACACGATGTCCGACGGACAGTACTGGAAGGCGACGACCGACGGCACCGACCTGAACCGCAATTTCCCAGGCTTGGTGTGGTCACAGGTGGCGAACGGCAACAAGAAAATTGCGACCGTGGCGAGCGCTCCTCGTTCAGCCAACTATCCCGGCGACCATGCCGGCTGCGCTCCGGAGACAAAGGCGCTCATGAAGTTTCTTTATTATTACATCGGCGTGGAGAAGTCACGCATCCTGATAGATTATCATCAGCAGGGCGCGCTGTCGTATTCGGGCAAGCCGTGGAGCACGGCGCGTCAGCAGGCATTGTGCAGGGAGTTGACGGACAGGATGCTGTCGGTGCTGAACGCAGGCAACAGGCATAAGTATATTTTGGTGAGCGAGACGGCTGATTATGGCTTGAACGGCACTGGCTCGACACTGACCGATTATGCCAGTTCGGTGGCTTACGGAGCGAAGTTCAGTCCGGGTTTCGGCTTCTGCGTCTATGCCGACGGTAAGGATGAGTATCCGTTGTGCGCCGTCCCTCATGCCGACGACTCGAAGTTCCGCATCGTTGAGGCTGTTCCGGGCTTCAGGACGATGACGTTCGAGATAGGCTATGGCCGTCAGTGCCTCGGCTACAGCTACGAAACGAGGAAACTCCTCGCCGAAGAATATTACTCGCATCATTTTGATAGGGTTTTGTATGAGGTGGCGAAATACTGCCAAGGGGTGAGGTGAGAAAATCTCTTAGAGCATCTTCCATCAGAATAAGGATTAATAAGATGTAGGGGCGAATTATTATTCGCCCTACGTATATTCAGAACATCTTCCGCATGGCGGCATCTTTGATTTTGTTGCCATAGTTTCTATTTTTGTCGATAAACGTTAGCTGCCGATGAGAAAAACAACCCTTGCGCTATTCGTGCTTTTGACTGTCTGCACGTTTGCTCAGCAGAGGAGCCTGCTGTACTGCGATGTGCCTAAGGGCGTCTCCAGCCAGGTGCTTGTGCGCGAGGGCTACGTGACGTCCTACAACAAGGACACGCGGCTGCCTAACTGGGTGGCGTGGCGGCTGACGAAAGAGCGCATGGAATCTCCGGTGCCCGGGATTGACAGGAAAATGTTCGATTTCCACAGAGATGACGAGGTGGAGAATCCGGTCGAAAAATACGACTACCATTATAAGCAGACTGGTTACCAGCGTGGACACATGTGCCCTTATGCTGACTGTAAATGGAGTATGAAGGCGGCTGATGAAACTTTTTTGATGACGAACATCTGTCCGCAAACTGAAATGCTGAATAAGAAAACGCCAGCTTGGAGAAAACTCGAGGACGCTTGCCGTGCTTGGGCGAAAGACGGGCTTGGCGACATATACATCGTGGCGGGCCCGATAGTGTCGAGGGATTGCGAGACGATAGGCAGCGGCATTGTTGTGCCTAAGGCTTTCTACAAGGTCGTGCTGCGCTTCGACGGCAGGTCGCTTCAGGGGTTCGGCGTGATGTACAGAAATGTGGATGGCGGACGGATACAGAGCTCGATACACAGCATCGACGGCATCGAACGACTGACCAAATTGGACTTTTTCTTCGCTCTGCCGGATGAATTGGAGAACAAGGTCGAGAGCGCTTACGACTTAGACGCATGGCCGGGGCTTAGAGAAATAATTGAAGGCGAGTGATAGACTCGCGGGCAAAAAAAAGCCGTCACTGTGCAGTGGCGGCTTTTTTTTATTTGTGGTGAGGCTTATTTCTTGATGAAGTCGCTTATTAAATCGTAGGCTTCTTTCTCGGCTTTCTGCAGGTCGTCGTTTATTATGACGTGGTCGAATTTGTCGGCGTACGACAGCTCGAACTCTGCGCGCTTGATGCGGTCCTCGATGACTTCGGGCGCGTCTGTGCCTCTGCCTTCGAGTCTTGTTCTCAGCTCGGCGATGCTCGGCGGCTGTATGAATACCGAGAGCGCCCTCTCGCCGTAGAACTTCTTGATGTTCACGCCGCCCTTCACATCGACGTCGAAGACGGCTGTCTTTCCGCTGTCGGCTATGCGGTCCACTTCGGACTTCAGCGTGCCGTAGAACTTGTCCTTATACACTTCCTCGTATTCCAGGAACTCGTCGTTCTGTATTTTCTGGCGGAATTCGTCGGGTGTCAGGAAGTAGTATTCCACGCCGTTCTTCTCTGTTCCGCGTGGGGCGCGGCTCGTGGCTGAGATCGAGAATCCGAGCGGCAGCCCTTTGCTTATCAGGTAGTTGATGATGGTGCTTTTGCCCGAGCCCGAAGGCGCCGATATGATAATGAGTTTTGACATCACGTTCTTCTTTTGCGGTTAATATTGTCTTGGTCCGAATATGGCTGAGCCGATGCGCACCATGTTGGAGCCTTCCTCTATCGCCATTTCGTAGTCGCCGGACATGCCCATGGAGAGGATTCTGAAGTAGTCCTTGCCGGCGAAGGCTGTGGCTTTTGCCTTGTCGAATATGCCTTTCAGCGCCTTGAAGTCGCTGCGCACGCGTGTCTCGTCGTCGGTGTTGGACGCCATGCCCATTATTCCCACGACACGCACGTTTTTCAGCTCGGCGAAGTCGGCTGAGGCGAGGAACTCCTCGAACTCCTGCGGCAGGAATCCGAACTTGGTCTCCTCGGCAGCCACATGCAGCTGCAGCAGGCAGTCGATGACGCGGTTGTTCTTCGCCGCTTGCTTGTTCACCTCCTTCAGCAGCTTGGCGTTGTCCACACTGTGTATCAGGCTTATGTACGGCGCTATGTACTTCACTTTGTTGGACTGCAAGTGCCCTATGAAGTGCCATTGTATGTCCTGTGGCAGTTCCTTCTGCTTGCCCGCCAGCTCCTGCTCGTAGCTCTCGCCGAAGACTCTCTGTCCGGCGGCGTAGGCTTCCGCTATGGCTTCCTTGCTGTGGAACTTGGATATGGCGACGAGTGTGACGCTGTCAGGGATGGTCGCTTTTATTCTTTTCAGATTATCGCTTACTGACATGGCAATGTTGTTTTATTCTTCTACTGATGGCGGAACCGGCGCGTTGGAGTTGCCGAGCGGCGCGTCTGGGTCTTTCTTCTCCATTACAGCGTACTCGAACACGTCCATTATGGCAGTCTCGGCTATGTTGGCTATCTCGTAGTCGGAGCCGCCCTTGTCCATGTATTTGATGAGTTCGTCAAGAGCCTGCTTGATGTCGGCAGCCTTGACGTACATTGTGCCGGAAGTCTTCTTTTCGATGCCCTTCTTCTCGTCGATGGTCTTGTAGATGACCTTTGACTTGAAGAACTTATTGTCGCTGTAATCCTCGTGCAGGTTTACAATCTCTGTTATTCTGACGTTGTTGATGTTCTTCACCTCGAACTCGCTTGTGACGAAAGGCTTCATCTCCAGCGTTATGCGTGCCTCGGCCTCGGTGAACGACATCGCGTCCACGAGGTACGCTTCTTCGGTGCTCTTTATGGCGCCGTCCTGCTGTTCTCTTTCAAATCTCACTTTACATTCAAACCACTTAAACATAATTCTCTTATTTTTATTGTGTTAATACTCGTTATATGAATTGCACGCCCTTGCGGCAAACGTAAGCAAAGGTAATTATAAATTATAAAATGAGTATATTTGCACGATTTACAAAAAGATAAAAAATGGGAAGACTTTTGGCATTGGATGTAGGTAAGGTGCGTGTCGGCGTGGCTGTTACCGATCCTATGCAGATAATTCCCAACGGATTGACTACGGTGGAGAGTAAAAAACTTGAGGAGTTCCTTAAGGATTATGTGAAGAAAGAGCCTGTCGATGAGTTCATCGTGGGGCTGCCTAAGCAGATGAACGGCAGCGACTCGCAGTCCATGCCGTATGTCAAGCAAGTTGTGGCGATGCTCCGCAAGAACTTTCCTGATAAACCGGTGAAGATGCAGGACGAGCGGTTTACGTCGAAAATAGCCCATCAGGCGATGTTGGACGGTGGCATGAAGAAGATGCAGCGCCGCGACAAGGCGATAGTCGATCAGATAAGCGCGACCATCATCCTGCAGTCTTACATGGACAACAGATTCTGAAATTTATAAACTACAAGAATATGGTATATCCTATTTATTTATACGGCAACCCTGTGTTGAGAAAAGAGGCGGAAGAGATACCTGCCGATTATGAGAACCTGCCACAGCTGCTCGACGATATGTTCGAGACGCTCCACAAGTGCGGCAACGGCATCGGATTGGCTGCCCCTCAGGTGGGACTGTCGCTCAAGCTGTTCGTCATCGACCTGTCTGTGATAGAGGACGACGAGCATCCGGAGTGGGCGGACTGGAAGAAAGTGTTCATCAACGCCGAAATCCTTGAGACCAAGGGCAATGACGTGACTATGGAGGAAGGCTGTCTTAGCCTCCCAGGCATAGGCGGACGAGTGACGAGAAAGGACACTGTCGTCATAAGGTATCAGGACGAGAACCTCGTGGAGCACACTGAGGAGATAACCGGTTACCCTGCGAGAGTGGTGCAGCACGAGTACGACCACACGCTGGGCCACATGTTCATCGACCGTATGTCGCCGCTCAGCCGCCAGTTGATAAAGTCAAAGCTTGCGAAAATTGAGAAGGGCAAGATGACTTGCGGGTATAAGGTGAAGAAGGCGTAGCTGTCTGTTATTCAAGAAATAAGGGCTTGTTCGGATTCTTTCGGGCAAGCCTTATTTGTGTTTGTTAAGCGCGTGAGTCCGGCTCTGAGACACGTTTTGTGTTGTAAAACATGTTGCACGAACGAAAAAAAATGCCGTACTTTAAGAGTTGAAATTGCGTGAAAGCGCGTAGTGCCGAAAATAAAATAACAATAAGATATGATAGGACTTAAATTCAAACGTTTGTCAGCGGTTTTCGTTTCTGTTGTCATCGGAATGTTCTCCGTTGGCACAAGTGCACAGACTCCTGATGTTGATGTTACTTTTACATCTACAACAGCCGCAAATTTCTTTAAAACTTATGGCGATGTTACAGTTGCTACATCATCAACATTGTCAGCGGGTTCTAATAATAATGGCTACTGTATTAAACTTGATAAGACAGTAGATGGTGTTATAAATCAAGGATATTTTGAGGTTGTGTCTTCTGGTGCGGCGATTTCAAAAATAGAATTGGATGTCACTGCAAACTCGTCAAATGCGTCAATCCAGCCTACATTGCTCGGCTGGGAATCTTCGGCGGCAGTATCATCAGCTACTAACACTGCAGATTATGTGACATCTGTATCTTATCAGGGAGGAGCAACTTATAATGTCGGTTCTGCAGCATCCACAGTAACGTTTGATTTGTCAGGACAAGATCTTAAGGCTGTTCGCATATTCAGAATGGTCAAGAATATGTATATAGATGGATCGTCTTCACCAACAAGTGTCGGAGTGGGACAGACTGTGAGAGTTTGGGGATTTAGAGTTTATCTTGCAGCTTCTGGTCCTAAGGCTCCTGTTCTTTCAATCTCTAATAATGCGACTCAGTCTGTTTCGCAGGGTAATGCGATAAGCAACATCGTTGTCACTTCCGACAAGGCTGCGACTTTCAATCTTACAGGTTCGCTGCCAACCGGCGTTTCCGGGACGGCTACTGACAGCAAGACATATACTATCAGCGGAAGTTCAAACGCAATAGGAAATTACACATATTCCGTTACCGCTACGGCTGACGGCTTGACTTCTGATGCTGTGGGCGGAACTATCAGCGTGGTCGAAGGTCCTGCGCTTAACATCACAAACGGCACTCAGGAAGTCATGGTCGGCAATGCTATAACAAATATCGTTGTCACTTCCGACAATCCTTCTACAACATTCAGCGTGACTGGTCTGCCGGCTGGCGTGACTGGCTCAGGCAGCGGTTCTACATATACTATCAGCGGAACACCAACTGCCGAAGGCACATTCAACTTCGTTGTCTCTGGAACAGCTGGCGGAAACACAAAGACAGTAAACGGAACAATCACAGTTGTCGAAAGACAGGAGACATCTACTAACTACACAATTCTCACTACTAAATCGGCGACACCTACTGTTGCCAATGGCGGTATCCCTGCGGCACTTGAGGGAACTGTAGTTTCTTCTATAAAGAGTACTTGGGATGGAACTAACGGATATAAGATAGGTGCAAATGCAGATACTCTTATAGTTGATATATCTGCTTTGCCTCAGGGCACATATATAAAAAGTGCATCGTTTACTGTTAAAATGGGTAGCACCTATACTATAGGTTACATATATGATAAGGAAGATAAACAAACTTATAATTTCGGATCTTCGGGGGCTGTGGCTACAGCTACTCCTGCTAATGAATATGGAAGAGTCCTGAAGATTTTTAGAACAGCTGGTACGGGAACAACTATCGGCGATATAACTCTTACTATAGCTACGGGAGTTGTCATGCCTCCGGTTCTTACGGCAAGCAATAATGTCAATCAGACTATTTCTGCAGGAAAGGCAATACAAGACATTGTTATAATTTCCGATAAGGCTGCGACATTCGATGGCACTCTCCCTGCCGGACTTACTGGAACGACATCTAACGGAGGATTGACATACACCATTTCTGGAACACCGTCATCTTCTACCGATGTTGAATTTACTGTTACAGCGACTGCCGAAGGAAAAACTTCTCAAGCAGTCTCTGGAACAATATCTATAATCCAAGGTCCGGTACTTAACATAACTAACGCTTCTCAAACCACCACAAACGGAACTGCCATTAAGACTATTCAGATAACATCTAACGACGGCGAGACTACATACTCGGTATCTGGTCTTCCTTCTGGTGTAACAGGTTCAGGCAGTGGCACTTCGTTTGCAATCTCTGGAACTCCAACTGCGGTAGGAACTTTCCAGTATGTAGTGACAGGTACGTTGGGCGGCTATTCAAAGACAGTGAACGGAACAATAATCGTTCAGCCTGCTGCGCCAAAGCTCACGGCTTCTTCTAATGTCGAGCAGGAGGTGCAGCTTAATCATGCAATTTCTACAATAACAATAACATCTGACACTGCGGTTGCATTCTCAATCTCTTGTCTTCCTGCAGGAGTAGTTGCTATCGCAGGTGCGGACAGCACAAGATTGATAATCACAGGTAAGGCTACTATGCTGGAGACTACTTCGTTCTCTGTTGTGGCGAAGGCTCACGGCAAAGGAAAACAGTCGAACTCAATCTCTGGTCAGATAACAGTGACCGAGGATGCTGTGGCTGCGGCACCAGTGCTGACTCCATCGGCTTCTTCTATTTCGGTTGACAAGGGTGTGGCAATCACAGACTTGGTGATAACATCGGATGTGGCTGCTGCATGGGCAATCGACAAGGCACTGCCAGCAGGACTGACCGGAACTGCAAGTGCTGATGGATTGACATATACAATAAGTGGAACGCCAACTGCAGTTTCTGCAAGCAGTGTTTACACAATATCTGCTACAGCGAACGAGCTGACAGCCGAGCAGCCTATCACAATCGCTGTCAATGCCGTTGCTCCGGTTGTTACAGCGCCATCTAATGCAACTCAGAACGTAGCGCTCGGCGAAGCTATCGGCAACATCAGCTTCTCATCGAGCGACGCGGATGCCGTATTCTCTGTTGAGGGTCTGCCAGCAGGCTTGACCGCAGTTCAGAACGGCAGCACATATACAATAAGCGGCACAGCGACCGCAGCCGGCGAGTTTACTTACACCGTGACCGCGACTGTCGATGGACTTTCGGATAGTAAGACGGGTAAAATAACAGTTAATGAGCCAGTTACTTATTCTGTGACATTCAAGGATTATGACGGAACGGTGCTTAAGCAACAGACAGGCATACTTGCCGGCAGCTCAGCAAAAGCGCCAGCCACTCCAACAAGAACCGGCTACACGTTCGCCGGCTGGGATAAGTCATACAGCAATGTGACAGAGGATTTGGTTGTGACAGCGACATACACAATCAACACTTACACAGTGAAGTTCTTCGACAAGGACAACAACCAGATCGGTGCGACCCAGACCGTCAACTACGGCGGCAATGCGACCGCTCCTACCGCTCCTGCGGTAACCGGTTACACATTCGCCGGCTGGGATAAGTCATACAGCAATGTAACTGAGGATTTGATTGTGACAGCGACATACACAATCAACACTTACACAGTGAAGTTCTTCGACAAGGACAACAACCAGATCGGTGCAACCCAGACCGTCAACTACGGCGGCAATGCGACCGCTCCTACCGCTCCTGCGGTAACCGGCTACACATTCGCCGGCTGGGATAAGTCATACAGCAATGTAACTGAGGATTTGGTTGTGACGGCGACATACACAATCAACACTTACACTGTGAAGTTCTTCGACAAGGACAATAACCAGATCGGTGCGACCCAGACCATCAACTACGGCGGCAATGCGACCGCTCCTACCGCTCCTGTGGTAACCGGCTACACATTCGCCGGCTGGGATAAGCCATACAGCAACGTGACTGAGGATTTGATTGTGACAGCGACTTACACAATCAATACTTACACAGTGACATTCAAGAACTGGAACGGTGATGTTCTGAAAACTCAGAGTGTCGCATACGGCAGTGCAGCAACAGAGCCAACTGTTCCTGCAAGAGCAGGCTATACATTCACCGGCTGGGATGCAGACTTCAGCAATGTGACAGGAAATATTGTTGCAACAGCAACATTCTCTACAAATGCATACTCAGTAACGTTCAAGGATTGGAACGGTGATGTCTTGAAGAGTCAGAATGTCGCATACGGCAACTCAGCAACAGCGCCAGCCACTCCAACAAGAACCGGCTACACGTTCGCCGGCTGGGATAAGTCATACAGCAATGTGACAGAGGATTTGGTTGTGACAGCGACTTACACAATCAACACTTACACAGTGAAGTTCTTCGACAAGGACAACAACCAGATCGGTGCGACCCAGACCGTCAACTACGGCGGCAATGCGACCGCTCCTACCGTTCCTGCGGTAACCGGCTACACGTTCGCCGGCTGGGATAAGTCATACAGCAATGTGACAGAGGATTTGGTTGTGACGGCGACATACACAATCAACACTTACACAGTGAAGTTCTTCGACAAGGACAACAACCAGATCGGTGCGACCCAGACCGTCAACTACGGCGGCAATGCGACCGCTCCTACCGCTCCTGCGGTAACCGGCTACACGTT
>JAGBEJ010000015.1 GCA_017937025.1 Paludibacteraceae bacterium | reverse complement strand
TTCCACCTCTTCCCATTCCGAACAGAGAAGTTAAGCCCGAACGCGCCGATGGTACTGCGTATAGTGGGAGAGTAGGTTGCCGCCACTTTTTTTGAGAGCCTGTCTGGAGTTCCGGACAGGCTCTTTTTTTATGCGCGTGCGCGCCGGTGGCGAGTGCTGCGCCCAGGCGTGATTAATTGCTTGATGATAGCCTTGACATACGTCAAGAGTTTTATAATTGCATAAATTGCTTTACTTTTGTAAGTCCTAAAATCACAGAGATTAGTATGAAGAATATAGATGAGGTTTTTATTAATGGCGTGAGTTCTGATGAGTTTTTCCCATTGGTTGGAGAATGTGTGTCAGATTGTGATAATGAGGCTGTTTTGTCGCAGGAAAAGGAGATTGTGCCAGTTTTGCCATTGAGAAATATGGTTTTGTTCCCAGGTGTGATAATGCCTATTTCTGTAGCGAGAGAAAAGTCATTGAGATTAGTGAGAGAGCAAAAGAATGATGGTTTGATTGCGGTTTTTGCTCAGAAAAGGAAGACTGTTGACGATCCTAAGTATAGCGATTTATATAAGGTTGGCACTATTGCCAAAATAGTGAAAGTGCTTGATCTTCCTGATAATACTACTACTGTTATTGTGGAAGGTAAGGTAAGAGTTGAGTTGCTGGATATTACGGAGGAAGAGCCATATTTGAAAGGGAAAGTCAAGGCAAAAAGCGAAACCGCACCTCATAAGCAAGACAATAACTTCATTGCGCTTACGGATTCTATTAAGGAGTTGTCTCTCAAAATCGTGAGAGGTGCTTCCAATATGCCCAATGAAATGAGCTTCGCCATAAAGAATATTGATAATGATTTGAATCTCATTAATTATATATGTGCAAATTTCTGGTTTAAGATAACAGAAAAGCAGAGGCTGATAGAAACGAGCGATTTGATGAGCAGAGGTATGAAACTGCTTGATCTGTTGTCGAAGGAATCACAACTTCTTGATTTAAAACTTAAGATTCAAGCCAAGGCAAAGGAAGAGATAGATGAGCAGCAGAAGGATTATTATCTTCAGCAGCAGATGAAGGCAATCCAGGACCAGTTAGGAATAGGCCGGAACTCCGACATTGACAAATATGTGGAGAGGGCAAAAAAGAAGAAATGGTCTAAAACGATTAGGGAGGTTTTCGACAAGGAAGTCGCTAAACTGGAAAGACTAAACCCTACGACACCGGATTATGGTGTTGAAAGCACATATATAGACACATTGCTTAATGTTCCTTTTGGTGAATTCAGCAAGGATTCATTTGACATGAAAAAGGTGAGAAAGCAGCTTGATGCTGATCACTATGGCTTGGACAATGTCAAGGAAAGAATCATTGAGCATCTCTCAGTCCTGAAGCTGAAAGGCGACATGAAAGCACCAATTATATGTTTGTACGGCGCTCCGGGAGTTGGCAAGACTTCGTTAGGCAAGTCCATAGCAACAGCAATAGGAAGAAAGTACATAAGAGTGTCGTTGGGTGGAGTTCATGACGAGGCTGAGATTCGTGGACATAGAAGAACTTATATCGGCGCTTTGCCAGGAAGAATTGTGAAAAACCTCATAAAGGCAGGTACTTCGAATCCTGTATTTTTGTTGGATGAGGTGGACAAAGTGGCGGAGAGCAGCATAAATGGCGACCCTGCGTCAGCATTGCTTGAAGTTTTGGATCCAGAGCAAAACAATGCTTTCCATGACAATTATCTTGATGTGGATGTTGACCTGTCTAAGGTGATGTTCATTGCTACGGCAAATTCATTGGAGAAGATTCCTCGTCCATTGCTTGACAGAATGGAGTTGATAGAGGTTAGCGGATATGTTGAGGAAGAGAAGGTCGTTATCGCTCAGAATTATCTGATAAACAAGCAAGAGGAAGCGAACGGTTTGAAGAAAGGCTTTGTCAAGATAGAAAAAGATGCAGTGAAGGAAATAATCGCATCTTACACAAGAGAGTCCGGAGTCAGGGAACTGGAAAGAAAGATAGGTAAGGTGATGAGAAAAATCGCATGCAAGGTGGCAAGTGGAGAGGATTTGAATGAAGTAAAAGTGAAAAAGAGCGACTTGACGGAATATCTTGGAAACGTAGAGTATTTGAGAGAAAAGTACGAAGGCAATGGATATTGCGGAGTCGTTACCGGATTGGCATGGACTGCGGTTGGCGGTGAGATTCTTTACATTGAGTCAAGCTTGAACAAGGCCAAGACTGAGGGAAAACTGACACTCACAGGCAACTTGGGCGATGTGATGAAAGAGTCTGCTATGCTTGCTTATGAATATTTGAAGTCAAATGCAAAAGAACTTGGCATAGATGATAATAAGATAGAAACATACAATGTCCATATTCATGTGCCAGAAGGCGCTGTGCCTAAGGATGGACCGTCGGCTGGCGTGACGATAGCTACGTCGCTGCTTTCTTCGTTCAAGGAGAAGAAAGTGAGAAAGGGACTGGCTATGACTGGTGAAATCACGCTGAGAGGGAAAGTGATGCCAGTAGGCGGAATAAAAGAGAAGATACTCGCCGCAAAGAGGGCTGGCATAACCGACTTAGTCCTCTGTCAGCAGAATAAGAGAGATATAGACAAGATAAATCCAGATTTTCTGAAGGGACTCACATTCCACTACGTGGAGGACATAAAGGAAGTGTTCAAGGTGTCAGGATTGTTATGATAAAAAAAGACCGCCAATGAAAATTGACGGTCTAATTTTTTCTAACTCAGGTTGATTATCCGAGAGTGATTGCCTCGCTTGGGCAAACAGAAGCGCAAGTTCCGCACTCTGTGCACACGTCTGGGTTGATTGAGTAGATATCACCTTCTGAAATTGCCTCAACTGGGCACTCGCTGATGCATGTTCCACATGCAACGCAGTTGTCACCTATTACGTAAGCCATAATAAAAATATTGATTGATTAATTAATACATAGCAAAGATATAAACAAAAAATAGAATATCGGTTACATGCAAAGTGTTATTTTCGCTCGGAATATAATTTTAGATGCAGTTTTTCGTTTATTAATTATAGGAAATGAAGCTTGTCTGTTTTTTATAATGCGGATAAATGGAAAAACTGCCTAAATTTGCGTGGATTTTAGCTTCGGTTTTCAATCTCATAGATTAGTATGCATATAAAGCGAGCCATATTGACAATATTGATGACATTGAGTGTCGTTGCGTCATTTGCCCAGAGGAAAAAGCTTCCAAACCTGCCTTATGTGGATGACAAGCTTTTGCATTTCGGATTCGTTCTGGGTATGCATGCTCAGGATTTCTCGCTTACTCCAGCCGAATGTATTGATGCCGATGGCATAGAGTGGAAGGGCGACGAGGCCATATTGTCGCCAGGATTTACAGTCGGCATAATCTCGGACCTTAGAATGTCGAAATATTTCAATTTGCGCTTTGTTCCAAGTTTGAATTTCGGCGAGAGAAAAGTGTCCTTCGCTGGTTACAAGGACGGCGCGAAGGTGCAGGAAATGACGACTAATGTGATGTCCACACAGCTTTTATTTCCATTGTCTGTGAAATTCAGGTCGGTGAGAATCAATAACTACAGACCGTATCTGTTGGCAGGCGGCGGCATGATAGTGGATATATCAAGAAAGAGCGACCAGATACTCATGCTTAAACCGATAGACTATTTCGTTGAAGTGGGCGTGGGATGCGACATTTATCTGGAATACTTCAAACTTAGTCCGGAACTGAAATTCTGCGTCGGATTCAACGACATGATAGAAAGAGACCGTCCGAACCTCGAGAACGAGGCGGATATAAAATACACAAACGCAATAGACAGGTTGTTGTCGCGTCTTTTAATATTGTCATTTAATTTTGAGTAGAGTGGGTAATATGAAAACAAATGGTTTTGCCGTTTTGTTAATGGCGATGCTGGCGGTATTGTCTTCGTGCAAGAAAAATAGATTCGAGATAGACCCGAATTCAGTGAATCTGGACGTGAAAATCGAAAGGTTTGACAAGGATTTCAACAATATTGATACGGTCAATATCTCGGCATCGTTGCAAAGCATGAGGCAGAAGTACGGCGAGATGTTCGACAGGTATGTTGTGAATGTCATAGGCGTAGGCAGAGAAGGCGACTTGAGTGTAAACGTGAGCGCGTTTCTCAACGACAGCATGTATAAGGAAGTGTATGCTGAGTGCCAAAGACAGTACGGCGATGTAAGCGACATAGAGGACGAAGTGGAACTGGCTATGAAATACATAAAGTTCTATTTTCCGGAAAAGAAGATTCCGAGATTTGGAATGCACATATCGGGTTTCAACCAGTCGATAATGGCGACGAAGGACATGATGTCGGCGAGCATAGACTGCTATCTTGGCGCAGACTACATACCTTATCAGGACATAGCGTACAGCTACCAGATAGCCAAGATGACAAGAAACAATGTGGCTATGGATCTTGTGTACGCCTATATCTATACGGAATTCGGCGTTGCGGAAAACGGAACTTTGCTGCAAAGCATAATAGACAACGGCAAACTGCTTTATCTGATGAACATTGTGATGCCGGGCAGAACCGACAAGGACATAATGGGATACAACGACCAGCAGTACGAATGGTGTGTGAATAACGAGAAGCAGATGTGGAACTACTTGATAGAGGAGAAGAGGCTGTATAACACTTCGCACCTCGTGATTTCGAAGTTTGTGAATCCTGCGCCTTTCACATCCGAGTTTCCGCAGGAATCGCCAGGTCAGGCAGTGCTTTGGCTCGGCATGAGAATAGTGGAGAGCTACATGGATAATAATAAGAACATTGGACTTAAAGAACTGATGGCTGAGAAGAACGCGCAGAAGATACTTGAAGAGTCCAACTACAAGCCATAAAAGGGATGAGGTTCATGAGTCTGGCGAGTGGCAGCAACGGCAACTGCTACTATATCGAGACCGAAGGCGCGGCGGTGATAATAGACGCAGGAATAGGCGGCAGGACTATAAAGAAAAGGCTGAGCACTGCTGGCGTGGACATGAACGGCGTGATGGCGGTTTTGGTGACGCACGACCATTCGGACCATATAAAAGGTGTGGGCTCATTGTCGGAGATATTTGGCAAACCGGTTTATTCGACGGAAGGCATTCTGGAGAATATGAACAAGAATTACCGCATGAATCCGAAAGTGAGTCCGGCATCCAAGAGACTGATAAGGAAAGGAGAAAAGTTCTTGTTAGGCGATATGGAGATTACGGCGTTCCCGGTGCCTCACGACGCCAGTGATAGTGTGGGCTACAGAATAGATTGCGACGGCAAGTCGTTGGCATTGGTCACCGATGCAGGAGTCATAACGGACGAGATTGTGTCGATGGTTAGTGATGTGGACTATCTTGTGATAGAGTCGAACTATGATGAGGTGATGCTCGAGAACGGACCTTATCCGCTGGTGTTGAGAAACCGCATAACAAGCGGAAACGGGCATTTGAGCAATAAACAGTGCGCGGAATTTTTCTGTGTAAACGAATTGAAGAATTTGAAAAAAGTATTCCTGTGCCACTTGAGCGCGCATAATAATACTGCGGATTCCGCGTTTTCTTGTGTGAGGAAGGGACTTGATGTGATGCAGGAGCGTGTGGGGCACGATATAGACTTGAAAGTGCTGCCCAGATTGCAGCCGACGGAAATGTTTTCGCTATGTTGAAATGTAAAAAGCGAAAAAGAATTGTAAAAAAAATTATGATATAGATGAGATTGTCTTATCTTTGCACAAATAATGTTATTCTATAGTATTGGCAATTATTGATATCGATATATGAAAAGAATTTTATTGTTCTTCATGGCGGCTGCTTTGTCTGTAGGAAACCTTTCAGCAAGAAAGAGCGGTCTTCATAAATTCACATCGGACGCTAAAGATTTCTTGAATATTGGAGTTGGTCCTAATTATATGTTTGCGGACCTTGGTGGCGCGGATTTCCAGAATATGTGGTTTACAGATTGGGATCTTGAGTACACTAGACCTTCCGCATTCGTAGGCTACGAGCATGCTTTCAATAATTATGTTGGAACAAGAGCACAGTTGGTGTATAACATGTTCGGTGGAAATGACGACAATTCAAGAAATGAATACAGAGGATTTGAGTACAAGTCGAACTCTGTGGAATTGTCAATTCAGGCACTCTACTATTTCTTCAGAGGAAGCTGGGGCAGAACGACTTATGAGTTGTTCCTTTATGCAGGTATAGGATATAACTGGTATTGGACAAAGTGGTCTTGCAACCTTGACACAGACGGTGACGGAGTAGGTGATACATACGCACAGAACCGTCGTCCAATACAAGGAGCTTTGCATCTTGACAAGGAAATCCCAAATCAGGATGCAGTAGAAGGACCAGATGATGACGGCATGTTCAAGTACAGCAGCGGAGCATGGGAAATTCCTTTCGGTATAGGAATCCGATTCCCTGTGACACCAAGACTTAACTTGGGCGCAGACTTCGGCTGGAGATACGCGTTCGGCAGCCACTCAGACTTTATGGACGGTATAAGCACATGGTGGTCTAACATGAACGATACTTACGCAACTCTGATGTTCACATTGAGCTACAGACTGCAGGGCAACCAAGACTGTTATGCGAAGTACGGACGTGGACAGTTCAGACACTTCAACCACGGAAGAAGATAGGATAAACCCAATAGAAAGACTTAAGAAAAGTGTGTTATTTACGAATAACACACTTTTTTTGTGCGCCATAATAAGTGTAGGGTGATGAAATTACTCTATCTTTGTAAGAATAGTAATGAAATGAAGCATTGAAATGGGCAGTATTTTGCTTATAGAGACATCGGCTAAGATATGTTCGGCGGCTTTGGCAGTAGATGGCAAAGTCGTGTTCAGCAAAAAGAATGATGAGGGAATGGCTCATGCGAGACTCCTGCCGGGTTTTGTGGACGAAGCGTTGAAGAACCTCGGCGGTGCTAAGATAGACGCAGTGGCGGTGAGCTCCGGTCCTGGCAGCTATACGGGATTGAGGATAGGCGTGGCAACAGCCAAGGGATTGGCGTTTGGATATGATGCGCCGTTGATAGCAGTGCCAACGCTTGAACTGCTGGCATATACTGTGAAGAGCAGTGTAGAAGTGGAGAAAGACGCGTTGATATGCCCGATGATAGATGCGAGGAGAATGGAGGTTTACTCCCAGTTGTTCGACGCGGATGTGAAGGAGGCAGGCGAGACACAGGCCGAGATAATAACAGAGGATAGTTATAAGGAACTTCTGCAGACAGGCAAGAAAATCTATTTTGCAGGAGACGGCGCCGCCAAATGCTCCAGCGTGATAACAAGTGAAAATGCTGTATTTGTGGACAGCATAGAGCCAGACGCCGCAAATATGGCGGAACTGGCGGAAAGAAGGCTGCGCAATGGCGAGTTTGTGGATGTGGCATATTTTGAGCCATTCTATCTTAAGGATTTCGTGGCAACGCAGTCTAAACATAAAGTGCTATAAAAAAGGAAACGTAATTTTTTGTACGGAAGGAAAATGGAATATCAGAAAAGAGACGACTTGGTGCTTCCTGAGTATGGAAGAAACATACAGAAGATGGTGGATTACGCGTTGACTATAGAGGATCGCGACGAGAGGACACTGTGCGCCAAGGCCATAATAAACACGATGGGAAATCTGTTTCCGGTGCTGAAGCAGGAAGAACACAGGCATAAGCTCTGGGATCATCTGGCTATAATGTCAAAATTCCAGCTGGACATAGACTGGCCTTACGAAATAGTGAAGCCGGAGAACTTGATAACAAAGCCGGAGAAGATGCCGTATAATGACAAACCGCTGAGGCACAGACATTACGGACGAATCGTGATGAATATGGTCGATAAGGCGGTGCAGATGGAGGACGGAGAGGAAAAGACGGTTTTCATAAACACGATAGCCAACCACATGAAGAAGTGCTTCGTGATATGGAACAAGGACAAGGACGATGTGAGCACCGACACAATAGTTGCTGACATAAACGAATTGTCAGGCGGAAAACTCCACCTTACGACAGCGGATGTCGAAGTGAGGGACATGAGGGAGATAATGCAAACGTCGAGAAACAACAAGAAGAACAATTACCAGGACAAGAGAAAGAAGGGACACCGTAGATAAGTTTTTAACCCGTAATTTTTTTGGATTATGTCTGCATTTGAAATAGAAGGAGGCCACAGGCTGCACGGAGAGATACAAGCGCAAGGAGCTAAGAACGAGGCTCTGCAGATACTCTGCGCCACGTTGCTGACCAAGGATAAGGTGGTGGTGAGAAATCTGCCGAATATCCTTGATGTGAACAACCTCATAAGCCTGATGGAGGATTTGGGAGTCAAGGTTGAAAAATTGGAGAAGGGAAGTTTCTCTTTTGAGGCGAGCGACGTGGATATGGATTATCTGAACACAGAAGATTTCTTCAAGAAAAGCGCTTCGCTTAGAGGTTCGGTGATGCTCGTGGGTCCGATGGTGGCACGATTCGGCAAGGCGATAATCCCTAAGCCGGGAGGCGACAAGATAGGACGCCGAAGATTAGACACTCACTTCGAGGGAATACACAAACTTGGCGCGTCGTTCCAGTATAACGCCGACATGCAGCGCTACGACATACAAGCCAAGGGGCTGAAGGGATGCTACATGCTGCTGGACGAAGCCTCTGTGACTGGTACTGCCAACATAGTGATGGCGGCAGTATTGGCAGAGGGCAGAACGACGATATACAATGCGGCGTGCGAGCCTTATCTGCAGCAGCTTTGCACGATGCTCAACAATATGGGAGCGAAAATATCTGGCATAGGCTCAAACCTGCTTACCATCGACGGTGTGAAGGAGCTGCACGGATGCGAGCACACGATACTGCCGGACATGATAGAGGTAGGCTCGTTCATAGGACTGGCAGCCATGACAGGCTCCGAAATCACGATAAAGAACACTGGTTATGACCATCTCGGCATAATCCCGCAGATATTCAAAAGACTCGGCATAAAGATAGAGCGTCAAGGCGACGACATCTACATTCCGCCGCAAGACAGCTACACGATAGAGAGCTTCATCGACGGCTCTATAATGACCATAGCCGATGCGCCATGGCCGGGACTGACTCCTGACTTGCTGTCGGTGATACTCGTGGTGGCGGCGAAGGCGAAGGGCAGTGTGCTGATACACCAGAAGATGTTTGAGAGCCGCTTGTTCTTCGTGGACAAACTGATAGACATGGGAGCGCAGATAATACTCTGCGACCCGCACAGAGCCACAGTCATAGGCTTGGGCGAGAACTTCAAGCTGAGGCCAGCCAGAATGTCGTCGCCCGACATAAGAGCTGGCATCGCCCTGCTGATAGCGGCCCTCTGCGCTGACGGCACAAGCGTGATAGAGAACATCAACCAGATAGACCGCGGATATGAGGACATCGACGGCCGACTGAGGTCGCTTGGTGCAAGGATAAAGAGAATATAGCAAATTCCAATATTGGGGTGTAATGTAGAGGCGTCATATTATGGCGCCTCTAATTTTTCAATCAATCATTGTGGTGATGTTGCCCAAAATAGCATTGTGATGATAGCTTTTCGCAATATTCAGATTCAAAGATTAACAAATTCACCATCCCATCTTTCTACAAAATTCTATAGCTTCATCAAAATCTTTGCTTGCGGCGTCTTTTATCCATGTTTTAGCCAGTGATTCATTTTTCTGCACTCCTTTTCCATAGTGATAACAATATCCCAAATAGCATTGAGCACCAGCGTGTCCTTGGTTAGCCGCTTTATTAAACCATTCTACCGCCTTGTAATAGTTCTGCTGCACACCTAATCCTTCATAATAGCAACGTCCTAAATTACATAGAGCATCAACATTGCCTTGGTTAGCCGCTTTAGTATACCATTCCACTGCCTTGTAATAGTTTTGTTGTACGCCTTGACCTTCGGCATAGCAAACACCTAAACTACATTGAGCATAAGACAGTCCTTGGTTAGCTGCTTTCGTGAGCCATTCCACCGCTTTGTAGTAATTTTGCTGCACTCCTAATCCTAGACAATAGCAACGTCCTATATTAAATTGAGCACCAGCGTATCCTTGGTTGGCCGCTTTCGTGTACCATTCCACCGCTTTGTAATAATTTTGCTGCACTCCTAATCCTTCATAATAGCGATTTCCTAAATTACATTGGGCTTCTGCCATTCCTTGATTAGCCGCTTTCGTGTACCATTCCACTGCTTTGTAATAATTCTGCTGCACACCATAACCATATTCGTAGCAAACACCTAAATTACATTGGGCTTCTGCCATTCCTTGATTAGCCGCTTTCGTGTACCATTCCACTGCTTTGTAATAATTCTGCTGCACACCATAACCATATTCGTAGCAAACACCTAAATTATATTGGGCATTTGCATAACCCTGATTAGCAGCTTGAAGATAATCACTTGCTTTTTGTGCAAATTGCGTCAGTGGTATAACGCAAAGAGTCAATAAAATAACTAACTTTTTCATACGCTTTTGTTTTTTTTATTACCAGACAACAAAAAAAAGCACAGACAAACTTCATATTATCTATACTCTGGCTCTGGACTGCCATCTATGGTGATATATACAAAGTATGCCCATGCTTTGCACGGACGCCTTCGCTATAACTTACCATAGTTGTCAAATTGTCCAGATTTGAGTATATAAGTTTTAGCTAAAACGCTTTATTTCAGTATGTCTTGTTTCTTCTTTCTGTGTCCTTTTTCTTGTTTGTTTTTTACTGAAGACAAATATAATGAAAAATGAATATTGAAGCGTGAAAAATTAGAATGGCGTTTCGCTCACTTCAGTGCTTCGGTGGTTCGACTACGCTCACTTCGGCTCCGCTCAGTGACCGGTGTACTCAGTGACCGGAATTTGCTAAATAAAAAAATCTCCAGCCTTTTGGACTGGAGATTATGAGTTGTGAGTTAATTCAAGTAGGTTATTTTACTGAGATTTTTCGTGTGGTGTTGCCCACTTTCACGAAGTAGTAACCTTTAGGCAGGTCAACAATGAAATATTGCTTGGTCTCGACCATGACATCGGAGAAAACTCTGTTGCCCACAAGGCTGTAAATCTCGACAATGCTGTTGACTCTCGCGTTCTCTATAGTGAGTTTGCTGTTGAGGAATGTGATGGTAGGCTCTTCGAACTGCTCCATTTCCATTTCTGCCTCCTCGCTAAAGTTCTCGCTGAAAGAGTCCATGAACGAACCCTCGGCGAAAATGCTCAGTGGCAACATTATTAGGATAGTTAGTATTAGATTTCTCATACGCAGTGATTTATGTATGAATGACCAAAATTACATATTTTTTATATAAATCAAAAACAACAAATGCTTTTTCTCTTGATAAGCCCTTGTTATATTTGCACTGAAACAATAAATGTACCAGAAACTATGAAGAGATTTTTATTAACGCTGATGGCTTGCGCAGCCGTGGCGTCTTCTTACGCGTTGAAGTATGATGTTGTGGTGGCACAGGACGGCACAGGCGATTTCACAACGATACAGGAGGCTGTGAATTCCGTGAGGGCGGAAATGCAGGAGCGAAAGACTATTTTCGTGAAGAACGGCGTTTACAGAGAAAAGGTGGTGATCCCGACTAACTGCATAAACGTGACAATAGTGGGCGAAAGCAAGGACAGCACGATACTCTCGTGGGGCGACCACGCCAAGATGCCTCTGCCAGGCACCGACAAGCCTATGGGCACGTTCAAGACATACACGCTGCTGGTGAGAGGCAACGGGTTCAAAGCGAAGGACATAACGATAGAGAACGACGCACCTCAGTTGGGGCAGGCGGTGGCGCTGCATGTGGAGGCCGACAAGGTGGAGTTCGTGAACTGCCGTTTCCTTGGCAACCAGGACACGATATACGCAGGCAAGGAGAACTGCAGGCAGTATTTCAAGGGCTGCGAGATAGAGGGCACGACGGATTTCATCTTCGGCCCTTCGACGGCTTATTTCGAGGCGTGTCTGATAAGATGCAAGAAGAATTCGTACATAACAGCGCCGTCAACTCCGGAGTATTGCAAATACGGCTTCGTATTCCACAAATGCAGAATCGTTGCGGCCGACGGCATAGACAAGGTGTTCCTCGGCCGTCCGTGGAGACCTTACGGGCAGTCGGTTTTCATAGATTGCTTCTTGGATAAGCATATCCGTCCAGAAGGATGGGACAACTGGAGAAATCCGGAAAACGAGAAGACAGCCAGATTTGTGGAAATAGGCAACAATGGCCCTGGCGCATCGCTTGAGAAGCGTGTCGCATGGGGTAAGAAAGGCAAGAAGAAAGAAAAGAAAGTGTATGAAATAAGTCGTGTTTTCTCGTCTTCGGTGGAAAAATGGCAACCGGAAGAGTAAAAAAATGACATTTTGTTTTGCATTATAAAAATATGTTCTCATATTTGCAGTGGTAAAAAAAACAGCAATGATATTATTTATTACAAATAACGCATGGTGGCGCTCGCAATTATAAAAATTGTGAGTGACGGTTATTTTATAAAATAGTAAAGAATTCAAAAAGGCTTACCGAACTCACGGTAAGCCTTTTTTGTTGAAGGATAAAAATTAAAAACAAAATAAGAAAATGAAAGTAGAATTAGACGCAAATGGTTATTACGGAAGATTTGGAGGTTCGTTCGTTCCAGAAATTCTGCACAGAAATTTTGAAGAGTTGTCAAAATGCTATTTGGAGATAATAAACAGCGAGGACTTCAAAGAGGAGTTCGACATGCTGCTCAGAGACTATGTTGGCAGACCGTCTCCGCTCTATCTCGCCAAGAGGCTTTCGGCAGAGATAGGCGCTAAGGTATATCTGAAGAGAGAGGACCTGAACCACACAGGCGCGCATAAGATAAACAACGCGATAGGACAGATACTCTTGGCCAAGAGGATGGGCAAGACCAGAATACTGGCGGAGACTGGCGCAGGACAGCACGGCGTGGCTACAGCCACAGCGGCGGCGCTGATGAATATGCAGTGCGTTGTTTACATGGGCGAGACCGATGTGGAAAGACAGTTCCTGAATGTGCAGAAGATGAAGATGCTGGGCGCGACAGTAGTGCCAGTGACTTCGGGCAACAAAACGCTGAAAGACGCGACGAATGAGGCGTTCAGAGACTGGTGCAACCATCCGGAGGACACGTTCTACATAATCGGCTCGGCAGTGGGCGCGCATCCTTACCCAGATATGGTGGCGAGGTTCCAGTCGGTGATAAGCGAGGAGATAAAGAAGCAGCTGATGGAACAGGAGGGACGCGATTATCCAGACTACCTCGTGGCTTGCGTAGGCGGCGGCAGCAATGCGGCAGGCACGTTCTACCACTATCTGAACGACGAGAGAGTGAAGCTGATAGAGGCAGAGGCAGGCGGACTCGGCGTTGACACCGACAAGACCGCAGCCACGATATACTGCGGCACAGAAGGCATATTGCACGGCAGCCGTTCGCTGGTGATGCAGGACGAGGACGGACAGATAATAGAGCCTTATTCGATTTCGGCAGGACTTGACTATCCAGGCATCGGTCCGCTGCACGCCCACTTGGCAAAGACAGGCAGAGCAGAGGTGTTGCCGATAAACGACGATGAGGCGCTGAAAGCCGCGTTCGAATTGACCAAAATCGAAGGCATAATCCCGGCGCTCGAAAGCTCGCATGCCTTGGCGGCGCTGCACAAGGTGAAGTTCAAGCCAGAGGACGTGGTCGTGCTGACCGTTTCGGGACGAGGCGACAAGGATATGCCAACGTACATAAAGAATTTCAATGTCTAAAGAATAAAAACAAAGCGATATGCAAAACATAAATATCAAAGTAAACAGCGAGACTTATCTTGGCGACCTGCAGACACCTGTGGGCATATACTTGAAAATAAGGGATTTGTATGTAGAGTCGGTGCTGCTGGAGAGTTCGGACTACAACAGTACAGAAAACAGTATGTCATACGTTGCGTTCAAGCCGCTGGCGTCGTTCGTGGCGCAGTCGGGCGAGATAACCATGACTTATCCCGGCGGCGAGAAGGAGACTGTGAGCGTGAAAGACAAGAACACGCTGCCTGACACATTCCAGGAGTACATAAAGAAATTCTGCGTTTCCGACGCGGACAAGGAACTGGGCGCAAACGGATTCTTCGGCTATTCGAGCTACGAGGCGATACAGTATTTTGAGGACATAAAACTGTCGGCCGAGCGTAAAGCGGAGAATAAAGTGCCTGAGGTCAACTATGTGTTTTACAAATATATAATCGCATTCAACCACTACAAGAACGAGATAAAAATAATCGAGAATCTGCTGCCTGGCGAGACCGAGACGCAGATACCTAAAATCATCGGCATACTGAACAACCCGATAGTGAGCGAGTTCCGATTCGAGCTCGACGGCGAGGAACAGTCGGACATAACCGACGACGAGTTCAAGGCCATGGTGAGAAAGGGCAAGGAGAACTGCTACAAGGGCAATGTGTTCCAGATAGTGCTGTCGAGGCGTTTCTCGCAGGGATACAAGGGCGATGACATGATGCTTTACAGAAAGCTGCGTTCGATAAATCCGTCGCCTTATCTGTTCTACTTTGACTTCGGCTCGTTCAGAATCTTCGGCTCGTCGCCAGAGGTTCACCTGATGGTGAAGGACAACAAGGCGTACATAATGCCGATAGCCGGCACGATGAGGAGAACCGGCAACATAGAAGAGGACAAGAAGATAGCCGAGAAGCTGCTTGCCGACCCTAAGGAGAACGCTGAGCACATAATGCTTGTGGATCTGGCGCGAAACGACTTGAGCAGAAATACGGATAACGTAAGAGTGGAGCAGCTGCGCACTGTGCAGTATTACTCGCATGTGATACACCTCGTGTCTTCGGTGGCAGGCGACATGCCAAAGAACGTGAATCTGATGAAGCTGTTCGCCGACACATTCCCGGCAGGAACGCTATCCGGCGCGCCTAAGGTGAAGGCCATGCAGCTGATAGACGAGATAGAAAGATACGACAGAGGTTTCTATGGCGGATGCATCGGATTCATCGGACTGAACGGCACAAGCAACCAGGCGATAACGATACGTTCGTTCCTCTCGCGCGACAACAGGCTCTACTATCAGGCAGGAGCGGGCGTTGTGGCTAAGTCGAACGAGGAGAGCGAGTTGCAGGAAGTGAACAACAAGCTTGCGGCATTGAGAAACGCAATGAAGGTGACAAGTTCAAAAATTTAATCATCAGGAGGAAACAGCAATGGAAACAAGAATATTAGTGTTGGACAATTACGACTCGTTTACATACAACATCGTTCAGATAGTCAAAGACTTGGGCTACAAGGTTGACGTTTACAGGAATGACAAGATTTCGCTGGACGAAGTGGGCAAGTACGACAAGATAATCCTGTCGCCGGGTCCGGGAGTGCCATCGGAGTCGGGAATATTGCTCGATGTGATAAAGACATACGCCTCGAAGAAAAGCATCTTCGGCATCTGTCTCGGCGAGCAGGCGATAGGCGAGGCGTTCGGCGCTAAGCTGACCAATCTGTCAAGCGTTTACCACGGCATAAGCTCAAAAATAAAGATAACGAAGCAGGACGAATACACGTTCGCAGGACTGCCAGCGGAAATCGAGGTGGGAAGATACCATTCTTGGGTAGTTGACGCGGAAGGACTGCCAGAGTGTCTTGAGGTGACTTCGGAGACCGAGGACGGGTTGATAATGGGTCTCAGACACAAGACATACGATGTGAGGGGAGTGCAGTTTCATCCGGAATCGGTGCTGACACCTTCGGGCAAGACCATTTTAGAGAACTTTCTTAAGAAATAAAACAAAAGCATATATATGAAAAAGATATTATTACGACTGGCGGCTCACGAGGTGCTGAGCAAGGAGGAAGCCGAGCAGGTGATGCTGAACATGGCGGCAGGGCAGTACAGCAATGAGCATATAGCCGCATTCCTGACAGTATTCAACATGAGGGCGATAACGCTCGACGAGTTTGTGGGATTCCGTGACGCATTGCTCACGACAGCCAAGAAGATAGACTTGTCGGACTACGAGACGGTCGATGTAGTGGGCACAGGCGGCGACGGCAAGAACACGTTCAACATCTCCACATTGAGCTGCTTTGTGCTCGCAGGCGCGGGATTCAAGGTGGCTAAGCACGGAAACTTCGGCTCTTCATCAGTAAGTGGCGCGTCAAACGTGCTGCTGCATTACGGAGCGAACTTCACCAACGACGAGGACATCATAAAGAAGTCCATCGACCAGTCGGGATTCTGCTTCCTGCACGCGCCTTTGTTCAATCCTGGAATGAAGTACGCCGCGCCAGTGAGAAAGGCGCTTGCCGTGCCTACGTTCTTCAACCTTATGGGACCGCTGATTAATCCGGCGAGACCAAACCATCAGCTTTGGGGCGTTTACAACCTCGAGAAAACGAGACTTTACAATTACGTCTGTCAGAAGACCGGCATCGATTACACGCTTGCCCATTCGACTGACGGATACGACGAGATTTCTCTGACTGCGCCAGCCAAGATAATCACAAGAAATTCGGAAACCGTAGTGACGCCAGAGCAGCTCGGATTCGAGAGAGTGAGCCAGGCGGCTTTGTCGGGCGGCGACAGTGTGGAGTCAGCTGCGGTGATATTCATGAACGTGCTGGACAACAAAGCGACAGCCGCACAGAAGAACGCAGTGCTTGCCAATGCCGCGTTCGCGATACAGAATGTGCATAAGGACAAGGACATACAAGACTGCATCGGCATGGCGAGAGAGTCGCTCGAAAGCGGCAAAGCTAAGAAAGCATTTGAGAAATTCATAGAGATATACAGTTGATATGCCTACAATATTAGATGAAATATTAGCGGACAAAAGGAAGGAACTGAGCGTGACAAAGGCGTCGGTGAAAATCGACGACTTGGTAAAATACGAGTATTTCGGCCGTGAGACACTTTCCTTCAAGGACAGTTTGGCGAGCTCGGCTTCGGGCATAATCTCGGAGTTCAAGCGGAAGTCGCCGTCGAAGGGATGGATTTTCCCTGACGCCGACCCAGTGGCAGTGACCAAGGGATACAGCGACAACGGAGCGAGCGCCGTCTCGATACTCACCAACGACAAGTACTTCGGCGGCTGTCCGGACTTTCTGCAGCAGGCACGTCCAAACGTGAAGTGCCCGATACTGCGCAAGGAGTTCATCGTTGACGAGTTTCAGGTTTACGAGGCGAAGGCCATAGGCGCCGACGCGATACTTCTGATAGCTGCTGCGTTGACCAAGGCGGAGCTTAAGTCGTTGGCAGCCAAGGCGCACGAACTGAGTCTTCAAGTGCTGATGGAAGTGCACACCGAGGAGGAACTTGACGCTGTGAACGAGCATGTGGACGTCATTGGGGTGAATAACCGCGATTTGAAGACGTTTGTGACGGACGTGGAAAACTCGATGAGGCTCGCCGACAAGATACCGGCGGAGTTCGTGAAGATAAGCGAGAGCGGCATAAGCGACCCGGCGACGGTCAGGAGCCTCAGGGAAATCGGCTACAGGGGATTTCTGATGGGTGAGAACTTCATGAAGACTCAAGACCCAGCGGCGGCATTGAAGTCGTTTATTAGTGCGATATAAATATCTTTGCAGAATGGGAAAGTTGCTAAAAGTGTGCGGAATGCGTGATGCTGCCAATATAAAGGAACTGGCTGCACTGTCGCCTGACTTCATAGGCTTTATCTTTTATCCGAAGTCCTCGAGGTTCGTTTCCACCATCGACGACAGGACGTTAGGCCTAATACCGAAGAAGACACGCAAGGTCGGCGTTTTTGTGAACGAGGCCATGCATAAGATAATCAGCGTGGCGACGAACTTCAGGTTGGACGCGGTGCAGTTGCACGGCGACGAAACTCCGGACATGTGCCGTAAACTGAAGGACGAAGGCTACATGGTCATCAAGGCGTTTCACATAGCGTCGGCCGATGACTTCAGCGAGACAGCGGAGTACGAAGGCACGTGCGACTACTATCTCTTCGACACCAAGACGAAAGGCTACGGCGGCTCGGGAGTGACATTCGACTGGGCTTTTCTGAACCAATACAACGGTCAGACACCGTTTCTGCTGAGCGGAGGCATCAGACCGGACTCGGTGCAGGATTTGTGGAAACTCACTCATCCTATGTTGGCGGGGTTTGACATAAACAGCGGTTTTGAACTGAAACCTGCGTTCAAGGATATTTCTCTGGTTAAGAGATTCAAGGAACGAATGATTCTGTAAATACAAATAAATCAATACAATACGATGAATAGAATAAATAAACTATTTAAAGAGAAAGGCAATAACATTTTGTCGGTTTACTTCACTGCCGGTTATCCGAACCTCAACGACACGGTTGAGATAATCAGGCAGCTTTCTTCAAAAGGCGTGGATTTGATAGAAATCGGCGTTCCGTTCTCCGACCCGCTTGCTGACGGTCCTGTGATACAACACAGCAGCCAGGTGGCGCTGAAAAACGGCATGAGCGTGAAACTGCTTTTCGAGCAGCTCAAGGACATAAGAAAGGTGACTGACATTCCGCTTGTGCTCATGGGCTATGTGAATCCTATAATACACTTCGGATTCGAGAATTTCTGCCAGAAAGCGCAGGAGGTCGGCATTGACGGATTCATAATTCCGGACTTGCCTATGCTTGAGTATCAGAGGGAGTTCAAGCCGGTTTCCGACAAATACGGAATCGAGAACGTCTTCCTCATCACTCCGGAGACATCGGCTGAGCGCATCAGAGTAGTGGACGAGAACACGAACGCATTCATCTACATGGTGTCCAGCGCCAGCACTACTGGCGTGCAGAAGTCGTTTGAGGGCGCGAAGGAGGAGTATTTCAACCGCATCAAGTCGATGAACTTGAAGAATCCTGCGATGATAGGCTTCGGCATTTCTAATAAGCAGACTTTCGAGAGCGCGTGCAAATACTCGTCGGGAGCGATTATCGGCAGCGCATTCATCAAGTCGCTGGACGAGACGTCGTCGGTTTCGGACGCCGTGGATTTGCTGTTGAAAAGGCTTAAGGAGTAATACAGAACTCAGAATACAAAAAACGCTGTTCAACGATTGTTTGAACAGCGTTTTTTGCTTTATGCGATGTCTTTTACTTTGTGCTGAATGTCACTGAGACAGGAGCGAGCACGTTCTTTTTCCACTGCTTTGTGTAGTTGAAGTACTCGTCCGGAGTCTTGAATCCGTTCTGCTCTTTAAGCCAGAAAGCCTGGAAGAAGTATCTGATGCTGTTGTTCTCGCCCGGCTTCATGATAATCAGCTGGTTGAGCGGGTCCTCCTTGATGCCGTCGCTGTATTCAGGCGCGATGGCAACAGCCATTCCTACTGTCTCTTTGTTCGGGTGCTTCACGGTGTCTTTCTGCGCGAAACCCTTGCCCCACATGGCCACGAGGTTGTTCTCGTCCGACGAGAAGCGCATATCCTCTGGGAACTTCTGTACACCGCTGCAGAACGACATTCCCTTTGCGTTGTCCGACAGGAACACATCCACCTGCACATCTCTGTGGCGCGCGTACTGAGTGTATCTTATCTTGGCGTTGATTTTCTGTCCTTGATATTCCCAATCGTTGAGCTCCAGCTCCATTATGTTTCTCAGATGGCCTTTTGACACGATTCTTTGTGTGCGCTTGCCGAACGCTTCAGTGTGAATGGCCTCGCTTCCGCTCCATCCTTTGAATGTGCCTACGCCCACGCTGTTGCCAACAAGCAAGATGTCGTCGCCGTAGCCTTCGCTCAGCTGCTTATTGGTTGTGTGCCACTGTGTTATAGGTATTTCCAGACGGCTTTTCACCTTGCCGTAAACGTCGATTGTCTGCTTGTTGTTGAAATAGACTCTGTAGGCCACAGGTCCGCTCTCGAACACCATTCCGTGCAGATAAACCTTGTTGTACATGTCGTCCTTGTCCGACGAGATGGCAGTGTCGGGTCTTGTGGTCTCGGTGTTGTCGGCGTTCTTGGTGCGGTGCATCAGCACGGAGTAAACCTCCTGCTCGTAGTTCTTCACATTGTAGCTTGTCGGCACGATTCTCGCCATGACTCTTTGCTTCTGTCCGGCTTTCAGGTTCAGCATGAATGCCACTTCGTCTTTCTTGCCGTCGCCGTCGGTGTCGTCAAACTGTGTGTTTATCTCCTTGTCGTTGATGAAAAGGCAGATTCTCTGGTTTGTGTAGTGCTTGAGTTTCGATGTTATGCTGTCGATTTTGACAACGACAGGCACGTCCGTTCTTGCGAAGTCGGCTTTGTTCTCCACGTCGATGTAAACAAAGCTTCCTGGGTTGTACTTCGGAGCGCCGAAGCACAATGCCGAAATAAATAACGCTGCAGTTAAAAGCTTGATTTTCATATTCTAATGTTCTATGTTTCTTGTGGTTATGTTCTGGCATCCGCTTTTTTCGACATTGTTTATGTCGCTCTGCGATGACTTGATGTTGTCGAATGTCGAGTCTTTCACTCTTGTGAGTTTCAGCATTGCGCCTTTCTTGCAATTGATGTCGGCGTTTGTCATCGTTATGTTTGCTGCATCAACAATCTCTGCTCCGTTGTCGCTTGTTATGTTTATGTTTTCAAGCGAGACTTCTGTGATGTTCTTCTCTGGCAGTCCGTTGAAGAACATCGCTTTCTTGGCTCCGTTGCAGTTTATGTTCTTTATGTGTATGCTCTTGAATTCCGGTGTTGTGATGTCGGCTGGCACTTTGCCTTTGTCGGTCACGTTCTTGTTGCCGTAGAACAGGTCGAAGAGTATGGCTTCGCCCTTTATGTCTATCATATTCACTTTGTCGATGAACACATTCTCCACAACGCCGCCTCTTCCTCGCTTGCTCTTGAATCGGAGTCCCACGTCGGTGCCCATGAACAGGCAGTCCTTGACGTACATGTTCTTCGCGCCTCCCGACATTTCGCTGCCTACGACGAATCCGCCGTGTCCGTGCAGCACGGTGCAGTTCTTCACCACGATATTCTTGCAAGGCATGTTTCTCTTTCTGCCGTCCTCGTCTTTGCCTGACTTTATGCAGATGGCGTCGTCGCCGGCATCGAAGGTGCTGTTGTAAACTATGGCGTTCTGGCACGACTCAAGGTCGAGCGCGTCGCCGTTCTGTGCGTACCATGGGTTTCTCACAGTGATATTGCTTATCCTTATGTTCTTGCACATGAGCGGATGCAGACACCACGAAGGCGAGTTCTGAAACATCACTCCGTCCAGAATGATATTCTTGCAGTTCTTGAATCCCAGCAGTGTAGGGCGCAGGAAGTCTCTGATGTTTTCCCATGTGCTGTCATTGTCCACGATCGGGATGTTCTGGTCTTCTGCCATTCTTTTTCCGTCGAGATAGCTTTGAGATGGATACCACTGCTCGTCCTCCACGATGCCGCCTTTCTTCACGAGCTTGTTCCACTCATACGGCGCCATCTTCCTCTTTTTCACGGCTCTCCACACATCTCCGTTGCCGTCGATGACACCTTCGCCTGTTATGGCTATGTTCTCAAGGCTGTCGCCTGAGATTTGCGAGACGCATCTTCTTGTGTTCAGTCCTTCGAATGTCGATGGGGCAATCTTGTACTGCTTCTTGTCCTTTGTGAAGAATATCAGCGCGCCTTTTTCGAGATGCAGGTCTATGTTGCTTTTCATGACGATAGGGCCAGTCAGCCAGATGCCTTGCGGCACAATGACGTGTCCTCCGCCTTTGCCTGCGATGGAGTCAATCGCCTTGCGGAAGGCTTCTGTGTTGTCGTAAGTTCCGTTGCCTATCGCTCCGCAGTCGCTGATGCTCAGCGTGTTATTCTTGAATTTTATCTCAGGTACGGCTTCCATGTTGAACGGAACGCCGCTATAAATGTCCTTTGGCGTCTTGTCTATCTTCACCTTGGCTGCGTACGACGCAACCGCGCATAAAGAGAGCAAGGAAATTGCAAAAAAGCGTTTTCTCATTATTTGTTGTTTAAGTCTGGTTTTGTGTATCTTATCCAATCTATGTCCATGTATCCGCCATCGTTGCTCTTCTTAGGTCTGGAAGCTATGTAGCCGATTTTCGCACCAATCCAGCGTCCTTCCTTTGCTTTGAATTTTGTTCCGATAGCCTTGAATGTCGCGCCATCGTCAGTGCTGTAGCTGAAATTGCAGTACTGGCCGTCGGTCATCGTCATTCTTATCACGACATCGCGACTTGGCAGCAAATTGACATCAACTGCGGTTTCTATGCCTTTTTTTCTTGCGTCAATGCAGGTGTTCTGGCTTATTTTCAGTCCTTCGGCAGTATTCTCAATGCAGATCATGGAGTAGTCTTCGCCCATAATTCCGAAAAGGAATTTTTCCCCAGTGTATCTTTTGTCGGGATATACTGACAGTCGGGTAGTGACTGTGAAGTCCTTTGCTGGGGTTTTCTGTCCGAGAAAACTGTTGACGTTGAAAAGGTTGTGCGATGCCTCGTCATATTGCGAAAAAAGTCGAAGCACTCCGTTCTTTTTGTCTGCAAATGGCCATGTCGGACCAGGGTTTCCCATCCATTGCCACTGCAGGCCGATTTTGTTGTCAGAGAACTCGTCGTCATCGACTGGTGTTGTTATCGCTGTTTTTGGGGCCTTTGGCTTAGTGTATGTCATTACAGGCTCGCCACAGCCGTCGCCGTCGTCATCGTTGCCAATGACAGGCCAGTCGTTTACCCATTTCATTGGCTCGAGGTGAATGATTCTGCCGCATGTGCCGACATCCTGGAAATGGATAAACCAGTTTTCTCCTTTCTTTGTTTCCACCCATGCTCCCTGATGAGGACCGTTGATGCTGGTTTTGCCCTGATGCAAAACTATTTTCTCTTCGTATGGTCCCCAGATGTCCTTGCTTCTCAGTACGAGTTGCCAGCCTGTAGCCACGCCGCCGGCAGGTGCGAAAATGTAGTAGTAGCCGTTGCGTTTGTACATTTTTGTGCCTTCTATCGTCGGCTGTGATGTGTGTCCGTCATAGATTATGCGCGTGTCGCCGACAGTTGCGTCTCCTTCCTTGTTCATCCGAAGGAGTCCGAGGATGCTCTTTACTCCGGCTCTTGAGCCAGCGTACCCGTGTGAGAGATAGACATCGCCGTTGTCGTCCCAGAAAGGGCAACAATCTATGAGTCCCTTTATTTCCTTGACGCAAACAGGTTTAGACCATTCGCCTCTTGGGTCTTTCGCCTTCACCATGAAGAAGCCTCGGTCGGGGTCGCCCCAATAGATGCGGAACTCGCCATCGTGGTATCTTATCGAAGGAGCCCAGACGCCGTTGCCGCGCTGAGGTTTAGAGAAATCTTCCTCTTGCGGATGGCGTTTGAGCGCGTAATTTACAAGCTCCCAGTTGACTAAGTCGGTGGAGTGGAGTATAGGCAATCCTGGCACGCAGTCGAAACTCGACGCAGTCATGTAGAAGTCTTTGCCGACTCGGCAGACGTCCGGGTCGGAATAGTCTGCATAAAGAATAGGATTTTTATATGTTCCGTCGCCATTGTCTGCCACCCAGACTTTAGAAACGAATTTTTTTGTTTTAATTGTTTTTGCAATTGCTGTTTGGGATAATGCAAGTAATGAGGCAATTGCCACTATCGCTATATGTCTCATTTTGTCTGCTTTTCTCCTTCGTCAAGGTTGTTGTTGGTGTTGCTTTTCAGCGTTTCTATTTCCTTGATTTTTGTTGTATATGTCAGTTTTATCTCTCCGTTGTTCAGGTTTTTGACAAGCGGTTTGAGTTCTTTGTGTTGTTTGCTCACTTCCTTCAGCTCTTCTATGAACAGGTTGCCGATAGCCAGCGCGCCTTCTGGTCTTAGGTGCGTGTTGTCCTCTTTGCCGTCAGGGTGCTTCTTGCATTCGCCTGGCTTTACGTGCAGGAAGTATTTTATCGAGCCTTCTGTTCCTGCTGCTATCAAGAAGTCCATGCTCGAATGCTGCATGTCTATCAGTATCACGTTTTTCTCCTTAGCCACGGCTCTCACGAGGTTAGGGTAGTTGCCGTGCTGGTCCACGAAGTTGTCGTTCTTGTCGAACTTTCGTCTCTCTATCGGTGTGCAAAGTATAGGCGTCGCCCCTTTGGCTCTCACGTCGCCCACCATTTTCTCGAGGTTCGCTTTGTATTGCTCCGGAGTGGTGTATCTGTCGGCTTTCTTCTTGCTCTGGTCGTTATGTCCGAATTGTATTATCACAAAATCTCCCTTGCTCACACGATTAATCAAAAAGTCCCATCTGCCCTCGCTTATGAATGTGCGTGTGCTGCGTCCGTTTCTTGCATGGTTTTCGATTATCACGTTGTCATTGAAGTACGACGGCAAAGTCTGTCCCCATCCGGTCTCGGGATAAGCGACTTCTTCCTTGTCCGCCATTGTCGAATCGCCGGCGAGGAATATTTTTACCGATTTCTGCTTTGATGCTGTGAATGCCACTAATGCGACTACTGCTGTCGCAAGTATTATTATCTTGTTTCTCATGTTTTTGTGTCTTTATAGTTTGCTTAATTCAAGAGCGGCAAGGATGAACGGACCTACGACTTTTGGGTCGTCGTTTCTCTGCTTCTCGCCGATGTAGTATTCGTACGTTCCGCTTCTGTAAGGCGTTCCGCCCAGTCCAGCCACGCCGCAGGCTTTTGTTATGCTTGTTGTGCCGTCGGCATTGGTTATTGTCGCGCTCTTTGTGAACTTGTCGAATGATTCCTTGGCTATCGTCTTGAACTCCTTAGGCAGATAGCCTTTTCTCGCGCCCTTGGCGAATGCGTAGATGAACATTATTGAGCATGACGACTCCAGATAGTTGCCTTCTCTTCCTGGGAAGTTCGGCACCTGATACCACAGTCCGCTTTCTTTGTCCTGATACTTCAGCAAGGCGTTGGACAGTCTGTTGAGGTTCGCGATTATCGTCTTGCGCGAAGGGTGGTTCTTAGGCAGGTAGTCCAGCACGTCAACCATTGCCATCATGTACCATCCCATGCTTCTGCCCCAGAAGTTAGGGGAGTGACCGGTCGCTTTGTCGGCCCAAGGCTGCTGTCTTGCGTCGTCGTAGGCGTGCCAGTTCAGTCCGGTAGTCTTGTCCAATGTCAGGCTGTCTGCCAGCACGAACTGTTTTGCCACGTCATCGAATTTCGCCTTGTCCTCGTTGCATCTCTTTATGAACTGCGCATAGAACGGAGCGCCCATGTACAGACCGTCGAGCCATACCTGCTCTGGGTAGATTTTCTTGTGCCAGAATACGCCGCACTTCATTCTCGGATGCGTGTCCAGCTGCTTTCTAAGCAGGCAGATGGCCTTCATAAGCTTCTCCTCTTTGGTTATGTCGTAGAGGGCGAAGAGAAACTTTCCGCCGTTCACTCTGTCTATGTTGTAAGTCTCAAGCTTGTAAGTCTCTATGCTTCCGTCTTCTTTTATGAAGAAGTCCTTGAACTCCGTCACATAGTTCAGATACGCTGTGTCCTTCGTTGTTTTATACATCTCGGTTATGGCGAGCGCCACGAGTCCCTGCGTGTAGTCCCATTTCGGTTTCTTCACGAAGTCGGCTCTCCATAGTTCCGGGTTGTGCTTCATCTCCGACTGTGCCACTTTCTCTGCCCAGTCGATGTATTTGTTGTCCTTCTTTGCGCTTGCAGTCAGTGAAACCGTAGCACATATTGCTAATGCGGCGATTGTGGTTGCGAGTCTCATTTTCTTGTCTTTTGGTTTAATTGCTTTGTTTATATCTGTTTAGTCTAATTCATACTCTACGCTTGTCACCACTCTTATCGACTTGATTTGTGGTGTGTACTGGTCGCGCGACTCTATCGAGAACTGTCCCTGGTTTGAGTTCACGATTTTGCCAATCTTGCTGTCGGACTTCTCGGCGAACACCTCGGCCGCCTTTCTCGCGTTCTCGGTCGATTCCTGCAGCATGCCCACTTTTATGTCGTTCAGCTTGGTGTAGGTGAACTGCACGTTGTTGTCCCAATCGTTGTTGCCCTTTATGGCGATGCCTTTCTTCATCAGTTCCGAGTTCTGTCCCATCAGCTTGCACACGAGGTCAACCTTGTCGGTCGATACAGTCACAACCGAAGTCACCACATATCTGTATGTCGCGTTGCTGTTGTAGCTGTACGATGTGTTGTCGTTGATTTTTGTCTGTCCTATGGCTATCTCGTTCTTGTCTATGCCGTTGCTTTCGAGATATTCGATTATGCTCTTGTTCTTGTTCTCAATGGATGAGTAGATGTCGGCGAGGTCATTGCCGTTCTCGTCATATACGATAGGCCAAATCACGTGGTCAGCCATCACTTCCTTCTCCGACAGTCCTTTCACGGAAACTGTTCTCTTGCTGTTCATGTCAGTGAGGCCTTTCATTATAGCCAATCCTCCGCAGACTATTCCGCAAGCGAGAATAGCTGATGCGATAATAGATTTGTTTTCCATAATATTTAGGTTTAGGGTTACAATTATGCAATTATACAAAATGCGTGTTTCATAGTCAAATGTCTTTTGAATATTTAGGAATACTATATGACTGGTCGCTGAGCTTCGGTCGCTGAGCGTTGGTTGGTGAGCGTAGCCGAACCAAGTCGAAGCGCCGAAGCATCAAGAACTTTCTTTTTAACAGAAAATCCCGCATTTCGGCTCCGCTCAATGACCGGGATTTCTCACGTCCGGTTGCTGAGCATCGGTTGCTGAGCGTTGGTTGGTGAGCGTAGCCGAACCAAGCCGAAGCACCGAACCACCAAACCAAGCCGAAGGCGCCGTTCATTTTTCATTCTTTGTGTGCGTATGTACAGCGTTTACCAAATTCAAATTTCAATTCTTTGTTGTTGTTTCTCATAATCTCTATATTTGCGTATATAGAAGATAAAACGAATATTAACCGCAAACAATAAATACAAGAAACAGAAAAGATCTAGAATTTAAGACATAAAAAAAGAAGCGTTAGCTTTATTCTTGCTTTCTGAAAATCGCCAATTTATAGAAGCACACAAGGGTAAAAGTTGATGCTCGCATCGGTTTGATGTGGGCTTTTACTCGTTTATGTGTGCAAGGTGTTTGGCGATACCTCAGAAAGCTTAAGCGATGTTTAAGTCCACTTTTTTTATGTCTATAAACAAAACACTTCGGGACTTAGCAGAATACCGAAATGGCGAATAAAGAGAGTAGGTGAAAAAATAATTAAAATCAAAAATGAAGAAAATCATTTATTTGCTTATGTCGCTGTCGTTTGTGGCATTGGTTAGTTGTGATGACAACGACAAAACATCATCGTCAAACAGTAGTGAAATATCCGCTGAGGATATGAAGAAGATGGCAGGAAAAACTCTTGTTATAAAAACAAAATGCACCGGAACTGGTGATTATGTTCGTGAAGATGTTGATGAGTATGTTTATGATAACAACGGAAGGTTGAGCAAAATAATTCGATCTTTCCGTGATGATGTTGGTTACAATAAAGGTGTGGAATTATATGGTAGTTCTATGTTTCCAACAGACCAATCATTTTTGAGCCAGAATGATTACGATTGGTATGGGTACACTATTATAGAATATTCCGATGAACATTCTAAATTAATAAAACAGGTTTACGTGGATAAATATGATGATAATGACACCTATGTTTATGAATGCTATTATGAAAAAGGCAGGCTTGTTAGTTGTTATGATCGTGATTATTACAGTCCACGTGAGTACGAATACGAATATGATACAAATGGGAATCCTGTAAAAATGAGAGAAAATCATGGTGAAGAAGAAATGACGCTTACATATACTGATATAAAAGTGTCGGAACTGCCAATAGAAGACAGGCTTGCTTTGTCTGAAACTACTAATGGTGCTAATAAATATGTTGGTGGTCAAGTCTATACAAGAGTTGTGTATTGTAATCCAGAGTTGACTTCTTGTTGGGAAGGAGCATTGGCAAATACGTTGTTGAAAAAGGTAGAGTATAAAAGATGGGATGAGAATTATACGTTAAATTGGACATATTACTTAAATGATAAAAGAGTGAGTATATCGTGTTATCATTCAGGAGAGTTTAGGGGAACTATAGAATATTCTTGGTATTTGAAATAGTGATGAATTTGTAGATTTTGCATCTCGGCTGGCTTCGGTTCGTACATTAGACTTAGTCGGTCGCTGAGCGTAGCCGAAGCGCCGAAGTAAGCCGAAGCACCGTTCATTTTTCATTCTTTGTCTGCGTTGTAGAGACGGAGCATGCTCCGTCTGTGGTGAAATGTTGAATTTTCGTATGTTAGACGGTGCATGCACCGTCTCTACGATTTTTTTGTATTTATTCAATGACTGGCGTTATTTCCCGAATGTAATGAATCGCATTCCTATTTTTCATTCGCCCAGATAACCGGTAATAAAAACAGAAAGCCTCAGATTCTTGCGAACCTGAGGCTTCTTTATTTAGAATGTTATTGGGATTATCCGTTAACCTTCTTCATGTGTGCGATGAGCTCGAGAACCTTGTTAGAGTAGCCGATCTCGTTGTCGTACCATGAAACTACCTTTACGAACTTGTCTGTGAGGTAAACTCCAGCGTTTGCGTCGAAGATAGAGGTCAATGTGCAGCCCAGGAAGTCTGAAGAAACAACTGCGTCCTCAGTGTAGCCAAGTACGCCCTTGAGTTCGCCCTCAGAAGCCTCCTTCATTGCAGCGCAGATAGCCTCCTTAGTTGCAGGCTTAGACAGGTTAACTGTCAAGTCAACAACAGATACGTCCAAAGTAGGAACACGCATTGAGATACCAGTCAGCTTGCCGTTCAGCTCAGGGATAACCTTACCTACAGCCTTAGCAGCACCTGTTGATGAAGGGATGATGTTGCCAGAAGCAGCACGACCGCCTCTCCAGTCCTTCAATGATGGACCGTCAACAGTCTTCTGAGTTGCAGTAGTTGAGTGAACTGTAGTCATCAGACCGTTCTCGATTCCGAACTTGTCGTTCAGCACCTTAGCGATAGGAGCCAAGCAGTTAGTAGTACAAGATGCGTTAGAAACGAACTTTGTGCCCTTAACATACTTGTCGAAGTTAACACCGCATACGAACATTGGAGTAGCGTCCTTTGAAGGAGCTGACATCACAACGTACTTTGCGCCAGCGTTGATGTGAGCCTGTGCCTTCTCCTCTGTCAAGAAAAGACCAGTTGACTCTACAACGTACTCAGCGTCAACCTCGTTCCACTTCAAGTTGTTAGGGTCCTTCTCTGCTGTTACGCGGATAGACTTACCGTTTACGATAAGGAGGCTCTTCTCAACGTCTGCCTCGATTGTGCCCTCGAAATGTCCGTGCATTGTGTCATACTTGAGCATGTAAGCCAAGTAATCAACTGGACAAAGGTCATTGATACCTACAACCTGAATGTCATTGCGAGTCTGTGCTGCGCGGAATACGAAACGGCCGATACGACCGAATCCGTTAATACCAATTTTGATCATTGTTTTGTTCCTTTATAATTGATTAGTTGATAACGCAAAATTAATCATAAAATATGTTCTATAACATATTTTACTCCCGTTTTTACTTGTGAGTAGTTTTTTTTATGATAATTTTTTTTTAACATGTTTAATTTCTGACTTAGGCATTTGCCTCGATGCTGATCTCTGTGTCAATTACATGACCGTATCCTGCGCCTCCAGGACATCCGCAGCCTGATTTGCAACTTGTAGCAAGCAGCGCGGCTGCGATAGTTAAAGCGATGATGATAACCTTTTTCATAATTTGCAAGTGTTTATTTGTTACGTAAGGCTTTTATTATCAAATACACTCCCCATATCACAAAAGGAATGCTGAGTATCTGTCCCATGTTGAGCGCCATGTCCGCCTCGAAGGCTTCCTGGTCGTTCTTGATGAACTCCAAAAGGAATCTTGTCAGGAATACGATGATGAGGAATGTGCCGAGGATGAGTCCTCGCTTCTCCTGCAGCCCTTTCACCCAGTACATGTACGATGCGACAGCGAGTGCCACAAGGCAGTATGTCACTTCGTAGAGCTGGGTAGGGTGGCATGGCACTGTCTGACCGTCTCTCACGAATATGAATCCCCAAGGCAGGTCTGTCGGTCCGCCGTAAATTTCGGAGTTCATGAGGTTTCCGAAGCGTATGCATGCTCCGCAGAATCCGATCGCCATCACGAGTCTGTCGAATATCCAGATGTATCCTTTTTTGGTTACATGCTTGTTGTAGAAGTACATGGCTATCAAGATACCGATGGCTCCGCCGTGGCTTGACAGTCCGCCTTCCCATATCTTGAGTATCTCGACGGGATTCGCCATATAGTGTCCGAAACCGTAGAACAGGCAGTGACCGAGTCTCGCGCCTATTATGGTTCCTATGGCCATGTATATGAATATCTTGTCAGCCCAGTCGTCTGGACATTTCTCGTGCTTGAACATTCTCACGAGCATGTAATATCCGACGAGGAATCCCACTGCCCACATCAGTCCGTACCAATGGACTTGCACTGGTCCGAGTTTAAACAGAATAGGATCTACATTCCAAACTACTGCGCTTAACATTGTATTCGTCTTTTGTTTTTACACTAAGTCTCTGCCGTGGCAGTTCTTGTATTTCTTTCCGCTTCCGCATGGACATGGGTCGTTTCTTCCGATTTTTTTGTCGGCGTGAACTGGCTGCTGCTTCTGCTGCGCTCTTGTGTCCTGATGGCTTGCCTCTCTCTGTCCTTCTGATGTAGTTGGGGCCGCCTCGTCCTTTCTTGTCTTGTACTGGCGGTAGTCCTGTCTCTGCTCAGGCGCGGCTTGTCTTACTTGCTCCGGCTGCTGTACAGGTATCTGGCCTCTCATCAGTATCGCAAGACCTTGATTGTTTATGCTGTCGATCATTGTCTTGAAGAGGTTGAACGACTCGAGCTTATAGATTACCAGAGGGTCTTTCTGCTCGTATGTCGCGTTCTGGACGTTGCCTCTCAGGTCGTCAAGTTCTCTGAGGTGCTCTTTCCATGCGTCGTCGATGACATAGAGCATGACTGTCTTCTCGAACTCCTTGATGACTTCTTTTGACTCAGTCTCATAGGCTCTGCGAAGATTTACCTTGACATTTATCATTCTCTTGCCGTCTGTTATAGGTATGAGAATGTTCTCGAACTGCTCGCCCTTCTCTTCGTAAACCTTCTTTATTACAGGGTTTGCAACCTCTGCGATTCTTTCTGTTCTTCTCTTGAATGTTGCCAATGCTGCTTCGTACAGTTTTCCTGCAGCTTCTTCCGGCTTCATCTTTGCGTACTCCTCTTCGTTGAATGGTGTTTCCATTCCGTAAACCGAGAGGACGTTTTCTTCGAGTGCAGCAAAGTCGTCTCCGTTGTTCTCTATCATTGCGATAGTGGTGTCATAGAACATGTTGGCTATGTCCACACCGATTCTCTCGCCCATGAGTGCGTGGTGTCTGCGGGCATATACGACTTCACGCTGTGAGTTCATCACGTCATCGTATTCCAGCAGTCTCTTTCTTATTCCGAAGTTGTTTTCCTCGACTTTCTTCTGGGCGTTCTCTACGGCTTTTGAGAGCATTGAGTGCTCAATCATGTCGCCTTCCTTGAATCCCATTCTGTCCATGAGCTTGGATATTCTCTCTGAACCGAACAGACGCATGAGCTTGTCCTCGAGCGAAACGTAGAATACTGATGATCCTGGGTCTCCCTGACGACCGGCACGACCTCTGAGCTGACGGTCAACACGTCTTGACTCGTGTCTTTCTGTGCCGATGATTGCCAGACCGCCGAGTTCCTTTATCTCGTCAGTCAGCTTGATGTCGGTACCACGACCCGCCATGTTGGTGGCGATGGTCACAGTGCCTTTCTGTCCAGCCAACGCAACGATTTCTGCCTCCTTCTGGTGCAGCTTGGCGTTCAGTACGTTGTGCTTTATCTTTCTGAGTGTAAGCATTTTGCTCAGCAACTCTGATATTTCGACTGATGTTGTACCTACGAGCACCGGACGTCCTTGTTCCACGAGGCTAACAATCTCTTCGATTACGGCATTGTATTTCTCGCGGTTCGTTCTGTAGATACGGTCGTTCATGTCTATTCTTGCGATAGGCTTGTTCGTTGGTATCACAACGACATCGAGCTTGTAAATGTTCCAGAACTCGCCTGCTTCTGTCTCAGCCGTACCGGTCATGCCCGAAAGCTTGTGGTACATTCTGAAGTAGTTCTGCAAAGTGATTGTAGCGAATGTCTGTGTCGCAGCCTCCACTTTGACGTTTTCCTTTGCCTCGAGCGCTTGGTGGAGTCCGTCGGAGTAGCGGCGTCCGTCCATGATACGTCCTGTCTGCTCATCGACGATAAGCACCTTGTTGTCCATAACGACGTATTCCTCGTCTTTGCGGAACAGAGTGTATGCTCTGAGCAGCTGGTTGATTGTGTGCAGTATCTCGGCCTTAGAGCTGTAGTTCTGCATCAGCTCGTCTTTCTTGCTTGTCTTTTCTTCCTTGCTCAGAGATTCGTTTTTCTCGATTTCTGCTATTTCTGTGCCGACATCAGGCAACACGAAGAACTGAGAGTCATTCTTGGACTTCGACAGAACGTCGATACCCTTGTCTGTCAGCTCTATGGTGTTGTTTCTCTCGTCTATCACAAAGTACAGAGGGTCTGTAGCTATGTGCATGTTGCGGTTGTTCTCGGCAATGTAGAATTCCTCGGTTTTCAGCAGTGTCTGCTTGATTCCAGGCTCGCTGAGGAATTTGATGAGAGGTGTGTTCTTAGGCAGCGCTTTGTAGCTGCGGAACAGTGAGAGCGCTCCGTCTTCCTTATCTTTCTTGTCGTCGCTAGCCAGCAGTTTCTTCGCTTCGGTCAGATAGTCTGTAGCGAGTTTTCTCTGCAGGTTCACAAGTGTCTCGACATTTGGCTTGAGCTCCTCGAAAAGGTGGTCGGCAGCCTGACGCTTTACCGGACCGGAAATGATGAGCGGTGTTCTGGCGTCGTCTATCAGCACGGAGTCAACCTCATCGACGATGGCGTAGTTGTGTCCTCTCTGCACAAGGTCGAGAGGCGATGTCGCCATGTTGTCTCTCAGGTAGTCGAAACCGAACTCGTTGTTTGTTCCGAAAGTGATGTCGCAGTTGTATGCGTTGCGTCTTTCGTCGGAGTTAGGCTCGTATTTGTCTATGCAGTCAACCGAAAGTCCGTGGAATTCGTAGAGAGGACCCATCCATTCGGAGTCACGCTTAGCCAGGTAGTCGTTCACTGTGACTACATGCACGCCTTCGCCTGTGAGTGCGTTGAGGAATACCGGCAGGGTAGCCACGAGGGTCTTACCTTCACCAGTAGCCATCTCGGCGATTTTTCCCTTGTGGAGTACTACGCCGCCGAAGAGCTGAACATCGTAGTGGCACATGTCCCATTTGATGGTGTTGCCGCCAGCCATCCAACTGTTCTTGTATATGGCCTTGTCCTGTTCTATTGTGATGAAGTCTTTGCCTTTGGCTGCGAGCTCGCGGTCGAAGTCTGTCGCTGTTACAGCGATTGTCTCGTTCTGCATGAAGCGTCTCGCAGTGTCTTTCACTATGGCGAATACCTCAGGAAGAACCTCTTCGAGCTTAACCTCGTTCTTTTCCAGAACGACCTTGTTCAGACGGTCTATCTCGTTGTAGATTTTCTCTCTGTGGTTGATGTCGGTGCTGTCGATTGATGCTCTCAGCTCGGCAATCTTCTGCTTCTCTTCTGCTACGTTGTCCAGTATGGACTTCCTTATAGCAGCCGCACGTGCTCTGAGCTCATCGTCGCTCAGTGCGCTTATCTTTGGGTATATCTCTTTAATCTGATTTACGTATGGAGTTATCTCCTTGATGTCTCTTTGTGATTTGTTGCCGAAAATTTTCTGCAGAACGTCGAAAAAGCTCATATGTTTTGTGTGTTTGTATTTGCTTGGTTTATACTTTATACTAATAATTCGCAAATATAACTTTTAAATCCCTATTTTAGAAATTATAACTTGAGATATTGTCCTTTTCTGTATGTTATATGACAAAAAAAACACCCTCATGGCATTTGCCTGAGGGTGTTTCGTTTATCAGTCGTTATTTTTTATTCTCTTCAATCCATTTTCTTGCGTTTATGAACGCCTCGATCCATGGGGTCACGATGTCGCTCTTCCTGTTCTCTGGGTAGTATGCCCATTGCCATGGGAATATCGCTCTTTCGAGGTGCGGCATCATGGCGAGATGTCTGCCGTCGTTCGAGCATATACCTGCTACAGAGTAGTCCGAACCGTTAGGGTTGGCAGGGTAGTCCTTGTAGGTGTATTTCGCTACGATGTTGTATGCGCTTTCGCCCATAGGCAGATGGAACTTTCCTTCTCCGTGAGCAACCCATACTCCGAGGCTGCTTCCCGAGAGCGACTTGAACATCACTGAGTTGTTCTCAGGAATGGTCAGGCCGAGGAACGAAGACTCGAACTTGTGCGAGTTGTTGTGGAGCATCTTTGTCTTCTTCTCGTGCTCTGGGTTCAGCAGGTCGAGCTCAACCATAAGCTGGCATCCGTTGCATATACCGAGCGAGAGAGTGTCCTTTCTTGCGTAGTACTTGTCAAGCGTTTCTTTCGCTTTCGAATTGTACTTGAACGCTCCTGCCCATCCCTTGGCCGAGCCGAGTACGTCGGAGTTAGAGAATCCGCCGCAGAACACTATCAGATTTATGTCCTCGAGTGTTTCTCTTCCGCTTGCGAGGTCGGTCATGTGCACGTCCTTGACGTCGAATCCGGCGAGGTACATTGAGTAAGCCATTTCTCTTTCGCCGTTAGTTCCCTTCTCACGGATGATTGCAGCCTTTATGCCGGAGCGTCCTTTGCGGTCGGTGCTCAGGCCGTACTGCATGAGTGTGCCGGTGAAGTCGCTCTTGAAGTTATAGATGAGCGGCTGCTTCTTGTAGTTTTCGAAACGCTCGTTTGCGCACTCCTTGCCGGACTGCTTTCTATCGAGCAGATATGATGACTTGAACCAGAAATCTCTCAGATAGTCGATGTCGAGCTTGAGAGAGTAGTCGTTCTTCTTTATGTCAAGCACTCTGTCGCTCTGTGGCTTTCCTATGATTGCGTATCCGACGCCCTCTGCTTCGAGTTTGCCCAGCACAGATGCCTTGTCGCTGTCCTTTATTTGTATTACAACGCCAGGGTTCTCGGCAAAGAGCAGTTTTGTGATGTCGGACTCCTGCAGGTCGCTCAAGTCTATCTTCAATCCGCCCTTTGGATTTGCGAACTCCATTTCCAGCAGAGTGGTTATCAGACCGCCGGCAGAAATGTCGTGTCCTGCGAGTATCTTGCCGTCTGCCACAAGGCTCTGCAGTGCGTTGAACGCATCTCTGAAGTATTCAGGGTATTTCACTGTAGGAACCTCGTCGCCGATCTTGCCCATAATCTGACCAAGAGCCGAACCACCGAGCTTCAGCGTGTCGAACGAGAAGTCGATGTGTATCAGTGTTGTCTTAGGGTCGTTTATCACGTTTGGTGTGACAACCTTCTTTACATCGCTGACTTCTCCTGCGGCAGAAATTATCAATGTTCCAGGCGAGAATACCTTGTCCTTGCCGTACTGCTGTGTCATAGACAGAGAGTCCTTTCCTGTAGGAATGTTCACGCCCAGCTCAATAGCGAACTCAGAACAAGCCTGGACAGCCTTGTACAGTCTTGCGTCCTCGCCCTCGTTCTTGCAAGGCCACATCCAGTTGGCTGAAAGCGAGATGCTGTCTATGCCTTCGTACAGTGGCGCCCAGACTATGTTGGTGAGTGCTTCGGCGATACTGAGTATAGAGCCTGATGCAGGATTTACAAGCGCAGCTATAGGTGCGTGTCCTATAGATGTCGCGATGCCGGACTTGCCTTTGTAGTCGAGCGCTACGACTCCGCAGTCAGCCAATGGCAACTGTATCTGTCCAACAGTCTGCTGACGTGCCACCTTTCCTGTCACCGAACGGTCAACCTTGTTTGTCAACCAGTCCTTGCAGGCTACGGCCTCGAGCTGCAGCACTTGCTCTATGTATTCCTTGATTTTCTTCTGGTCTGCATTCACTGGCTCGAAAGTCTCTTTCACAGTGTGGTCTTTTATCACAGTGCGTGGAGGCTTGCCGAACATGTATTCAAGCGGCATGTTTATAGGCGTGTTGCCGTTCTCGTGCTTGAACACGAAGTTCATGTCGCCAGTCGTTTCGCCCACGACGTACATTGGAGATCTCTCTCTGTCGGCGATTCTCTTGATTCTCTCTATGTCTTTCTCCTCGACTACGAATCCCATTCTCTCCTGGCTTTCGTTGCCGATTATTTCCTTGTCGCTGAGTGTTACGTCGCCGATAGGCAGCGCGTCCATGTCGATTTTTCCTCCAGTCTCCTCAACGAGCTCCGACAGGCAGTTCAAGTGTCCTCCGGCTCCGTGGTCGTGGATAGAGATGATAGGGTTGTTGTCGCTCTCGGCTACGGCTCTGATTACGTTGGCAGCTCTTTTCTGCATCTCAGGGTTTGCTCTCTGCACAGCGTTAAGCTCTATGGCGTTCGAGTATTTTCCAGTCTCTACCGAAGAAACTGCGCCGCCGCCCATACCGATGCGGTAGTTGTCGCCTCCGATTATGACGATCTTCTCGCCCTTCTCTGGAGTGCCCTTTATGGAGTCGGACTTCTTGGCGAAGCCCACACCGCCGGCGAGCATTATGACTTTGTCGTATCCGTAGTGCTTGTTGTTCTCGTCGTGCTCGAATGTCAGGAGCGAACCGCAGATGAGCGGCTGTCCGAACTTGTTGCCGAAGTCGCTGGCTCCGTTTGAAGCCTTTATGAGTATCTGCTCTGGAGTCTGGTAGAGCCAGTTTCTCTCGAAAGTGAACTTCTCCCATTCTCTGCCGCCTTGTGGACGTGGGTACGAAGTCATGTACACTGCTGTTCCTGCTATAGGCAGCGAAGCCTTTCCTCCGCCCAGACGGTCTCTGATTTCGCCTCCCGAGCCAGTGGCAGCGCCGTTAAACGGCTCTACGGTAGTAGGGAAGTTGTGTGTCTCAGCCTTGAGCGAGATGACTGACTTTATTTTCTTTACCTCGAAATAGTCCGATGTGTCAGCCGAAGCCGGAGCGAACTGCTCTATCTCAGGTCCTTCGTTGAATGCCACATTGTCCTTGTATGCTGAAACTATTCTGTTTGGATTGATTTCCGATGTGTGCTTGATGAGCTTGAAAAGCGAGCTTTCCATCTCCTCGCCGTCAATGATGTACACTCCATTGAATATCTTGTGGCGGCAGTGCTCCGAGTTCACCTGCGAGAATCCGAACACTTCGGAGTCTGTGAGCTTTCTGCCGAGTTTTGCGCTTATCTCGTTCAAATAATCTATTTCCTCTTTGCTCAGCGCGAGTCCTTCGGCCTGGTTGTATGCCTCGAGGTCCTCGATGTAAACGATTTCCTCTGGAGTCTTGTCTATGTTGAAGATGTTCTGGTCCAGTCCTTCGTAAACTCTCTGCAGCATTGGGTCGTGCTCAGCGTCCTTGCTTTTCACTGGGATGTATTCCTCAATGCGGCTTATGCCTTTGATGCCGCAGTTTTGTGTTATTTCCACGGCGTTTGTGCTCCATGGGGTTACCATCTCTCGGCGAGGTCCGATGAACACTCCTTCGAGTTTCTCGTCTTTCAGGCTCTCCGCCTCGCTGAATAACCATTCGAGTTTGTTTGTGTCCGCCTCTTTGTTGAAGTCCTTGTTAACCTCTACGGCTATCACGTTCTTCTCTGCAGTTCTAAAAAATAGAATCATTTGTCTGTGTGGTTTTTAATGTGTGTACAAGATACAAAGATAGAAACTTTTTTCTACTTATAAACGACGAAAGCTCCCCAATTTGTGGAGAGCTTTCATTCTGTGTTATCTATCTTCTTTTACCAGTTGTAAACAACTCTGATGTTGAGGTTGTCTGGCTTCACGGTTGTGATAGTGTCGCTTCTTGTGGCGATGATGCTCACTACGCCTTCGGTAAACTCATACTCGTATGTGATCGAGTAGTTGTAAGTGGAGTCAGCTGTGCCGGCTACGTTTTTCATCGTGCCAGTCATGTGTCTTGTGGCTGGCAGTGGCGACCAGACAGTCTTGCCTTCGTTGTTCTCATACTTTGTGTAAACAATCACGTTGCTTGAGTCTGCTATGTAGGCAGTCAGGCTTGGGTCGGTGATGTCGTGGACAAAGTATGAGTGGTAATTGTTGGTTGACTTCTCGAGTCTCCAGTCGTCGGTGATGACGCTTTCCCACACGTCCCAGTTCATTACTCCGTCCATGCCGTCTTTGCCTGGGCGTCCGTCAAGACCGTCGCGTCCGTCGTGGCATGAGCTCAAAGAAAGAGCAGCGCTGGCAAAGAGCAAAAGGAAGATGGATTTTCTTAGCAGTTTCATGTTGTTTAATGTTTGGTTGTGATTAATGCAGTTTTATTTCTTGCATCCGCATTTGCCGTCGCAAATCAGACACTTGTAAAACAGTCCTGCAAAAACCGCGCCAACTAATGGAGCCACGATAAATAACCACAGCTGGCTAAGTGCTATGCAATTGTCGGCGAAGATGGCTTGCGAGATAGAGCGCGCTGGGTTGACTGATGTGTTAGTCAGCGGAATAGATATAAGGTGTATCAGCACGAGTGTCAGACCTATAGCCAATCCTCCGAACTTGCCGTTCTGTGAGTTCTTGCTGTCGGTTACTCCGAGTATCACGATGAGGAATACGAAAGTGAGCACAGCCTCGACAACGAAAGCTCCGAGCGCAGAAATCTGGAAATATCCAGCCGCGCCGGCGAACGCCTCGCCGTAGCCGTTGGATGCGAATCCGCCGATTTCGACTCCAGCCTCCTTCGCGATGAAGAAGAGCAATGCCGCTGCGATTATCGCGCCTATAATTTGTGACACCACATAAACGCAGAACTCAGTGAGTGTCATTCTCTTGCTTACGAGCACTCCGAGCGACACAGCTGGGTTGAGGTGCGCGCCGGAAATGTGTCCGATGCCGTAAGCCGCAGCTACAATCGTAAGTCCGAAAGCAAGCGCCACTCCGAGAAACCCGACACTGCCTCCTGCGAAGATGGCTGTTCCGCAACCTCCGAGTACTAATGTGAATGTGCCGATAAGTTCGGCTAATGCTTTGTTCTTTAAGTTCATAGGCTTAGAATTTAATGATTAAACATTATCAAATATAGGGATTTTAAATGGCATGTACAAAAATCAACTGTTCGTATTCTTATGTTTTACAGCATATTGTGATGTTTGCGGCGCTGTGTTTTGATAAGTGCGTCTTTTGCAATATTTTTGTTGCATTTGTAATAATCAACGATTATGGAATACGGAAAACTTGTCTTGGACAGATATTCTTGCCGCAAGCTGACCGATGCGCCAGTGGAGCAGGAGAAGATTGACTATATTATAAGGTGTGCAACTTCGGCGCCGACGGCTGTGAATTACCAGCCAGTGCGCATTTGGGTGGCTAAGAGCGACGAGGCTAAGCGCTGCATCGCGGAGTCCACACGATTCACATTCGGAGCCGGCGTGTTCATGGTGGTGGGCGCGAAGGCCGACGGCGCATGGGTGCGTCCTGCCGACAGCGAGAACTTCGCCGTGGTGGATGCTTCGATTGTTGCTACACAGCTGATGCTCGCCATACACGACTGCGGACTGCGCAGCACGTGGGTGGGCAAGTTCGACCCTCAGGTGCTGAAGGCGGCTTTCCCGGAAATGAATGACTACAACCTCATCGCGATATTCCCGATAGGCTATCCTGCGCCAGATGCCGAGCCGTCCGACCGACACTCGCAGCGCAAGGACATTGTGGCTGAGATTTAGGATTTGAGCGGCGTGGCGAAAAGCGTGTTCAGTTCCGACAGACTGAACGGGCAGGGCTCGTGTCGGGCTTTAGCCATGTCGAACTGCGCTAAGGCTCTGCCGACCGACGCCTCGTCGAAGCACTTGAACACGGAGTCCTTTATCACGTCCAGCTTCTCGGCGTCTTTGGCTGAGAACAAGCCTGTGGCGGCGTATGTCATGGAAGGCGAAGGCGTGATGCCGTGGTAGAAATACGACCACACAAGGAACTTCATGCAAGTGTCGGGAGTTATGAGTATTTCGTCCATGAGTCTAAATAGAATTTACAATAACAAAAGTATAGAAAAACTATGAGAAAATCGCTTGCGTGTTTTGTGGCTATGGCAGCGATGCTGATGCTGCCGGTTATGTCATGGGGCACTGATAGATTCAATGAGGCTGCGGAGGCTCCGTTTGAAAAGCACCTTTTGAAAACGGCGGCGAAATGGACGCGATACCCGCTTCAGGTCGGGAGTGGAGAGCGGAAGGCAAACGTGTTGGATTTTGCGATGGCTTTTTGCTCTGAATATCAGAAATATATGCCAAATGCGGCAATGCTTGACTTTATAAAGCGTGAGTCAAAGGCCGATAAGGTATGGGACATGGAGAGGTGTGAGCAAGGCTACTATATGGATTACAATCCGCATGACGACTATGTGAAATGTGATCTCGGCTGGCTGGGTTTCTACACCGAAATTTGCTGCTGGCAACGCACAAACGGACATTCGCTGGTAGGCGTTGTTATGCTGGTAGGTATGGATGGAGAGAGAAATGTTCATGCTCTGCTGTTTTACGATTATGACCCGGAAACACGCATTATGACGCCCGATAAAAAGACATGCAAGGAAGTGCGTAAAATGATAAGAAAGCAGCGTGGAGTCGTTTTCCCTGAATTGCCGAAGGATGGCGGGAATTTTAATGTGAGTTATGTAGAGTGGATAGGCAGCGATTCGGAGGATTGGCGCTATCATGACTTGATACTGGAATGGACTGGTGACGGATTCAAACGTGGCAAGTTGACGACCACGAAAATATTATAGATAATCATGTTAACCTTATTATACTCAGCATGATAATAATTGCAATTTTACTTATAGTCCTTGCCCACTTTTCTATTGTGATGGCTTTCAAGAAACACAAATGGAATCAAGAAGAAAAGCCAGAGGCACTTCTTGCAAATCTCAACTGTTACCATAACATAAACGCTGACAGGATTCTTTTTAATCAAAGCACAGAACTCATAATAGCTGAGGATGTTAAGCGCGGCAGGATTATACATGCGACCCTGACAAAGGACCCTCTGACGGGCGAGAAGGTGTATGAAATGCAAACCATGGATTACAACGACATACTCTATGCGCAACCATACGCACAAGGCGCCGCAGACATTAAGGAACATTTGAAGAACTTTGAAAACGAAATGCCAAAGGGGTGTATGATAATGAATCCAGCCAGCTTGCCTGATTATGTTTCCAGTGTGGGTGTATTGATTATTCCAAAAGAAAACTGCTCTTCTAAGGAAGATATTCGCTTTGTCACTTTCAGCAGTCAGCAATATCTTGCAAGACGTGTGATGGGGTCTAATGGGGTAATGTTCGGCAAAACCATTAAACAAGCGTTACTCTCGGCTCGGCGCATCGCCGCTCATATTAATAAACAAGCAAAGTGAAAAAATATTAGCTGCGTTGTTCTTCGTCGGCTGATGTTGTCATTTGGAGCAATATTACCTTGTTGTATAAGGAGTCTTTTTTCAAAGGCTTCTTTTTTTATCTTCGGCTTGGCTCGGCTGCGCTCACCAACCGCCGTTCAGCGCTCGTAAAGACACTATATTGCAGATGTGCATGTTATGCTCATAAATTTGCACTTTTCGTCAGCAATCGCTATCTTTTGGCAATGGAAATTCGTGAGCTAAAAGGAAACATACAGAAATGGCTGAACGAGTGGAGCTGTGAGGAAAATCAATGAATAACTATAAAAAACGAAAATATATGATGCAGGACAGATTTTATTTTTATGCGAGAACGCTGATTGTTGCGTTTTTCGGTATTATGACCGTCATGACAGGTTGCACCGATGACGATAACGTGTCGATGACCGAGGATACAAGTCTGTTCGTGACGCTGACCGACGCTGTGCCAGACGCCATACTGGAGATACGCTACTTCAGCACCTACAACTTCGTGGGCAAGCGTGTGGACGGCTACATGGAGCCGACTGCCCTGATGACTAAACGTGCCGCCGACAGTCTGCGCGCGGTCAGCGATGAGGCTGTGGCGTTGGGCTACAGGCTGAAAATCTACGATGCGTACCGTCCGCAGAAGGCTGTGGACCACTTCGTGCGCTGGGCTGCCGACATTCCAGACACAGCCATGAAAGCCTATTTCTATCCCGACTTGTATAAAGATGTGCTGTTCGAACAGGACTACATCGCAGCCAAGAGCGGACACACACGAGGCTCGACCGTTGACCTCACGCTTTTCGACATGAAGACGGAGAAGGAACTTGACATGGGCGGAACGTTCGACTGGTTCGGTCCGGAGAGCCATCCCGATTTCTGCGGTAATCCTGAAACAGGCGAGTACACAGGCGACAATTCGTCAAGTCCGGCTGGAAGAAGCATCACGCCCGAACAGTTCGCCAACCGTATGCTGCTACGCAAACTGATGCTCAAGCACGGATTCAAGCCTATCGACTCGGAATGGTGGCACTTCACGCTCGCTGACGAGCCTTTCCCTGCCACGTATTTCACATTCCCTGTGCGCCAATTGAAGAAATAATGAATTATAGACTTTGCATATCTGCCTTGTTGCTCGCTCTTGCGCAGTGCTGTGCGTGGGCGGCTGACGAGTATGTGCCTATGGCTCCCGACTACGGCAACCCGATGATGTGGCACACCGCCGACGGCGATACAGCCGGCACTGGCGCCGATGTGTTCTACGTCGTGTCCACATGGGAGACCGACTGGACGACGGCTGACGGACAAGTCTGCCACAGCGCCGACGTGTGGAACGCTGAGCATCGCCGCCGTATGGGTATCGAGATGAAGCGCGCCGCCGCCTACATGTCGCCCGGCAACAGGTTTTACGCGCCTTATTACCGCCACACGACCATCGACACATGGATAACCGCCAACGAGGACACGATACACCGCCGCACACGGATGCCGATGAAGGATGTTTGCGATGCCTTCGACCGATTCCAGGCGCAGCGCGACAAGAGCCGTCCGCTCATCATCGTGGGATTCAGTCAGGGCGGATTGGCTGTGGTGGAGCTGCTCAAGCACATCGACGACGGCACTTACCGTCAGCTGGCGGCGGCTTACGTCATGGGCTACAAGGTGACACCTCAAGACACTGCTGAGTGCCGGCGCATCCGCCCAGCCATGGGAGAGACCGACACTGGCATCGTCATCTGCTACAACACCGTCAAGGACGTGCGCTACGCCAATCCGATAATTTCCGCCACTTGCATAGGCATAAACCCGGTGAACTGGCGCACCGACGACACTCCAGCCACGCTGCACGACACCATCACCGTGCGCCTCTCGCCCGAGCATCATGTGCTCGTCGTCAGCGGCTACAGCGGCTCGGAGTACAAACCTTACCGCGGATTCATCAACGTGGGCGACATACACAGCTGCGAGCCGTGGCTCTACAGCGAGTGCATCGCCAGAAACATAGCTGTGCGCGCCCGTCAGTGGCGCAAGGCGAACGGCAAGTGAGGCTTACTTTGCCTCGGCTATTACCTCGATTTCGATTAATGCGCCCTTAGGCAGCGTCTTGACTGCTACGGCCGAGCGGGCAGGGTATGGCTCTGTGAAGAACTCTGCATAGACGGCATTCATGTCGGCGAAATCGTCCATGTTCGCCATGAAGACAGTGGTTTTCACCACATTGTCCATGCTTGCGCCAGCCTCTTCCAGTATGGCTTTTATGTTGGTCAGCGCCTGGCGTGTCTGCTCCTTTATGCCGCCCTCGACGAATGCGCCTGTGGCAGGGTCGAGCGGTATCTGTCCCGATGTGTAAATAATGTTTCCCACTCTTATCGCCTGGCTGTATGGGCCAATGGCTGCCGGCGCTTTCTTTGTGCTTATTGCGTTCATGTTCTTTGTTTTTTGGTTTATGCAAATGTACGCAGTAAACATCTGTCTGCCAAGTCTGAATCTTCCTTAAAAATGCTATTATTTTAAAAATATATCGTGTGCGATGTATTTTGTTGTATAGATTTGTGTCGTGAACGATATATCTTTTGGTTATCGTAATTAAGAAGTATATAAATAATTATAAAACATAAAGTTATGAATATCTACGATTTTACGGTGTTAAACACCAAGAAAGAGCCTGTAAGCATGGCGGAGTACAAAGGCAAGGTGCTTTTGGTAGTCAACACAGCCACAGGATGTGGATTCACACCGCAGTACGAAGGCTTGGAGTCGCTCTACAAAAAGTACAAGGACCAGGGCTTCGTGGTGCTGGACTTCCCATGCAACCAGTTCGCCAACCAGGCTCCCGGCACAGAGGATGAGATTGTCAGTTTCTGCCAGATGAAGTACAATGTGTCGTTCCCTCAGTTCGCCAAGATAAAGGTGAACGGCGATGAGGCTAACGCGCTCTACAAGTGGCTCAAGGACCAGAAGGGCGGCATATTCGGCAAGGCTATCAAGTGGAACTTCACAAAATTCCTTGTTGACCGCGAGGGCAATGTGGTGGAGCGTTACGCGCCTACGACCAAGCCGGAGAAGATAGAGAAGGATATATTGAAACTGCTCTGATTATGTACGAACAACTGAAACTTGACAATCAGCTCTGCTTCCGCCTCTACACGGCGGCACGGCTCGTAATGAGGGCTTATCAGCCTTACTTCGCTCCGCTCGGCATCACTTATCCGCAGTATCTTGTGTTGCTCGTTCTGTGGGAACAGGACGGGCAGCCGGTGTGCGACATAGCCAAGCGCCTGATGCTGGACACCAACACTGTGACTCCGCTGCTGCAACGTATGGAGAAGGCTGGGCTGGTCGTTCGCCAGAAGGGCAAGGAGGACACGCGCCAGCGCATCGTCACGCTCACAGAGAAAGGCATGGCCATGCGTGAGCAGATGGCGAGCGTGCCGGAGTGTCTGGGCGCCGATGTGGTGAGCAAGGTCGGCTCGGCTGACGAGGTGCTCGCCATGATTCCTGCGCTCGACAAGCTCATCGGCGGACTGAAGAGTATCGACGAATAAACACAATCATTAATAACTAAACACACAAAACTATGGCACATGCATGTGAGAATTGCAAATTTCGTGCGCACTACGATGCGAAACCAAAATCAGTGTTAGGACGCTTCTGGCGCTGGTACATCAATTTCTGTCCAGGCTGGAAGGCTTACTTCACTTCGCAGACACCCGAGCGCCAGGAGGAACTGAGAAAACAGTACGACTTCAAGAAATATCAGTGCAAATGATAATGCTAAGCCTTGCATAAAGGCTGCTAATTCTGCTTACTTTTATAAGGTTCAGGACTATAATGGTCTTGGACCTTCTTTGTTAGGAACAAGGCTTTCAAAAAACTTTTAGTGGATTGCCTACTGTTGATAAGTTTATGTCGTGTCACAGTTTAATTTTGACCAAAATATCTGTAAATATGCGGATATTTTTGAATCGCGAGTTCGTTAACTACTTGCCATCCAATTTATAGTGTCTGTGAATGCAACTCGTATATGTGTTTTATGATTTTTAGTTATTGAAAATGCATTTAGGAAGTTTGTGATTTGATAGATGGTGGATGTATATAAAAAATATGATAGTAGCAGGGAACTTTAAAGTAATTGCTCTGTAGGTACTTTAAGTGAAAAATGGAGACTATCCCTTTGTGAAATACTTATCCAATATAGACCAAACATTGGTGCTATAATAATATGTTTTTGCTGAGTTAGGTTTATCGGGGTGTAACTTTCTCTCTTTAGCTAATTTAGGTTCATTTTTAATCGCCACCATTGCTTTATTGAAATCTTTTGCTTTCTTGAAATTAGAATAGCGCTTTTTTGATTCATCTACAACTTTTTTATATGACCACGGATACTTCTTTTGAATATCTTCTTCTGATAGTGTTATGGTTATATCAGAATCACCTGTTGTTTTTACAGGTATAGCATCTAATGAATTGCCTTTTTTAAATTGGACATCAATAGACAACAAAACATCATATGAAGAACTGTCATCGCCTGTTCTTAAATTCTTGATAAATGACAAAAAATGTTCCGTTTCGCAATTTAATGATGCATTAACAATTGTCTTCTCATTTATGTAAGCCAAGGGCATTAGATATAAATTGTATTTACTCAAATCAATATCTATATTCCAATCGTCAATAAATGTCATATAATTCTTAATACAAGCAAAACCGAGTTCTTGTATTTGTTTTGAAATATTTTCTGGATTTATGAAATGAATTGCATTATCTCTCAATTCTATCAATGCTTCAATATTGTTAATTATTTCTTTTGGTAAAGATTTTTTTTCACAGAGTTTTTTTACAACAGACTCTATATCAAGTGTCTTTTTATTTCCACATCTGTTCAGTGATATTTTGGTTTTTTTCTTGTGGTTTGTACCATTTTTTGTTTTTAGTGGCTCTGTCTTACATATAGATTTGAATGAGTATTTATGACATTTGAATAATTGAGATTTAAGCAATAGTTCCCAAGCATTTACAGCGAGAATAGCGAAGGCATCTTCTCTATACTTAAAGTCAGGTTTGTTATATAATTCAATAGCCGACAACATGCAATTAATCGACTTATCTAACAATGCTCTATACGTGGGATTAATTTTCATGTTGATTCTTAATTAAACAAACTTAGTTGAGACTTTTGACACTTCTCGATATTATCCCAAAAACAAGTTTTATCACCTTTAATTTTCGCCAATTTCTTCAAATCAATTCTCATGAGTATGTCTTTTGTAATCATACGTTTAGCATCACTAAATGATATGCTTTTGAGTAAATTCTCAACAATGTCGGTGTTCAAAAGATTCCATATATACTCTGCCTGTTCTAATGTATCAAAACCAATAAAATAGCATGTATCATCTAACATTACAGGCTTATTGTTTTGAGGTTTTACCAAACAAAAGTGAAACGTCTTGTACAAACCAGATATTGCTATTTTATATGGTTTGAAAGAATAATCACCGATGCCGAAAATCGAAAAATTGCATTTGCCTTTGTATATGCTTGATTTCCTCATTTGGAATAAATCAATATGATTGTTCAGATATTCAAATGTTTGTGGATATTGTTTTATGTAGGAAGTGTCTTGTCCCACAAACTTTTGTGTTACAATGGTCATTTTTCGCGTTGGATTTGCAATGGTTGTCTTCAAATCCGAACTTTTTAGTAAGGGATAAACCAATTTGTCTTCAAGTGAGAAATGTTCTCCCAGTTTGTTACAATATGAATTACCATCATACTCAAGTTCCATAACCTTAGAACAATCATGTTTTATGCCTTGCCGCCATACAAATGGTGATATTCCGTCTATGTCATTGTCAGCTGATAAGACAGACATAAATTTATTATTATTCCATCCGAAATTACATTTTATCTCAGAAGTATAAAAATTGGATTCTTGACAATAACATTCGGTGTCTTGATTCAATTGGCAAGAGAACAAAGCGGCGTCAACACTGACACCAAATTCTTTTTTGGCATCAATATTTTGTTTTTTCAGGTTAGCAATAGGTAGTTTCAACCTTGGAATATCATATACTATATTTTTGATGACTGTGTTTTTTACTAAAAAAGCCATGTTGCCTTTATTGTGTCCAAAGTTCCTCAACAATTCGATGGTTATGTATTCGGCTATGTCAAAGTTTCCCTTTCCCGTCATAGCATCAAGCCCTTTATGTTGCTTGAAGTTAGACTTTTGCGGTAGGTTTTTTGAATCCATTGCACTCAATTCTGAGTTTGTAACCCACGGTGGATTGCCGATAATCAGCAATTCTTTTTCTCCTATCGAATTTTTAATAGTTTGGTAGTTGTAATCAAATATGTTGGAATTAACAATGTGTATTTCTGGCTTTTTCTTGTCTGGATTGTTGATATAAAAATCTAAGACATTAAATTTTGCCTGCCAAAAATGTCTTTTTTGAATCTCTATGCCAAATATTTTTTCAACTTCAGCAAAAGTGTTTAATACAGAAAGGATAAAATGCCCTTTCCCACAAGTGGGTTCAACTACAACTTGTGGTGAAAACCCGTTATTTTTCAGTTTCTCAGTTACCTGATTTGCTAATTTTTGATTTGTTTGAAAATCACCATATTCGGCGTTGCTTTCGCAAGCCACATAAGCATACGTGCTATTCAGTTCTTCCGCTATTTGCAATAGTTCAGAATCGCACGAGAAAAAATCTCTGACACCACACTCTTTTTGAAGAAGTTTGTTGGCTTCTTCTATTGTTGTCATCGCGTTTTTCGTGCTTTTGAGAAAGTTGAAGACGGAATAACTTATGTCGGCATCCAAAAGTCTCATTTCCCGTTAACTTCATCGATTATTTTGTTAATACCCGACACGGTTTTCTCTAACGAAACAACTCTTTGGTATTGCAATCTCCATTGCAAAGCATTCGAGATTGTCAAATATCCTTGTTTCGGTGGATTATTTAATATCATCTTCGCCATATTTTGCAAAGTGATTTCGTCTGCAGGAATATTTCTATCTGCCAAATATGCAACAATGTCTTCTTCATTCGCATTGTCTTTTATCATTTCACGCAAGCGATATGTGGTTGTATAGTCGGCGGTTCTGTCGCTTGAGATAAACGCGCAACTAACAAAGTTAAGATTTGTAGTTTTTGTTTTGGCATTGTCTATTTTATTATATACAAACACCAAAAGATTGTATCCCAAGCCGAAGATCTTTTGTTTTGCATCTTTATATGGGCATGAAGATTGAGGCTGTTTTATGGATGTAACCTTAATGTCGGTAAGAATATCCTTTGATGGTAAATCTATTCCACTTGCAGAAGAACCGATCGTTACCGAATATTTTGATTTTAATTGCTGTTGAAATTTATGCTCAACATACGTACCAACAGCTTTACCATCGGTTATGCCGTATAGTTCACTATTTTGTATCGTTGATTCTGTTGCGCAGAATATTTTTGCTTCAGTTTGCAGTTTTTCTATCGTAAGTTTTGGTTTCATTTTTTGCGATACGTCATAAGTTATTTTTTTGCGAAAATACTAAAAAATCTCTACTTCAATGTCTGTTTCGTGTTGGGTTTTTAAGTGCTTGCTTGTGTAATTTATGTTACTTGAATTTTAAAGTCCTGTGGTCTCCATTTACTAATGATGGTGTTTCTATAACGAGAACTATCAATCATTCATCACCGATAGCGTAGAATAATTCCTCCGCAGTGGCAGAAAAGCATTAACTTAGCGCAGAAAAACGAAACATTCATTATCAATGGAAGATAAAGATTTAAAGCGCGACCCAGTGGAGGAGACTGTGGAGTATAAGGCGGTGATAGACAGCGTGATGAACGAGGTTTACACGGCTATGGTGGAGCTCAGGCTCGGAATGTATGAGGAGGACGGTTTCCAGATAGAGAATCCGGTGCTGAAGGACAGGATAATGCGCGCCAGGACGCTGCTGAAGGAAAGTCCGGGCGAGGCGTACAAACTCGTGGCGCAGATGGGCGACTGCCATTCCATCTGGGGGCTGAAGCAAAGGCTGCTCCGCACAAAGCACGGCATAGAGTGGCAGACACCGGCGGAACTTAACCCCGATGTGCTGTTCGACTGATGGATAAAGAAAGGGTTCGTTCTTGAATGGGACGAATCCTTTTTGTTTGTAAAACCGAGAGAAAACGGAGCGGCATTAACTATGTATGCTATCTCAAAAATCATTATTTTTGCAGACTAAATCAAAAACTTATAAATCCGACAAATGGCAGAAAATTCATTGCTCAAGAAGTTAGAGGGACTCGAATTCAAGTTTCAGGAAATTTCAACTCTTATAACCGACCCTTCGGTCATATCCGACCAGAAGCGATATGTGAAGCTCAACCGCGAGTACAGAGAATTGGAGAAGGTGCTCAAGGCGCTGGAGGGTTACAAGAAACTTCTTGCAGGCATAGATGAGGCCAAGGAAGTGATGGCGAGCAGCGACGACGCCGACCTCAAGGAGATGGCGCGCGAGGAGCTTGCCGAGCTTGAGCCTAAGGTGGCTCCGATGGAGGAGGAGATAAAGCTGCTGCTGATACCAGCCGACCCCGAGGACGCCAAGAACTGCGTTGTCGAGATACGCGGCGGAACGGGCGGCGACGAGGCTGCGCTCTTTGCCGGCGACCTCTACCGCATGTACGTCAAGTATTGCGAGTCCAAAGGCTGGAAGACCGTTGTGTCGAGCTTCACCGAAGGCGCGGCTGGCGGCTACAAGGAAATCATATTCAACGTGACAGGCGAGAACGTCTATGGCACGCTCAAGTACGAGTCCGGAGTGCACCGTGTGCAGCGTGTGCCTGCGACCGAGACTCAGGGCCGTGTCCACACATCGGCTTCTACTGTGGCAGTGCTGCCCGAGGCCGATGAGTTCGACGTTGTGATAAACGAGGGCGAGATAAAGTGGGACACATTTCGTTCGAGCGGTGCCGGAGGTCAGAACGTCAACAAGGTGGAGTCCGGTGTCCGTCTGCGTTATGTGTGGAAGAACCCTATCACGGGCGAGTCCGAGGAGATACTCATCGAGTGTACCGAGACGCGAGACCAGCCTAAGAACAAGGAGAGAGCCCTCGCGCGTCTGCGTACGTTCATCTACGACAAGGAGCACCAGAAGTACATCGACGACATTGCGTCACGCCGAAAGACAATGGTATCGACCGGCGACCGTTCTGCCAAGATACGTACCTACAACTATCCGCAGGGCCGTATAACCGACCACCGCATCAACTACACGATATACAACCTCGCGGCGTTCATGGATGGCGACATACAGGACTGCATCGACCACCTGATTGTGGCCGAGAATGCGGAGCGCATGAAGGAAAGCGAGATTTAACCAATACACGGAAACATAAAAAACAAGCGATATGACAAGAGAAGAATTATTTGAGAATATCAAGCGCAAGAAATCGTTTCTTTGCGTAGGTCTTGACACTGACATCGAGAAGATACCGGAGTTCCTCTTCGACAGCGACGAGGACGCGATGTTCGCCTTCAACAAGGCTATAATCGATGCCACAGCCGACCTTTGTGTGGCATACAAGCCAAACCTCGCTTTCTACGAGAGCGTGGGCATAGACGGATGGGCAGTGCTCGACCGCACAGTGGAGTACATCAAGGAGAAGCACCCGGACATCTTCATAATCGCCGATGCCAAGAGAGGCGACATAGGCAACACCTCGAAGATGTACGCCAAGACATTCTTCGGCAACATGGACTTCGACACTGTGACTGTGGCTCCATACATGGGCGAGGACAGCGTGAAGCCTTTCCTCGACTACGAAGGCAAGTGGGTGACTCTGCTGGCTCTGACATCAAACAAGGGCGCGTTCGACTTCCAGTTCATCGAGGACAGCAAGGACGGCAAGAAGCTCTTCGAGAAGGTGCTTGAAACATCTAAGCAGTGGGGCGGCACACCGGACAACATGATGTACGTCGTGGGCGCAACCAAGGCCGAGATGCTCTCGGAGATACGCGCGATAATCCCGGACAACTTCCTGCTCGTGCCAGGCGTAGGCGCTCAGGGCGGCAGCCTCGAGGAGGTCTGCAAGTACGGCATGAACAAGCAGTGCGGTCTGCTGGTGAACTCGTCGCGCGGCATCATCTACGCCGATGACACAGAGAACTTCGCCAACGCAGCGAGAGAGGCCGCCAAGAGCCTTCAGGAGCAGATGGAGCAGCACTTGAAGAACGCCGGCATAATTTAAGTGTAAAACGTAAGGCAAAAACAGAAAAATGCGTATTACACATAATTCTGTTGTGTTGTACTTTTGTAAGCGATAATCAAAGAAAATAATCAAAAAGATAAGAAAAATGGCAAATAAGAAAATTCGTGCCGCAGTTATCAGCTACGGCAATATAGGAAAGGCTGTTGTGCAAGCGTTGAACGCAGCACCAGACTTCGAGATAGCAGGCGTTGTTCGCCGCTCTGTAGCCAACATTCCTGCCGAGTTGCAGGGAATCGAGGTTGTTGACTCAATAAAGAAGCTCAGCAACGTTGACGTGGCTGTCATCTGCGCTCCTACACGCCAGTGTCCAGAGTACGCAAAGCAGTGTCTCGACCTCGGAATCTCTACAGTTGACAGCTTCGACATCCACACTCGCATCCCTGAGGTTTACGCCGAGCTCGACGCATACGCGAAGAAGAGCAACGCGGCTTCAATCATCTCCGCAGGATGGGACCCAGGATCAGACTCAATGGTCAGAGCGTTGCTTCTGGCTATGGCTCCTAAGGGAATCACATACACAAACTTCGGTCCTGGACGAAGCATGGGCCATACCGTTTGCGTTAAGAGCAAGAAGGGCGTTAAGGATGCGTTGAGCATCACTATTCCGCTCGGAACAAGCATCCACCGCCGTATGGTTTACGTGGAGCTTGAGGACGGATACAAGCTCGAGGACGTGGCAAAGGACATCAAGTCAGACGACTATTTCGCTCATGACGAAACTCACGTTATACAAGTTGACTCAGTGGACGCTCTCAACGACGTAGGCCACGGCGTGAACCTCGTGAGAAAGGGCGTTTCTGGCGAGACTCAGAACCAGAACTTCGAGTTCAACATGTCTATCAACAACCCAGCCTTGACAGGTCAGATACTTGTGGCTTCGGCAAGAGCCGTGCTCAAGAAGCAGCCAGGTTGCTACACAATGATAGAGATAGCGCCAATCGACCTGCTCCCAGGCGACAAGATGGACCTCATCAAGTCTCTTGTATAAGCTAACAATCAAGAAATTAATAAAATAATGAAAGAAGGGCACTGCTGCGATGCGGAGTCCTTCTTTTTTTGCTTAAAAACTGTTGCTCTTGTTTATAGTGTGTGCGCTAATTCTTAACTTTGGGGTTATGTTTGGCGCGTGGCGTCAACAAAAAAGATGAACGATATGAGTGAATGGAAGCATGACATAAGGAGCCTTGTGAGGCGTTTTGAGCAGGCGGTCAACTCAGGATACATGATGAATATGGACGATGAGGAGATTATAGACTTGTTTGATTATTACTTCGAGATTCAGGATATACAGAAGGCGGAGATGGTGATAGACCAGTGGAGCCGGCTTTTCCCTATGGACGACATGCGCAAGCTGTGTCTTGCCAAGCTGCTAACTTACAAGGAAGAGTACAGCGAGGCTCTGAGCACGCTGGACGAGGTGATGTATCTCGACGACTTCGAGGTGTATCTGTATCGCGGCTACGCATTGCTCGGGCTTCATCGTGTGGATGAGGCTGTGGAGATGTTCAACAAGGCGCTGGAGCTGGCTGACGAGGCCGACGAGTACCGCCTGCGCTACGAGATAAGCGTGGCTCTGGAGCGGAACAAGTACGGCGACCTCGCGATGTCGTTCCTCGACAAGGCGAACGGATTAGACACCAAGGACCTCGTGCTGCTCAACGACTTGATTTCGTTCAGCTTCAGAAACGGCAAGTACGAGGACTGCATATCATACTGCAACAAGGCGCTCGACATAGACCCTTACCAGAAAGAGGCGTGGGTGTATCAGGGATTCGCCTACGACAGCCTGGGCAACAAGGAGAAGGCTCTGGAGGCGCTGGACTACGCCGAGGCGATATCCGAGGAGGTGGACATTGTCTGCATAAGAGCTGAACTGCTGCTGGAGATGAACCGTGTGGACGAGGCTAAAAACTTGCTGATGCAGAGCCTCGAAAGCTCCGACGATAAGCTGCCGCTGCTCAAACTCCTCGCCGAATGCTACGAGAAGGAGCAGGACTACGAGCAGATGTTCAAGACATACTCCGAGATAGTGACCATGGAGGACGACGAGAGCGATGACAGCATGCTCGTTTACGCGTACTCGGCATTGGCTTCGGAGCATTACAAGGAGACGATAGAGATAGCCGACAAGGTGCTGGCGACCGACCCATTCAACGAATTCGCCATGATATACAAGGCGGACGCGCTCTTCTACGGATATGAGGATGGACGTGAGTCCAAAAGGCTGTACAGCAAGGTGCTGGGCATAGACCCTGAGAACTACGACGCCTACAACGGACTGGGCTTCGTGGCATTCTCCGAGGAGGACTACAAGTCGGCGATACAGTACTTCACCAAGGCTTACGAGCTGAGCGTGGACAATGTGGTCTGCCTGATATACATCGCGGCTTCGTACTACAACATGGGCGATGAGGCGAGCATGTTAACTTACATAAAGAAGGCGCTGACACTCTCAAGCGACGCCGTGAGCAAGTTTTTCGAGATTTGCCCGGAGGCTTTCGACTCGATGCAGAAGTATATGTAACAACAATAAATAGAAACAGGAAAAAGGAATTTATATGGATTTTGGACTTGGCGCGTTAGCGGAATGGTATTTGGAAAATCTGAATTACGGCACTGTGACGCTGCTCATGGGAATAGAAAGCTCGTTCATACCTTTCCCGTCGGAAGTGGTGATACCTCCGGCTGCGTGGAAGGCTGCGCAGATTGATGGCGGCATGAATGTTTATATGGTGCTGCTGTTCGCCACGCTCGGCTCGCTGCTCGGCGCGCTGGTGAACTATGTGCTGGCTTATCTGCTCGGCCGTCCGATAGTCTATAGCTTCGCCAACAGCCGCTGGGGGCATCTCTGCCTGATAGACGAGGCGAAGGTGAAGAAGGCTGAGGCTTATTTCGACAAGCACGGTTCCATGGCTACGCTCATAGGCCGGTTCATACCAGCCATACGTCAGTTAATCTCAATACCAGCCGGACTTGCGAGAATGAACCTGCTCAAGTTCATGTCGTTCACATTCATCGGCGCGGGAATATGGAACGCTGTGCTGGTGGGGCTGGGCTATGCGATAGCCAAGGCGAATCCGGACATGACGATGGATCAGCTGGAGAGCACCGTGGGGCTTTACAGCGCGGAGATAGGCTACATCTTGATAGGCGCATTGGGTGTGCTGGCTATATGCTTGTTTATTAAATACTTAAAAAAGAAAGATAAGAAGATGAAGCATTTTGGAATAATAGGCTACCCTCTGAGCAGCTCGTTTTCTCAGAAGTTCTTCAACGAGAAGTTCGCCAAAGAGAACATAGACGCGTTTTACGACTTGCATCCGATAGAGGACATCGAGAAGTTCCGCGACCTGGTGACAGAAATCGACTTCTGCGGCATGAATGTGACCATACCTTACAAGCAGCAGGTCATACCGTTCCTCAACTCGCTGGACGATACGGCTGAGCAGATAGGCGCAGTGAACGTGATAAAGTTCGTAAGAAAGGACGGACAGCAGACACTTACCGGCTACAACACCGACGCCATAGGATTCGAGAACTCGCTCAAGCCGCTGCTCAAGCCTTGGCACACTAAGGCGCTCGTGCTGGGCACAGGAGGCGCGTCAAAGGCAGTGGCGTATGTGCTGAAGAAGAACGGCATCGACTTCCGATTCGTGTCGCGCACGCCTAAGGACGGTCAGTTCAGCTACGAGGACATAAACGCCGACATCATGGCGGAGTACACGCTGATAGTGAACTGCACGCCGCTCGGCATGTACCCTGTCGACGCTTGTCCGGACATACCTTACGAGTTCATAACCGACAAGCATCTGCTCTACGACCTGATATACAACCCTGCCAAGACACTCTTCCTGGAGAAGGGCGAGAAGCAGGGCGCGACGATAAAGAACGGATTAGAGATGCTCCACGGCCAGGCTGTGGCGGCATGGAAGATCTGGAATGAATAATCCCACAAAAAGCATGATTATGAAGAAGGTTTTATTATTGATAACTGCTTTGGCGGCATTTATGTCCGTTGAGGCTCAGCAAGTTCCTTATAAGACAGAGTTCCTGAACTACTGGAACAGCTTCAAGAACGCGCTTAAGGCGAATGACGCCGATTTCCTCTTCGCCACGATACAGACGCCTTTCGACGGCGAGGGCAGCTACTACAACCCCGAGGCGGAGATGGACGAGATAAGAGAGAACTACATGCTCATCTATCCGCCTTACATGCACGAGATGGAGTTCGTCAGATTCGACGCTGTGCTCATCGACGACGGACACTCGTACATCTGGCTCGGATATTCGCCGGAGGACGACGCTTACTTCTTCTGTTTCAAGAAAATACCGTCGGAGGAGAACACCTCGACAGTGACTTACTCGGAGAAGTGGTGGTTCAAGCGTCTCGGACAGGACAATTTTAAATTCTACCGAACAACGCAGGAGTACGATTAAATTTTCCTACCTTTGCAGAAATTTTTTAATAACAGAAATATGGCAAACAACTTATTAAAAGGTAAAAGGGGTATAGTCTTCGGAGCTCTCAATGACAAGTCTATAGCATGGAAGGTCGCTGAAAGAGCAGTTGAGGAAGGCGCTACAATCACATTGTCTAACACTCCGATAGCTGTTAGAATGGGTACAACCAACGAGCTGGCTGAGAAGCTGCACGCCGAGGTTATCCCAGCCGACGCTACTTCGGTAGAGGATCTCGAGAACGTGTTCAAGCGCTCGCAGGAGGTGCTCGGTGGCAAGATTGATTTCGTGCTGCACTCAATCGGAATGTCGCCTAACGTGCGCAAGAAGCGTACTTACGACGACCTTGACTACAACTTCCTCAATACCACTCTCGACATATCTGCGATTTCATTCCACAAGATGATACAGGTGGCTAAGAAGCAGGACGCCATCGCCGAGTACGGCTCTATCGTGGCACTGAGCTATGTGGCTGCGCAGAGAACATTCTACGGATACAACGACATGGCTGACGCCAAGGCTCTGCTCGAGTCTATCGCGAGAAGCTTCGGATACATCTACGGACGCGAGAAGAATGTCCGCATCAACACAATCTCGCAGTCGCCAACACTGACAACTGCCGGAACTGGCGTCAAGGGCATGGACAAGCTCTACGACTTCGCTAACAGAATGTCTCCGCTGGGCAACGCGAGCGCCGACGAGTGCGCCGACTACTGTATCGTGATGTTCTCCGACCTCACTCGCAAGGTGACTATGCAGAACCTCTACCACGACGGCGGATTCTCAAGCATCGGCATGTCGCTCCGCGCGATGAACACTTACCAGAAGGGACTTGACGAGTACAAGGACGAGAACGGCAACATCATATACGGATAATAGATAGATTTTTTCTCATAAGGGCGAAAGCCATCGCAGCGATAATCAATGCGGTGGCTTTTGTTTTTCTATCAATTCTTGACTACTTTTGCGCCGGTTTTTTCAGCAAATTCAGGCTATGATAATCAAACTTTACGAACAGAACACAAACATAAAGGACGTGGTGAAGGTGGTGGACGCGCTGCGCAACGGCGACCTCATCATCTATCCCACAGACACCGTCTATGCTATAGGCTGCGACATCTTCAACCCCAAGGCGGTGGAGGCGATATGCAAGTACAAGGGCATAGACACAAGGAAAATGAACCTCTCGTTCATCTGCGACGACATATCCATGGTCAGCGAGTTCGCCAAGATGAGCAACACGGCGTTCAAGCTCATGAAGAGGAATCTGCCGGGTCCGTTCACCTTCATACTCGAGGGCAACAGCCGTCTGCCTAAGCTCTTCAAGCAGAAAAAGACCGTCGGCATAAGAATCCCCGACAACAGCATTGTGAGAGCCATAGTCAGCGAGCTGGGCAATCCGATGATGACAACATCGCTCAAACGTGACGACGACGAGATCGTGGAGTATTACACCGACCCCGAGCTGATAGACGAGAAGCTGGGCAAGATGGTGAAGTACGTCGTGGACGGCGGCATAGGCACTCTGGACCCATCGACCATCGTGGACCTCACGCAGGACGACTACGAGATAACACGCCAGGGCAAAGGCGTGCTGGTGGAGTAACACAACGTTAAAAAATCTTTCGTATAAGAATGCTAATATTGGTGAAGAATTGGTATATTTGAACGATTTTTTCTAAAAAAAACATGCTTAGAAATTTGCAAATATCGAATAATATGTTAGCAAGCAAGCAAGCAAGCAAGCAAGC
>JAGBEJ010000003.1 GCA_017937025.1 Paludibacteraceae bacterium | reverse complement strand
AGTCAGAAACTAACACTGAAATACTATGGCGATTAAGACTGAAGACATAAGACAGGCGCTCAGGGACTTCACCGCCCAGGGCGTGGCAACGATGATAGGCACAGTGAGCGAGGTGGACGCCACGGAGCGCACCTGCACGCTGACACACGAGGATGTGGCGTACTACGGCGTGCGCCTGCAGCCAGTCACCGGCGGTTCTGCCGGACTGCTCGTGACACCGAAGGAAGGGGCTATGGCTCTGGCCGTGCGCATCGAGGAAAACGACGGCTGGATGATAGTCCACACCGACGAGGTGGAGACCATAGAGGTCAAGGCTGGCGACACGACGGTGACTATAAACGCCGACGGCATAGTGATAAACGACGGAAGTCTTGGCGGATTGGTAAAGGTGGAAGAACTCGTCAATCGATTGAACACGATAGAGAACGATTTAAATACGCTCAAAACAGCGTTTAGCACATGGGTAATTGCACCGCAGGATGGTGGAGCCGCACTGAAGGCGGTGGCAGAGGCATGGTCTCAACAACAGCTTACCCCTACTAAGAAAACAGACATAGAGGACGACAAGGTTAAACACTGATTAAACAGTGTTCGGACAGGCGTTAAAAGCCTGAGATTAAAAAGAGTGTCAACTTTTGACGCTCTTTTTTTTATTCCGTTCAGCGACAGCGACCTTTGCCACAAAACCGGACAACAATGGAAGACATCCTGACCGACAGCAGCAATGACATAATGACCGCCGCAGGCGACTTTGCCACAGGCGACAGCGGTGAGCAGAGCATACGCCTGCTCATGAACACAAGCAAGGGCGAGTGGAAGGAGAACCCGCTCACAGGCGTGGGCGTCGTCGGCTATCTCGAACAGCACGACAGCAACATGCTCTCCGGCGAGATACAGACACAGCTGACAAGGGACGGAGCCAGAGTGCGCCGCATTGCTTCGTCGGCAGCAAACATAGAAGTGGAGGCTGACTATGAGTAAACGCAAGACAACAGTGATGGCAGGTCAAGGACTGCCGGACATAGTGGTCCAGGAACTCGGCACCATGGAGCTGGCCATGCAGGTGGCTGCCGACAACGACATGGCGCTGACCGACACGCTCTCCCCGGGCGACGTCGTCGCCATCGACGAGGAACTGCGCGCCGACAACCGCGTCACCGACGAGATGCGGCTCAAGGGAGCCGTGCCGGCGACAGCCGTGTCAGCCGCAGACGAATCCTTCATCAGAGGCGGCATCAACTACATGGGCATCGAGATTGATTTCATCGTATCATAAATATCGGCATATCGGTCACTGAGCGTAGTCGAAGTGCCGAAAAATAATAAAACAACAAAAAACAATGGCAAGGACAACAGAACAGATAATGCAGCAGCTGCTCGCCGCCAAGGAGCAGGACGAGACACTGCGCGAGCGGCTGACATCAACAAGCAAGACGGCTATATGGAGGCTCTTGCTCTACATCTGCGCCTTCTGCGCCCACAGCGTCGAGGTGCTGATGGACGCATTCAAGGCCGACGTGCGCGAGACGGTTGAGAAGCTGCGTCCGCACTCGGCACGATGGTACCAGGAGAAGGCGCGCCAGTTCATAATGAACAAGACGCTGCCCGAAGGCTCCGACACCTACGACACCACAGGCATGACCGACGACCAGATCGCGCAGGCGCAGGTGGTGAAGTACGCCGCCGTCGTGGAGAAGGACGGCGAGGTCATCGTCAAGGCAGCCAAGGGCGACGAGGGCGCTCGTCAGCCCCTCGACAGCGACGAGCTCACAGCCCTGACTGGCTACATGAACGAGGTGAAGGACGCGGGCGTGAGGCTGCTCGTCATCTCGGGCGAGGGCGCGGCGTTCGCCTGCACACTGACCGTCTTCTACGACCCTGCCATGACTGCCGAGGCGATAACGGCAGCCGTGCGCGCCGCCGTCAAGGGCTACGTCACCACGCTGCCGTTCAACGGCCTGTACACCAACATGTCGCTCATCGACGCGGTGCAGGCAGTGGACGGTGTGAAGATTGCGGAGCTCATGACAGCCACTGCCGGCGAAGCGGTCATTAGCGTCCAGGACGTGCCGCAGTACGGCTACTACAACATAACCGACGACGACATAACCGTAAACGCACAGCCTTATGCACAGTGACAAGTTCTACAACATCAACTACCGACGCCTCTCGGTCATGCTGCTGCCGGTGTGCCTGCGCAAGGAGACTCTCTCGGGCTTCGTGTCCGTCATGGCTTCCGCCTTCTCGGCCGTGCAGACGTCGTTCGCGCTCTTCCGCTCCGACCGCCTCGCCGACCTCCGTGTCACGGGACAGGTGTGCATCCTGCGCGCCGCGCTCAACGACCGCTGGGACGAGGAACAGCGACGCATCGAGATCACCGACGGCGTCACAGGACAGGCGCTCATGGTCTATCGCCGAGGCGCATACGACAGGACATATGCCTACGCTCGCGGCTCAAGCCTCGTCTCGTGGGCGTACCGCCGGGGCATGACGTCGGGCGGCACGGGCTTCATCGTGAAAGTGCCAGCCGAGGTGTACGCCGACGCTGCCAAGCTCTCCGCCCTGACTTTCTTTGTTGACAACCACCGTCTGGTGGGCAGGACTCCTTTGATAATGTCTAATTAAAACACAATACTACCATGGCACAAGAACATACAATCGCGAATTTTCTCACCGCCAACCTCAACGGCGCTTTTCCGCTTGACACCGAGGGACTCGCCGCCCTGCAGGGCAACCTCGCACTGCTGCACGCTCTCGGACGCATGAGCGGATGCGCCTGCGTGCTTTCAGGGTGCGCCAATAGAGGCGATGCTGGACTGGTCTTCTGGTACGACCCGCAGCGCAACAGCGACTTCCCGGACGGCGAGGTGCTGCCCGTCAAAGCCAGCCCCGGCAATCCGTCGGATACGCTCCACCTCGTCGAGAAGCCGGTGAGCGTCACCGTAGCCGGTCAGACGATAATGAACGCCTACACAGAGCGCCACCTTGAGTGGGGAACGGGCAGCGTAAGTCTCAACTACGACGACTTCCGCAAGCTGGACGCCAAGTCGATGACCCTGCAGGGACTGCACGACCGCATGACAAGCGCGGAAGCGACAATAGAGACACTCAAGCCGCTGCCTATAGGGTCAGTCATCATGTGGGCAGGGACTCAGGCGCCGACCAATTATCTCGTGTGCGACGGCAACTTTTATTCCGTGTTGGAATATCCGCTCTTGGCGCAACAACTCGCCAACATCTACCAGAAGGACACCCCGCGTGAGGGCATGTTCCAGGTGCCCGACTTCCGCAGCCGTATGCCTGTGGGACGTGACACCGACAACACACAAGGCACCGACTTGTTCAACCACCTCGGCGACTACGGCGGTGAGGTCATGCACAAGCTGACGGAGGCAGAGATGCCGAAGCATAATCACGGCATACTGGGGCATTGGGGAAGTAAGCAGAATGGACAGCCGGATTCGCTGGTGTACAACGGACGATCTTGGACAAGCGGCAATCCTGGCACTGATGGCGGCACGCACTGGAGAAGCTATTTCTGCGCTGTCGCCGGCGGCGACGGCTGGCACAACAACATGCCGCCGTTCATGACCATCAATTACATCATCAGAGCCAAATAACATTAAACACATATAACCATGGCAATAAGAGCATTATCAACCCTGAAGAACTACTTCAAGAAATACGCCTACCCCACAGAGCAGCAGTTCCACGACGCGCTGGACTCCTTCGTCCACAAGGACGACAAGATAGGCACAGACAGCCTGGCGCAGGAAGTCATCGACACGTTCAACAACAAGGCGGGGATCGCCGCGCTCCAGGCTGAGGTGGCTGCGAGGACACTGGCTGATGACCGTCTGCGAGACGACCTGGACGAGACGAGGGGCGTGTACAGCACTAACTCCGAAGGTCCGGTGATCTATGACAAGGACGGCAACGAGGTGCTGGAACGCACCGACAACGACCGTGTGCAGCTCAACTACCCCGAAGGCGGACACGATGAGCCTGCCGTTCAGCTGGAATGCGACCAAATACTGCTGAAACTGCGTGGTGACTACAGCCGCACCGTCGGGAAAATCGAACCAGAGCATGTCCAGCTCCGTGCCGCAGCCGATGATGACAACGACGAGTATTCCGAGATTGAGCTTCGACGCAATGGGAACACTTTTTTAGCGGCTTACATAGAACAGTGGGGGTCGAAGCCTCACGTAGGATGGGTCACAACATCCGGAACTGCGCAAGGTAGTGGGTGGAAGTTCCGTATAGATGCGCCAAGCGGTGCGGCATGGCTCAACTACATCTGCGAGAGAGTGGCATCCGCCAGCAAGGAGAACAATCTCTCCGTCAAGGTCCCTACCTATGACGATGATGACGGATACCCAAGTCAACAACTCCTCAATGCGAACTCTCGTCGTCTGATAGTCTATCATCCGAATGGAGAGCAGTTAGTCTATACCAACCCCGACAAGGTGACAAAGACTGGCGCAGACGATCCGGACAACCCAAGAATGAGGATGGCCACGCCAGATGGGCGACTTTTCGTGCATGTTGACGCTCCGGAAGGAAATGAGAAGGTTATGCTCGACACCGACGGCATTGCGACACGCATGAACGACATGGGCACACAGAGCGTCAGCAGCGACGAGGAATACACCATAACGTTCAACGACGACGGCACACTCGTGGCTTATACGGAGCTTGACTCTTCTCGTGCGTACTGCCATTTTGGCGTGCTGGATGTTCCGTTCAACTATATGGAGGACTATCTGGATAGTAAAGTGAATGGCGCAGGCATTGTAGAGGGCAAGCTGATAGTGCGTAATGTGAGCGACATCGCGATAAATCCTGGAGTGAACAACTACAATGACACACTGGAGCCTGGCGAGACCGGAGTCTATGACCTCATGGTTGTCAGGAAGAGTAACGGCAACTGCGATCATCTAATCTCCAAGGTAAGGCTGTACGAAGACAACAATCTGTAAAAAGGAGGTATCATGAACCTGAAACTCATAAGGAAAGAGAAAGCTGCCGGCTGGACTATCGGACAGCTATACATTGACGGCGTGTTTGTCTGCAACACCATGGAGGATGCCGACCGCGGACTGCCGCAATCCGACCCTGTAGAGACAATCCGCCGGAAGAAAATCCACGGCTTGACCGCCATCCCGACAGGAACATACAAAGTGCGCCTCGACGTGGCGAGTCCGCGCTTCCGCAACGCCAGCTGGGCAAAACCCTATGGCGGCATCGTGCCGCGCCTGGCGGACGTGCCTGCCTACGACGGCGTGCTCATCCATCCGCTCAACAAAGCCGAGGAGAGCGAGGGGTGCATCGGCGTTGGCATCAAGTCCAAAACCACGCCAGGCATGATCACAGACTCGCAGAGGTATTACAGAAACATCATGCGCCTGTGGCTCTGGCCTGCCAAGCAGCGTGGCGAGGATGTCTGGATTACGATTGTGTGATAAAAAAAAAGGGGGACAGAAAAAGTCCCCGGCTGCGACGACAGACGCTCTTACCTTCCTGTCGTGCGCATTTACAAGCGAAGAGACCACTACCGGGGACAATGAGTCCACGAAGCGGTCTCTTCGCTGCGTATATACGTGTCGATAAAAAAGTCCTGCTTATGGGCAGGTGGTAAGAGCAGCACAAAGATACCAAACAAAAAATGAAAAACAAGATGAAAATTTACACACAAGCCCCGCTGCCGTTCATGGGGCAGAAAAGACGCTGGAGCAGCGCTTTCAAGACGGCATTAGTCAGTTACTCCGATTGCCACACCTTCATCGACCTTTTCGGCGGCAGCGGACTGCTGTCCCATTTTACGAAGACGGTCAGACCAGACGCGAGAGTCGTTTATAACGATTTCGACGGCTACACGCGCCGTCTGGCTGAGATTCCGCGCACGAACGAGCTGCTCAAAGAGCTGCGCGCTATGCTGTCCGGCTGCCCGGACAACAAACGCATCGAGGAGCCGTACCGCTCGCGGGTGCTGCAGGCGGTGGAACGCCGCGAGCGTGAAGGATACGTTGATTATGTCACATTGTCTGCGTCGGTGCTGTTCTCGGGCAAGTACGCCACAAGCCTCGCCCAGCTGCGCAAGGAAACCCTCTACAACACCGTTAGAACCAGCGACTACTGTGCCGACGGCTATCTGGACGGCATCACGGTCACACATGAGGACTACCGCGCATTGTTCGACCGGTGGAAGTCCGAAGACGGAGTATGCTTCCTCATAGACCCGCCGTACCTCTCAACGCAGACGAGCACCTACACTGGATACTGGCGATTGCGCGACTATCTCGATGTGCTGCGCTTGCTACGACACCAACTACTTCTACTTCACATCAGAGAAAAGCTCCATCATCGAGCTCTGTGAGTGGATGGGCGAAGGGCATGTTGTCGGCAACCCCTTCGCTGGTGCCGTGAAGGTGGAGCAAGGCGCTCATCTGAACCATACGGCGCGCTACACCGACATAATGCTTCACAAGCACAAAACAAAAGGTGGAGGACAAGCGGCATGACGAACAAGTATTATCAGACACTGCGCTGCATCATGGACAACGGACGCACGCAGAACAACAAGAAAGGCGGTATCAAGTACCTCACTAACTACGTGCTTGAACTCACGCCAGCCGACCTGCTCGACATATTCGAGACACACGGCATCGCCAGAAAGAAGCTCAGGACAGAACTGCAGATGTTCGAGGCAGGAATCACCGCCACAGAGCAGTACAGGGCTGAAGGCATCACATGGTGGGACTATTGCGGAGAGCAGCTCGTCAATTCATATCCGACATATATCCGGAAACTTCCGGCTCTTGTTGAGAGGATTCGCAGCGAGATGCGCACAAGCAAGAATTATGTCTTGTTCCTCGGCGAAACTGGTGCGGAGACAAACCAGCAGCCATGCCTGAACCTTGTGCAGTTCCAGATTGAGGACGGCTCGCTCATTGTGTCAGCCTATCAGCGCAGCAGTGATGCGAGCCTCGGCTTGCCGTCCGACATCTACCATTTGTACTTGATGGCTCGCGAGGTCGGCTTGCCGCTCAAGAGCATCACGCTCTTCCTTGCCAACGTGCACATCTACGAAAGCAACCTTCTGAATACATTCAGGCTGCTGCAAGGAGATAAGGATGTCAAGTTCACGCTGAATGTGTGATTAAGCGCGGCTTAAACGGCGATTAAACGAAAGAAGCGGACGACAGCATAGTGTCGCCCGCTTCTCTTATAAAAAATGTACTTTTCGTTTTGAAAAAATGTACTTTTCGTTTTGGCGATTATAGAATGTCGGCAAGGCTTTTTATAATGTATAACCTAAAAAAATGAACAACATGATTATTACAACAACTCCACAAATCGAAGGTCACCCAGTGAAAGAGTACAAAGGCGTGGTTACAGGCGAGACTATCATTGGCGCGAATTTCGTCAAGGACTTTTTCGCCAGCATACGCGACGTGATAGGCGGACGCTCAGGCAGCTACGAGAAAGTGCTGCGCGAGGCTAAGGAGACATCGTTGCAGGAAATGGCGAAGCGCGCTCAGGAACTGGGGGCTAACGCGATAGTCGGCGTTGACATAGACTATGAGACTGTGGGCGCTAATAGCTCGATGCTGATGGTTGCTACGAGCGGAACAGCCGTGGTGATATAATACGGTGGCAGAATACGACATAAAAAATCAAAAGAATCATGAGAAAAAGGAATATTGTGCTTTGGGTCATTGCCAGCATATTGACACTGGGTATCGCAGGCATAGTGTGGTTTGCGAAGCTGACCAGTGACGCAAATTACTTGTGTACACTGAACGACAAGGATGACGCGCCGCTCGTGCCGATGGGCGAGCAGTACACGACAGGTTGGTTCGTGGCGCTGCTTCTGACGCTTGTCACTTTCGGTTTGTACTCCATCTACTGGGGGTACAAGGTGTCGAAGGTGGTGTACTTCGCCAATAAGTCTAAGAGCGACTTCGCCACCGACTTTTCGATCATAAACCTCATACTTACCATTGTCGGCTGGGGCTTAATCGTAGTCATAATCCTGCAAAACGAGCTGAACACCTTTGCCGAGTCTGAGGTGTGATGGGGGACAAACAAAATATAGAACAATGATAGACCAGATTTTAGACTACAACAAGACTTTCGTGGCGCAGAAGGGCTACGAGAAGTATATCACAAACAAGTATCCGGACAAGAAACTGGCGGTGCTCTCGTGCATGGACACGCGACTGACAGAACTGCTGCCGGTTGCGCTCGGACTGAAGAACGGCGATGCGAAGATAATAAAGAACGCCGGCGGACTGGTGATCTCCGCTTTCGACTCAGCCATGCGCAGCCTTGTCGTGGCTATTTATGAGCTGGGGGTGAAGGAGATAATGGTGGTGGCGCACTCGCACTGCGGCGCTTGCCACATGAGCTATGAGCATTTCCACGACGAGATGATAGCCCGCGGCGTGACCGACGAGACGCTCGGCACCATACAGAAATGCGGAATAGACCTGCACCACTGGCTCGAGGGATTCAAGGACACGCCAGAGTCGGTGAGAAAGACTGTCGAGACTATAAAGACACATCCGCTTGTGCCAAAGGATATTGCGGTTCGCGGATTTATCATTGATTCCGAGACGGGAGAACTTGAGGAGATTGAGTGATGGTTGCGTGGCGCTGGCTTACGCAATCCTCATTTTAGGCAGGTCCTCGTTCTGCAGTTTCTTGAGCAGACGGCTGCATTGCTGCTTCTTGTCGTAGCCGAGCAGTGTGCCTAGTATGAAGTCTTCGGCGGGTGTCAGCTCGTTGAGGCTTTTGTCCGCCACGATGCGCATTATCACCTCGACGCATTCGTCGGCGCCGAAGAACACGTTTATTTTCTTTGCGCTGACTTCCTGGATGTAGTATTTTATGTGGTTGCTCTTGAGTTTGTGCTCGGCCTTCTCTCTGTCGGCCGAACTCATCGTGTGCAGCACGAGGTTGCGCAGCCCTTTGTTGTATTCGTAAATATGATGTGCCAGAACTTCCATTTCTTTCCTTTTTTTAGCTAAGAAGGAAGCCCCCTCCTTTTGTTGAAGGGAGCTTTCTTACTTAACGAATAAACCAATCAACTTCTTTTACAGAAACACAAATGGCAAAAGATGTGATCTGTAAGGGAACGTTTGATACGGATTCTAACCAATCAAAAAAATCCGTGTGTAACCCCTTTAATTTTCACTTGCAAAGTTATTGTCGCCGAGTGGTCCTGGCAATCCTAAAAAGTAGGGATTTTATAAAGCCGCCATTACTAAAAATGATGATGAAAAAAGGCGGGGATTTATGTCCTCGCCTTTGTGTGTCAGTATTTTATGTTGTTTATTTAAGCGGTCTTTTGTTGGCTTCATCGAAGTTTTTTCTGTTCTTGATTATATCGACAGCCAGATAAATCGCGTTTCTGAACGACTCCTCGGAAGCCTCGTTCTTGCCTGCGATTTCGTATTCAGTTCCGCGTATCGGAGCGGTTCTGATGATAGGCAGGTTGGATGTGTAGTTCACTCCGGCGTCCATTGATATGGCGTTGAATGCAATCTGTCCCTGGTCGTGGTACATAGCGAGTATAGCGTCGTAGCGTGTGAATTCCTTCGAGCGGAACAGCAGGCTTGCGATGTGCGGTCCGAAGCAGAGCAGTCCTTCGTCGTTCAGGCGTTTCACCGCTGGACGTATAATGTTATCCTCTTCGTCCTGCATCGTCGGGTTGAGCGCAAGCACGGCAATGCGTGGCTTTGCAATTGTGAAGTCGCGGCGCAGCGCCTCGTTTATCTGCTTCACTTTCTTTATTATCAGCTCCTGTGTCAGGCAGCCTGGCACTTTTGACAGGGCGATGTGTCCTGTCGCTGTTGCTATTTTCATTATCTCGTTGACCAAGAGGGGCAGCGCTTCCTCGCCTGTGCTTTCCTGCAGATACTGGCTGTGTCCTTTGAATGGCAGCTCGCCCTCGGCGTAAGCCTCGCGGTTGATAGGAGCTGTCACCATGGCGTCGATTTTATTGTTCTTTGCGTCCTCGACCATCGCTTGCAGCGCCGAAAGTGCGGCTTTGCCGGCTTCAGGAGTCGCTCTTGCTATGTCCACCTTCAGGTCTTCGTCCGAAGTGTTTATTATGTTGATTTTCTTTGCAGAAGCGTCCGATGCGTCGGTTATCTGGTTGAGGTTCAGGTTCTGCAGCTCAAGGTTCTTTCTGTAGAATGCAGCGGCTTTAGGCGAGCCGTATATTACTGGCGTGCAGATGTCCAAAACCATTGGGTCCGAGAGAGTTTTCAGTATCATCTCCAGTCCGATGCCGTTCACATCTCCTTGCGATATTCCTATGATAGGTAGTTTATCCATAATTCTTTTATTCTTGTTTTGTTTCTATTCTTATTTGCAGGCTGTGACTGTTACGTCGTCGGCGAACGATGGCAGCTGCACGGTCTGCAGCACAGCCTCCATTTTTCTTATCAGGTTGCGCTTGTTCTTCTGCGGAGCGTACACGAATCCTTCCACAGTCACTATCTGCTGGTGCAGCTGGTCGATGCTTGTGTGCGATATGTAAGGGCCTCCCATCATGCTCTTGCCGAACACGCGCCAGAGTCCTGTTATTTGTGCGCAGTATTTGCCGTTCTTGTTTATGTCTCTTCTTACAGGGAAGTCGTATTTCGTCTCAGTGCCCATATACGAGCCGTCCACTGGTCCGGGTATCAGTCGGCGGCACACGGTGTCGCGCTTCGCCATCAGTGAGTCGAGCGAAAGCTGCGCCTTGTCGGTGTACGGATATGAGTATATTATGAGGTCTGTTCTTGTGTCATTAGCGCCGCTCGACAGCCACAGCGCATTCACCGCAGGGTCTTTCTTGTACTGTGTTATCTCGGTTGGCACTTTTATCTGGATGTTGTACATCTCATAGACCATGTTTTCCAGCTGTGCGTTGCTCTGCTTGCGCAGAAAGTCTTTCTCGCGGTCGAGTTCCGCCTGCACGAAATAGTCCAGAATCTCCTGTCCTCTGGTTTCGATGAGGCTCAGCAGCGAGTCCTGTGTCGGAGCCACGATTTTGGCTACAGACTGCGGCTTTGCCCATCTGTTTTTCGAGAAAGCGATGTCGTTGTGCTTGTATTTCTTCGCGTTTATGTCAACAATCAGGATGTTTCTTGTCGGCTTGAGCATAGAGGTGAAGTCGGCATGGTCGCATCTTGATGTCGAGAAGTAAGGCTCTTTCTGTGGCATGGACGGCATGTCCTTTTCCAGCAGTCCGAACAGCGCTTTGCCGCTTGCAGTGTTCCACATGCTTTTGTCTGCCACGACAAGCAGTTCGTATGGCGCGCCGTTTATCGAAGATAGGAAACGTCCTTTCTCGCATCCGCTGAGCAGTACAAGCGTTATCGCTGCTATTATTGTTAGTAAGCGTGTCTTCATTTTCGTCAGATTGATTCTTCAAATTTACGAAAAAATCATAGTGGTTCGTAATGTTTAGAGCTGCTCGCTCTCTTTTGTGGAGAGAAGTCCGCATGCGGCGTCAATATCCTCGCCTCTAGATTTTCTTATAGTGGCTGTTATGCCGTTGTCATTCAGGTAGTCGCGAAACTGCACGGCGCTGTCGTTGCCGGCGCTTTTCAGTTCTGTGTTTGCCGACTGGTGGTAGCGTATGATATTCACTCTGCACTCGAATCCTTTCAAGAGTCTGACCAATGCGGCTGCGTGACGCATCGTGTTGTTCACGTTCTCTATGAGCGTATATTCAAACGAGACTCTTCTTTGGTGCGAGAAGTCGTATTTGCGGAGTTCCGCCACGACGTCGTTTATCGGATATGCCTTTTCTGCCGGCATTATCGCGGCGCGCTCCGAGCTTATCGGGTTGTGCAGCGACACGGCGATGTGGCATTGCGAGTCCTTCAGGAACACTCTCATGCCAGGGATTATCCCGACAGTCGATACTGTGATTCTCTTAGGCGACCATGCCAGTCCGTATTCCTTGGTCAGAATGTCCAGCGACTTCAGCACGTTGGTCAGGTTGTCCATAGGCTCGCCCATGCCCATATAGACTATGTTTGTGAGTTTCTCGGAGTCCGGTATCGACAGCACCTGGTTTATTATGTCGGCGGTGTCGAGATTGCCGTGAAATCCCATCTTTCCTGTGGCGCAGAACGAGCAGTTCATCTTGCATCCCACTTGGCACGACACGCACAGCGTGGCTCTGTCTTCTTCTGGGATATAGACCGATTCTATGAATCCGTTTTCTGTTTTGAAAAGGAACTTCTTCGTTCCGTCTTTAGACACGGCCTCCTTAACAGGCGCGTGAAGCCCCATCTCGTATTTGCTTTTCAGCAGGTCGCGGTTCTTTTGCGAGATGTTGGTCATGGCGTCTATGTCTGTGACGCGTTTTTTATACAGCCAGTCGGCAATCTGCTTTGCAGAAAAAGAAGGAAGACCCAAGTCACTGACAAGGGTCTTCAATTCTTCAAGAGTTTTTCCTAATAATTTTTCCGCCATTAAGGAAAGATTACTTTGCTATTAATAGAAATTCTTTCTGTTGTCAACTATTTCGTAGTTTCCGATGAGTGCGTCAACCGAACGATATACAGAGTACAGCTGTCTTGTTGTCAGAGCCTCCATTTCCGCTTTCTCGTCCAGTTTGTTTGTGGTAGGAACCTGCTTTGTCACGTTTACTACATAAACACCCTGGTTGCCCTTGATTGGCTTAGACACCTGTCCTTGCTTGCCAAGTGCTATTGCTGCTATGACTGATGGCTCGAATCCAACCTTTGGCAGAGTTGTTGTCGCGAAGTTGATCTGGTTAGCCGAGTCAACGTTAAGCTGCAGTTTCGCAGCGAGTGCGTTGATGTCCTTTGCTCCGTCCAAATCCTTTGATATGATTTCTGCCTTCTTGTCGCGCAGTACAAGGTACTTGATCTGGTCTTTAACCTCCTCGTTAGCCAATGTTCTGTAACCCTTAGGTTCGATGTCCTTCAGTGCTGCTACAACGAAGAAGTTGCCGCACTCGTAAACGTCAGAAACAGCGCCCTTCTCAGTCTCGTCGTTGAAAGCCCATTGCACGATGGCTCTTGAGTTTTCGAGGTTCTGGAGGCTTGGCAGGTTCGATGTCAGAGTAGTGTAAGGATATACGTTGTATCCGTTCTTCTTGGCATTAGCCTCGAATGCTGTAACATCCTTGCTTGAACCGGCGAATCCCTTTGCTAAGTTGAAGTTCTTTGCTGTTGTCTCCTTGCTTGGAGAAACCTCAGACTCGATGATTGCCAGTTTAGCCTTTCTTACGGCCTTTGTTCTGTCTGTTATTTGGATAATCTGTATTGCGCTTGACTCCTCGGCGAACTGGAAGTTCACGTTGTTAGGATGTGAGTTCAATGCGCTAAGCAGTTTGTCGTTGTCGATTTGTGCAGTCAGGACCCAGCCTGCGTCGCCGCCGTTCTGTGCTGTCTGCTGCATCTTTGAATACTTCTTTGCGAGCAGTGCGAAATCGGCGCCACCGTTCAGTGCGTTCATTATGCTGTCGGCAAGAACCTTTGTAGCGGCAGAGTCCTTCTCTGCTACCACGATGTGCTTGATCTTTATTGAGTCTGGGTAAGAAATCGTGTTGTCGATGATTCTTGCCATCTTGTATGAAGTTCCGTAAAGCTTAGGACCGGAAACCTCACCGTTCTTTCCAGCAAAAGCGAAGTCTCTGAAGCTTGGGTCTATCATGTTTGCAGACAGAGGCACGTTGTTGCACTTGCCGCCGTTGAGGTTTGTGAACTCAGCGATTTCTGTTGTAGTTGTGAATTCAGGAACGAGCTTGTTGATGAATTCTGCGGCTTTCTTGTCATCCTCGGCAGAAGGCTCGTTAGCGAATACAACGAACTCCAGATTTCTGAGTTCCTCGTTGATCTTCAATGCGGCCTTAACATCGTCGTATTTCTTCTGGATGTCTGCGTCGCTTACGCTAACCTTGTCATCGGAAATAGAAGAGTATGGCTTGTAGATGTAAAGAGCGTCGTTAGTGTTCTTCTTAGCCTCGAACTCCATCTTAGCCTCCAGCTTGTTGGCGTTTACACCCTTTGAGAGGAGAGTTAGGTACTTTCTTTCGAGTCTTGAGTTGTAAACCTCTTTCTCGAAGTAGTTCCAGTAGTTAGAGAGAGTTCTGTAGTTCTCCATCTCTTCTGGAGTAGAAGGCTTCTGGTTCAGCTGGTTCAATATGCCGATCAGGCGATCGTGGTCAAATTGTCCAGTTGCAGGGTTTGCGAATACACGTCTCTGAGTGATGATTGGGTCAGGGTTGTTGCCTACAGTAGCTTCCTTGAGCTCGTCGTCATTCACAGCGATGCCGATTTTTTCAGCCTCTTCCTTTATCAGTGTGGACTTCACGAGGCTCTGCCATACAGATTCTCTTATCTGGTAGTTCATGTTCTCGTCGATTTCTGAACCTACCTCAATCTTGTAAACCTCAGTGAGTTGCTCTATCTGAGCCTGGAAATCCTGTATCTTAACGGCTTCCCCGTTGATTTCTCCTACATTCTCTCTGTCCTTGTGAAGAATGCTTGAACTGTTGTTTAAGAAATCACCGATGATAAATGCTAAAAGAGCCAAGCCGATGATTATCAAAAGAAAAACACCTTTGCTACGAATTCTTTCAAGTGTTGCCATAATTTTATTTAGTTTTTATTTATATTCTTTTGCGACGTGCGAAGATACTATATTTTTTTCGCTTTTCTAATCTTTGTCGTCAATCTTTTTGAGGTCAACAAGCTCAATTTTGTTGCTTGTCATTTTTAATATCTTTATCTTGAAATTATCAATGACAATCTCGTCGTTGACCATCGGGAAATTCTGTATTTTGTTCAGTATGTATCCTGCAATGGTAACGTAATCGTCGCTCTCTGGAATATCGAGCGAGAACTGCTGGTTTATGCTGTCTATCTCCATTCTGCCGGAGAATATGAATTCGTTAGGGTTCACCATCTTGCCTACGAGGTGCTTGTTGTCGTGCTCGTCCTCTATCTCGCCGACGATTTCCTCCACAATGTCCTCTCTCGTCACAATGCCAGCCGTGCCGCCGAATTCATCGACTACCACAGCCATGCTCTTTTTCTCTTTTATGAGCCGTCCCATCAGGTGGTTGGCGGACATGGTCTCAGGCACTATCGGTATCGGTATTATGTGCTTGCGCCATTCCTGGGCGTTTTTGAATATCTCCGAAGTGTGTATGTAGCCCAGTATGTTGTCGATGTTGTCGTGGAAAATGATGATTTTCGACAGCCCGGATTCTATGAATTTGTTCTTCAGCTCGTCAAGCGTCGTGGTGTCCTCTAAGGCGACCATCTCGTTGCGCGGTATCATGCAGTCCTTGATCTTGACGTTGCTGAAGTCCAGCGCGTTCTTGAAGTATATGACTTCCGAGTCTATGCTTTCTTCCACATGCTCCATGTTCTCCTGAAACCAGTAGTTCAGGTCGGCGCGCGAGAATGTCTTTGAGTGCTGCTCGTTCCTCTTCATGCCGAACGCCTTGAGCAGAAGCATGGATATTGATGTCGTGAACTTGGAAATCGGGTAGAGCAGAATGTAGAATATCCATATAGGAATGGAGAAAATGCTCAGCCACAGGTTCGGATTGATTCTGAATATGGTCTTAGGCAGGAATTCTCCCGTGAATAGGACTATCGCTGTCGAAATCACTGTCTGGAGCAGAGTGAGCACCACCTTGTTGTCGCTAATGGATGCGAGTGGTTCTTCCAGCACAACCGCCATCTCTATACCGTATATGACTATGGCTATGTTGTTTCCTACCAGTATGGTGGATATGAACTGCTGCGGGTTCTTGAACAGGAATGAAATTATGCTGGTTGTGATTGTCTTCTTCTGCTTGTCTATCTCGAACTTTAGCCTGTCAGCCGAGACAAACGCTATCTCCATGCCGGAGAAGAATCCTGACAGCAGCAGTGTTATGACTATTATGACAATTGTGTGGATTTCCATTTCTTATTCGACTGGGAATATGCCTGTTGGCTTAGAGATTTCGTACTGCGTCATCCTGTTGTTTGACACGAATCCTATGCCTTCGAGTATCTTGTCCTTTTGCTCGATTCTTATGTGCTTGTTTGAGTAGAATTTCTGACCGGGATTATCCCAGAACAGTTGCTGTGTCTTGAACTTGTCGCCGTCCAGGTTTGTGGCAGTGACATGTCCTTTGAATTCCCACAGGTCGCGTGGTGAGTAATAAATGGCAGTGTCCGCCCACATATTTGCATCGACGTGGTATGTGCTGTCGAACTTCTCGAACCGTATGCCTTGCGGAAAGAGCCAGTACGGCTCTTTAGCCTTGTCGAAGACCAGCCATTTTTTTGTCGTTATTCTGAAGCGGGTTATGCCAGAGTCGGAAATCAGTGTCGTCACGCTGTCGGCGTTGAGCATCGGCTGGCTTGCTCTTTTGCCTTGCGCTTCGGAGAACTGGGAGTCGTCGTTGCCGCAAGAGTTGAGAAAAAGCATAAAAGCAACCGCTAAAAAAATAGCGGTTGCTTCTATATCTGTATTTCTGAATTTTATCATGAATATACTGATTAACGGCAGATTGTGCTCTCGCCAATCCATCCACCTACAGTGAATGACGCTCCCTTGTTCAGGTCTGGGTGCATGAATATGTCGTTGTCAGCAGGGAAGTATTGGCTGTATCTTGAGATAAGTCTGTTAGCCTCTGCAGCGCAGCTTGGGTCAACTTGGCGAGCCTTGTTGAACTTGTCCACTGCCACCCAGTAAACTGTCTTAGAGAGAACAGGGTCGCTGTAGATATGTGAGCCTGCGTACAGTTTGCCAATCAGGATATAAGGGTCGCCCTGGTTTGGATTGTAGCGCAGAGATGCTCTTGCGTGCTCTCTTGCTGTTGCTGGGTTCTTTATGTAGCTTGCGTAGATAGTCGCCATAGCGTATTCGTACTTCGCTTTCTTGTTGTTGTCTGTAGCGTACTTCACAGCATCCTCAAAGAAAGTGACAGCCTTTGAGTAGTCCTTCTTCTTTACATACATATTAGCGCATCCTGCGGCAGAAACCTCAGTTGGCTTTATCATGTGCGCGTATTCAGAAGCCTTGAAGTAAACCTCAGACTCAGTGGCGTTTACAGACTCATAAAGCTTAAGTGTGTTAGCCAGATAATCGATGTCGTTCTTCTTAGCGTCGATTTGTGGACCGTAAATCTTGTCGAGAGTCTCGCCGCTTAATGCGCCTGTTGCAGCGACCATCTGATCATTGGTAGTCTTGACAGCTTTGGCTGATTCTGCGTATGTGCTCGCAGAGTCAGAAATCTGTGCAACGAGTATGTCGTTAGCCTTGTTGTAGTCGTCGATGAGTGAAGTCACACGGCTGTTGTCCTGGCGGTACAGGTTGCATGCAATCCAAATGTAGTATTGTGCGAAGCTTGGGTCCGCCTCCTTGCCGAGTTTCGACAATGACTGGCTGAGCCACTCGTATGCGTTTTTCTTCAAAGGGTCCTTTGGAGTAGGCGCGTTGATGTAGTCCATAGCCTTGTATGCGAGGATTCTCTCGGTTGGCATAACTAAGTCGTTGCCGTAGTACTTGATACGGTCGTCATACATCTTCATCAGCAAATCAACGTACTCAGCCTGCTTAGCAGCGTCGGTCTCGCTCTTGATTTTCCAGTTCAGGATGTATGCTCCGTATTTGTAGATGTTCTTTGAATACTCTGGACATGTAGTGTAGAGTTCATACCATGGCTGATATGCGTCAGCGTAGTTCTCAGATTTTGCGAATTGGTAGAAAACAGAGTTGTTCTCCTTGCACTTGTCTGCTATTGCGTCTGGGTGTGTAGCCAGAGCGTCCTGTGCGAAGCCTGTGCAGCTTGCTGCTGCCATTGCGGCTAATAATATTGCTTTTTTCATAGTCGTTATTTTTTGTTTGTCGTTTGTTATTCAAATCTTCGTTTAAAGAACCAGATTTCGTTGAACGATGCCGACAGCGAGAACTTGAAATAGTCTTCTCTTATCTGTCCATAGCTGTTGTTGCCGAGTCTTCCGTATTCAACACCTATGTTTATGGCAGAGCGTCCGCCTCTGGCTGGAAGTCCTAATCCAAAAGTTATGCCATAATTGGCGATGGTGGCACCTTTTATGTCAAGATAACCTGTGGAAACCGTGGCTCCGAGTCTGTATGAGATTCTTTTAAAATAATTCTTGGCGAAAAAGTCAGGAGTGTATTCCGCACCTATAGAAACTTTTGTTCTGTCGGTCAGAGAATCGCTTACGCCGAAGTATTTAGCGTCCGACCATCCCTGATAAAGTACGTCTGCGCCGACTGTCAGTTTGTTCGTGTATGAATAGCTGACACCACCACCAATGGTAATAGGAGTCTCGAACTTGCTGCCGTTGTGTTCGGCTATGGTATCGACGGTTGAAGTCTCCACAGAGTACTTGCCTCCGAGTCTGTTCTTCATCTCGAAGATGGCACCCACAGTGAGGAAATGTTTCTGTTTGATAGGAGTGTAGTACTGCAGACCGTATCTTATGTTGAAATCGTTGATTTTCAGTTTGGAATCCTGAAGGGTAGAGTAGAACGACCCGTAGGTGGCGTCGAAAGTCACTTGGCGCGTGTTTTGTATTGTTCCGAACAGGTAGTACGCATTGATACCGAGCGAAACGTGCTTGCCGATTTTAGCAGCCAAACCTCCGTAGAGCTGATTGAGCCCGCCGCTGCCGTTGTAGGCGCGTTCGTACGAAATCGTGTCGTTGCCGGTAGTGCCGGTTGTTATTATTTGTCCGTTGGCAGGGAATGAATATCCTACGTATGAGTAAGGGATGAAGCCCACAGACGCCGAGAACCATCTTCCGATAGGGAATCTAAGCGTGAGGAACTCGAGGTTGGCGTTGAAGTCGTTGTCTCTGTTGTTATTCGCGTCGGTGAAGATAGACTCTTTGCCCATGGCGCCGAACTCGAATATGAACGAGAGCGAGTCGATGCAAGTGTATGAAGCCGGGTTGGCAGCGTTGACGCCTCGGTTGTTGCGGACACCGATGGATACTCCGCCCATGCCTTTGCTTCTGCCAGAGCCGTAGTCCGCCAATTCTCCCAGTCCGAATCTTGTGTATGGTGAGTTTGTGTTGTTTTGTGCGTTAACACAAATAACAGATAGCAGAGTGGCTACGGTTAATAATATTTTGCTTGTTGTCTTCAAAAATCCTGTTTAGTGCATCAAATCAATGCATTGTCAATCAAAAGTGCTTTTCGTCTTAAGTAAGAAAGAAGAAAAATTCTCGCAAAGATGTCACTTTTTGGTCTTTTTTCAAAGAGATGCACGTTGTTGTTAGTTAAAAATGAGAAATAAGGCTCTCATTCATTGGTTTTATTTGAGATTATTTCCAGTTCTTCGACAGCACTGTCACACCGACTTTCGTGGCTTCGAAAAACTGTCCTTTCTTGAGATACGGCATCATGTTGAAGTTGATGATACCGTGGCATTTCTGATTCTCTATCAGCGATGTCGTGCCTTCTCCGGTGGCGATTCTGACAGAACCGAGTTTTTTGCTGATGATGAGCAGCAGAGCGTTGCTGTCCTCGGCTCTCGCAGGCTGCCAGTTGTTGCACAGGTCTTGCGCATACTCGGCGAATGTCTGGAAAGGCGCGCACTTGTCGGTTGTCACTACGACAATTTCCCTGTCGCCCCATGTCTTCTGGTACTCGTCGAGAATCTGTCCTATCTCGGCCTCTTGCTCGTCGGTGTAGAGGTTCTCGTTGTCGAAAATCAGGTCTCTGCCGTCAGCCGCGTCTTGTGCGAACATATTAGCAGACGCTATTAATGCGATGATTGTGAAAAGTGTCTTTCTCATATCAGTTTATTCTTAGCTTGTTTTTGCGTTTAAGGTATAGCTGGTAGCTGTTTATTATGTTCTGCCAAACAATGTAGCTGCCCGGGCCTATTACGGCGAATGGGTTCAGGTACACGTATGTCATCCAAATGGCGAGCGTAGTGTTTTTCTGCCCTAAAGCCTGTCCGCAGCTGATTCTGTCGCCGAATCGGCTTCCCAGTTTTTTGCCGATTACGAAAAGAGCGGCGCATGTCACAAGAATCGCCAATGCTGTGAGTATCTGCTCGGTGGCAGGCACGTCGCAGGTCACAGAAACGTGTGCAGCTACTCCGATTATGCAAGTCAGACATATTGCCCACAAATAGAATGCCAAGTCTTTTTGTCTCGCCACGGCTTCCTGCGCTTTCGGCCACACCTTCCTGAGTATGAAGGCGAGTATGAATGGGGCGATAAGCAGGAGCACCGCTCTTCCGAGCATTTTCGAGAATGCGCTTATGAAGCTTATGTCCGATGGTTCCATGAGTGGGAACACGAGCGGAACCGTGATTGCGGCGATGATGTTTGATATGAGTGTGTATGTTGTGAGCGAAGCCGCATTGCCGCCGAGTTTGCCCGTGATTACGGCTGCGGCTGTGGCGGTCGGACATATCAGCATGACAACGATGCCCTCGAGCCCGTATCTGAGGGCGTTGGCCTCCTTGCACAGGAATATCACAACGGCGGCTACGGCGAGCGATGACAGCAGTTGAAACAGTCCAAGCCAGATATGCCATCTCGACGGTATGAGTTCTCTTGGGTTAATCTTGCAGAATGTCACGAACAGCTGTGCGAACACAAGTATCGGGCAGAAGTTATTCACAAAAACATGTACCGGATGTCTCACTGGCGCGAAAACCTCGAAGCCTGCCAGCGTGAAATACATTATCACGCCTGTCACCATGGCTATTGGCAATGTCCAGTTCTTTATGAATGTTATGATGCTATTTTTCATTTTCCAATCTCTTTTTCTCAGCGAATTTCTCTTCCCAGAACACCCACATGAAGAAAATGCAAATGTAGAAAAGGTATTTCAGTATGATTCCGTGCAGCAGCTCGAATGTACCTGGATTATACTTCATGAAACCTAAAATAGTGCTGATTCTCAGAATGTTGATAAAGTATATTATGACAAGTCCTATGGCTATGAAGAGCGCTTTGTCTTTAAGCCTGCCTTTTGAGCAAAGGATGATGACTGCGAAGATAAACGACTGCTTTATGGCAGTGCATCCCCACACGATTTTCGCTCCGTTGCCATTGGCGAAAGTCACTACGTTGTCGGGATTTATTGTGGCGCCGAAACCGAGAAGGTTCAGCAACGAGCTCGACAGGTACGTTGTGCTGTCTATCGCCCATTGGAAAAGGAATTCCACGTTCCATTTGCCGAACAGCATTATCTCCTTGTGGTAATTGTCGCCTTGGAAACAGAATTTCCAGACAGCATTAGCTACGAGCAGCATGATGACGAAAACGATAACGTCTCTTATCGGATTCTCCTTTGAAAAGAAATATTTGATTTTTCTTTTTAATTCACTCATGTCCAAAGTGTTATATCTCTACTCTCGCAAAAGGTGGAAGGTCTACGGAGCAGAAATCCTTGTCTAAGTATTTGTAGTACGCCGCAGCACCAATCATGGCGGCGTTGTCCATGGTGAACGCCAGTCTAGGGATGAACACGTTCAGGTGGCGACGCTGTCCGAATTCGGTGAACTCGTTTCTCAGTCCGGAATTGGCAGACACGCCTCCTGCTATGGCTATGTCCTTCACCTCGGGGTGCATTTTCACAGCCTTGGCGAATTTGTTCATGAGTATGCTCACGACAGTGTGCTGGAGCGATGCGCAGAGGTCTTCCTTGTTCTCCTCGATGAAGTTCGGATTCTCTTTTATCTTGTCGCGCAGCAGGTACAAGAACGAGGTCTTAAGCCCGCTGAAACTGTAGTCGAGGTCCTTGATTTGCGGCTTTGCGAGGGTGAACGCCTTGCTGTTGCCGACTTTGGCGAGCTGGTCGATTATCGGACCTCCGGGGTACGGAAATCCCATGACCTTGGCGCATTTGTCGAAAGCCTCGCCGGCAGCGTCGTCTATAGTCTGTCCTATTATCTCCATGTCGCGAGGACTGCGCACAAGCACAATCTGCGAATTGCCGCCGCTGACGAGCAGACAGAGGAACGGAAACTCGGGGTGCTTGTTCTCGGCGTCCTTCTCGTCGATGAAGTTGGCAAGAATGTGCGCCTGCAGGTGGTTCACGTCGATGAGCGGAAGGCCGAGCGCCTGGGCGAAACTCTTGGCGAACGATGTGCCTACCAGCAATGAGCCCATGAGTCCCGGGCCGCGTGTGAATGCCACTGCGTTGAGGTCTTCTTTTTTTACGCCGGCCTGTGCCAGTGCCTGATGCACTACAGGGACGATGTTCTGCAGATGCGCTCTTGATGCGAGTTCCGGTACCACGCCGCCGTACTGCTTGTGTACTTGCTGGCTGGCCACCACGTTCGACAGCAGCAGCTTGCCTTGCATCACGGCAGCCGAAGTGTCGTCGCATGAGGATTCTATGGAAAGAATAAGAGGAAGCATGTCTTAATTATATTTATAGGTCTAACGCCTGTATTTATTGGCAATAAATGTTATTTTTGTAAGTTAATACCATAGTCAGCAAAAACGTATCAAAAAAGCAGTTTACATATTCATTGTCGTAATAGCGGTCCTTCTTTTCGTGCAAGGCGCAATCCTGCTGTTACTCCAGAATAACACTGTGCAGAATTATCTTGTGCAAAAGGCTGCGGCATACGCCAGTGAGAAACTCAATGCAAAGGTACAAATAGAATCTGTTGATATAGAACTTTTCGATAAAGTTTCTTTGAACGGGTTTTATGTGGAGGACCAGCGCAAAGACACGATGATATACGCTGCCAAGGCGGTCGCTGGCTTCGATTTGTGGTGCCTGGTTACCGACAGCCGGCTTTATGTGACCGATGTCACTCTCGACGGCGCTGTGTTCCACCTGAAAAAGCAAAAGGACGGTCAGCTGAACCTCCGTTTCCTGATAGACGCGCTGAAGAGCGACAAGAAGAAGGAAAAATCCCGCATGAATTACCGAGTGAACCATCTTACTCTGAAAAACTCGGTCTTCACTTACGACGACATGAGGAAGCCGCGCAAGAACGGCAAGATGGACTATTTCCACCTGCGCTTCGGCGACATAAACGGAGAGTTCCGACTTGATGAATACCGCAAGGGCTTCCTGAATGTGCGGATACTGAACTTCAGGTGCGCGGAGAAGGGCGGTCTGAATGTCGTTGACCTGAAAGGACGGCTTGTGGCGGACACGGCGCAGGCCAAAGTGTCGGACTTCGTGCTGAGGATGCCGTCGTCGGAGATACGGCTTGACAGTGTCGTGGCTAATTACGACGAGACGTGGATAAAAACCGTAACGCGCGACGCCAGCGGCAAGGAAAAAGTGAAGGAGTCGCTGGACTGGAAGAATGTCCTGCTGGAAGTCTCCCTTGATAATTCCGTCGTGGCTCTCAGAGAACTGAAATTCGTGTTGCCGAGACTTGGCGAACTGTCGGACAAGGTGGAACTTTCCACACACTTCAAAGGCACATTCGGCAACATGCATTTGTATAATCTGGTGTTCAACTGCGACGACGGCGGCGCATGGGGGCGCATGTCGGTCGATCTGGCTGGATTGCCGGATATAAACGAGACATACGCCTACGTAGGCATAAAGGAACTCGGCACGACTATGCCGATGCTCTCCGACTTGATTGCGAAAATCAGCGGAAAGCCTGTGAAGATGCCTAAGCAGCTCAACGGACTGGGTAAAGTCAAGTACAGAGGCTCGGTATCGGGCTATCTGACTGACCTGGTGGCTTATGGCGAGGTGTTGTCGGACATCGGCCTGGTGAACATGGACATGCACTTGGAGTCGGCCGACGAGTTCAAGAACGTGAGATACAACGGCGAGGTGGGCGCCAACAACCTGAATCTCGCTAAGCTGCTTGGCGACAAGAGCCAGCTCGGACAGACGAGCTTCAAACTGAATTCGTCTGGCGAATGGTCGAAGAAGAACGGATTCACATGCTGGGTCAAGGGCGATGTGTCCAAACTGGCATTCAAGGGCTATGAATACAAGGACATACACATAGACGGAAATCTGAAAGGGCAAGAGTTCGACGGACTGATAGACATGGACGACGAGAACGCCGATGTGGACTTCTCCGGCAGCTTCAATTACTCAAAGGCGATGCGTACAGGAGCGTTCTCAGTGAACGTGAGCAACATGCATCCGCACAGGCTGAACTTGCTGAAAGGCTACGAGGACCTTTCGCTTTCGGGCAATGTGAGCCTCGATTTCCGTGGCGATTTGGAATCTAACAACAACAGAGCCGACGTTTATGTGAACAACCTGACAGTCAATAACGGCGAGAAACGACTCAGACTCAATGATATAGAGGTTGTGTCGGTGGTGACGCCTAAGCGCGACTCGCTCGTTCTGTCGTCCGACCTGATGAGCGTCAAGGTGAGCGGCGATTACGAGATAACGAAACTGCCGAGAAGCCTGAAGAACGCCGGAAAACGCTATCTGCCAGTGCTGTTCGCCAAGGAGAAGAAGGGCGCAGCCGACGTGAAGTGTAACAACGAGTTCGACATAAGAATAGACAACATAAACATAAATAAGCTCTCGGAAATACTCGGAAGCACTGTCAGAGTGGGCAAGGGGGCTTATCTGTCGGGACACTTCAGCGACAGGACAGGCAAGTTCAACGCGAGGGCTGAGATTCCGGTCGTCAGGTTCGGCAAGAAGCAAAAGAGCATTGACTCTACGCTCATACTGCTGGACAACGATTACGACATTGCGTCGCTGAGAGTGAATTCGCGCTACAACGGGCATACGGGATTAGGACTGATGGCGAATGCGGCTCACGACTCGGTGCAGGTGAACGTGAACTGGGACAATCCTTCGCTGTCGTACGGCTCGCTGAGCCTCGAAGGTCTGCTGCACCGAGAGATGCGTGGCGACACACTCTCATCGCTGCTCGCGTCGGTCGATGTCATGCCGACGTTCATATCCATCAACGACGACCAGTGGAATATGCGCAAGAGCCATATCGACACAGACTTCAAGAGCTTCTTCATCAAGGGTTTCGAGATGGACCACGACAAGCAGTATGTCAAGATAGACGGCATGGCATCCAAGAGCATGTCCGATAGTATTGATGTGGACCTCAGCGGTGTGCGCCTGGCTTATATAATGGACCTTGTCGGAGTTCACGCTGTTGACTTGGACGCTATGATTGACGGCAAGGCCTGTGTCTATGGACTACTCGGACCGATGGTGCTGAACATCGACGCCACCGCCGACGACTTCACGTTCAACAACTCCGTGTGGGGCGACGTGGACCTGAAGAGCGAGTGGGACAGCCAGACCAGAAGGCTGCATGCCAAGGGGCATGTGTTCAAGAGCGGGCAGCAAGCCGATGGCGATGCCGACGGACTCTTGGCTGGACTTTTGGGTGACGGCGTACGCGACACGTCCATTGTGATAGAAGGCGAGTACTTCCCTAAGAACGACTCGCTGGAATTCCTTGCCGATGTGTCGTCGCTCAAGCTCGACTTCATACAGAAATACCTCGACGGCGTGATGTCCGATGTCACGGGCGACGCCTCGGGCAAACTGAGAATCTTCGGCTCGCTGAAGAAAATCCTCATGGAAGGCGACATCATGGTGAATAACGGTAAGCTTAAAGTCGATTTCCTGAACACGGCGTACCACTTCAGCGACACCGTCAAGATACGCGAGGACAAGTTCGCGTTCGAGGACATTGACGTTCGCGACGCCGAGAACCACTCCGCGCTGCTCAACGGCGAGATACACCACGACTATTACAAGAACATTGTCTATAACATTTCCATAATGCCACGCAATGTGCTGGCTATGGACCTCAAGGCGAGCGACGGGCAGAACTTCTACGGCAAGGCGTACGCGACAGGAAACGTGAGAATCTTCGGCTATCCGGGCGCAGCCAACTTCACCATACAGGCGAGGACCGAGCCGAACACCAAGGTGTTCCTCTCGCTGGACAACGGCTCGACAGTGACTGTGAACAACTTCATAACATACGTCGATAGAGACGCCGTGGTTGACTCCGTGGCAGAGTCCGACGAGTATCTCGAGCCGAAGAAGACCGAGACGCGCATGAAAGTGTCGCTCACTGTGGAGGCCACTCCGGACGCGGAAGTCAATATTCTTACGAGTGCCGAGGGCGACATGCTTAAAGCCACTGGTACGGGCAACATACGCATGGAGTACGACTCGAAGTCCGACCTCCAGCTCTTCGGCAACTACGAGGTGGAGAAGGGAAGCTACATATTCACGCTGCAGAACATCATACGAAAGGATTTCACATTGCGTAATGGCGGAACGATAAAGTGGAGCGGCGACCCGAGAGAAGGCATAATCAATCTCGACGCATTGTACTATGTGCAGGCGGCGTCGCTGCTTGACATCCTGGACGAGGCTGACCTCGAGGGACTCGGCAGAACGACAGTGCCTGTCAACTGTCTGCTGAACCTGACCGGCAACCTGATGCAGCCTAACATCAAGTTCGACCTCGAACTGCCGTCCGACAACGAGCTGCAGCGCAAGGTCAAGAACATCGTCAACACCGACGAGATGATGAACCGAGAGATACTCTCGCTGCTTGTAATAGGAGCGTTCTACCGTCCGGAGTACATACAGAACTCGTCATCGACCAACGTGGGCAACCAGATGGCGTCGGTGCTCACGTCCACAGTGTCCGGTCAGCTGAACAACATGCTCTCGCAGATAAGCGACAAGTTCAATGTCGGAGTGAATGCGGTCTTAGGCAACGGCGAGGACCTTTCGCAGGGCGGCGAGTACGAGGTGGCTCTCATGTATCAGCCTAATAACCGCCTTGTGATAAACGGAAACCTCGGATACCGCAATGACTACATAAACGGACAGCAGAGCGGCAACAACTTCATCGGCGATGTCGATGTGGAGTATAAGCTTACAAGAAACGGAAAACTCAGAGCCAAGGCTTACACGCATTCCGCCGACAATTACTACTACAACATTTCCGGCACGGCGAAGACTACACAGGGCGTGGGTCTGATGTACCGAGAGGACTTCAATACGTTCAAGGGATTGTGGCACAGGTATTTCGGCAAGGACAGAAAAGAGCGTGAGCGACGCAGAGACTCCATGATGATAGCTCAGGAGCGCGAGAGAATGGCGAGGATGGACAGCTTGATATCCGCAAGCCAGCGAAGAGCGTTGGAGAAGAATGACTCTGTGATGGTGAAGAAGGAGACCGTGGAGCGCGACGAGGACGAGCCTATCGACAAGGACGAGGAAGTGAAGCGCGACATAGAGATTGCCGAGCAGAAAAGCGAGACAGTGGAAAATGAGATAATAGCGGAGGATAAGAAGGACAAGAAAGCGAAGAAGGACAAGAAGGAGAAGAAAAGAAAACAGAAGAAAAACAAAAAGAACAATGAAGATAATGACGAAAATGCAAAATAAATCGTGCGCAGGGCTGAGGACAGTCCTCGTGGCGGCTGCGCTGACAATGCTGCAGAGCTTGGCGGCACAGACCGGCGACACGCAGATAAGCGGCATAGTGAGCAACGTGGAGAAGGCTTTTGTGACGATGCCGGACCAGTATTACATGACACTGACGCAGGAAATGCGAATTCTGATGGTGGACCGCTTGAGAAAAGGCGAGGAGCCGAAGGTCAGAAACCACTTCGGCGGCGACAGCAGAATAGACTCCATCGACCAGCAGAACGACTGGATGAGAATCCGGAACTCCGAGAACGGAGCGCTGGAGATAAAAGTGCTGCAGACACAAGGCAAACCGAGCGCGATATTCCTCGTGTTCACCGCGTGCGCGCCTGCATGCTCGTCGCACACGGGAGTGTTCACACTGGATTGGCGATTGCTGCCGTCATCGGTGCTGTCGAACGTGTCGATAAACGACTTCTTAGACATGGACAAGATAAAGGAGGACGGCAAGAAGGAGGAGTACGTGACATCGCTGCTGGACCTTCAGCTGGTGGACTTCTCGTTCGCTGGCGACCACAATACACTGAAAGCCACGCTCAACTCCGAGAAGGAACTGAGCCAGGAGGACCGCGACAAGGTGGCTCCGTACATCAAGACAAGACAGATAACATTCGTCTGGGACGGCACTTCATTCGTAAGACAGTAAATAAACGTCGGGCTTATGGTGAATAGAAACGAGATATTCATAAATATATGCGAGCATATTTCACGCGGACGCATATTATCCGCGCTTGCCAAGCTGGACATGATAGCCGGCGCTATGCAGGACACGGCGAGCAAGGACGAGATTTCCAAGATAAGGGAAACCTACCACTGGATGCTGGAGTACATGTCGCAAGGCATCGCCGACCCGGAGCGAATGAAGGTCTATGCCAACATCAAATGCCGATGCTACCAGATAGCCGACGCATTGCTCGAGGCGAAGAACACAATAGACTCGCATAACTACGTTTACACACAGAAGCAGTATGTGAAGGGCGACATGAGCGAGTGGGACATACTCTCTGTCGTGGACGAGATAGAGAGCCACAACGCCAACAGAGGGCTCACCGACTTCATCGACAAGAACATGCAGAGCGGCAAGAGCCTCGAGGAAGCCCACCGCTACGAGATGAACTCCATGAGGATGTTCAACTACTACTGGCTCTTCGGCGGCGAGGCTGACGACATAGAGCGGATAATGAACAACGACCTGATAAGCATTGACGACAAATGCCTTCTCGTCTCAGCCATGACGTTGTATCTGACGAGGTGCTTCGACCAAAAGAAAGCCATACTGCTGACCGCCTTGTGCGAAAGGCCGGAGGAGGAAATCTCCGAGCGCGCCCTTGTGGGGCTGCTGCCGCTGATAGCCAAGTACAGCGACAGAATGGACGCTATGCCGGCGTGGCGCGACCGTATCGCTGCGGCGTTCGACAGCAAGGGCATGAAGTCGGCTGTGAAAAGAGTCATAATGCAGTATGCCAGAACCAACGAGACAGAAGGGCTCGTCAAGCAGATGAAGGAGGAGATAATCCCGGAGATGAAGAAACTCTCCAAGGACATGAAGTCGTCCGACATGCAGTCCTTCGTCAGCGAGGACCACGAGGAGATGAACCCCGTGTGGCAGGAGAAGCTCGAGAAAAGCGGACTGGCTGATAAACTAAAGAGATACAGCGACTTGCAGATGGAAGGCTCGGACGTGTATATGAGCACGTTCGCCATGCTCAAGACATTCCCGTTCTTCTCCACCGTCGTCAACTGGTTCCGTCCGTACAACCCCGAAATGAGCTACATCAGAGGACTCTTCAGCGGCGAGGGCGAGAGCGTCATGAAGGAGTTCATGGAAGCGATAATGGACACGGGCAGCATGTGCGACTCGGACAGATACTCATTCTCCCTGAGCCTGATGCAGATGCCAGACAGCCAGCGCAAGACCATAGCCGACGCATTCGCCATGGAGAAAAAGCAGGAACTCGAAATCAGAGAGGACGACGAGATATTAGCCAAGACACGCAAGGCCGAGAGAGTCTCCAACTCGTACATACAGAACTTGTATCGATTCTACCGTCTCTTCCCGTCGAAGGACGCGTTCGAGTCGCCGTTCGACTATTCGCTCACGCTGCAGAACGGTGTGATAGCCGAGTTGGCAGGCTTCAACGACGACGACAGGATAGAGATAGGCGAGTATTGCTTCTCCAAAGGATTCTATGAGGCGGCGTTCCAGATGTTCGACTCCGTGAGGGCGCAGCTTTCGTTGGAGTATTACCAGAAGCTTGGTTACTGCAAGCAGAAAGTCGGCGATATGGTTGAGGCTATCGCTTACTACAAGCAGGCGGAAGTCATAGAGCCGAACGACGTGTGGACCATCATGCGCTTGGCTTACTGCTACAGAAAAACGTCCGACTTCAGGTTGGCAGCCGATTATTACGCCAAAGCCGAGGCGCAGCAGCCAAACAAGTCAGCCATATCCTTCAAGAAGGCCCTATGCCTTTTGGAGTGCGGCGAGGAGGATGAGGCTCTTGCCATTTTCTTCAGACTCGATTATGAAACGTCGGGCGATAAAAACCTCTGGCGCCTGATAGCCATGACATCCATCGGGCTGAGGAAATTCGACCAGGCAGAGCGTTATGTGGAGAAGATAATGAGCACGCCGGACGGCTGGGAGGATTATGTGACCGAGGCTTACATCAGATGGATCAAGGACGACATAGGCGGCGCGGTGGCGGCGTTGCGTGCGGCGCGCAAGCAGGCGAAAGCCGTCAGACTGGTGGAGGACCGCATGGAGGCAGACAAAGGCACGTTGCAGAAAGCCGGGCTCGATGTCAACCTCATACCGTTGCTTGTGGATGCGTCGCTGAAGGAGTGATTTTATTTCGGCAGTGCCTTGAATACGATCACATTACCATTCTACGCTCTTTATAGAAATTATATGACCCCATGGTTACATACTTTGTATCTCTCAGTCGATCCAGCAGCTCATCGTTTGAATTCGATTTCTGAACAATTAGCATCAGTTGCTCTAAATCCAAGAACCAGCTATTGAAGAACGGATTCTTATTTGAGTCACCATTGACTCTCTCTTTGTTTAAGAACGACATCCATTTTTGCATGTCCTTATTAAACTTCTTCACATCCTTTATGGTCTGCTTATCATCACCATCATATTTTGCCGTCAACGTTTTATTGCACATTTCATCCATGATGCTCTTAATAAGTATTCTGTCTTGGAGTGGCCCGAATGCACCCAAACAAATCGAGATGCATTCAGCCGTTCTATCCTGTTTTTCTATTCTTGTCACGTTCCCATTTCCGTCATCCAAATCTATATAACCATCTCTAATCATAATATGTGATGACCTAAAACATTGGGCTTGTGAATCTATAAGGCTTCCTAGTAAATCTGCTATAATCTTAAACTCATCCCCAGACTTTGCCTTTCTAGTTAGGCTTTTCTTTTTTATCTCAAAAAGCATGATACCTTTTGTGGCCTCAACCACAAGATCAGCTTCACCTTTTTCTGGTGGAGGATAAGCACCACAGCAATGCGTTATACCTTTTTCGTCAAGTTTTTCGTTGATAAAAACCTCTATTAACTTTCCGATTTCCTTATCTATATCTTTCTGGTCATCCTTTTTTTCTTGATTGCGTACAATCGTCATCAGAGCCTCAAACCATCCCCAAGAACCAATAGTTGCAGGTAAGGCATAAATCTTACCATTTGCTTTTATCAGTGGTTTGTTCGCGGCATTTTCCTTTTCTTCGTCAAGTGGTGTTCTAAATCCTTTGTTCAGCAAGTCATCATTAGTTGCCACATCATTGATCAATTGTTCAATAGCCCCAATTCTTAGTTCATTCAATTTATCTTTTCTTAGCTCCACACATTTCCATGCATCCGCAACAGAAAGGACATATTTCATCAATCGCTCATATTCATCAAATGTGTATCCGTTTTTCAACACCCTTCCCGTACCTCGCATATACATAAGCACACGTTCACAGAACATTCTCGTAAACCAAACAGAATGTTGCGTCAGTCCAAAGATGCTCTCCTTATACACCAAATCCCTGAAAAACTCCACCGTGTCTCTGTCTCTGTGGAATAAATCTTCCCATACATTTCCGAAGTTCTGTACAGGGTATTTAAGGAAACAGTAGTTAGTCGCTAGTTTTATAGCATTTCCAAAAGCCTTTGCTGCCTCGCTATTGCTACCTCCGTCTGCATTGATATTTGCCAAAGCTAAGTTTACAAGATAATTGTATGGTTTTACTATTGTCACATCCTTTGGATTAGGCATATTGCCATTCATATCGGTCAAGAATCTTCCTTCTGGTTCCAAATATTCCATTTGCGACAACAGCATGTTCAAGAATCTTCTTCCACCTGCCTTGCGAATCCAGTTGATCAAAGCATCATAGACTATATCGTCATTCTCTGTCACATAGTCACAATCCTCTATCTTTATCTTGAGCCCAAATTTCCGCAACGTCTTTGCAGCCGCTGCACGTCTATGCTCCTTATCATATTCTTTCAGCCAATCTGTTTGTGGCAAAGGCATTTCTTCACTACAGGCCGCTATCACGTCTTGCCAACAAGTATCACTAAAAGTCTTTATGGCACTTTGATTCCAACCAAGATGATTATGAATAATCTCCACTACATCTATATAGCGTTGGTTATCCACACCATATAGTAGCTGCTCTCTCTGCAAGCCTTTACCCAACCTCTGAAAATCCCTATACAAAAATATTTCATCACTGTCTGATGTAAGTAGTGCATTGATACGCGCATCTACATTCCCAATCTTTGTGGTCACGGGCTTAAGCAAGCCATCAACAAACTTCTTGAAATCTGCTATTGTCACCATCGCTTCCTATTTTTGTATTTTCTTAATCACCCCCTTCAGACAGTCTTCAATCAGAATATCTGCATAGGTTGTTTTATTTTTTTGTTTCTGTGCCAAGGCCTGCTCTAGATTCCTCACGAACGGCAATTCCGCATCATATACTTGGGGATATGGAACCTGTTGTAAGAAACGTCCGTTCAGAATTTGATAGAGAGCCATCACTTCTTTAGGCTGTATTATATTCATTTTCTTAACTATATCCTCCATCGGAATATGACTTAATATTGGATAACTCAGGAAATCTGGTGTCTTTGTGTCACCATACCGAATAGTCAGTCTATTGGCTAAACTTCTTTAAACTGAAGGCGCGCCTCTTTGATATCATCATTAAGGTTTTTAGCAGCTATTTCATCCATTTTCTTTCGCTAACCTTTCTGCTTCTCTTTGTTCTATTTCGAAAGGGGTTGCATAGCCTTGGCTATCTTCAGATTGCGCTTCATGTATTCGGCAGCGTCTGTCGAGCTCATCGGAGATTTCTTGGATTCTGCTATCTTCTTTTTCTTTCTCTCCGTTGACTCCTTGTGGAACAGATTCAGATATGTCATCGTATTCATTCATTTTTTGGCAAAAAGAATGAATATGTTTCTAAAAGACAAATTATCTCATCTTCAATATCACTCCGCTTCTTGCTGGGATTTGCAGTGTGAACTTTTCGTTGGCACAGAGTTTTTGGCTCCATTGCTTGTCGCTCAGCAGGTCCTTGCAGGTGTATTTCTTTTCCTTCAGGCGCAGGTATTCCATGGCGTGCGCCGATATGTTTATGGCGGTGTCGGCGTCCTGGTCGCTGAAGTTCACTGCCACGAGCAGCGTCTCCTTGCCGTCCTCCGACTGGCGGAAGTATGAGTACACTTTGTAGTCGTTGTAGGCTGGGTTGTCGTAGTTGAGCCACTGCAGGTCGTATCGCTTCGAGCCTTCTTGCAGCGCCTTTTCCATGATTCTCAGGTTCAGCAGTTTGCAGTAGATCTGGCGCAGCTTGTTCTCGTTGTCGCTCATCAGTTTTCCGTCTATCTTTCCTGAGTTATACCAGCGGCTCAGTGTGTCCACTTTCCAGTAGTCGAAGATGGTCGTTCTGCCGTCTCTGCCGCTGAATCCTTCCTTGTCCATGCCTCTCTCGCCGAACTCCTGTCCTGCGTACACCATGAACGGACACGCCGACAGTGTGGCTGAGACTATCAGCGCGGCTATGGCGTTCTCGCCGTTGCCAGCGAAGAAGTCGGACGCGATGCGCTGCTCGTCGTGGTTCTCCAGGAAGTTGAGCATGTGGCTCTGTATGTCGTCCACGCTCTGCCATTGGCTTGTGATGGCTGATGCTGACGTGTGTCCGCATGTGGCGGCTCTCAGTGTGTCGTATAGCCCCACCTTGTCGTAGAGATAGTCGAATCCGCCGTGGTGTATGTAGCTTCTGTACTGGCCTGGATTGTAAACCTCGGCTATGAAGATTATTTCAGGGAATTTCTTCTTAATCTCGGCTATCGCCCAGTGCCAGAACTCCACCGGCACCATCTCCGCCATGTCGCATCGGAATCCGTCCACGCCTTTCTTAGCCCAGAATGCGAGTATGTCTCTCATCTTCTTCCATGTGTCCGGCGTCGGGTCGAAGTGGCATGCTCTGCCTCCGCAGTAGTCCACTCCGTAGTTCAGTTTCACGGTCTCGTACCAGTCGTTGACCGACGGATGTGCCGAGAACACGTCGTTGCCGGTCGCCTTGGCTGGGTTCTCCTCATAGCCCTTGGCGTCGAACTGCGGCATGAAACCTTCGTTCGGCATGTAGTAGAAGTTGTTCTGCGGGTCGAACGCCTTCGTGCAGTCGTCCTTGCTTCCGAGGTCGGCGGTTCTCTTTGGTTTCGCGTCGGACTTGTACTGTCTCGCCACGTGGTTAGGCACAAAGTCGATGATAAGTTTCAGTCCAGCCTTGTGCACTCTCTCCGCCATCGCCTCAAACTCCTCCATACGCTTGTCCACGTTCACTGCCAAGTCCGGGTCTATGTCGTAGTAGTCCTTTATGGCGTATGGCGAGCCAGCCTTGCCCTTCACCACGCCTTCGTGGTCTTTGGCTATGCCGTGGCTTGTGTAGTCGGTCTGTGTGGCGTGTTCTATCACGCCGGTTGTCCAGATGTGCGTGTAGCCCTGTTTGCGCAGGTCGTTGAGTACCTTAGTGCTTATGCTGTTGAGCTTTCCGCATCCGTTCTGCTCGATAGTGCCGTTCTCGATGTTCTGTCCGTTTGCGTTGCCGAAAAGTCTTGGTAGCAGTTGATATATGTTTATCATGGATTATTTATTGTGCGTTTCTCTTTCCTCTATGTTAATTATCTGAGGCTCAGTCTCTGCCGATGATTTGTACAGCGACACTGTACCGTCGTTCCATATTCTGAAGTTCTTCATCCTCAGTGTTGAGTTGGCGTAAACTATGAATCCGTAGTTCGTTCCGCTTATGTTTGTGTCAACGATGTCCTTGTAGATGCACTCTCCGCCCACGAAGTAGTAGATGTAATCGCCTTGCTTCCTTATGCCCACTTTCACGAAGTCGTCGCCGTAGATGTTCTTTGGCGATTTTATCTGGCAGTATGGCGCGTAGCACAGCGTGTTGCCGAGCCTTATCCTTGTGTCGTAGAATGACATGTAGTGGTAGGTGTATTTCGTGTCCTGTCCGCTTTCGTCTCTGCTGCCGAATTCGAGTGTGAATATCTTGTTGCTGCCTTCGATTTTCACCTCGGTCTCCACATACACGTCGCTTCCGTTGACGGCAGTCACGTTTTGCAGCGGCACGATGTAGTTGTTTGTCGATTTGTTCTGGAACACAAACTCGCCGCCGCTTATTTTCGTGGTGTATTCCCTTGCGTCTCTCAGTGTTATGTGGCTTGCGTCGTATGTCGATGAGAAATCGTCGTCCACCATTTTGGTCAGGCTTTCGGTCGGGTCGTCGAATGTCGGTTTAGCCCAGTTTGGCTCTTTCTTGTCGTTCGGGTTGAACAGTCTGTCGAGGTAATATGTACGCCTCTCGCCTCTGAAGTTTGTGTTCGGTATGCTGCCGCTTGGCAGAGGGTCGCCGGCCATCATTGTCGCCCATTCGCCGCTGGACAGGGTGGAGTTGTCATGCTTTCTGTACAGCAGTCCGTGTCCCAGTTCGTGGAACACCGTATGCTCGTTCTGCGATGTCCCGTCGGCGTAGTCGGCGTACTTGTCCCATATTTCCTTGTCTATGACGATGCGTATCGGGTTTTCGTAGTATGTCACTCCAGCCGCGCCCTCGTCGCAGTCGCCGAAGTACATTTTCAATCCTGTCTTCTGCGGGTTGAGGCTCTTTACTCCTCGCGACTCGGCCTCGTACAGGAACTTTTCGAGATATTCCTGCAGTGTGGCGTTGCTTACGCTGTAGTTGGTGTATTCCTTCTCGCACGACGAAAGCGCGATGCTTGCGGCTATTCCGGCGGTCAGGTATAGACATTTGATTTTATTCATAAGCGTGATGTGTTATGAACAAAAGTTCGATTTATGCTTCTTAGTGAGCCATGCGGCTAATCCCGACAAGAGTATCAGCGAAACGAGGTTAGGCAGAGCCATCAGTCCGTTGAATATGTCGCCCAGCGCCCATACGAGTTTCAGCGATAGTATTCCGCCTAAGAACACCGTTATCAGATAAATGACTCTATACGGCAATATTCCCTTGTTGCCGAAAAGGTATTGCACGCATTTTTCGGCGTACAAATACCATCCGAGAATGGTGGAGAACGTGAATGTCACGAGCGCGACGCACAGGAAATATCCGCCCACGACGGGTATCTGACTGAATGCTTCCTTTGTCATGCTCATGCCTTCGCCGCCGTTGTTCCACACTCCTGTGTTCACTATAACAAGCCCCGTCAGCGCGCACACAACGACAGTGTCCCAGAATGTGCCTGTAGCTGAGATCATGGCTTGCTTCACTGGCGTGCTTGTCTGTGCCGATGCCGCCACTATCGGTGCGCTTCCGAGTCCCGATTCGTTGGAGAACAGTCCGCGAGCCACGCCGTATCTTGCCGTCATTATTATCGACATGCCTGCGAATGCGCCTCCGGCCGCCGAGGGGTTGAAGGCAGAGTCTATTATCAGTCTGATGGACGGTGCTAGGCTCTCATGCCCGATGATGAGCAGGGCGACGCAGCCGATGATGTAGAAGAATCCCATGAAAGGGACAAGCGCCTTGCACACACTGGATATGGACTTGATGCCGCCGATTATCACTGCGCCAACGCCGATGGTCACGATTATCGAGCAGTAGAGCGGCGACATTCCGAATCCGTAGTTCAGTGCGGCAGTCAGCGAGTTAGCCTGTATCGACGAGCCTATGCCGAACGACGCCAGCACCGTGAACGCCGCGAATAGCACAGCCAGCCACTTGCAGTGCAGTCCGCGCTCTATGACGTACATAGGGCCGCCGGAGTATGTGCCGTCGGCGTTCTTCACTCTGTAGTAAACAGAGAGCAGGCTTTCGGTGTATTTGGTGGCTATGCCGAATATTCCGGTTATCCACATCCAGAATATGGCTCCCGGACCGCCCATCGACACGGCTGTGGCTACTCCCACGATGTTGCCCGTGCCTATTGTCGCAGCCAGCGACGTGGCTAATGCCGAGAAGGGCGAGATGTCTCCGGTGCTCTTCTTCTCCGGCTTGACCGACATCTTGATGCCCTTGTGGATGTGTCTTTGTATGAATGCAAGCCTGAATGTCAGGAACAAGTGCGTTCCCAGAAGCATGATAAGCAGCGGCCATCCCCAGAGGAAATCGGCTATCGCGCTTATTATATCTGTGAATTGCTGCATCCGCGGTGTCGCTAGGAGTTAGAACGACTGCATGTCGCACAGTCGCTTGTAGTATCCGTTCAGGGCTATCAGGTCGTCGTGCTTGCCTTGCTCCACGATTACGCCATCGTGCATCACGCAGATTATGTCAGCGTTCTTGATAGTCGAGAGTCGGTGCGCAACGATTATCGAAGTCCTGTTCTTCATCAGGTTGTCGATAGCCTCCTGTACGAGCTTCTCCGACTCTGTGTCCAGTGCCGATGTCGCCTCGTCGAGGATGAGTATCGGCGGATTCTTGAGTATGGCGCGCGCTATGGAGATGCGCTGTCTCTGTCCGCCGGACAGCTTGCCGCCGCGGTCGCCTATGTTGGTGTTGTATCCGTCCGGAGTCGCCATGATGAAGTCGTGGGCGTTGGCTATCTTGGCAGCCGCTACGACGTCTTCCATCGTCGGGTTTTTCACTCCGAATGTTATGTTATTGAAGAACGTGTCGTTGAAGAGAATCGCCTCCTGGTTCACATTGCCCATCAAGCCTCTCAGGTCGTGTATCTTGATGTCGCGCACGTCCACGTCGTCTATCTTTATGCTGCCTTCCTGTATGTCGTAGAATCGAGGCACGAGATCGACCATCGTGGATTTTCCGGAGCCAGACTGGCCTACGAGTGCCACGGTCTGTCCTTTCTTTATCGTCAGGTTTATGTCGTTCAGCACCCAGTTGTCGGTGTATTTGAAGAACACGTGCTGGAACTCGATTTTCTCGTTGAACTTAGGCAGGCTTATCGCGTCTGGGCGCTGCTTGATGTTGTTCTCGGTGTTGAGTATGAAATCCACTCTCTCCAGCGACGCCATTCCCTTTTGTATGGTGTACGATGCTCTTGAAATATCCTTCACAGGGTTTATGATGCTGTAGAATATCACGAGATAATAGATGAACTCAGGCGCTGTGATTATCGTGCGGCCCTCGGTGTTCAGGATGAGCGTTCCGCCGTACCACAGCACTGCCACGATGATGAATGTGCCGAGGAACTCAGACACAGGGTGGGCGAGTATGTACTTGCGGTTCATCTTTATGAAGGTCTTTCTCACCGTGTCGTTTATCTCTTCGAACTTAGCCGAAACTTTGTGCTCTGCGTTGAATGCCTTGATGATCCTCAGTCCGCCGAGAGTCTCCTCTATCTGGCTGAGCATCTGACCGGTCTGTGTCTGTCCGAGCAGCGACTTCTTTTTCAGCGTCTTGCCTATGTATCCTATCAGACCGCCGGCTATAGGCAACAGCAGCAGCGCGAACACTGTCAGCTGCCATGAGATGGTAACGAGCACAACGAAATAGATGACCACCATTATCGGGTTCTTGAACATAGATTCAAGCGACGACATTATGGAGTTGCCTATCTCTGCCACGTCGGTTGTCATTCTGGCTATTATGTCGCCCTTATGCTCCTCCGAGAAGAAACTCAGTGGCAGGCTCAGCACCTTGTCGAACAGCGACTTTCTCAAGTCGCGCAGAACGCCGTACTGTATCGGTGTCAGGAAATATCCTGCGAGGAATGCGGTTCCCGTCTTCAGGAACGTCATCACCACGAGGAACAGTCCGAGGTAAAGCAGTGTCATCGATGCGCCTTCCTCGGCTATGTACTGCTGTATGTAGAACGAGACGTTGTTTTTCAGCGCCGCGCCTATCTCTCCCATGGAAGATGAAAACGACCAGTCTATGTACTCCTTCGCGCCGCTTTCCATACCGAACAGTATCTGCAGGATTGGAATTATGGTTCCGAAAGAGAACAAGCTGAAGATGGTCGAAAGCACGTTGCAGATAATGTTACCCAATACGTATCTCTTGTAGTTAGGCAGGAATCTGCGTACCAGAATTATAAAGTTTTTCATTCTTCTTCCTGTGGGAGGGTCAGTGTTCTTGTTTTAGATGCCTGTGTAGTTGAATGGCGATATTGCCTTGAGTTCGGCTTTAACCTCGTCGCTCACGTTCAGTGTCTCCACGAAGTCCTCTATCGTCTTTTCGTTTATCGTGTCGTTGGTGCGTGTCAGCGCCTTCAGTGCCTCGTATGGCTTAGGATAGCCCTCGCGGCGGAGTATTGTCTGTATTCCTTCTGCCACGACTGCCCATGTGTTTGCCAGGTCGTTCTTTATCGCCTCCTCGTTCAGCAGCAGTTTGTTGAGTCCCTTGAGCGTGCTCTTTATTGCGATTATCGCGTGTGCGTATGGCACTCCGGTGTTACGCAGCACTGTCGAGTCGGTCAGGTCGCGCTGGAGTCTTGACACTGGCAGCTTCTGGGCGAGGAACTGCAGCACGGCGTTTGCTATGCCCATGTTTCCCTCTGAGTTCTCGAAGTCGATTGGGTTCACCTTGTGCGGCATTGCTGACGAGCCTACCTCGCCGGCCTTTATCTGCTGGTGGAAATATCCCATCGAGATGTAAGTCCAGATGTCGCGGTCAAGGTCTATCACGATTGTGTTTATACGTCTTGTGGCGTCGAATACAGCCGCAAGGTTGTCGTAGTTTGAAATCTGTGTTGTCCACTGCTCGCGCGAGAGTCCAAGCTTCTCCTCAACGAACTTGTTGCCGAATGCTTTCCAGTCCATGCTTGGATATGCCACATGGTGCGCGTTGAAGTTGCCTGTCGCGCCGCCGAACTTAGCAGATATTGGAGTGTTCTTGAGTATCTCGAACTGTGCGTTGAGTCTTGAAACGAATACCTCGAACTCCTTGCCGAGTCTTGTTGGCGATGCTGGCTGTCCGTGAGTCTTAGCGAGCATCGGGATGTTCTTCCATTCGCTTGCGAGCGCCTGCAGCTTGTCGATGAGCTCCTGCACTGTAGGGTAGAATGTCTCGTTCAGAGCCTCCTTCAGTGCCAGTGGTGACGCTGTGTTGTTTATGTCCTGTGATGTCAGTCCGAAGTGGATGAACTCCTTGTGCGCCTCCAGACCCAGCTCGTCGAACTTCTGCTTCAGGAAGTACTCGACAGCCTTCACATCGTGGTTTGTTATCTTCTCAATGTCCTTTATTGCCTGCGCGTCAGCCTCGCTGAAGTTCTTGTAAACATCGCGCAGCTTAGAGAATACGTCCTTGTTCACGTCCTTGAGTTGTGGCAATGGCAACTCGCAAAGAGCTATGAAGTACTCAACCTCTACTCTTACTCTGTATTTGATTAATGCGAATTCTGAGAAATATTCTGCAAGCTGTTCTGCTTTGCCACGGTAGCGACCGTCGATAGGGGAGATCGCAGTAAGATTATCAAGTGTCATTTCTTGCTTGTTTATTTGTGTTATGTATTAAAAATACAAATTTAAGAAAAAACAAGCATATCGTTGTCTAACTCTGTGGCGTTTATACGCTTTTGGGATTTATTTCATTTCTTTTAGTAAATGCAAATAAAAAAGCCTGAGCGGAAACTCAGGCTTTCGTTGACCTACTAGGATTCGAACCCAGACAGACAGAACCAGAATCTGTAGTGCTACCGTTACACCATAGGTCAGTATGTTTTGCTTTATCTAAGCGGGTGCAAATATACGCCTTTTTTTATACAAAACAAAGAATTTGGCTTTTTCTTGACTTTTTTGCTTTGTAGTAGGCGAAAATCTATTGCGCCTGCTGACGGTATAAAAAAGAAAAGCCGCGATTTTGTTTAACCGCGGCTCTTGCTCTTATCTTCTCTTTGCTCTTTCCTTGGCTTGCTGGCGCTGGTACTCGAGTTGCTGTTTCTGCATCTCCTCCAGTCGCTGCATGAATTTCGACTTCTTCTGCTTCTTAGGGTTCTTGGCGTTTTCGCGGAGCTGTGCGAGCAGCTTCTCCTCGTTGACGAACGCTCTGAACAGCAGTGTCTGCGCTATTGTTATCAGTGTCGATATGAAGTAGTAGTAGCTCAGACCTGATGCGTAGTCGTTGAATATGAAGAGGAACATCAGCGGCATGAAGTACATCATCAGCTTCATTCCCGGCATCTGGTTTTGTCCGGTGTCGGTCGTCTTCATATTTATGTATGTGTATATGATGTTTGTCACTGTCATGAGCAAGCAGAACAGGGACAGGTGGTTGCCGAAGTAGTTGGTGATGAACGGTATCTGTGCGCTCCATTCAACTATCGCGTCGTACGACGACAAGTCCTCGGCCCACAGGAAGCTCTGCTGGCGAAGCTCGAAGGCCGCAGGGAAGAATGTGAACATGGCGAACAGGATAGGCATCTGCAACAGCATTGGCAGACATCCGCCCATAGGGTTCACGCCGGCCTGCCTGTACAGCTGCATAGTGGCAGCCTGCTTCTCTTGTGGCTTGGCTGACGCGTATTTCTTGTTTATCTCCTCGATCTGTGGCTTGAGCACTCTCATCTTGGCTGTAGAGAGGTACGACTTGTAGGTCAGCGGGAACAGCACAATCTTTATTATGATTGTCATTATCAGGATGATGATGCCGTATGATGATATGTACTTGCTGAAGAAGTCGAATATCGGAATTACGGCGTACTTGTTTATCCATCCGAAGATTGTCCAGCCCAGCGGCACTATCTCGTCGAGGTGCAGCTTCTTGTCGCTGTCCACGTCTTTGTCGTATGCCTTCAGCTCCTTGTATTTGTTAGGGCCGAAGTAGAAGCGCATGTTTGTGGCGCTGTTGCCTGCCACGTCGAGCGGCATCAGTATGTTCGCTGTGTACTCTTTCAGGTAGTTAGGGTCGTCTTCTATCTTCTTGCTCTCGATTTTAGCTGAAGCGAAGTCGTTGTCGGCTATCAGGATGCTTGAGAAGAATTGGTCCTTGAATGCGATCCATCTTACCTTTGTGGTTATGTCCTCACTGTCGTTCGACGAAGCCGAGAGGTCATCGACGTCGTCGGACGTAGGCTTGTAGTAGATGCTTGCGTAGCGGTCCTCGAACTTCTTGCTTCTCTCTTGCTGCTTGATTTTCGAGTGCCATGTCAGGTCCACCGTGCTCGAGTTGGTCTTCAGCGTGTTCTGCATGCCGTGAGGCTTCACTGCGAATCCCACCATGTAGTCGTCGGCATTGAGTGTGTAGATGTAGTCGAGGTACGAACCGTCGGCAGCTGTCAGTCGGAAGGTGAATGCTCTTCCGCCCTTTGTCACCTTCGCCTCTATGGCGTTGAATCCTACAGGCTCGAAGTTCAGGTCTCTTGTCTCTACGACTCTGTCGTTCTTGGTGGTGAGCGTCAGGTTGAAGTCGGTGCCGTCCTTCTCGGCGTTGAACAGTACTAGGGGCTCTTGAGAGTTTGTCTTGAAGTTCTTGACTTCTACCGACTTGAGCTGTCCGCCCTTCGAGCTTATCACAAGGCGTATCTTGTTGTTCTCGATTGTGTATGCCGAATCCTTGGCTGTGGCTGCGCTGGCAAAAGCTCCGAACTTCTCGGTTGCGATGCTGTCTGCGCTTTCTGCGTTGATGCTCTCGCTTAGCGCGATGCTGTCGTTTTGCACGGTTGCCAGACTGTCGGCTTTTCTGTCGGCTTCAGCCATTAATTGCTCTTCCTGAGCTCTCCTCTGCTGCTCCAGTTCCTCCTCGGAAGGGCGGTTGAGGTATGAGAATCCGAACAGAAGCAATGCTATGAGCGAGAATCCGATGATGGTGTTTTTGTCCATAAGTATATGCTTGGGCTTTGTTTTATAGCGTTTTGTATTTTGTTTCTTAGCTTATTATAGTCTTGATGAATGACACGAACAGCGGACTTGGCTTGAGCACTGTTGAACTGTATTCTGGGTGGAACTGTGTTCCGAGGAAGAACTTGTTCTTAGGGTACTCGATTACCTCTACGAGTCCGGTGTCTGGGTTCTCGCCCGAGCAGACCATGCCGGCCTTCTCGAACTGCTCCCTGTATTCGCTGTTGAACTCGAATCTGTGGCGGTGGCGTTCCTTCACAACGTCCTGTCCATAGACCTTGTGCGCCAAAGTGCCTTCCTTCAGCTTGCAGTCGTATGCGCCGAGTCTCATGCTTCCGCCGAGGTTCAGCACGTTCTTCTGCTCGTCCATTATGTCAACGATGTTGTGTCTTGTTGTTGGGTCTATCTCTGTTGAGTTCGCGTCGGCGTATCCGAGCACGTTGCGCGCGAATTCTATAGCCATGCACTGCATTCCGAGGCAGATTCCGAGGCAAGGGATGTTGTTCTCTCTTGCGTATCTCAGTGCCACGAACTTGCCTTCTATTCCTCTGCTGCCGAATCCTGGAGCCACGATGATTCCTTCCTTGTCGGCCAGCATCTCCTCTACGTTCTCGTTGGTCAGCTCCTCGGAAGACACGTACTTCAGCTCCAGCTTGCAGTCGTTGTATGTGCATGCGTGGATGAGCGACTCTGCGATTGACTTGTAGGCGTCCTGCAGCTGAACGTATTTGCCCACGAGAGCGATTTTCACCTTTCTCTTGGCGTTCTTCATGCGGTCCAGATACTTGTTCCACTCTGTCATGTCTGCCTCTGGGATTTCCATTCCGAGTTTGCTCAGCACTACAGTGTCGAGTTTCTCTTCCTGCATCTTTATTGGGCACTCATATATAGTAGAGCAGTCCATCGACTCGATAACCGCGTCAACCGACACGTTGCAGAACTGCGAAACCTTGCGCTTCACGTCGTCAGAAATCTCATGCTCGGTTCTCAGCACGATGATGTCTGGCTGTATTCCCTCCTGCTGGAGTGTCTTCACAGAGTGCTGTGTAGGCTTGGTCTTCAGCTCCTTGGCTGCGGCTATGAATGGCACGTATGTCAAGTGTATGAAAAGGCAGTTCTTGCCCAGCTCGTACTTCAGCTGTCTCACAGCCTCGATGAAAGGCAGCGACTCGATGTCGCCAACCACGCCTCCGATTTCAGTTATCACGAAGTCGAAATCGTTCTCCTTGCCCAGCTGCAGTATGTTGCTCTTTATCTCGTCGGTGATGTGAGGGATTATCTGCACTGTCTTGCCGAGGAAGTCGCCGCGTCTCTCCTTGTTTATCACGGTCTGGTAAACACGGCCGGTAGTCAGGTTGTTGTATCTTGTGGTCTGTATGTCGAGGAATCTCTCGTAGTGTCCGAGGTCCAAGTCCGATTCATATCCGTCGGTGGTTACGTAGCATTCTCCGTGCTCATAAGGGTTAAGCGTTCCTGGGTCAACGTTGATGTATGGGTCGAGCTTCTGGTTTGTTACCTTGAAACCTCTTGCCAGCAGCAGTCTTCCGAGCGAAGCCGCTGTTATGCCTTTTCCTAATGAGGAAACTACTCCTCCTGTCACGAAAATGTACTTTGTCTCTTTCACCTTTTTATATGATTTTATGTATGTTGCTTGTGTTTATGCTGTTTTGCGTATTCAGCGCTATATTACAAAAACACAAAGATAAGTCATTTTTCAATTACTTTGTTGAAACTCTCCGCCCTTTAATTTCTTTTAGATGTTGTCGCTAATTACCTTTTTCATTATATTTGACAATACTTAATTCGCAAAACAAAAGCATACATAAGAAACAGAAAAAAGCAGTAGAAACATAGACATAATTGGCGTATTTGCTAAAATCTCTTGCATCTCAAACTTCGACAATTTGAATTGTACACGTAGATATAGCGAAGACGTCCACGTTAACGTGGACATTCTTTTGGTATATAGTGTACATAGGTAGTCGAAGACCTGAGATGCAGATAAACCCAAAGTTTGTCTGCGTTTTTTTTATGTACAGGATGTTTAATTTTTAAAATATATAGGTTATGAAAAAAAGAATTCTATTTGTGTGTATGGCGTTAGGCTTAGCCATTTTTTCTTCATCGTGTAGCAAAACTTCTGGAATAGAAGGCGATGCAGAAGATGCGTTAGAAAAGAAATTGGATAAGAGTATAAACAGCTCAGTTTCTAAAATTGAAAAAAACAAAGTCTTCTTAAGTGATTCGTTATGTATTTTCCATGTGCTTACAGAGGTAACGTCGAAATTACCATTCGATATAGCTCCTAAATACGAGTATATATATATGATAAACCAAAATAATGCGTATGAGTCATTTTCTCTGTTGTCAGATTCTGTATATATGACAAAAGAGGAATATGAGCAGGATAAGAAGGGAAAGATTTATGAGAATGTGAAATATGAGGATTTCATTTATAATAGAGCTGTACAAAGAATAAATGAAGAAGGTAATTTAGTCGGTGATGATTCAGGTAAGCCTGTTGATTTAAAATTGTCATTGAAGACTGGACTTTGGGAACTAAAGTCATATATGGATGAATTTGGCGAGGCAAGTAATGAGAAATATATCTGTGTCCAAGGAACAGGGACTTCAAATGATAATGTCTATTCAGATTACTATAGTTATCTTTTTGTTGATTCTCAGTGCGTTTCTATAAAATTGGCTAAATATGGAATCAATATTTTAAATGAAAACACACAATGTACACTTAAAATAAAGGATGCCAAAGGTGAAGTTTTGGAAAGCAAATGTTATGTTGATGGCAGCGGTTGTGTGAATGTGCACAAGACAATTGATTTTGGACAGAAGATGATGGCATTGTTACAGCAAGAGGGTTCTTTGGTAGGAAATATTGAAAATTACAGTAGCTGGGGAATGGGTGGAGTATATCAATTCAAGATAAATATTGATGGATATAACGAAGCTTCAAAGTTTATTAAGTAAAAACGCAAAAAAAGACATTATGGATTTCAAAGATAGTATTCAGCAGATAGTTGAAAGGATAGAAAAAATCAAGGACAATCTTCAGACAGAGGAAGCGACAAAAATGTCTTTGATAGTGCCAATGCTGCAAGCTCTTGGTTATGATGTTTTCAATCCAATGGAGGTTGTTCCTGAAATGACGTGCGACGTAGGAACAAAGAAAGGGGAGAAGATTGACTATGCCATACTGAAAGATGGTGAACCTATGATATTGATAGAATGCAAGCATTGGCAACAGAATCTTGATGAAATAGAACAGAAGACAGGACAACTGTTAAGGTATTTCAGTGTGTCGGAGGCTAAGTTTGGAATTTTGACTAATGGTATAGAGTATCGTTTCTATACAGATTTAGAGTCACCAAATAAAATGGATAACAAGCCATTTATGACAGTGGATTTATTGGATTTGAAAGATTCTCAGATAGAAGAACTTAAGAAATTCCATAAGTCATACTTTAGCGTAGATGATGTGTTGGGTTCTGCGGAAGAACTGAAATATATGAATGAACTAAAGAAATGCATCCATAATGAATTGTCTAATCCTTCGCAAGAACTTGTGAAGTATTTTGGGAAGCAAGTTTATAATGGAACATTTACGCAGAAAATTCTTGACACCTTCACTCCGTTAGTTAAGAGAACAATATCATTGTACATAAATGAGCTTATTTCATCAAGATTAAAAGCGGCAATAAGTAACAATGAGCAACAAGAGCAATTAGACAATCAAAAAGAGCCTGAAGAATCTGAACCTAAAAATCAGAACGAAAAGCCAAAAATAGAAACAACAGATGAGGAGAAAGAGGCTTATTTGATAGTTAAATCAATTGCGAGACAAGTACTGTCAGTTGATAGAATTGCGATGAGAGATGCTCAATCGTATTGTTCTATATTCGCAGATGACAATAATCGTCGTCCTATCTGTCGTTTCTTGTTTAATAACACAAGCCACAAGAGAATAGCTTTCCCTGGAGATAATAATGATTTTAAGGAAGTGTATGATATATCAACACTTGACGATATCTATTCTTTGAATGACAAAATTATAGAGTCTGCAAAGAAATATGCGTGAGAAACGATTTTGTATTTGTGTGAGAAATCCTTTCAGAATTTTCTGAGGGGATTTTTCTATTTTTATTGCCTCTCAAATAAGAACAGATATAGGATTTTGGTAATTTGTAAATTTCCATATGCGCTTTTGTCGTTATGACAGGATGGTTTTGTTTCTCTTTATGTTCTGTAACACACACTATATATAGTGTCAAAAACTCTTATTATAAGAGTCTTTTGTGAAATTTGCATGTGGCATTGGGCGAAAACCATTCCTCATGCGTGTTGCAGAATTTATTATTACACATATTTCCGTTGCTACGGACAGTCTGTTCGTCCTGTTGTTGCTCCTAAGTAACGGATTTATAGGACATAAACAAACGGCGTGAGTTTGAAACTCGCGCCGTTTTTTTTATTCTCCTTCTACGTTTTTCTTCGCTTTCTTCACGAATTCGTCCAAGGTGTCCTTGTCTTTGTTCTCGACAATCTCGAGGAGCTTCGTCATGTTGTCTCTTATCTCCTTGATGTGCTCTGCCGAGAACGGGTTGAACAGCACTTCAGAAATCAGGAAACTGTCCTCGTTCAGGAATCCGTGGGCTATCTCCATGTGCTTCTTGAACGTTGTGCCGGGCGCGTTTATCCTCTTGATGGCGGACGAGAATGCCAGCGTCGTGGCGAAAGGCACCGACAGCGAGTAGGCTGTCGTCTCGTCGTGCCCCTGGAATGTGTACTCGAATATGTTCAGGTGCAGCGATTTGTAGAAGTCCAGGAAGAACTTCTTGCCTTCCTCGTCGCCCTCGCTTATTATCACGGCGTTCTGGTTGCTCAGATTGTCGAGGTTTGCGAATGTCGGTCCGAACATCGGGTGTGTCGAGACGAATCTCATGCCTGTCTTGGCGTAGTACTCCGGCAGACCGGTCTTCACCGACGCTATGTCGGATATTATGCAGTCCTTGGGCAGGAAGCGCAGCACCGACTCGAACGCTTCTATCGTGTACTTTATCGTCACGGCGTTTATGAGCAGTTCTGGCTGGAAGTACTGTATTTCCTCCACTTGGCTGAGCCTCTGCGTGTTGAACACGAAACGCAGTCTGCGTGGGTCTTTGTCGTAGAGCGCGACCTCGTGGTTCAGACACAGCGCGTCGGTCAGGAATGTTCCCATCTTGCCGGCGCCCATTATCAGTATTCTCATCGTTTTCTCTTTTTTGTCTTAGGCTTTCTTCTCTCCGTTCATCAGTTCCATCTGGATTCTGACGCTTTCCTCGTGCACAGCCTCGATGAATGCCTTTGTGAAGTTAGGGCTCATGCCTAATCTTTCGCCCAGTGCGATTCTGCCCTTGAGTATCTCGTCGTATCTGGCAGCCTGCAGCACTGTTATGCCGTGCTCTTTCTTGTAAGTTCCTATCTCTCTTGACACTCTCATTCTCTTGGCGAGTATTTCGAAAATTTCCTCGTCGATTTTGTCAATCTGACCTCTGAGGTCCTCTATGTTTTCTGTGCTCTGTGCAGCGTCTCTTATCACAAGCTTGTTCAGCACCTGTTCGAAGAGGTCGCATGGCGTAACCTGCTGCTTGGCGTCGCTCCATGCGTCGTCTGGCGTGCAGTGGCTCTCGATTATCAGTCCGTTGAACTGCAGGTCCATGGCTTGCTGCGACAGTGGCAGTATCAAGTCTCTGCGTCCGCCGATGTGGCTTGGGTCGCATATCACAGGCAGGTTAGGGAATCTTCTCTTTATCTCGATAGGAATCTGCCACTGAGGCAGGTTTCTGTATATCGTCTTGTCGTAAGTCGAGAATCCTCTGTGTATCACGCCGATTTTCTTCAGTCCTGCCTGGTTGATTCTCATCAGCGCGCCGATCCATAGTTCAAGGTCTGGGTTCACAGGATTCTTTATGAGTATAGGCATGTCAACGCCTCTCAGCGCGTCGGCTATCTCCTGCACTGCGAAAGGATTGGCGGTTGTTCTTGCGCCTATCCACATCATGTCGATGCCGTACTTCAGCGCCTCGTAAACGTGTTGCGCCGTAGCCACCTCGGTCGAAGTGTACATGCCGGTCTCTTCCTTCACTCTCTTCATCCACTTCAATCCCTCGGAGCCGATTCCCTCGAATGACCCTGGCTTTGTTCTTGGTTTCCAGATTCCTGCGCGGAATATCTTCACGCCTCTTTTGGCGAGGTCGTGCGCGGTGTTCATTACTTGCTCCTCGGTCTCGGCAGAGCACGGACCTGCTATCACTACAGGTCTTTGTTGGCTGAAGTCAACGCCGTTCAGCTTGATTGGTTCTAAGTCTAATACGTCCATTTTTGCTTTATTTTATTTGTTTATGTTCTTATTTGATGTTCTCTTTTATTCTGTCCAAAGCATTCTGCAGCTTGTCCTCCTTGCTGCACAGTGATATTCTTACATATTTCTCACCGTTCGACCCGAAGATGAATCCCGGGGTTATGAATACTCGCGCGTCGTAGAGCACTCTGTCTGCCAGTTCCGCGCTGCTTTCGTATTTGCTTGGGATTTTCCCCCAGAGGAACATTCCTACCTGGTCTTTGTCGAAAGAGCATCCCAAGGTAGTCATTATTTCTTCTGCCAACGCTCTGCGCTTTGCGTAAAGCTCGATGTTGTGCTTCTCGTGCCATTCGTCGTCGTTGCTCATTGCTGCCACTGCGGCCTTTTGCATCGGACGGAACATTCCGGAGTCCATATTCGACTTTATTCTCAGTATCCACTCGATGAACTGCGGATTCGATGCCACCATCGCCATTCTCCATCCTGGCATGTTGTGCGACTTCGACAGCGAGTTCAGCTCTATGCAGATGTCTTTTGCGTCCGGTATCGACAGTATCGACAGCTTCTCGTTGTTCAGTATGAAGCTGTACGGATTGTCATTCACTATTATAATATTGTGTCGGCGTCCGAAATCGACTAATTTCTCAAACAGTTCCTTGGTGGCTCTTGCTCCTGTCGGCATGTTCGGGTAATTCACCCACATCAGCTTCACGCGGCTCAGGTCCATGGATTCCAGTTTCTCGAAGTCTGGCTGCCACCCGTTGTTCTCGTCCAAGTCGTAGTTTATTATTTTTGCCTCCACGATGTTGCTCACCGACGAGTATGTCGGGTATCCTGGGTTAGGCACAAGCACTTCGTCGCCCTTGTTCAGAAACGCCAGCGAGATGTGCATCACGCCTTCCTTCGAACCCATCAGCGGCTGTATCTCGTTGGCTGGGTTCAGCTCCACGCCGAAGTTCTTCTTGTAGAATGTGGCGAAGGCCTGGCGCAGCTCTGGTATGCCGATGTACGACTGGTATCCGTGTGCGTCAGCATTTCTCGCGTCGTCGCATAGAGCCTCGATGGTCTGCTCTGAAGGCGGCATGTCCGGGCTTCCTATGCCTAACGATATTATGTCCTTGCCTTCCGCGTTCAACTTTGCTATCTCCTTCAGTTTCTTTGAGAAGTAGTATTCGCTGACGTTGCTTATTCTGTCTGCGGGTTTTATGTTTATAGCCATGATGGTTGGTTTTGTTGGTCCTTGGTTTATATTGTTTGCTCGCCTTCCGCGTAATCGCCAAGCACTTGCAGCGAGCTCGTCAGAGGGCGGAACGCCTCGAGCGCTTGTAAATAACGGTCGTAGTCGTCGTATGTCAAGTCCACGTAGAACAGATATTCCCATTCCTTTCCGATTATCGGCATGGACTGTATCTTGGTCAGGTTTATGTCGTAGAACGATATGATTGTCAGTATCTTGGACAGCGCTCCTGGTGAGTGGGGCACAGTGAACGACACTGTGGATTTATTCTTCTCCTTGCCGTTCATCAGTTTGTCGTCGTGGTCCAGTATCAGGAATCGTGTGAAGTTGTGCTTGTTGGTCTCGATGCCTTCCTGCAGTACTTCCAGTCCGTACAGATGCGCGGCGTATGTTCCGCATATCGCTCCGGCTTTCATTATGTGCTTCTCGGCTATGGTCTTGGCGGCGTTGGCTGTGTCGTCGAACTCTATGGCACGCAGGTTCTTGTGCTTGTCAATGAACTCTCCGCACTGCATCAGCGCGATAGGGTGGGAGAGCACCTCCTCCAGTTCGTCCAAGCTCTGTCCTGGCATTGCGCAAATTGACTGCTTGATTCTCAGTTTGTGTTCGCCCACGATTCTCAGTCCGCTCTTTCTCATCAGCTCGTAGTTGGCGAGCAGGCTTCCGGCTATTGTGTTCTCTATGGCCACGATGCCAGCCATGCTGCTGTCGCTCTGCACTTTGCGGAACAGTTCCTGGAAAGAGTCGCATGGCACTATCTCCAGGTCGTTCTCGCCGAAGAACAGATGCGCTGCGCTGTCGTGGAAACAGCCTTTCACTCCTTGTATCGCTACCTTCTTTTTGCTCATATATCTTTAGGCTTTCCAGCCTTTTGGTATTAAAATAAGAAATCCCGCCTTTGTGGGGCGGGATTCTTTAATTATGTCATGTTTTTTATTCTCGTTTATAGCAAATCTCGCCCTTCTCTTACCTTGTGAAGTAAAAGTAAAAATAGAAAAAGGCGTTATAAAGCGAAATTAAATTCATCCTCCTGTTTGGATTTGCGTTTTCATAAGATTCGCGATTTTGGGCTTTCCCTGCGTAGGCATCGCCTTCTCTCGTGAATCTTTTGGTTTGCAAATGTATGCCATTTTTCTGAATATTCAACATTTTGTCACTCTTTTTTCGGATTTCTTGGAGTTTAGTCATATGTGTCCAGTTTCTTTTTTATATATTTATTTCTATATTTGAACGATTTTTATTTTAGGAAATAAACACATAAGTATGCATGCAATGTGATATTGTTGCAGCATTGATGTATTCAGCTATATATGCTATTAAATAGCGCTGATGAGCGGCGGTTGCTTGTGTGGCGTCCTGGATAAAATCGAAGGCTGATTTTATGTTTTAGCACAATAAAAAATAATGAAAAAAGTAATTTTAATCATCTCATCTTTGCTCGCTTCCTGCTTTGTGTCGGCGGCAAGTCTTGTTGTTGCGGCTCTTGACGGCACAACGCAGGTCTATGACATGGCGAGTGTGAGCAAACTCGATTTCACTTCTTCTGGAAATTTGAGTGTCGTTAAGTCTGACGGCACAGCGGATGTCAAGAGTCTTAGTGTTACGCGCAAGGTCGTGTTTTCGGCTGAGAATGTGGCTACGTCTGCGGCTGAGTCTTCCGTCGGTTCGCTTAAGGTTTACCCAAATCCAGCGAAATACGAAATTACTGTCGAGGGCGCAGAGGGCGATGTCTTTCTGTTCGCGTCTAACGGCAACCTCGTTTCCACAACAAAGGCAGAGGCTAAGACTGTAGTAAACCTTTCGGCGCTTGCCGATGGCGTTTATGTTCTTCGCTGTGGCAATGGAGCGGCGCGCATTATCAAAACAAAATAACAAACAACAAAACAATTAAAACTTATGAAAAAAACATTCTTTACGCTGGCCGCCATGCTGACGAGCGCGCTGGCTATGTCCCAATTCTATGTCTATAAGGACGGTGAGGTGATTCTGTCTATGGAGTCCGGTGTCGCCGATTCCATCACATTCTCCAAACCTCAGTTGCAAGTGTATAAGACTGGCACCGAGGATGGACATGACTATGTTGACCTTGGTTTGACTTCCGGCACAAAGTGGGCGACGTGCAATGTTGGCGCTGACAATCCGTCCGCTTATGGCGCTTATTATGCCTGGGGCGAGGTGGCTGAAAAAACGTCTTATGCCTGGAGCAACTATTTCGACACAGATGACAACGGAGCGAATTTTAATGAATACGGCACTGAGAAAAAGTCGCTCGGCCCAGAGGATGATGCGGCGCATGTGAATTGGGGCGGCAAGTGGGTCGTGCCTGCAGACAATGATTTCGTGGAATTGCTGGCAGAGTGCTATTGGCAGTGGACAGACAAATATAGCATTTCCAATGCCAAAGGCTACATTGTATATAAGGTGAAAGATGAGGCAGACAAAGGCTTGTGTAATACTTCCGAAAACACATATACTTATTCCGACGCGCATATATTCCTGCCGGCAGCTGGCGATATAGGCGAGAGCGCAACTGGCGTTGGCACAACAGGGCGCTATTGGTCTTCGTCTTTGCGCAACGCCACGACGGGTAAGCGTCTTGGGTTCGATTCCGGCAAGGCTAATTTCACTTGGGGCGACAGATATTACGGCAGGACAGTGCGTGCTGTTATAAAAAAGTAAAGTGTCTATATAATAATGTAAGAAGCAGGGCTGTGGCTCCGCTTCTTTTTTTGTACTATGTTGTGGCGCGGCTTGTTGCCTAAGTTTCAATAAACTAAGCTTTAAAAAATGTGGCGATGTGTATGCAAAAGAAAAAAACACTATCTTTGCACCCGCAATTTTTAGCAACATAATGTCTAACCTACTAATTTATTAGTGTAAAAACCATTACAAAATGGCAGAAAAGAAAGAAAACGAAATCATCGAAGAGGTTGCTACAGCAAAGGCAGGTGCGCCAGCTTCTGTTGCTGCAAGTGACAACTTCGACTGGGACGCTTATGAAAATGACGGCGTTTCAAACAATGGTGTGAAGAAGGAAGACCTTGAGAAGGCTTACGAGAACACACTGAACACAGTGAAAGAGCACGAAGTTGTTGAGGGTACAGTTATCGCCATCAACAAGCGTGAGGTTGTCGTAAACATCGGCTTCAAGTCTGACGGTGTTATCTCAACAAGCGAGTTCCGCTACAACCCAGACCTCAAGGTCGGCGACAAGGTTGAGGTTTACATCGAGAACCAGGAGGACAAGAAGGGTCAGCTGGTACTTTCACACAAGCAGGCGAGAGCTACACGTTCTTGGGAGCGCGTAAACGAGGCTTTGGAGAACGACGAAATAATAAAGGGATACATCAAGTGCCGCACAAAGGGTGGTATGATTGTAGATGTATTCGGCATCGAGGCATTCTTGCCAGGTTCTCAGATCGACTTCAAGACTCCAAGAGACTACGATGTGTTCGTAGGAAAGACAATGGAGTTCAAGGTTGTGAAGATCAACCACGAGTTCAAGAATGTCGTTGTATCACACAAGGCTCTTATCGAGGCAGAGCTTGAGGCTCAGAAGAAGGAGATCATCTCTCACCTTGAGAAGGGACAGGTTCTTGAGGGAACAGTTAAGAACATCACATCTTATGGTGTATTCGTTGACCTCGGCGGTGTTGATGGTCTTATCCATATCACAGATCTTTCTTGGGGTAGAGTTAACCACCCAGAAGAGATCGTTAGCCTCGACCAGAAGATCAATGTTGTAATACTTGACTTCGACGAGGAGAAGAGAAGAATCGCTCTTGGCTTGAAGCAGCTTACTCCACATCCATGGGACAAGCTCGATGCAAACCTCAAGGTTGGCGACAAGGTTAAGGGTACAGTTGTAGTTATGGCTGACTACGGTGCGTTCGTAGAGATCGCTCCAGGCGTAGAGGGTCTTATCCACGTTTCAGAGATGAGCTGGTCACAGCACTTGCGTTCTGCTCAGGACTTCCTGAAGGTAGGCGATGAGGTTGAGGCTGTAGTTCTGACACTCGACCGCGAGGAGAGAAAGATGTCTCTCGGCATCAAGCAGCTCAGACCAGACCCATGGGAGACTATCGAGGAGAAGTATCCTGTAGGCAGCAAGCACAAAGCTAAGATTCGCAACTTCACTAACTTCGGTATCTTCGTTGAGATCGAGGAAGGTGTTGACGGATTGGTACACATCAGCGACCTCAGCTGGACTAAGAAGATCAAGCACCCATCAGAGTTCACTCAGATCGGAGCAGAACTCGAGGTTGTTGTTCTTGGCATCGACAAGGAGAACCGCCGCTTGAGCCTTGGTCACAAGCAGATCGAGGAGAACCCTTGGGATGTATTCGAAGAGAAGTTCACTGTTGGTTCTATCCACCAGGGTACTATTATAGAAATGCAGGATAGAGGCGCTGTAGTTGAGCTTGAAGATGGCGTACAGGGTTTCGCAACTCCTAAGCACTTGATCAAGGAAGACGGCTCACAGGCTAAGTTGAACGACAAGATCGACTTCAAGGTTATCGAGTTCAACAAGGAGTCTAAGAGAATCATCCTTTCTCACAGCCGCATCCACGAAGATGCAGAGCGTGAGGCTAACGGCGAGGAGCCACTGACTCAGCCTAAGAAGGCAGCTGCCAAGAAGGCTAAGAAGGAGAATGTAGCATCTACTCCGCTGGAGAAGACCACATTAGGCGATATCGACGCTCTTCAGAACTTGAAGGATCAATTAGAGAATAACGGCAAGTAATAAAAAAAATAAGACCGCAGGGGCAAAAAAAACTTCTTTTTTCTTGTTCTTGCGGTTTTATTGACTATTTTTGCAGAAACATTTAAGAGAATTTTAATTAATCAAAACAATTATGAAAAAAGTAATCATCGCATCATTGGCAGTTGCTTTCGCTTTGGCAGGAACAAGCTGCAAGTCTAAGAAACAGCAAGAGGAGATAGCTGCAAACCAGCAGGCTATCAGCAAACTCCAGTATGAGCAGTCACGTCAGGCTGAGGAGCTCAAGAAGCTTCAGGACGCTCAGATCGACAGCATCGACGGAGTTGCTATCAAGGACATTATACAAGGTCAGTCTTACCAGATCGATCAGATCAACAAGCAGTTGAGCAAGACTCGTAAGGACCTTTACAAGCACCTCAATGAGTCTGGTAGCCTTGAAGGTGGCGCTGCTCAGGGTGGCAACTTCAAGTTGGGTTCTGCTGACCTTAGCAACGACGCTAAGAACCTCCTTGACAAGATCGCTGAGGATGTTAAGGGTGACAGCAACGCATCTATCAAGATCGTAGGTCACACTGACAACACTGGTAGCGAGGCTATCAACAAGTCTCTTTCTCTTAAGAGAGCTGAGTCTGCAAAGGCTTACCTCGTAAAGAAGGGTGTTAATGGTTCTCAGATCACTACTGAGGGTGCTGCAGCTTCTAAGCCTATCGTTTGCAACGATGACGCTGCTAGCCGTGCTAAGAACCGTCGTATCGAGGTTTCTGTTACTAAGTAATCTTAGCACAACAGCTTAAAAATAAAAAAGGAAGTCGCAAGACTTCCTTTTTTTGTGCCCATACATTTCGTGTGTGTTCTCTATAAATACCCTCCCTCTTTAAGCAATTGAACCGCGAGCTCGGCTTGTTCGGCAGGGACGAGCATCTTCACACCGCCAATGGCTGATGTCGAGAAGTTGAACACTTGAGTCGTCATTTCATCTTTGAGGAAAACAATTATGCCCTCTGACTCCAAATAAGCTTTCGCTGTGTATGAGTCTTGGGGAAAATTGAATGTCATGACTTGTACCCAAGCGTTTTTCTGTTCTGAGTTTTTCATTGTTTGTCGTTCTTTTCGGTTGGTCTTGTCAAATGTATTATAAAAATAATCAAGTCGTGCGATTATTTTTTTCATTTAATTATTGTTACCTTAGAGCAACCTTTAATACAATATCACTATGAAGACGCTTAATATTGTAAAGAACGATTCCGGATTGGAACGTTATGCCGGTGCCATCGAGGCCCGTTATGATTATGCGAAAAGAAAAGAACTTGAGCTGACGGGCGGCACGCAGTCGCTTGCTGATTTTGCGTCTGGCTATTTGTACTTTGGGTTGCATAAGACACCGAAGGAGTGGATTTTCAGAGAGTATGCTCCAAATGCAACTGAGCTGTATCTTATAGGCGATTTCAATAATTGGCAGCAAGGACCAGAGTATCAGTTGCAGAACATTGGCAATGGGGTCTGGGAAATTAAGCTGCCTTTGCGTGCTATGCGTCATGGTGATTTGTATAAGCTGATGATGCATTGGAAGGGTGGTTTTGGAGAACGAATTCCGGCATGGGCGACGAGGGTGGTGCAAGATGATTATACGAAGATATTCAGTGCGCAGGTCTGGGAGCCAAGCAAACCATATGAATTCAAATACAAGAAGTTTAAGCCTAATTGCGCGCCATTGCTCATCTATGAGTGCCACATTGGCATGGCGGGCGAAAAAGAGGGTATTTCCACATATTCCGAGTTCAGAGAGAATGTACTGCCGAGGATTTATAAGGCAGGATATAACTGCATACAGATAATGGCTATTCAGGAGCATCCTTATTATGGATCGTTCGGATACCATGTCAGCAATTTCTTTGCGGCATCATCAAGATTTGGCACGCCAGAGGAACTTAAGGAACTTATTGATGCGGCTCATGGATTGGGCATTGCTGTCATAATGGACATAGTGCATTCACATTCGGTGAAGAATACGAAAGAGGGGCTTGGGCTGTTTGACGGCACTCCATATCTCTATTTTCATGACGGCGCCAGAAGAGAGCATCCGGCTTGGGATTCTTTGTGTTTTGATTATGGCAAGAATTCGGTGATGCATTTTCTCTTGTCAAATTGCAAATTCTGGCTTGATCAGTATCATTTTGATGGATTCCGGTTTGACGGCGTGACTTCTATGCTTTATTACAGTCATGGATTGAATGAGAATTTCACTTCATATGATGATTACTTCAACGGAAATCAGGATGGCGATGCTATTTGCTATCTGACATTGGCAAACAAGACGATACATGAGTTTAATCCCAACGCAATAACCATAGCTGAGGACATGAGCGGAATGCCTGGTCTTGCGGCTAAGATAGAGGACGGCGGAGTCGGCTTTGACTATAGGTTGGCGATGGGAATACCAGATTTCTGGATTAAGACAATAAAGGAAGTCCAAGACCAGGATTGGAGAGTCGGGCATATATTCTGGGAATTGACAAATCACCGTTCCGACGAGCATACGATTAATTACGTAGAAAGCCACGACCAGGCATTGGTGGGCGACAAGACGATAATATTCCGTCTTATAGACTCTGACATGTATTGGCACATGTCCAAGATTGTCGGCGGCACGACGTATATGCTGGACCGTGGTCTTGCTCTGCATAAGATGATAAGGCTCATAACAGCTTCCACAATAAACGGAGGATATCTCAACTTCATGGGAAATGAGTTCGGGCATCCGGAATGGATAGATTTCCCGAGAGAAGGCAATGGCTGGAGTTATAAATATGCTCGCAGACAATGGCATCTTGTCGATGACCATGACTTGAAGTATCATTGGCTTGGCGATTTCGACCGTGAGCTTATGGAGCTGATACGAGATGTCAAGAATTTCCAAGCAACGCCTATAGTGCAGCTTTGGGACAAGCAGGATGACCAGGTGCTGGCATACCAGAGGAAGGATTTGATATTTGTGTTCAACTTCAATCCGTCGCAGTCGTTCACGGACTACGGCATAATCGTGCCCAAGGGCGCGTACAAGGCAGTGCTGAACACGGATTCAAAGGAGTTCGGAGGATTCGGGCAGACGGATGACAGTGTAGTGCACTTTACGCAGAAAGACAAGAGTCTTGACAGCGGCAAGGAATGGCTCAGTTTGTATCTGCCAGCAAGGTCAGCTGTCGTGCTTAGAAAACAGAAGTAAAATAAAAGGAGAATAAAAGGAGGACAAAAGTGCCACCATTAGCGGAAAGAATGCGTCCTAAGACGCTTGATGAGTACATCGGTCAGAAGCATCTGGTCGGTGAGGGGGCGGTGCTCCGTAGAATGATAGATTCGGGCAACGTGTCGTCTTTCATACTTTGGGGGCCTCCCGGAGTGGGCAAGACGACATTGGCAAGAATTGTGTCCAGTACTCTGAATAGGCAGTTCTTTACTTTGAGCGCCGTTACTTCTGGCGTTAAGGAAGTGCGTGAGGTGATCGAGAAAGCGCGCAGTACGGCGTTTTTCAATACGCAGACACCGATACTTTTCATAGACGAAATACATCGTTTCAGCAAGTCGCAGCAAGACTCGTTGCTTGGCGCGGTGGAGCAGGGGGTGGTTACGCTGATAGGCGCTACGACAGAGAACCCGTCGTTTGAGGTTATAACGCCATTGCTGTCGAGAAGTCAGGTTTATGTCCTGAAGCCATTGGACAAGGACGATCTGGACGAGCTTATAAACCGTGTGCTCACGCAGGACGAGGTCTTGAAGAACAGAAACATAAAAGTGGAGGAGACGACTGCCCTGATGCGTTTTTCCGGAGGCGATGCGCGGAAACTCCTTAATACAATAGAGCTTGTCGTGAACTCGTCGGATGGCGATGTCGTGATAAATGACGAAATCGTCACCTCTTGTCTTCAGCAGAACCCTATGGCTTACGACAAGGACGGCGAGATGCACTACGACATAATATCCGCCTTCATCAAGTCGGTCAGAGGCAGCGACCCAGATGCGGCCGTTTATTGGCTGGCGAGGATGGTCGAGGGCGGCGAGGACCCTAAGTTCATAGCCCGTAGGCTTGTGATATTGGCTTCTGAGGACATAGGACTGGCGAATCCCAACGCCATGCTCCTTGCGAACACATGCTTTGACATAGTCTCGAAAATAGGCTGGCCGGAATGCCGCATAACTCTTGCCGAGACTACAATCTACTTGGCCTCAAGCCCGAAGAGCAACTCCGCTTATTGCGCGATAAACGACGCCATACAGTTGGTGAAGCAGACTGGCAATCTGCCAGTGCCTTTGCATCTGAGAAACGCTCCTACGAAACTGATGAAGCAATTAGGTTATGGGGCGGATTATAAATATGCCCATGATTATCCAGGGCATTTCGTTGAGCAACAGTTTCTTCCCGACGAAATCCAAGGTACTTCTATCTGGAAACCACAGGAGAATCAGAGCGAGAATAAGCTGTTGGAGCGTCTGAAAATGTTGTGGAAAGGTCGCTTTTGATGTTTTATAACAACTGTATTATGTTGATATTGATGAAACATTTATTTAAATTTGCATAAGGGAGTGCACGAGAGGAGGTAAAGACTCTCAGAAACATAAACAATATAAAACGCAATAGCTATGTTTGACGAGAATAAGAAAAGTCCGTTGCAGGTAGCACGTGCAACGTATCAGCCAAAGTTGCCTGAAGTACTGAAAGGCAACGTCAGAATCAAAGTCATAGGGCAGACCGAAGCTGCGGAGGACAAGGAAGCCATCAAGGCATTGTTCCCAAAGTCTTACGGCAAGCCAGTCGTTGAACTTGAACCAGACGACACGAAAGAAACCATAGCAATGAATGTGGGCGTTATACTGTCGGGCGGTCAGGCACCGGGCGGTCATAATGTTATAAGCGGTTTGTACGACGGCGTCAAGCATAACCACCCAGACAGCAAGCTTTATGGATTCCTTGGCGGTCCTTCGGGGCTTATCGACCATAAGTACATCGAGCTGACTGGCGATATCATCGACAACTTCAGAAACATGGGTGGTTTCGACATCATCGGTTCCGGACGTACTAAACTGGAGGAGGAGTGGCAGTTTGACAAAGGCGCTGAGATATGCCAGAAGCTTGGTATCAAGGCGATTGTCATAATCGGTGGCGACGACTCTAATACAAACGCATGTATGCTTGCGGAGTATTACCAGCAGAAGAACATCGATATTCAGGTTATCGGCTGTCCTAAGACAATCGACGGCGACTTGAAGAACGAGAATATCGAGATTTCTTTCGGATTCGACACAGCCAGCAAGGTTTATTCTGAGCTTATCGGAAACATTCAGCGTGATGCCGCTTCCGCAAGAAAGTACTGGCACTTCATTCGTCTGATGGGACGTTCGGCATCGCACATTACATTGGAGTGCGCTCTTCAGACACACCCTAATGTCTGCGTAATATCGGAGGAGGTAGCGGCTAAGCAGTGGCACCTTTCTAATGTCATCGATTTGATTGTTGACTCAGTGGTAAGAAGAGCGGACGCAGGCAAGAACTTCGGAACAGTGCTTGTTCCAGAAGGTCTTCTGGAGTTCGTGCCAGACATGAGAAGCCTTATCGCTGAGCTTAACGAATTGCTCGCCGACAATAAGAAATTCAAGATGCTGAAGGCCGACGACGAGAAGTATTCATACGTGCTGAAGAACCTGTCGAGCAAGAACGCGGCTGTGTATGAGACATTGCCTCTGTTCATCGCAAAGCAGCTGACTATGGACCGTGACGACCACGGAAATGTGCAGGTTTCTCTCATCGAGACAGAGAAGATGCTCATCGAGATGGTGAAGAAACGCCTCAGCATACTGAAGGAGGAAGGCACTTACAAAGGCAAGTTCAAGACGCTGAGCCACTTCTTCGGATACGAAGGACGTTGCGCGTTCCCATCAAACTTCGATGCGGACTACTGCTACACACTCGGTTTCAACGCTTCTGTGCTCATCGCAGAGGGACTGACTGGCTACATGTCTATAATCCACAATACATATTATAGTGTTGACAAATGGATTGCTGGAGGTGTGCCTATCGTATCCATGATGAACATGGAGAGACGTAACGGCAAGGACGTGCCTGTGATAAAGAAAGCGCTTGTGGATTTGAAGGGCGCGCCATACAAATGCCTTGAGGCACTGAGACCAGCATGGTCGAGCGGCGACAAGGACAACTTCGCTTTCCCTGGTCCAATACAGTTCTTCGGACCATCGGAGGTATGCGACCGCCGAACGAGAACATTGTATCTCGAGACAGCTATGCGCGACGGCGAGGAGAATGTGGATAACGCAAAAATTTAATTTCTAATCTATAAATCTAAACTAAAAAAACAAGAATTATGGCATCACCAAAATCAGAGTGTTTGTATTGCCAGCACCTTCCAGTGCTCGACGAGTTAATGATAAAGATCGCGGATCTTGAGGTTTCGCAGTTGTTCCTTTTCAAGGAGCAGAGCCACCCAGGACGCTGCAATGTGGTTTACAAGGACCACGGCGTAGAGTTCCACGAGCTGTCTGAGGAGCAGAGAAACGCTTTCATGAGAGATGTGGCAAAGGTTGGAAACGCTATACAGAAGGCGTTCAACCCAGACAAGATAAACTACGGAGCATTTGCTGACACATTGTCGCACCTCCACATGCACATCGTGCCTAAGTACAAGGGCGGATACAACTTCGGCGGTGTCATCGAGATGAACCCAAAGAAGACTTATCTCACTGACGAGCAGTACAATGAGACAATAAGCAAGATTAAGGCAAACCTCTAAACCGAGGGTTTTGAGAATAGAAAAGGCTTGGCAGAAATGTCAAGCCTTTTTTGTTTTGTATGGTGGGTGTTTTTGTCCGCTGTTGTCAATTGCATTCGGTCACCGAGCGTAGCCGAAATGCAGAAGCAAGTCGAAGTGCCAGAATGAATAGCTTGGTTTTAAATGCTTTGCATAAGATAAGTTATGAAACATCACATGGCTGTTAATCGACTTGTCGGTGGCTGCGGTTTGCGGTATTGCCGTAAGAGCGATTCTCAGCAACAAAGGCTACATAACACAAGAGGCGTTAGACGCACTAAATCAAAATTCTTGATTATGAGAAAGACAATAACAAAAAAAGCCAGCGACAAAATCGCTGACTTTGATATTGAAATAAAGATTTCAAAAAAGAAGACCTCTCTACCTCGCTCACACGGAGTCCAGCAGCCGCCAGTTTATTGAGTGGCTTTCTTCGGGCGGCAAAGGCGAGAACCTGCAAATCTTCTTGTGACAGAAAAAGTGCTACAGTAAACGCTCCAGTGCCAAGAGGATTGGGTGCAAAGGAACAGAATTTTTCTGATACTATCAAGATATTTGAGGAGAAAATGTTTTAAATGCTTTACATAAGATTAGTTCGGCTTCGCTCAGCAACCTTTATGCCGTGTGGTATGCGATAAGCCCTTCCATAGGGTCTTGGACGATAGTGCCGATGGTGAATCCGCAGTCGTGGGCGGCTTGTGTGAGCTGCTTGCGGAAAACGTGTGCCACCGAGCCGACGAAGCTGGCGCTCGTGCCGTCGTATTGGCTGACGTTGCGTATGAAGAAGGCGCGGAACGACGTCACCAGCAGGTTGTCGATGTATCTGATGCTGGCTTCGTCGTGACAATTCTCTAATGCGTAGGCGATGAATTTTGTGAACTGCGCGAGAAAGCGGTTAGGGAAACTCTTGCGGTAAACGGCTTCGACGATGTCGCCGGCGGAGTATGAGTATTCCTTGCTGAAAAGCTCCTCAATCTCAGCGGTCGTCTGCTTTTTCAGCAGGTCGCCGATGAAGGTCTTGCCTATTACAGCGCCGCTGCCTTCGTCACCGATGATGAATCCGAGCGGAGAGACGTTTTTCACGATGTCCTTGCCGTCGTAGTAGCATGAATTTGAGCCAGTGCCGAGTATGCACGCTATGCCGGCATTGTGCTGCAGCAGTGAGCGGCATGCGCCAGTGAGGTCGCTTTCCACGTGGCACGCTGCCGTCGGGTAGTTGGCGTTGATGGCGTCTCTGACAATGGCTTTTTTCTCGTCGTTGGCGCATCCGGCTCCGTAAAAGTAAACTTCAACAGACTCGCCCGAGGTGTTGAACTTCACGTTGTCGCGAATGTCGTTTGTGATGTCCTCCTGCGACTGATAGTATGGGTTGATGCCGGAGCTGATGATGTCGGTTCTCGTTCCGTTGCCAGAAATCGCCACCCAATGAGTTTTAGTTGACCCGCTGTCTGCTATGATTATCATGTCTGTGTGTTTTTTTACCAACATCAAAGAAACAAAAAATAACTGTGTGAGGCAACTTGTATTGTCAATAAAATTCTTACCTTTGCACCGCTTTGCAAAAAGCAAAGTATAAGTGTGATGGGAATTAAGCGATTAACATCTTTCACTTAAATTTGAGTAACACAAAAACAAAATTTCAAAAATGAAAACATTCCAGTTATCAGGAACAGAGAGAAAAGAGCTTGGAAAGAAGGCTACACGCGAGCTTCGCAAGCAGAATCAGGTGCCTTGCAACATCTACGGTCTTGACAAGAACATCAACTTCGTAGTAGATGCAAACGCAGTTCGCAAGTTGATCTACACTCCAGAGATCTTCGTTGTAGAGTTGACAATCGACGGCAAGGTTCACAAGGCTGTATTGAAGGAGCTCCAGTTCCACCCAGTATCAGACCGTCTGCTTCACATCGATTTCCTTGAGGTGACAGAGAACAAGCCTGTTGTTATGGCAGTTCCTGCACGTCTCGACGGACACGCAGAAGGTGTTAAGGCCGGTGGTAAGCTCGTTCAGAACTTGAGATATTTGAAGGTTAAGGGCTTGTACAACGACATACCTGAGTTCTTGACAGTTGATGTTACTTCGTTGAACATCGGCAAGGCTATCAAGGTTAAGGACCTCAGCTATGACAAGCTTGAGCTCGTATCCGCAGCAGAGAACGTTGTTGCTACAGTCAAGGCAACTCGTCAGGCAGCCGCAGCAGCTGCAGCAGCCGCAGCTGCAAAATAAGTCAAATCATTAGATTGACATAAGAAAACTGTCCGTAATTGTTATATTTGCGGACAGTTCTTTTTTTATAGAACACTGACAGAAAAACGAATTGAAATGAAGTACTTGGTAGTGGGTTTGGGAAATATCGGCGCAGAGTATGAAGGCACGAGACACAATGCCGGATTCATGGTGGTTGACGACTTCGCGAGAAGAAACGGCGTGTTCTTCTCCGAACAGAGATATGGCGCTACGGCTGAAGTGTCGGTGAAGGGCAGAAAAATCATTCTGCTGAAGCCTAATACATTCATGAACCTTTCCGGAAACGCAGTCAGATATTGGATGCAGAAGGAGAATATCCAGCTGGAGAACCTTCTTGTGATAGTGGATGACTTGGCATTGCCGTTCGGTGCGCTCAGACTGAAGCCCAAGGGCTCGGCTGCTGGTCACAACGGACTGAAGAACATAGAGGAACTGCTGAAGACCGATGCTTACGCGCGACTGAGGTTCGGACTGGGAAACGACTATCCGCGCGGAGGTCAGATAGACTATGTGCTGGGCAACTTCACAAGCGAGCAGCAGGAGCAGCTGCCTGCCCGTCTGGAGATAGCCGGCGACATGATAACATCCTTCTGTCTGGCAGGCATACAGACGACCATGAACCAGTTTAACAACAAATAGCCCTATGCCGTCGGAAGTCAGAATCGATAAATGGATGTGGGCGGTGCGCCTGTTCAAGACCAGAAGCAAGGCGGCAGATGCTTGCAAGAAGAATAAGGTCTTGATTGATAATACATTCGCGAAGCCATCTCGTACAGTCAAGGTGGGCGATGTGATAGGCATTAAGAAAGGTCCTGTGACATGTTCGTTCAAGGTGCTCGCGTTGGCGCATAACAGAATGGGCGCTAAGCTGGTGCCGGATTTCATGCTTAACGTGACGACAAAAGACCAGCTTGAACTGATTGAATTGCAGAAACTTGCGGCAAGTTCAAGACGTCAGAAAGGTTTAGGCAGACCGACCAAGAAGGAAAGGCGTGACATTGACGACTTCGCTGAGGAGATGTATTTCATAGACGAGGACTGGAATTTCGACGATGATGACGACGATGAAGTTGACATGGATTTCGTAAACGCTCCAAATAATATTTAAAGGTATGTTCATAGCATCACAGAAAAAGAAAGAGAATGTTTCCGAGTATATACTCTACATGTGGCAGATAGAGGACATAATCAGGACATTCCAATTTGACATAGACAAAATAAAGACAAACATCATATCAAGATTTCAGCTTGACGACGAGAAGAAAAAGCAGCTGACAGAATGGTACGAGAGCCTGATAGACATGATGCGCATGGAGGGCGTGAAGGAGAAAGGGCACCTGCAGATGGTGACCAACACCCTGAATGAACTGAATACGCTGCACAAGACGCTGCTCATGTCGATGAAGTATCCTGAATACACGGCTTCGTACTACAAAGCGTTGCCTTTTATCTCGGAACTCAGAGCCAAAGAGAATAATCCTGAGGCAAACGACATGGAGGTGGCACTGTCATTCCTTTACGGCATACTTGTCTTGAGGCTGAGAGGAGAAAAAGTGACGGAGCAGACAACCGAGGCGCTGACGGTGATAACGAAATTTTTAGCGAGGCTTTCGGCGCTTTACAACGACTACAAGGCAGACAAATTAGATCTTGAAATAGCATAGTTTATGAGAAAGGATTTCACATTTGCACACGTAGGGAAACACGTTTCCACAGAGAGTTTGCTGAAACTGATTGACGGCGTTTCGAGTCAGTATTTGTTTCTATATACATCGGAAAAACAGCCGGAAATGTCCGACGAATCGGTGATGAGGTTCATTCAGGCGAAGGAATATTCGGGCGCGTCGTTTGTGTATTCCGACTTCTACATGTCGGATGGCGGCAAGGTTTCCGTTGTTCCGAATATTGATTATCAGCAGGGGAGTGTCCGTGACGATTTCTCGTTTGGCGACTTGCTGCTCTTTGATGCAGAGTCGTTGAAGGCGGTGGCTCGTGAGGTTGTGCCGGGACTGGAGTTCGGTGCGTTTTACAGTCTGAAGCTCGCGTTGAGCAGAGTCTCGCTGCCGTTTCATCTCCGTGAGCCGCTGTATGTGTCAGTCAAGGAAGACAACAGGAAGAGCGGCGAGAAGCAGTTCGACTATGTGAAGCAGAAGAACGCTGAAATCCAGAAAGAGATGGAGACTGTTTTCACCGACCATTTGCGCAGGATTGGCGCGTACCTCAGTCCGAGAACGCAGAACGTCGATTTTGATGCTGATAATTTCGAGTTTACGGCTTCGGTGGTGATACCGGTGCGCAATCGTGAAAAGACGGTTGCCGACGCTGTGAAATCGGCTCTGTCGCAGAAGACCGGCTTCAAGTTCAATGTCATTGTTGTGGATAATCACTCGACCGACTCGACTTCGCAGATACTGGAGTCGTTGGCGGCGGCAGACGACAGGGTGGTGCACATTGTGCCGGAGTCGGAGACGCTCGGCATAGGCGGATGCTGGAATGTGGCTGTTCATTCCGATAAGTGCGGAATGTTCGCTGTGCAGCTTGACAGCGACGACGTCTATTCTTCGGAAAACACCTTGCAGAAGGTCGTTGACGGATTCTACGCAAACAAATGCGCCATGCTCATAGGTTCATATACGTTGACAGATTTCGACATGAACATACTGCCTCCTGGACTCATAGACCACAAGGAATGGACCGACGATAACGGACATAACAATGCCTTGAGAATCAACGGACTTGGCGCTCCGAGAGCATTCTATACGCCGCTGCTCCGAGAGATAAACTTCCCGAACACGAGCTATGGCGAGGACTATGCCGTAGGTCTGCGCATGTGCAGGGAGTGGAAATTGGGCAGGATATTCGAGTCGCTGTATTTGTGCAGAAGGTGGGGCGGCAATTCCGACTCCGACCTTTCTGTGGAGCAGCAGAACAAGAACAACGCCTACAAAGACATGCTGCGCACCTTAGAGATTAAGGCACGCATAGCAATGAATAAGAATTGATTTTCAGCTGATTAACTGAATTTGAAAGACAGCCGGCAAAGGGAATCTCCATTGTCGGCGTTTTTTATGTCCACGATTCCGTTCTCTTTGCAGAACGCCATGTTGGTGCCGGCGAGTGTCTCGTTCAGGAACACGACCTCCATCTCCTTCACCTCCTTGCCCGAGAACAGTTCTTCGTCGTACAAATCCAAAGCGTGCTCTATGTACTTCACGCTGTTGAAGTGGCGGTTCACGTCGATGTCGCTGTAAACGGCTTTGTGAGTGAACACAGGCTGGCTTTCCACAGCAGGGATTTTTCTTAGTCGTGGAGCGTTGTAATCCTCGCTGTCTGGGGTGATGGTCGGCATCAGTGCTCCGTTGTTCATCTCTGTCAGGTCGGTCGGACGTCTTGTGTCGAAGTCGATGGCAGCCCAGAACGACTGCGCCTGCATTATGCTGTAGCCGTTGTCGTCGATGATTTCGAAGTTTCTTCTTGTGAAGAGCCTTTCCACGCTGTTAACCCATGTTCTGTATGTCACATGCTCGTCGTGCGCCGGGTATCTTGTTATGTAGAATCCCATTCTTGATATGACCCACGCCTTTCTTATGCTGTCCATGACATCAAATCCGAATCCGTTTCTGTGCGCATGGATTGTAGCGACTTGCAGTGCCTTGTCGCACAGATAAGTCAATGGCGCGTTTCCGTTGAAATCGCATCTTGATGGCTCGATTATAATTGGGAATTCTCCGACGTTTCCTGACATATTTTCAAAATAAAAGCCATAGACCTCCATGAGTTCAGAGGCCTATGGCAGGTTTGTGTTTTGTTTACTTTTTTCTGCTCTTTTTCTGTGCCAGAGTCTCTTCTATCTCGGCAAGCATGTCCGACAGTCTTTCGACCTTCGACCTTGTGATGGCAACTCTTCCCGAACGTATGAACTGCAGCACGCCTACAGTCTTGCTCAGTTCCTCGAAAAGCTGCTGTGTCTCGTCGTAAAGTCCAGTCTTCTCGAATACAACGCAAGTGTCGTTCATTTCAAGAATTCTGATGTTGTACTTTCTGATGAGGCTTTCCACAGAACCTTTCTCTATGAGCGCGTCAGTCGCTATCTTATAGAGCGCGATTTCTTGGTAAACGAGCTCGCTGTCTGTGTTGTAGTAAGCCTTAAGGATATCGACTCTCTTGTCGATCTGCTTTACGACTTTCTGAATAGTCTCGAGGTCGGTGTATGTCGTGATGGTGAACTTGTGTATGCCCTCCAATGCCGATGGCGACACGCTCAATGTCTCGATATTCAATTGTCTTCGGTTGAATATGATAGAGATCTGGTTTAACAGACCGACACGGTTTTCAGAAAATATTGTTACTGTGTATAATGTTTTTTCTTCCATGATTGTCGTTATTTCTTCTCTAGTAAGACATTTGTAACATCGTCGCCGGCAGGTGTCATAGGGTAAACCAGACCGCACTCCTCAAGGTTCACGATAAGCATGTATGCCTTGTCGTCTTTGAGCATATCGGCAATGCCTTTGTCGAGGTCTTCTCTCTTCTCCACAACAGAGTTCTTGATGCCGTATGCCGATGCAATCATGCTGAAGTCCGGATTGAGCATGTCGGTGAATGAGTAGCGCTTGTGCCAGAACAGCTCCTGCCACTGTCTCACCATGCCTAACTTATTGTTATTCAAAAGAATAATTTTGACGCCGATGCTGCTCTGCATAATGGTCCCAAGCTCTTCGATTGTCATTTGCAGACCGCCGTCGCCACAGAATGCGCAAACTGTTCTGTCCGGAGCGCCGACTTTCGCACCCATCGCTGCAGGCAGTCCGAATCCCATGGTTCCGAGACCTCCTGAAGTTATGACGCTGCGTGTCTGCTTGTACTTGAAGTACCTTGCGCTCATTATCTGGTTCTGACCAACGTCGGTCACAAGAACTGCCTTGTTGCCAGTGGCCTTGCTTATCTTGTCCACAACTTCTCCCATGTGTATGTCGCCAGTGCAGTTCTCCACCTCCTTGACGAAGACTTTCTCATATTCCTTCTTCTCCAGCGGCTTGAACGAATCAATCCATTCCTTGTGGTTGTTTTCCTTCAGCTTTTCTGTCACCATGGTAATGGACTCCTTGATGTCGCCCAGTATGCCGAGTGTAGGAGTGATATTCTTGCCTATCTCGCTTGGGTCGATGTCGAAGTGCAGTATCTTGGCTTGTTTCGCGTATGTGTTTCTGTTGCCGGTCACACGGTCGGAGAATCTCATGCCGATGGCGATAAGCACGTCGCACTCATTGGTCTTCATGTTAGGGCCATAGTTGCCGTGCATGCCAAGCATTCCCTTGTTCAGCTCGTGGTCTGAAGGCAGACACGACAAACCGAGAAGTGTAGTGGCGGCAGGAATATTGGCTTTCTCAAGGAACTTCATGACCTCTTTCTCCGCATTGGACAGGATTACTCCCTGACCAAGAAGAGCGAAAGGCTTCTTCGCTGCGTTTATGATATGTGCGGCCTGCTCAACGTCGAACTCGCTTATCTCTGGATAAGGAATGTAGCTTCTGATGAAGCTGCACTTCTTGTAAGCGAAGTCGCACAGCTCTGTCTGCGCGTCCTTTGTCAAGTCCAGAACGACAGGTCCTGGTCTTCCTGTGCTGGCGATATAGAATGCCCTCGACACAGCCCATGCTATGTCCTCGGCCTTTCTTATCTGGAAACTCCATTTTGTGATAGGCTGTGTTATGCCGACCAAGTCAGTCTCCTGAAATGCGTCTGAACCTAAGGCCTGTGATGCTACCTGTCCGGCTATCACGACCATAGGCGTACTGTCCATCATGGCGTCGGCGATTCCGGTTATTGCGTTTGTGGCGCCAGGACCGGAAGTCAGCAGCACGACACCTACTTTTCCAGAGACTCTGGCGTAACCTTCGGCGGCGTGTGTCGCAGCCTGTTCGTGTCTTACGAGTACGAAATTGAATATGTCACGATAATCGTAAAGAGCGTCGAATGTTGGAATGATAGAACCTCCTGGGTATCCGAATATTGTGTCGACTCCTTCCGCCTTGAGCGATTCCATCAACGCATATCGTCCAGCTAATTCTTTTGACTTCATTATCTTGTCTTTGTTTTTAAATTTAATCTTCTGGGATAATTCTAACGCCACCCTTGTCTGCCGATGACACTGACTGTGCGTATGCGCGCAAAGCCTTGCTTACCACACGTTTGCGCTTGAGCGGCTGCTGTGGACGTGCTGCCAGTTCCTCGTCGGTGAGCTTCACGTTGATAGAACGGCTTGGAATATCGATTACGATGATGTCGCCGTCCTTGATTTTGCCGATATTGCCTCCTGCGGCAGCCTCTGGCGATATGTGTCCGATAGACAAGCCTGAGGTTCCGCCAGAGAAACGTCCGTCGGTTATCAGCGCGCACTCCTTACCCATGTGCATAGACTTGATGTATGATGTAGGGTAGAGCATTTCCTGCATGCCAGGGCCGCCCTTAGGTCCTTCGTGTGTTATGACTACGCAGTCGCCCTTCTTGACCTTGCCGCCAAGTATGCCTTCGCAAGCATCCTCCTGTGAGTCGAATACGACAGCAGGGCCTTCGAAGTGCCAGAGCTCAGGTGCAACGCCGGCAGTCTTGACTACGCAGCCGTCCTGTGCGATGTTGCCAAACAGAACAGCCATTCCGCCGTCCTTGGTGTAGGCGTGCTCGATGTCGCGGATACATCCGTTAGCGCGGTCAGTGTCGAGTGAAGGCCAACGTGTGTCCTGTGACCCCATCTTTGTAGAGAACTTGCCACCAGGTGCAGAGTGGTAGATTCGGTCAGCCTCAGGGTCGATGTTGTCCTTGAGGATAGAGTATTTCTCGATGTCTTCACCCAATGTCGCACCGTTCACGCGCTTGCATGAAAGGTCGAGAAGGTTGCCCTTGGCGAGTTCGCCGAGAATACCGAGGATACCGCCTGCGCGGTTTTCTTCCTGTATGCTGTACTTCTGCCAGTTTGGCGCCAGCTTGCAGAGGAAAGGAACCTTGCGGCTCAGTGAGTCGATGTCAGACATAGTGAAGTCCACTTCGGCCTCTTGTGCAACAGCCAAAAGGTGCAGCACGGTGTTGGTAGATGCGCCCATGGCGATGTCGAGTGTCATGGCGTTAAGGAATGCCTGACGTGTTGCTATAGAACGTGGCAGTACAGAGTCGTCGCCGTCCTCATAGTATGCGAGTGCGTTCTTGACGATGAGCTTTGCTGCGTCCTTGAACAGTTGTATGCGGTTAACGTGAGTAGCGAGGATAGAACCGTTTCCTGGCAGTGAGAGACCGATAGCCTCTGTCAGTGAGTTCATGGAATTTGCTGTGAACATGCCTGAGCAAGCGCCGCAGCCTGGGCATGCAGAGTGTTCCACGATTTCGAGTTCCTCATCGCTTACTGTTGGGTCACCACCTTTGATCATGGCGGTTATGAGGTCAGCGTTCTCGCCGTTTACCTTGCCAGCCTCCATTGGTCCGCCGCTGACGAATACAGCAGGGATGTTAAGGCGCATGGCAGCCATAAGCATACCAGGAGTAACCTTGTCGCAGTTAGATATGCACACCATGGCGTCAGCCTTGTGGGCATTGATCATGTACTCTACAGAGTCGGCAATGACGTCGCGTGATGGCAGTGAATAGAGCATGCCGTCATGTCCCATGGCGATGCCATCGTCAACGGCTATGGTGTTAAACTCGGCAGCGTAGCAGCCAAGCTTCTCGATTTCAGCCTTGACAATCTGTCCGATCTCATGAAGATGAGTGTGACCAGGGACGAATTGTGTAAACGAGTTTACAATGGCAATGATAGGCTTGCCAAACTGTTCTCTTTTCATGCCGTTGGCTACCCAAAGAGCACGTGCTCCTGCCATGCGGCGGCCTTCTGTGCAGACAGAACTGCGGAGTTTGTTTTTCATTCTTTTTATTTTGTTGATTGATTATATTTCTTGTTCTTTCAATATTCTTATGCACTTCTCAAGCGATTCATACCAATGTGGAATGCTTACTTTGTAAGTGTTCTTGATTTTTGCCTTGTTCAGTACGCTGTAGGCTGGTCTTGGAGTGTCGTCTGGGTAGTCCTTTGTCTCCAATGGCAGAACTTCGCATCCGTTTATGCCGTATAGTTTGTGTATGGCTTTGGCGAAGTCGTACCAGCTGCACACGCCTTCGTCCGAGAAGTGATATGTGCCGGTGACGAATTCCTTGCTGTCGATTACTGTCATGATGGCTTTTGCCAAGTCAGCGGCATAAGTCGGAGTGCCTATCTGGTCGAAGATGACAGTCAGTTTGTCTCTTGTGCTGCCCAGCTTTATCATGGTCTTGACGAAGTTGTTGCCGAACGACGAGTACAGCCATGCGGTTCTGATTATCACATAGTCGCAGCCTGACTGTGTCAAAGCGGCTTCGCCTTCATATTTGGTCTTGCCGTAAACCGACTGTGGATTGACCGGCATGTCTTCTGTGTATGGCGTGTGTGCAGTGCCGTCGAACACATAGTCTGTGGATATGTGTATCACCTTCGTGCCGTTCTCAGCAGCGGCTTCGCCTATGTTTCTAACCGCGTCTCTGTTCAGCGCCAGGCTCTTGTCGAAGTCTTTCTCTGCGTTTGTCACAGCGGTATATGCGGCGCAATTCACCACGAAGTCAAAATGTCCTTCTTTGAAGAATGCGTTCACTGCGTCTTTGTCGCAAATATTCAGTTCCTGCACGTCAGTGAATACGAACTCGTGCTGAGTGTTGCTTTTCGCAATCACTCTCATCTCGTTGCCGAGCTGGCCGTTAGCGCCTGTTATGAGTATCTTCATTTATTTGTTATATATGAAGTTGGTTTTTAAGTCTTTAAGTAAAGGATGCTTCGAGTCTTTTTCCGACTTGATTATGGCATCGGCAGGCAAGTGCCAGTCTATGCCGAGCGCAGGGTCGTCGTATGAAATGCCGCCCTCGAGCTCAGGCGCGTAGAAGTTGTCGCACTTGTATGTGAATACAGCAGTCTCGCTCAGCACTGAGAATCCATGGGCGAATCCTTGTGGGATGAGGAACTGGAGGTTGTTCTCCTCCGACAGTTCCACGCCGTACCACTGTCCGAAAGTAGGCGAGCCTTGTCTTATGTCAACCGCCACATCATAGACCTTGCCCTGTATGCATGAAACAAGCTTTGTCTGGCTCTTTGGGTTAAGCTGGAAGTGCAGTCCTCTGACCACTCCGTATGACGACTTCGATCTGTTGTCCTGGCAGAAGTCGAATTTCAGTCCTGCTTTCTCGAATGTCTGACGATTGTAGGCTTCGGTGAAGTATCCTCTGTCGTCGGCGAAAAGGCGGTTCTTTATTACGTATAAGTCAGGTATCGGTGTTTCTATCAGTTCCATGTTCTTCTCGTTTTATTTTAAAGAGAGTTCTCAGTGTTTGCTATTTTTATCAAGTATTTGCCGTAGTTGTTCTTCTTGAGCGGCTCGGCGAGTTCAAGCAGCTTCTCCTTGCTTATGTAACCCTTTCGGTATGCTATCTCCTCGAGACAAGCCACTTGCAGACCTTGTCTGTTCTGTATTGTTGAGATGAAGTTAGAAGCCTCCAGCAGCGAGTCGTGCGTGCCGGTGTCCAGCCAAGCCATGCCTCTGCCAAGCAACTCGACGTTAAGCCTTCCCTCGTTCAGATACAGTTTGTTGAGGTCGGTAATCTCCAGCTCGCCTCTTGCCGATGGCTTCAGCCCCTTGGCTTTTTTCACCACGTCGTTTGAGTAGAAGTAAAGTCCGGTCACAGCCCAGTTTGACTTAGGGTTGGCTGGCTTCTCCTCGAGCGACAGCACTTTGCCGTTCTTGTCGAATTCCGCCACGCCGTATCTTTCAGGGTCGTTCACGTAATATCCGAAGACAGTAGCGCCGTCCTTAAGTTCTGCAGCGCGTCTGAGGTTGTCGCTGAAGTTCAGTCCGTAGAATATGTTGTCGCCCAGAATCATGCAGACAGAGTCGTCGCCGATGAATTCCTCGCCGATGATGAATGCCTGCGCCAGTCCGTCGGGCGATGGCTGTATGGCGTAGCTTATGTTTACGCCGAGGTCATGACCGTCCTCGAAAAGGTTCTGGTACAGGTGGATGTCCTGTGGTGTTGAGATTATCAGGATGTCTCTGATGCCAGCCAGCATCAGCACTGACATTGGGTAGTATATCATAGGCTTGTCATAGACAGGCACTATTTGCTTTGATATGCTTCGTGTGATAGGGTAGAGGCGTGTTCCGCTTCCTCCGGCTAAGATTATGCCCTTCATGTGATTCGGTTTTGTTATTTCGTTTGTACTTAACTTACAAAGATATAACAAAATCACTGAAGCGTTGTCCTAATTATCGCTAAATGTGCTTTGCGGCTTATTCTGCTTTGGCTTTGGAGTCGTTTTGGTTTGAATTATGGAATTCGTCCGATTCCCATCGCGCCACGTTGTTTTCAATATATTCGGCAATGCGGTTCATTTCGTCGTGGTCGCGTATGATGCGGTCATGAAAACGCGTCTGCCATGCGAATGAAATGGAATTGGCGTTGGCGTAACGGGTGACGGATTGTTTGAAACCGCCAATCATAGTAGACAACCGTCCTTGTTGGTTTGCTATGGTTTGCATTGTCTCATTTTTGCCGAATGTAGAGACGCGCCATGGCACGTCTCTACAAATAGAATCTGCATTTTCATCATCAATAATAACAATCAAATGCACATGATTAGGCATGACGACAAATGCTGGCACATTGGCGTATGTATTATGTTGTGGAATGTTTTTTATACATTGTTGTACATATTCCCCGATTTCGGTCATGTTCATTTCGCCACTTACGATTTCCCCGAAATAGTGCTCCATATCCCGTGTGCAGATGGTGACGAAATACGCGCCGCCGTTGTAATCGTGCCACGTGGCGCGCGCCGATGGTATGCGGTATTTGTTGCGGTACAGGTCGGATGACATTTGTGTGTTTATTGTTACACAAATGTATTATTTGTCAAATAAAATTCAAAATGCTATGCACACACTATAGTACAGACGATGTGCACATCGTCTATATCCGCAAACATTCCATTGGTTTTATTGTTATATGACCTCTTTCAGCATCTGCCAGTCTTTGCTCTGGATGTCGTCGCTGTAATGCTCGGTGCAGATGCAGAGTTCGCCGCTTTGCTTGTCTTTGCGCACGAAGCCGCCCTTCAGGTTGTACTTCTGCAAATAGGCTTTCAGTACATCAAATTTCTTAGGGCTGAAAATGTCGATGTCTTCGCTCTTGCCCGTACGGTCGAATCCGCCTTTGGTCTCTATGATCCATGTTTCGCCATTTTCAAGGCCGATAATATAGTCGGGGAAGAATGATTTAAGTTTGCCAAGATTATCAGCATAGACAATGGAGAAATACTCGCTGCCTTTGTCGCCGTTTTTGTAAACCCATTTCACGTTTTTGCACGCCTCGCAATATTTCTCAAACGAACGCTCCGAGTCGGAACGTGGTTCGGCAGATGCAACGTAGCTTTCGTACACGTTTTTCGACATGGCCGATTGGTCTTTCGATGTGGCGTTGTAGGTGAACATGGTCTCTTGCGGAATGGTGAAATTGTATTCCGTGATATTGTCAATAGCTATCGGCAAACTGCCTGTGTCGTTTGACGCTATGGCTTCTTGTATATCGTGGCGCAGTTGGTCGCTATTGTTGAGCACAAAGGCATAGAGCTGTTTCGGCTCAAGATTCAATAGCTTTTTGTCGTACTTGTCTTTTTTGCCAAACAAGCGGCGTGCTATCAGGTTCATCTGGTCGTATTGCAGGCTGATTTTCAGTGCAATGCTCGACAGTTCATGATGAAAATCTCGACCATGACGGTGCGTGTTTAGCGGCTCACGGATGGCAATGTCGTTCAACTTGTCGATTTCCTCCTGACTTAGTTTGTGCAGGTCACCCGAAACGGTGTGTTTCACAATGTCGTCTGAAAAGTTGTAACCTGCCGTCTCCAATCGTGTTTGGTTCTCTTTGTAATTCTTGTCGAGTTTGTACGTCTTCTGGAAATAGTGCGCGATGGCGTTGAGCGCCTGATAGCTGTCGCGCGGCGTGGTTCTTAGTCCCGGTTTCTGTTGACCAGTGAGCGAGAATTTTTTATGTTCCTTTTTGAGGTATAGTTTCACGGCGTTCAATGCGCCTTTGCCCATCGAGGTTTGCACGCCTTCGGTGAATTTATCGTCGAGGGTGTAGAGGTAGCAGCTGTCGAGCAAATCGCTGTCGTAGTGGCGCGCTTCGGGCATTCGGCGTATGCGGCCGATGGTCTGAATCTCGAACGTCTCGCTCATGTTGTCGCGTAGCTTGACGAGGATATGGGCACGTGGGCAGTCCCAGCCTGTTGCTACGGCCTGTTTGATGATGACGGCAATGGGTTGCGCATCGGTCTGCTCAATGCCGTCGAGATTTTCCTTTTTGTCGCTGAGCCACACGGCGAGCGAGCCGTTTTCGTAGGTTATCTGCTTGCTCTCGAACCATTTTTCTACTTCGTCCAACAAGACGTCGTTCTTGTTCGGTAACTGCACGATGATCAATGGATTAACCTTCGATCCTTGTTGCAGGAAGGCTGCCGCCAGTTCGCGTTGTTTTGCCAATGCCCGTTCGAGTAGGAAGTCGATTTGGTCGTCAACTTTTTCGTTCTGATGAAAATCCTCGTTGATGACGAGCAGTTTCTTTATCAGTCCCGAAGCAACGACGTCGGCCTCGTCCACCTCAATGAACTCAACGGCATCTTTGTTGAAATTCTTTGGCGTTGCCGAGGTGCGGATTATTTTGTCGGTCTGGAAATATTGCAGAATCTCGTTGGCTTTCACGCTATCGTTCTGGTGGCTTTCATCGACAATGATTTTGAACTGCAGACCGTTGTCGCGCGCCGTCTCGATGTGTTCGATGAAGTTCTTGCGCTCGCCTTCCTTAAGGGCGTTGTTGCCCTTCTTGGTCAGTTTTTCCCAGTTGATGAAGCAGCAGTCGTTTTCCGCGAATCCGCTCGTCATCACGTCGGCAAGCAGTTTGGTCTGCGCGTTGTGGATGTATTTGTCCATCTTGTCCTTGCTCTGTTCTTCGAGGTCGCCTTTGCCTGGCGTGAGCCAGATGAAAACCGTGTTTGCGACGCTTTTGCAATACTCGTCCATGAAGTGCGTGAGCATGATGGTCTTGCCGCTGCCTGTAGGGCTTTTCAAGATGATGTCGCGCTTGCTGGAGTTCATCACCTCCATCAGTTTGCCTATTGTATGTAATTGAAAATCTAATAATTGCATAATTATGTTTTTTCTGTAGAGACGTGCCATGGCGCGTCTCTACGGGTGAATGGAGGAAAAAATTATTTCGTCATTTCGTTGTAATAATAATCGGGAATGACGTGCACGTGTATGCCGTGCGCAGCGATGAACGCCTCCTGTTCGGCAGTCAGCAGCACGTTGTGACCGCGATACAGCGTGTGCGCTTGTACATCATCCTGCGCCACGAATTGCGCCATCTCGTCTTCGGTCAGCACGATGGCTATCTCGCTGTTGCCCGTGAAGTTGATGCCGTTCTCGAGTTCCACCAATTCGCGCACGTGGAGCAGGAGTTCATCGGCGTAGTCGTAATAGACCTTGTCGGTGATGGGGACGAAATCGACCTTATAATATTTGAGCGAGGCATCGTATTTCTCCGAGTATTCGCTGCCGTCTTTGCGCTTGCCCGTGATGACGGTTTTCAATCGTTCGTATGTGACATCGCGACAGATGTTGTTCTCGTTGTTGGTGCAGAGAATGAAGCGACGTTTGCCGCCATCTTCGGCATTGAGTTTCATCACGGCGTGACCCGTCGTGCCACTGCCGGCGAAGAAGTCGAGAATGGTGGAAGATTTCGTTGTGGATAATTTGATAAAATCATATATCAAATCGATTGGTTTGGGATTGTTGAATTTTTTTGTCCCAAAAATGTTTTTTAGTTGAGAAGTTCCATTTCCACTGCTATACTGAGCTTTATAAAAAACGGATTTCGGCTTCTTTGTCGGCAAGTCACTCAATTCTGGTCTTTGTTTTTTATATAACGAATATCCAGTCTTTGTTTTATTTGCGATAATTTCAGAACGATCTTTTTTCACAGTTTTAAATCCCCAACGCCAAGATGTATATTCGTCATCTGTTATAGGTAAAACAAATGCGAATCCATTCTTTGTATAATTTGACTTAATTAATTCAATATACTCGTCATCAAAAGTTTTTGAATTTGGGTCGTATATTTTTGAATACTCTTCGTCTGTTATTGTTGAAACACTATTTTCGGAATTAATAAGAATGGGGAAAAAACACCAAGGACGTTTTTCTCTCGGGGCATCTTGTCCTGTTCTTTTTAAAGTTGCTCCCTGTTTATAATAACCTATTTCATCGTGTTGCCAATCATTTTCGAATTCTTCTTCATTTAAGTCAAATTCCCCTATAATTGCTTTTGACTTATTTTTGGCGTATACTAATGTATATTCATGAGTGCCAGCAAATCCGAATTCATCTTGATTCCCTTTTAAATTCATTATAGTTGGTAATACGGCAACATATTCAAAAAATTCATCGCACAATAATTTTAAGGTTGATTGTTCATTGTCATCTATTGAAATGAATATTAGACCTCCATTCTTTAGAAGATTTTGAGCAATTGCAATTTTTTTACTCATGAAAGAACACCATTTACTATGTCTAAATGTGTCATTTATATCAACATAATTATCGTCATACATAAAATCATCTTGATCATTGACCTTTCCACGATTATATGGCGGATCAATGTAAATGACATCAATCTTTCCTTTGTGTGTTTTCTCGAGGAGTTGGAGTGAAGCGAGGTTGTCGCCTTCGATAAGGAAATTCATCTGTCCGCCGTTGTCGATGAATAGGTCGGGCTGTTCAGTCAGGACGGGCACATGTGTTTCAAGCGTTTCGTCAATCGCCTCGCGGTGCTGTTCAAAGACGAGGCCGTATTTCTTGCCCTTTACGTCTTTCACGAGTTCGTCGAGATACTGGAGTAGGTTGCCCGTGTTCTGGTCTTGCTTGGCAGAGGCAATGTAGGTGCGAATCTGCTGAATTTTATTCAACAAATCTTCGCGGTGAAGTTTGGATACATTCATCGGCGTATGCTTTTCAGCGTTCAGCCACTTACCGATGACAACAGATTACAACAAACACTTAGGAATACGAAAAGCGTGGATTTCACTTATCGCATTCCGAGGTATTTGGCGTAACCCGTCCATCAAATAAGTTCCGTCCACGCTATTGCGCGAACGTTCACTGAACTTATTCTCTGATGGACATATTCTTCTAATCGCCAAATTTTCGGAATGTCTCGAATATAGTAGCAAACGCTATGATTTATAATATGTTATGTTTGACTTGTCTTTGTGTCTTTGTCTGTTGTTGCTTTTGTGTTTTAAAGATTTGCTACCAAAGATACAGATTACTTTCAATCAAAATCCCGGAACGGCACAAAAAAAGTCCCGCCGAAATCTCGACGGGACTTTTCTATCTGATGTTTTGTCTGATTACATCATTCCGCCCATGCCTGGGTTCATGCCAGCGGCAGGCATAGCTGGAGTGTCCTCCTTCTTGTCGGCAATCACGCACTCAGTTGTCAGGAACATGCCGGCGATAGAAGCCGCGTTCTCAAGAGCTACTCTTGAAACCTTGGCTGGGTCGATGACTCCAGCTGCGTACATATTCTCGAACTTGTCGGCGCGAGCGTTGTAACCGAAGTCGCCCTTGCCTTCCTTGACCTTTTGCACTACGACAGCGCCTTCCTGTCCAGCGTTAGCCACGATTTGTCTCAATGGCTCCTCGATGGCGCGCTTGATTATCTCGATACCGGTCTGCTCGTCGTCGTTAGCGCCCTTGAGCTTCTCGAGCGATGCGATAGAACGGATGTAAGCGACGCCTCCGCCAGGGATGATTCCTTCCTCGTTGGCTGCACGAGTAGCGCACAGTGCGTCGTCCACACGGTCCTTCTTCTCCTTCATCTCAACCTCTGATGCTGCTCCAACATAGATAACTGCCACACCGCCTGCGAGCTTAGCAAGACGCTCCTTGAGCTTCTCGCGGTCGTAGTCCGAAGTTGTAGCCTCGATCTGAGCCTTGATTACGTTCACACGGTCCTTGATAGCCTCTTTTGAGCCTGCGCCCTTGGTTATTGTTGTGTTGTCCTTGTTGATGATGACCTTCTCGGCTGTTCCGAGCATGTCCATAGTAGCGTTCTCGAGCTTGATGCCCTTGTCCTCGCTGATAACAGTTCCGCCAGTGAGCACTGCGATGTCCTCGAGCATCTCCTTGCGGCGGTCGCCGAATCCAGGAGCCTTGACTGCGCATATCTTCAACGAGCCGCGCAGACGGTTTACTACCAATGTTGCAAGAGCCTCGCTGTCAACGTCTTCTGCGATAATCAGGATTGGCTTGCCAGTCTGTGCTGCTGGCTCGAGAATAGGCAGAAGCTCCTTGAGTGAGGAAATCTTCTTGTCGTGTATGATGATTTGTGGGTTCTCCATCTCAACCTCCATCTTCTCGGTGTTAGTCACGAAGTATGGAGACAAGTATCCGCGGTCGAACTGCATACCTTCTACAACATCGACTGTTGTGTCGGTTCCCTTAGCCTCCTCAACGGTGATGACGCCGTCCTTGGAAACCTTCTTCATTGCCTCTGCGATGAGCTTTCCGATGGTTGGGTCGTTGTTGGCTGAGATTGTTGCCACCTGCTCTATCTTGTTGTAGTCGTTGTCAACTTCCTGAGCCTGAGACTTGATGTCGCTGACAACAGCCTCGACAGCCTTGTCGATACCTCTCTTGAGGTCCATTGGGTTAGCGCCGGCAGTCACGTTCTTCAGACCTACGCCAACGATAGCCTGAGCCAGCACTGTAGCGGTAGTTGTTCCGTCGCCGGCCTTGTCGCCAGTCTTCGAAGCCACTTCCTTGACCATCTGCGCGCCCATGTTCTCGAATGGGTTTGGCAGCTCGATTTCCTTAGCCACTGTCACACCGTCCTTAGTCACGTGTGGAGCGCCGAATTTCTTCTCGATTATCACGTTGCGGCCCTTAGGTCCAAGTGTTACCTTCACTGCGTTGGCCAGCTGGTCAATGCCTTTTTTCAACTCGTCACGAGCGTCGATGTTGAATTTGATTTCTTTTGCCATGATTTTATGTCTTTATTTTTGTTTTTAATCTGAATTAGAATTTAGCCAAAACGTCGCTCTGGCGCATGATGAGGAACTTCTCTCCGTCGAGTTCGAGCTCTGTGCCAGCGTACTTTCCGTACAGCACTTCGTCGCCTTCCTCGAGAATCATCTTCTCGTCCTTTGTTCCCTCGCCTACAGCTACGACTTTGCCCTTCAATGGCTTCTCTTTTGCTGAGTCTGGGATGATGATTCCACTTGCTGTCTTCTCTTCAGCCTCTGCTGGCTTTACCAGTACGCGGTCTGCTAATGGTTTGATTTTCATGATGCTAAAAATTTATTTTGTTAGATTTTCTGTTTATGTCGAATTTTATTGACACCGCTGTTTCTGCGAATTGCGTGCCAAATGCTTTTTGGCAGTTTTTTGTCATAAGTAAAGTGACAAAGTGTCAGTTTGCGGCTTGCGAAAGAGAAATCTTGTCATGAATATGGATGACAAGGCTAAAGGTCGAATAACTTGTACGCGGCTTTGTTGTCGATGGTTTTGCGGCTGAAAAAGTCCTTGCTCTTGTTTCTGAACTTGCGCCTCATGCTGGCTGCGTCTAACAGAGACTTCAATGTCCGTGGACTTGTGAACAGGTAGAAAAGTATGTATTTCAGCAGGTTGAATAGGATTCTGTGAAAGTCGCGGCAGAGCGTGTATCTGTTTTCGTTTTTCATCAGCATCAGATAATGATTCCTGAGCGATAGTCCGTTCTGCAGGTTCTTGTCTTTTTTGTTTTTTATGGTGCTCATTATTCCGTCGCCGCTGTTCATCGTTCTGCCGTGATAGGCTGTTGCGTCGGCTACGTACCAGTTCTCGAGTCCGCACAGATTCAGTCTCCAGCCGAGGTCGATGTCTTCCTTGTAAGCGAAGAAGTCGCTGTCGAAGAAGTCGTCGCCTTGTTTTATGGCATTCAGCGCGCTCCTTCTGTACATGCTTGCCGCGCCGCATGTCGCGAATACCCGGCGAGATGTGTTGTACTGTCCGTTGTCAGTCTGGTTTTGCCCTATGTCATATCCGTGTCTGCCGTGGTCTAGTCTGATGCCGGCAGAGTCTATTATGTTGAGCTTAGTGTTGTTTTGGAAATCGTATTTCAGGAGTTTGCCCGTCAGCGAGGCGCATTTCTCGTTCTTCTCGGCGAACTCGACAAGTCTCCTTATGTATGTTTCTGTCAGGATAATGTCAGGGTTGGCTATGATTACGTATTCGCCGTCAGTTATGCCGATGCCTTTGTTGGCGCCTCCTGCATATCCTGTGTTCTCGTTTTCTACGAGTGTTACATTGCCGCCAAAAGACTTGATTATCTCAACGGAATTGTCTTCGGAGTTGTTGTCTATGACAATAACCTCCTTGTTCTCGTAGTCGTTTCCGAGAATAGACTCTATGCATGACTTAAGATATTGCGAGCCATTCCAGTTTATTATTATTACCGAGACTTTTGGGCTCATTGCTTTTCTGTGAGTCTGTTTAGCAGTTCGAGGTATTGTTGAGCTTGCTGGCTTCTCGAGAATACGAATCCGTTCTCGTTAGCCTCCTGCTTTGTGCAGCCGTTCTGCTTCCATTCTTCGTATTTCTTCAATATGAAGTCTTCGGCCTCGTCGACAGTTCTTGCGGCCACTCCAGAGTTTGTCTTTATGATAGTTTGTTCCAGTATGGCTTCGTCGCTTTTCACGCATAGTATCGGACGTCGGCATCCCAGAGCCTCGAAGAACTTCGTGGTCATTATGCCCTTAGTGCCGTTCTGCTCGGTCTTGTTACTGAAAACAAGCACAACCGACGATTCGTTCAGTATTCTTGGCACCTCTGTGAGTTTCACAAATCCGTTTATGGCGGTGTATTCCTCGAGGTTGTGTTTCTTTGTCGCTTCCATTACCGATGGTTTTGAAGCCTCGTCGATGTACCATCTTATGCTGAGGTGCTTTTTCATCTCAGGATTGTCGTTTAAGGCTTTCTCTATGGCGCAAAAGAACATCTTAGGGTCTCTTATTGACTCGTTGTACAGCCGTCCTGTGTGTGTGATGTTGAATGTTGTGGTGTGTATTTCCTCGGGTATGAAAATCTCGTTGTCATATCCGTTGTATATGACATGCGTGTTTGGGTTGTATTTGCTTATCGTGTCAGTGTGCCATTTCGACACGCTAATCACAGCGGAGGCTTTCCTTAGAGCCTTGTTTCTTCGTTTGACACTCTGTTTCTTGTATATGTATGGGATGATTTTTTCTAAGCCGCAAAGGTTTGGCAGCTTGTGCAGAAAGAAGTCGTTCTCCTTGTATTCCTCGGCTATGTCTCTCAAGTCAGCCACGAAAGGAATGTTCATCTCCTCGGCGAGTTTCTGGGCTGTCGGCAGCGGGAAAGTGTAGTATGTGCTGCATAAAATAGCGTCAAACTTTCTTCCTTTGATTATCTCCTTTGCCTTCTTGGTGAAAATCAGCGACTTCTTGTCGAACAGCAGTGTCAGAATAAAGACGAGCAGCCATTTTATTCTGGCAAGTTTCTTATTTCCGCTTTTAATGATTTCAACTTTGTGTATCTCGGTTTTGTTGAATGTTATGTCGCATTCTTTTTGACCGACAGTCGGAGCCACGACAGTGACGTCCCAGTCATCCTGCTTCTCGAGATTCTTGCACAGAAAGCCCATTCTCGGCGCGAAGTCTGGTGGAAATGCGTCGGCTATTACAAGCAAGTGCTTTTTCTCGGTCATCTTTCTTTGTTTTTATGCGGATTTGTGTAAAAACAAGTGACTGCAAATGTAACAAAACAAACTGAAAGCAAGACGATGGTTTGGCATTATTTCCTCAGTTCCGTGATTATGCCTTTGTAGAGTTTTTCGTAGTCGTAGCTGCCGTCGCAGAATACGCTGTTGTGGAAAAGTATGGTCGCTTCTCCGTTGTGTTGTCTTGTGTTGTCTATGAGTTTTTTCACTGCGTCCAGTCCTTCGTCCTCGCTCAGGCTCATGTACTTCTTGTCGCCCACAGTGCAGTCCATCATTATCATCGGATGAATCCACAGGTTCTGCGCCGCTTCGCCGTTCTCCGGGTTTATCCATCGGTACTTGCGGCATGTGCCGGTGCGGAATCCAGCAACGTCGGCGTATCCCAGCGTGAAGTCGTCGGTTATGCCGGCGTCCATTAGGCTCTGGTAGTCCTGCGGACGAAGCGTGCGCAAGTAGTGGTAGCGGTTTTTGGTCACGTCGAGCCCGGTCTCGAGTCTGAGTTTTGACGCCTCCTCTTTGGCGTTGTGCGGGTGTCTTCCGCTGTAGTAGCTTGTGTGCAGTCCTATCTCGAATCCGTTGTCTTTCAGGTATTCGATAACTTCTTTTATGTGCTTGTCTTGCAGATTGTAAGTCGGCAGGTCTTCTTTTTTGATATTTCCGTTCACAGTCGATTTCACGAAGACGATTTCGCTCACTTTGCCTTCGTGGGCGTTCCGCAGTTTGTCACATTCGCCTTTCAGCATCGGGAATGTGAAGTATTTGTTCTTCTCCGTGGCCGCCATGAAGTTCCTTATTCCCTCGATGGCGTTTCCTCTTCTCGCTGCGCCGAGCACGCCTCTCAAAGTCTTGCTGTAGAGCGGCATGTCAAGGTCGTGGGTTATGTAGTAGTGGCTGATTTCCGCCCTCGGTTCGTCGATTTGCTCGCCAGCTTCGCGCAGCCATTTCCTCAGCAGTCTGCTGTATTCCTCTACAATAGGGCGGTCTAAGAATCCGGCTCTATGCGCCAGCGACTCCTTGCCTATGAATCTGCCGTGGCAGTCTCTCTTCTTGGCGGACGTGTCGGCGTATTCCTCGTAGCGAGCCATCATGAAGTAGGCCGATGCCACGATGTCGGCATTGACTATGATGGTGTCGCCTTGCCGTGTTATGGTGTCGTCGCCGTAGATTATCGGTGTGCCGTCGATGCTTTTGAGCGGCAGCGTGGGCAGGCTCTGCGCTGTGCCGTAGGTGCCGTCGTCGAAGAAACCGCTCGGGCGTATCACCACCTTGTAGCTTTGCCACTGGCGCTCATCGCTCGTGTAGCCGACTTTCTCGTCAGCGTGGCAGTCTGGGCGTCCTGTCAGGTGGCGTATGATGTATCTTATTGTATTTGCAAACGTGTCTGTCACTTTTTCAAGTCTTTGTGTCATTGAACACATTCACAAATTTACGATTTAAATTTTGGATATTCTTGTGTGTAACCTTTGTTATGAAACAAAATGGTTTTTTATGGCGCTAATGCTGCTTGATTATCCCTATGGCAATGATACCGAATAAGACGAATACGCAGATTACGAATATGTCCAAATTCGGATATTCCAGTTTCTCGTCTCGGCATTTCCATGGCTCATACTGGTCGCAGTAGATTTTTATGTTTTTGCTGTGCGTGTCGTTGCTCAGTTTCACTTTGCCTTCGTACAGAGTGCCGTTGAAGTAGTATTCCACTATGGCGATTTGGCTGGAGTATGAGATGTTTCCGCCAGTCGGACCGAATTTGTTGGCTACGAGAGGCGCCGACAGCGTGCCTGAATACCAATCGGTGATTCTGGCGTTGGTCTCCACATAATTGCGCGACTCGATTCTTTGCCATGCGAAGATGATGGCGCATATAGCCAGAAGCGAGATGAATGCGATTTTCGTCCAGCGCATGTCATTTTCGGCGGCTTGGGCTTTCGCTTCCTCCAAATCATCGTCGTCGCTGTTGTCGAAGAACTCGTCGTCCAGCTCTCCGTACAACTTTGACTTGCGTTTCTCGCGCCTTTTCTTTCGTACGACCGCTGTGCGTGATTTCTCTTCTTTATTCTTTTTTGCCATATCTCTAATTCGTTTGTTTCTATTTGCCTTATTTCTGCCATGCAGTGGCACTCCAATTCTTCTTTTGTTTTTTTTGCTATGCAAGTTTATGAAAATTCCTTAAAAGTAAAATAATCGATATTTAAATCTAACGAATCAGTCAAATCTTGTGTAAAAATTACCATAAATATTTTCTTTTTGTGGAAAAGATGTCTTATGTTTGTGGTGTAAAATTCACACAAGATAATAGAATGGAAGAGAAAATGTACACGTATAAGTATCCGCATCCGGCAGTGACAACGGACTGCGTGATATTCGGATTCGACGGGATGAGGCTGCAGGTGCTGCTCGTGGAGAGAGGGCTGGAGCCGTGCAAAGGCAAATGGGCTTTTCCGGGCGGCTTCGTCAAGATTGACGAGTCGTGCGAGGACGGCGCTCTGCGTGAACTGGAGGAGGAAACCGGGCTGACTGGCGCTTACATAGAGCAGTTCCACACTTTCAGCGCCCCGGACCGCGACCCGCGCGAGAGAGTCATAACGGTTGCTTATTATGCGCTTGTGAGGATTCAGGATGTAAAGGCCGGCGACGATGCGGCAAAGGCAGAGTGGTTCGCGCTTGATGATGTTCCGCAGCTGGCTTTCGACCATGAGAAGATACTGAGCATGGCACTGAAGCGCCTTCGCGAGCGCATACATTTCGAGCCCATTGGCTTTGAACTGCTGCCGGAGAAATTCACCATCAGGCAGCTCCAGAACCTATACGAAGCGATACTTGACGTGCGTTTCGACCGTAGCAATTTCACCAAGAAAATGCTGCATTTCAACATATTGACGCAGCTGGAGGAAACGGTATGGCCTACGCCAAAGCGCGAAGCCAAACTCTACAGCTTTAATAATGAAAGTTACAACGAATTGAAACAGAAAGGATTCCGTCTGGAATTCTAATAAGACAGGAGGACATGACTATGAAAAATCTATTGCTTAGCGCAGCTATCGGCGACATTGCCGGCATGCCATACGAGTTCGGGGGCAGAACGAAGAACTACGATGCTGTGGATTTGCTTAATCCACAAAACGACTACACCGACGACACCCTCTGCACATTCGCCTGCGCCGAGGCGTTGCTTAATGACCTTGACATGGCGCAGAACTTGTGGAGCCGTTGCCGTGCCGATATTTACCGAGGCTTCGGCGGAATGTTTGCCCGCTGGCTAATTGCAAAGGAAATACAACCGCCGTACAAATCCTTTGGCAACGGCAGCGCAATGCGTGTGTCGGCTGCTGGGTTCATGGCGAAAAGCGAGGCGGAGTGCATCGACCTTGCGACACGCACAGCACTGCCTACGCACGACCATCCCGAAGGCGTGAAAGGCGCTGTGGCTACGGCTTTGACGATATATTACGGCATGAACGGCAAGGGCAAGGGCTTTGTCCGTGAGCATGTCCTGGAGAAGTATTACCCCGACTGGGCGGCATTGACCTACGAGGCGATAAAACCCGGCTACAGCTTCGACGCAACGTGCCAGCAGACAGTGCCAGCCGCGCTCATCTGCTTTCTGGAGAGCCGGGATTATGCGGACTGCCTGAAACTCGCCATCGCTCTTGGCGGTGATGCCGACACGCTCGCTGCCATTGCCGGTCCGATGGCGTACGCATTCTACAAAACGATGCCCGAGGAACTGATAGCCAACGCGAAGGCGAAACTGCCGGAATGGATGCTCAAGTTGAATGATGAGTTTGACGAGAGAGTGAATTCGTGACATTTTTAAAAGAATAGCCGTAGCCAAGCGCTTTCTATTAAAAAAGCCATAACTTTGGCTGAAACAAGTTTAAAAAAACACGAAACGATGAAGAAAATGACATTTTTATTGAGCGTGATGATGTTTATCATGGCTCAGGTTTACGCACAGAAAGAGAGCAAGACGCTGGTGGCTTATTTCTCGGCAACCGGCAACACACGCACAGCTGCCAAGGAGATAGCCAAGCAGAAAAAGGCGGTGCTGTGGGAGATTGAGCCGTCGGAGCATTACACAGCCGAAGACCTGAACTGGCGCAACAAGCAGTCGCGCTCGTCGAAGGAGATGAGCGATGCGGAGGCTCGTCCGTCCATCAAGCAGTGCACCAACATAATGCCTTACGACACTATTTACGTGGGATTCCCAATCTGGTGGGGCATCTGTCCGCGCATCATCAACTCGTGGATAGACAACAACCTTGAGCAACTGGAGAGCAAGACGCTCGTACCGTTCGCAACAAGCGGCAGCAGCGGCATCGACGGCGCTGTGAACTATCTGAAGAAGACTTATCCGACTCTGACTTGGCAGAAAGGCATACTGAAGAAGTGATATGATTCTATACTTCTCAGGCACAGGTAATTGCCTCGCTACGGCACGGCAGATAGCCGAGCGCACTGGCGACCGTGTTATGCCGCTGTGCGATGCTCTGAAGTCCGACATCATGGGCGAGAAGCGCATCGGCTTCGTATATCCGTGCTACAACGGCAATGCGCCAAAGATTGTGCCGAGGCTTGTGGAGCAGCTGGAACTGCCTGCCGGGGCGTATTACTTCATCGTGATACCATGCGGAGCGTTGGCTGGCAACAGTGTCTGGACCGTCAACCGCATACTCGAAAAGAAAGGCGTAAGGCTGAACTATTGCCACAAGATACGCGTGCCGGACAACAGCGCGCTGGCTTTCGGACGCAACCCCAACAAGCAGACGTGGAAGTTCAAGAAGTACGCCTCGCGCCTGGAACGCATCAAGAGCGACATAGCCAATGGCGTGAATGCCAGACACTTCGGCAGTTACGACCTGCTGGCGGCGGTGCAGTCGCTGTTCGACAAGTCGGTGTTCAATGCTCTGCGCCCAAGAATTAATGCCGAGAAGTGCATCGGATGCGGCGTTTGCGCCGAGGTCTGTCCTGTGGGCAACATAACGATGGACGGCGGCAAGGCGCATTGCGGTGAGGGGTGCGAGTCGTGTCTCGCGTGCGTGCATTTCTGTCAGCATCAGGCAGTGGAGCTCGGCGGCAAGCGCACGATGAAGGAGCGGCAGTACCATCATCCAGCCGTCAGACTCAAGGATATGATTTTCTCATCAAAAACAGATCGACAAATGGCAAGCAACGCTGACTTTGTGCAATACATAGCCGACCAGTGCTCGGACGCAGGCGAGATTGTCGTCAGGAAGATGTTCGGCGACTACGGCATTTACTGCGACGGCAAAATCTTCGGACTCATCTGCGACAACGGCTTCTACCTGAAACCGACCGATACTGTCCGTCCTATGCTGCGTGAAGTGGCGCTCCGTCCGCCTTACGACGGAGCCAAGGACTATTTCTACATAACCGACATCGACGACCGCGACTACCTCTCGGCCCTCGTGCGCGAGACGTGCAAGGCGCTGCCGGAGCCTCGTCCGAAGAAGAAAAAGTAGGGCATGGCGATGACGAGCGACAGGATAAGAGCCGTGCGTGGCGAGGCGGATGCGCAAGCCGTGTGCGCCGACATCAGGCGCAGCGGCGCTTTCGTGGAGTTTGCCAGTCGGTTCATGCGCGACGACGACCGTAAAGTGGCGCGCAATGCCTTATGGATATTGACCAAAGCCACCGACGACGAGCTGTCCGCCCTTCAGTCCATGCTCGGCGACTTCATCTGCTTGGCTATGCAGACGCGGGATTCATCCGTCAGACGGCTGTCGCTCAACGTGATAGAGCGACTTGAAATAAGCAAGGACACGTTGCGCACCGACTTTCTGGACTTTTGTCTGGAGCGTATGACCGCAGCCGATGAACTGCCCGGCGCGCAGTCGCTCTGCATGAAGCTCGCGTACCGTATGTGCCGATTCTATCCCGAACTCGAGGGCGAGCTCATGCGCACCCTTCAATCTATGGAGATAAGCTACTACAAACCTGCCGTCCGCAGTGTCAGAAGCAGGATAATGAGTGGGAAGATGAGGTAGAGATGCCCGGTGCTGATTTCAGTAGAGACGTTGCGCGCAACGTCTCTACAACAATAAATGATTGTTTTTTGTTCATATAAATTAAAAGGTTCAGCGCCACAGCGCTGAACCTTTTAATTTTGTTTTTACACCAGACAGGTTACTTCACAACGTATTTCTGATGGTTGTTGATGTACACGCCTTGCATTGTTGGCTTGCCCTGATAGTGGCGGCCGTTGAGGTCGTACCAGATGTTGCTTTTAGCGGCGTCGGCAGGACTGAGTGTCGGAGTTGCGACAGAAGTAGCCGATCCCACCGTGAATGTTTTTGATTCAGTATCAAACGTCACCTTGCTCAGATCAAGCTTTAAAGCGGGGCGGACACCAAAGACATTATCCTTAGAGGCGCCATCACTTCTAAGTTTGCCACTACTACCAAGCACAATTGCCATACCGCTACTATTCGTCAAACCGGATGAGCAGAGCCACCAGGTAGCAAATTCTGCTCCAGTTGGTACACTGCATTTCAAAACATCAGAAGTAGCTTCTTTATCCTCTGATCCTAATATTCCTTTTACTTGCTCAATTGTCAAAAGAAACATTCCGCTTCCATTGACTGCTGTTTTGGCAGTTGCTGTTATATTGTTCGTGTACCAAGTATTTGCGTGGGCTACTGGATCCTGCGTATCATACCGTGATACTCCAACACATTCCTTTGAAAGCAGTGTTACTGTACTAGCATCGTAATCAATCAGATACCAAAGCTTGCCGTCAAAAGTTATTTCCGTTGTGGTGTTCACAAGATCGGCATAAGGATCGACCGCCCATGCCGTCAGACTCACTGCCGATAACACCGTAACGGCGAGTGTTTTAAAAATGTTCTTTTTCATGATAGTCTGTTTTATAGAGTTAATAATAAAAAAATCTTGTGTGGCGCGTTTATATACGCACACAGGCGATGCCTTCTCATGCAGAGAAAGCACCGCCTGCTATGGTGGTGATATGTGTGACGACTTTACCCTTGCTTGCGTGGGGGGGTGATTGTCAATGAGTTACATATGTATGTGGTATAGTCTGACATAGGCGATATTTCGTATTCTTGTCCTCACGTTCATTTGACTTTGTAAATCGTTTTTAAAAACCATAATGAATAATCGGGAAAAAATCTTTGACATTTTCTGTTTTAATCGCTTTAGATAAGTCATGAAACGTGATCTGTATTTGTTTGCATATAAAGTTAGGGGTATTCGTGCCGCTTAACAAATATTTTCAAATGTTACATAACATAAAAATCGTGTTTTAACAGAAGAACGGCACTGCGGAAGGCGCTGTGAAGGAAAGAATCATGGAAAATAGGCTGGTGCTTCGGTGCTTCGGCTCCGCTCAGCAACCGTATGGCTCCGGTCATTGAGCGTAGCCGAAATGCCGGATGTAAAATCAGAATCACCATTCGGTGCTTCGGCTCCGCTCAGCAACCGTAGCTCAGGGTGCGGATTTGTTAGGTCGCTTCGCGAGAAATCTCACAAATCGCATTAAATCCAGCAGAACAAATTTTGACCGATTTGATTTTATTTCTGTCCGCTGGACATTGGGATTAAATCTGCTAGCGGATATTCCCGCAAAACCGCTAATTTTGAAGACTTATATAAACACATACATAATGGCAAAATCGAAATACATACAGGCGAACAAGGAATGGCTCGCGGCGAAGGCGAAAGAGGAGGGCGTGAAGGCGCTTCCGCAGGGCATCTACTACAAAGTGATAGAGGAAGGCGACCAGAGCAGCGCCACGCCTACGGTGCGCAACATCGTCACAGCGCACTACACGGGCAGGACCATAGACGGCAACGAATTCGACAGCAGCCGTGGCGGTGTGCCGTTGGCTTGCAGGCTGTGCGACCTGATAGACGGCTGGATAATAGCCATGCAGCAGATGCACATAGGCGACAAATGGGAGGTTTACATCCCTGCCGAGATGGGCTACGGCAAGTTCTCGCAACCGGGCATTCCAGGCGGCTCGGCGCTGATTTTCGAGATTGAGTTGGTGGGGATTGCGTAAGATGAAATCAATGGGGCAGGTTGTTCGTTTTGTCATTGATTTTGTTCAATAGTAATTGTGTGTGAAAATCGCTAAAAACATAAGTTTATGAAGAATTTATTACTTGTTATATTGTCAGTTTTGTTTGCAGGATTGGTCTCGGCGCAAAATAGTTTTGGACACATGACTTTCATGGGTATTCCTATAGACGGTTCTTTGGATGATTTCACTGTGAAAATGGAGCAGAAGGGATTTGCGCATTTAGGAACAATGGATGGCAATGCTTCTTTTAAAGGAGAGTTCGCAGGATATAAGGATTGTATTATAGGTGTCGTGACTTTTAGAAGCACAGGTGTTGTTTTCTATGTTGCTGTAGCATTCCCGCCTGGTGACAAATGGTCTAAAATTTATGGGAGTTATAGCTTTTTAAAAGAGATGTTGACTAAGAAATATGGTGAGCCATCAAATAGTAGAGAAGTGGTTGATGGAGAGCATTTGTCAGATAAGGATAAAAATAGGAAGTATGATGTAATACTGGATAAATGTATATATGAGTCTGTATGGGAAACGGACAAGGGTGGCATAGAGTTGAAGATAATAAAGAAATGGTTGGGTAGTTGTGTCGTGTTGAATTATTCTGATAAAATCAATTCGGCAAAAGTAGCTGAAGCTGCTTTGGACGATTTGTAGATTTATAATTTATGGACTTATTCAAACTGGATTTTCTCGCGTTGTTTCTGGCGTGGGGCAAGTGGCGCAAAGGGTGGCTCAAGACTATGTTGCCTATCTCGTTCCAGTTTCAACATGTGCAGATGGACGGCATTCCTGGCGGTTCGACGCTGATTTTCGAAATCGAGCTGGTGGGGATTGCGTAAAAAATATCAAGTTATGAATATAGAACAGGCAAGAGAATATGCGTTGAGCCTTGACGCGAAGGTGGAGGAGGTTCTTTTCGCTGGGCAGTGGGTGTCGTGGCGTGTGGGCGGCAAATGGTTTATGCTGATGCAGCTTGATGCTCCAGAACCACGTGTAGCAGTGAAACTTCCGCCGGAGATGGGCGAGGAGCTTCGTGAGCGTCACGCAGGCATCCGTCCTGCTTATCACATGAATAAAAAACATTGGAACGACCTGTATCTTAACGAGTTGGATGATGAGCTTGTGCGTGAGCTCATAAGTGAGTCCTACAAGTTAATAATTCTCAAAAAACGCTGAAATTCCCCCTTGTGACGGGGATTCGCATATCGAAAAAAGGTGGTACATTTGCGACCGATTTTCAAATAAGTCAGTCGCGCTACAGTGCGCCGCCTTGGTAAAGGCGTGGGTTTGACCCTATAATATTCCATAAACAATAAAAAGGGTACAAACTCAATGAAACGAACGATTTTTCATTTAGGGTTGGTGTGCCTTGCGGTCATCAGCCCTTTTTCTTTGGTTTACGGTGAAGCTGCGTTGAGTGCCGGCGACAGCGTTGTTTATGACCTTGCGGCGATATTCCGCATGGCTGACGAGGAGAGCCGCCAGATAAGAGTGTCGGAGGCTGCTCTGCGTGCTGCTAACGAAGGTGTGCGTCAGGCGAAGAACGCTCTTACGCCTCGTGTGAACATCAGTCTGAGCGGGTCGTATATAGGCGATGCGACACTTATGAGCCGCGGCTTCTCAACATCTGGAACGACCGATGTCATCTACGCCGGTTTGGGTCCGCAGAGCGTGCAGAACGGTCAGCAGCCGACACCTCACTGGGGCAACATATTCTCGGTCGAGGCGTCGCAGGTCATCTATGCTGGCGGTGCGATAATGGCAGGCATCGAGATGGCTAAGATAGGCGAGCGCATAGCCGAGCTTGACGTGGCAAAGAGTCGTCAAGAAGTGCGTCTGATGCTTGCTGGATATTATTTAGATCTGGTGAAATTGCAGAATCAGCGCCAAGTAATAGACCGCCACATAGAGCAGACGAACAAGGTGCTTGAGCAGATGCGCGCACGCGAGTCGGCAGGTGTGGTGCTGCGCAATGACCTCACACGCTACGAGTTGCAGCTCAAGCAGTTGGAACTGACACGTATCCGTCTTATTGACGCTCAGTCCATAATCCATCATCAATTGGCAAATTCGCTGCATTGCCCTGCTGGACAGACGATTGTGCCGGATACTGTGGCTGTGGAAGCCGCCCTCGCTCAGCTGGAGCAGTCGGCGTCCGAGCAGACATGGCAGAGCCGCGCCTCAAGCAGCCATCTCGGCATCCGTCAGGCAGAGGCGGCGCAGGAGATGAGCGAGCAGCAGGTGAAAATAGCTCGTTCGGGGTCTATGCCGACAATCGCGCTTATAGCCAAGGACGAATTGTCAGGACCTTACACCTCGGACTTGATACCAGTCGATGCGAATGTGAACGTGTGGTTCGTGGGTGTCGGGCTGCAGTATGACCTCGGCAGCCTGTGGCATAACTATCGCGCCATACGCAAGGCCAAGACCGAGCGCGAGGCGGCGCAGCAACGTGTGGAACTGGCGCGCGAAGGCGTGAACAATGGAGTCCATGCGGCTTATGTCAATTTCCTGACGGCGTTCACCGAGGTTGAAACACAGCAGAAGCAGGTGCAGCTGGCCGACGAGAATTACGCTCTCGTGGAGAAACGCTACAACAATGAGCTGGCGCTGCTCACCGACCTTCTGGACGCGTCGAGCATGAAGCTGCAGGCCGACATGGCGTTAGTCAACGCGCGTGTCGCATTGTTATACAACTATTATCAACTTAAATACACAACACACACATTATGAATAAGTTTCAAATAAGAACCTATGTCTATAATACAGTAATCGTGCTGCTACTGCTGGCTGGCATCACGTATGTCGTCCTTCAGTTCACTCATTTCGGCCGTGTCGAGTACACCGACAACGCGCGCGTATGCCAGTACATATCTCCGCAGAACACGCGTGTGCAGGGCTTCGTGCGTGAGATAAGATTCGAGGCTTATCAGCATGTCAATGCCGGCGACACGCTCGTCATACTTGAGGACAGCGAGTTCAAACTCCGTCTGGCTCAGGCGCAGAGCGACTTGGCGAGAGCCGAGCAGCAGAGCAAGGCGACAGGCTCGTCCATACGCACCACGGCGAGCAGCATGGATGTTACGGCGGCTTCGATAGAGGAGGCGCGCGTGAACATGGAGAACTTGCAGCGTGAGGATGAGCGATACGAGAAGCTGCTGGCGCAAGACGCTGTGACACGTCAGCAGTATGACAGGACACACACGGCTTATCTGAGCGCGAAGGCGCGTTACGAGCAGGTGAAGCAGACACGCACGATGCAGAGCAGCGTGGCGGAGGAGCAGGGGCACCACCTCTCGGCTTCCGAGGCGGCGTTGCGACAGGCTCAGGCTGCCGTTGAACTCGCGAAACTGAACCTTTCGTACTGCTACATCATAGCCACACACTCGGGCGTGGTGGGCAGCCGCGACATAAATGTCGGTCAGCTGGTGAACCCCGGTCAGACGCTCGTGAGTATTGTGGACGAGAACCAGAAATGGGTTGAGGCTAACTACAGAGAGAGCCAGCTGCCTAACATAAAAGAGGGCGATGAGGTCGATATAAAGGTGGACGCCGTGCCGGGCATGACGTTCAAGGGGCGTGTGGAGCGCATGTCCGACGCCACAGGCAGCGCATTCTCGCTTATACCGGTGGACAATGCGACAGGCAACTTCGTCAAGGTGGAGCAGCGGCTGACGGTGCGCATATCGCTTGCCGGCAATAAGCCAGCCGACCTCGACCGCCTCAAGGCCGGGTATAGTGTGGAATGTGAGGTTAAATACTAATCAGCCATGCCTAATCCTCCGTTACCAAATCAGGCAGGAATGCCGTTCGCCATGCCTATGTACCGCGAGTGGGTGCCACGCCGCATCCAGCCGTGGCTGTACATAGTCACAGTGCTATGCATACAGTTTTCTGGCGGAGTCTATCTCGGTGCGTTGGAAGCTGTGCGCGGCACGACGAATCTGATGATTGAAGACTTGCTGATGCTGCTTTATGCCACTCTTGCGGGCATGGCGGTGTGGTTTCCTATGCTCTTCCGCATGAAATTCCGCTTCACCAACCGCTTTCTGCTTGTCGGCTCGGCTGTGGTGATAGCCGTGTGCAACTTCATAACCATGCGCACGACCAACATGGCGATACTGCTGCCGGTCTGCTTCATAGCCGGCATAGCCAAGATACAAGGCACGTTCGAGTGCATGTCCAACATACAGCTGTGGATTACGCCGCCGCGTGACTTCGGCGTGTTCTTCCCGGTGCTGCATATTGTGCTGCTGACCGCCATCACGGGCAGTGCGTGGCTTGCGGCTGTGGTCGCTTTCCATTTCACATGGCAGACGATGCATGTGCTGACCATAGGCACGATGTGTTATGTGGTGCTTAGCCAGCTTGTGCTGTGCCGTCCGTGGTGTCCTATGCCGCAGCGTATGCCATTGCGCGGCATCGACATATCCAGCGGCCTGCTCATAAGCCTGCTTATGCTCATGGCTTGCTGCTTCATGGTCTATGGCGACTACCTCATGTGGTTCTCGTCGCCGTTGCTGCGCTGGGTTTTCGCCCTTTCGCTCATTCTGCTCGCCTTCGTCCTGTATAGGCTCAAGACAGTGGAAAAACCGTACATTTCGCTCGATATTTTCAAGTACAGGAATATGATTCCGATACTGCTTGTGACGGTCGTTGCGGAGATACTGCTCGGCGCGGAGCATACGCTCGAGGAAATCTATTGGACCGAGGTCCGCGCGCTCGAGGAACACACGAAGACCGGTCTTGGGCTGTGGTCGCTGCCGGGTGTGTACGTCGGTGTCGGCATCACGCTCTTCTGGCTTGGACATAAGCGCTGGAAGGTGTGGAAACTGTTCGCCATCGGCTTCGGCTGCATTCTGGCTTATGCCGTTCAGATGTATTTCTATCTCGATGTCAATGCGCCGCTCTCGCAATACCGCCTTGCGCTCGTTTGCCGCGGATGCGCTTACTCCATACTGGCGGCGTCGCTCATGTGGAGTCTGCACGAGTCGGTGCACGATTTGGAGCATTTCTTCATGGCGCTGTTCATTTTCAATGTCATACACATGTATTTGGCGGGCGCGGCAGGCTACGGCATTTACACCACGCTATTCCAGCACTTCATGGCTGACAACGTCTCGCGCTATGGCGCTGAACTAACGCTGACGCACATCGGCGCGCTGTCGTCGTCAGGCATCGACTCAGGCTTTATGCACTCCATGATGTCGGTCACGCTGAAGCAGATTTTCGGTCAGATTATCTGGGTGGCGGCTTTGATGACTTCGGCTTTCATGCTTCTTGACATTCCTCGTGTGCGCACAGGCATCGGCAAAGTACCTTACTGGCCGGTTTACGGCATAGAGCTTCTGGCTCGTGTCTCGTCACGGACACGGAAGCAGCGTGATTAAAGAAAATAGTGCAGGTCGTTTTTAATGCGGCCTGCACTATTGCTTTGTTTGTGATCTGTTAATATTCGTAGTAATCCTCGCACTTGTATTCGCCGATTTTCACTTCCGAGAGTTTCTTCAGCGGCAGCTTCTTTATAGCGGAGGTTTTCCGCTTTGTGTCCTCGGCGTATCCTGACACGGTCACAGCCTTGCCCGTCAGCAGGTTGAAGGAGTAGGTCGTGGGCGGATTGTTGTACATGCCGTCGTAGCCTATCAGGTAGAAGTCGTTGTTCTGGAATCGTGCGACGTAGGTGTCTGAGCCGCTCGCTCCGCGGTCGTTCACCCATTCGGTCTCTATCCTCAGCACGCCTTTGTCATTGACTTTGACGTTTGTTATCCTGCTGTCGGCGTATTCGTTTTCCACGTTGCCGGCGCCGCGCGCGAAGTATTTCGCATGTCCGTTGCTGAAGTATATTGACAGCCCTTTCTCGTTGTAAACCACGAGGTCGGTGACGCCGTCCTTGTTCAAGTCGGCTTTCACTCTCGACGTCTTTTTCTCTATCTCGTAAACTTCGCCTTCGGTCAGCGCTATGCCTTTTATGGCGTACGCTCCCATGCTTGCAAGAAGTGCAAGCGCGGATATTATGGCGGTTTTCTTCGTTCGATTCCCTGTCATAATGCGTTGTTGGTTATTGTTTTACCATTCTTTCTCCGTTCCATTTGAATGTGGCTTCCACGCCGTCGTGAGTCGGTCTGCCGTCCCACACATATACGGTCATGCCGTCTTTGTCGAATTTGACAACATCGTACGAGCCTACGCCGCCGTCTTTTTGTATCATCGCCGTTATCTCGGCTTCCGGCTTGCATTCTGTCGGTCTGCCTTTGGTGTATGTCATGGCGCTGAGTGTCGTGTTGTGCAGGTCCTTCGGCGCTTCGCTGTTTATCTCCGTTTGGCAGATGTAAACACGGTAGCCGCCTTTTTTGAGAGGGTAGCAGTAGAACGAGAACTCGTAGCTCATGTATTCGCTTGAGCGGTCTTTGTAGGTGCATTTGCCGCCGTCGCCGTCGAAGGTGAACAAGTGCGAGCAGTTCAGATACGGCAGCACTTGCTCGCAGATGGCCGACATTTGCTGCTTTGTGTCGTAGTTGCGGAGCTCGCAGCCGGCGAAGTCCACCTCGCCGATGGTCTTGAGCGGAAGCGCTGGTATTGCGCTCGTTCTTTCCGATTCGCCCAATCCGTCGGTATATACATCCAGTTTCGTGTTTTTTATCAAGTCGAGGTGGGTGTTGAAGCTGGAGCCTGCCTCGAAATACCACATTTCGCCTTTCACGAGTACCAGATTGCCGTTCAGACTGCGGTAGAAATATGTGCAGCCGTCGCCTCTTTCGTCGGTCTCCGTTCCGGTCGCCACCCTCAGCAATTCGTTCTCGATGTTTATGACGAAGCCGCTCTCTATCGGCTTTTTTGTGTAATAAAGCCGGTCGTATGCGCCTTTCTTGTCGTTTATGTAGATGCCGAATCTTGTGTCGTAGGTGTCTATCACGAAAAAGTCGTCATATCCGTCGCCGTTGAAGTCGTAGTCGGTTTTTGTCCAGTTCTCCTTCACTATCTTTTGCGCCTTGCCGTGTTTTATGAAGTCGCCTGCGTCCTGGGCTACTGCGGCGTTCAGCGTGGAAAACGCAGCTATTGTTAATATGAATGCCTTTCTCATCGTTTTATTTCTTGTTGAAAAAATCTTTGTGCTTGTCGTTTTTTCTGGCTTGCTTGCTCTGCTGCCTTTGCTTGCTTTTTTCCTTCTTTTCTTTTATGCTTACCCAGTCGGCAAGAACGAATAATCCTAAAAATCCGCAAACTATGCCGCACGCGATTTTCAGCAGGAAGTTTGTCATTGAGTCTTCGCTTTGTTTTGCTAATCCGGTCTTGTCGCCTTCCACTATCTGTCTGTTGCCGTCGATGCTTGATACGCGTGCCTCGCCGCCTCCAAGCTTAGCCACGAACGAGAGTTTCGCGTTAGGCTCCAGGGTGCTGTAGTAGTATTCGTACTCGAAGCGCGACTTCTTCAGTCCCGTGCCGGCTGTTGAGACGGTCGCGTGCTTGAAGTCGAGCAGCGGTGTGTCGTTGTCGAAAAGCAGGCTGCCGTATGCCGTCTTGTACATGTTCGGCTGGTCTTTGCTTTTGCCGTCGCTGCCCTCGGTGCTTACCGACACAGAGATGTAAACGCACTCCTTCACCGAGTTGTGGTAAGGGTCCTGCGCTGCTGTGTATATCGGGAACTGGTAGTTGTTTATGACGTAGAGCTGCTTCTGTGGCGCTTTCACAGCCTGCAGTATCTGTGCCGTGGTGGTGAGCTCTGGCAGCGAGTCGAGGCGTTTCATGTATTCAGCCTCCTTGCCACTCTGCTGCGCAGAGAAGAAGTGGCATCCGCCCAGACAGCCGGCCATCAGCGCGATTAGGATGATGTTTCTTGCTCTCAGGAATTTCTTTTGTCCGTTTTTCATTATTTCTTATTGAAAAAATCTTTGTGCTGTTTTTTGAATGGTTAAAGGTAGCAATTTTTCTTTCATTAGCATTTCGCTGGTGTAATTGCATAATAAACAAAGAAACAACGCACAGCTTGGATATTCTTCTGCTATGCGTTGTTTGCTAATGTTTTTTCAGTGCTCTTCGTTTATTGCTCGAAAGGGTCGTACTTGTCTATGTCGAACGGAATGTCAAGATATGAACTTGCAGCTATGTAAGGATAGCTCTCACCTTGTGCATATCCAGCGTCCTGCGTTATCTTGTAGAGGTTGTCGCTTATGTTTTTCTTTTCCACGAGCAGCGGCATCATCTGTGAGCGACACATGTCCATCTTCTTCACTATCATGTTGCGCCATGTTGGTATGTACTTGGTGTAGAAGTCACATAGGAGTATCCATTTCTGGTTGGCTGCGTTGTCTGCTTTTCTCTGAGCGGCTTCCACCATAGGTCTCTCCTCCTCGGTGTACTTTTCGGAGAACGCACCTTCCTTCACAGCTTCCATGAACACAGCGTCCCACTTCGCCACCTGCTGTTCGTAGCTTTGCTTGTAGAGCTCGCGTCCGGCTTGCTTCACTTCATTGTCCATCTTCAGCATACGGTTGTTCAGCTCATTCAGTTGGCGGTCGCATTTCTGCATCTGTTGAATTAGGGCGTTTAGGTTGGCATTCTTTTGTGCATTCTGCTTGTTCTCCTTCGCTTTGGCTTGGGTCTGCTCGGCGAGTCCCGATGCCTGCATGAACTGCGCGCGCTCCTTGTCGGTCATGCCCTGCATCATCTGTATGTCGCTCATGGTCATGCCGCCAGTCATCTGCTGTATCATTCTGTTGGCCATGGCTTCCTCGTCGGCTTTGCTCATGTTGCCGCTCTGCATTTTTGCCATGTCGGCTTGGCTTATTCCGTAGCCTTTCAGCTTGTTCTGCACTATCTGGTTAGCCACACGTTCTTGCTCGGCCTCGCTCATGGCTTCCATCTGAGCTACGGTGTAGTTGCTGCCAGCCACCTTCGAGTTCATTATCTTGCGCTCTACCGATGTGCTGACGTTGTTTTTTATCTGCTCGTCGGTACGGTCCTTAGCGCTTTTCAGAGCCTTGTGGAAGTCGATATAGAGGTTCGGCTGTGTCATCTCTTTTTTAGGGTCTGGGTTTAGGCTCTCCTTTTCGTAGCGAATCATCTCTGCCACAGTTGGCATTTGTGGTAATGCCGCCATCACCGCCTCTGGTGTCATTTGTGCTGAGACTGCAGAGGCAATTGTCAGCAACATTGTTGAAAACATAATCTTTCTCATGGTCTTAGTGTTTTGTGGGCTTTAAGGCATTTTGCGTGATTTTCATCCAGCTTTTACCCATTAAGCCAAGTTCGACATTGCAATAAATGTAGTGAAAAAATAAATATCAGTGTGTTAACCCAGTTTTTTTCTACAAAGAAAATGCGGCGGATTTTTCTTATTCACAATTCAGACAAAATGATTTATCTTTGATAATCCTTTAAACATTGACATATTTCTGCGCATTATGACAATACTTGAAAACGAATCGGTGAAGCGCCACACGACTTTCGGAGTGGAGGCTAAAGCCCAGACATTCATTGAGTATTCATCAGTTTCGGAACTGAAGAGCATCATTTCGTCCGGCAAACTAAAGGACCGACGTTTCATGTGCATCGGCGGAGGCAGCAACCTGCTTTTCTGCCGCGACTACGACGGCGTGCTGCTGCATTCCTGCATCATGGGCATCGACAAGATAGCCTTCTCTGACAAGGAGGTGCTGCTGTCGGTGGGCGCAGGCGTGGTGTGGGACGATTTTGTGTCATATTGCGTCGAGGCTGGCTACTACGGCGCCGAGAACCTCTCCATAATCCCTGGTGAGGTAGGGGCGTCGCCTGTGCAGAATATCGGCGCGTACGGCGTTGAGGCTAAGGACATAATCGAAAGTGTCGAGTGCGTGGACCTGGAGACCGGCGTCGGCAGGGTGTTCACCAATGCGGAGTGCTGCTTCGGCTACCGCGACAGCATTTTCAAGCGTGCCGACTATCGCCGCTACGCCGTTGTGCGTGTGACTTATCGCCTGAGCCTTGTGCCTCGTTTCAGCCTCGACTACGGCAACATCAAGTCCAAACTCGAAGGCGTGGAAGTGAACCTGAAGAATGTTCGTGAGGCGGTCATCGCCATACGCGAGTCCAAGCTGCCAGACCCGAAAGTTACCGGCAACGCAGGCTCGTTCTTCAAAAATCCTGTCGTGGCGCAGTCCAAGGCCGACGAGCTGCTCAATGATTATCCTGAAATGCCGCACTTCGCTGTCGATGGCGGCGTGAAGATACCTGCGGCGTGGCTCATAGAGCAGTCGGGGTGGAAGGGCCGTCAGCTCGGTAATGCGGCTGTCGATGCCAGGCAGCCGCTTGTGCTTGTCAACTACACTGGCAAAGCGTCAGCCGACGAGGTGGTGGCGCTGTCGGACACAGTCGCAGCCGATGTCAAGGCCAAGTTCGGCATCGACATCTTCCCTGAGGTTATATTCGTGAAGTAGGGCAGCGGTTACTGCTGCTGGCTCATGACGTATTCCGTCATGGTGATAGGTGTGGCGTCCGGTCTGTCGAACGTGCCGCTGAAAACCGGCATCTCCTTGATTTCCGTAGCGGTGTAGGTCACCACATACTCGCCGTTGTAGAAGTCGTATTTCAGTGGCAGATAGTCTATCTTGCCGAAGTAAGGCACGCAGAATCCGTTTATTTTCAGGTTTGGGTCATACCACGCCACGAGCTGCAGGTGTATGTTGTCCTCGGTCACCATGTTGCAGACCACCTTCTTGCACTTCCTTTTCAGCACGACGAGTTTTCCCGAAGAGAAAGTTATCTTCTTGGAGTTGGCTCTCATCATTCTCGGAGTCAGCTGGAACTGCCTCTGCTCGTCGGGTGTGGCGGTTATGTATATCATTGTCTTATCGACGATTGACTCTATCGTCTGGAAGAAAATGTCGCTCTTGATTCCGGTCACGTTGCTGACTTTCAGCTGGTTGTTGATGTTCTCCTCGCGCTTTACAAACTCGTCGTTGTAATACTCGTAGAACTCACCCTCGAAGTCGTTCAGCTTGACAGCGGTCTTGCTTCTGTCCGGTATTCTCGTGACTTTGCCTATGTATTTTATCTTGCCGTTGAAGTTGGCAACCTCTTTCTGCTTCTCCTTGCCCTTCGACTTGTTGTTGGTCGCTGCGGAAAGTCCTGTCAGCGCGGTCATTGCCGCTATCAGAATCAGTGATATTGTCTTCTTCATAGTCAATGCGTTTTTTCAGGTTAGAATTTCTTTAAAGCCTGCCACAGTCTCTGCGCCGGCAGTCCCATGACGTTGTAGAACGAGCCTTCGATGCCTTCCACGGCGATGTACCCGATCCATTCCTGTATGCCGTACGAGCCGGCTTTGTCCATCGGCTTGTATTTGCTTACGTAGTATTCTATGTCCTCGTCTCTGAGCTCAGCGAACTTCACTTTGGACGACGCCACGAACGCCTCGCTCTTCTCCTTTGTGTTTATGGTCACGCCGGTATAGACCATGTGCTGCTTGCCGCTCAGCGCTCTGAGCATCGCCTTCGCGTCGGCCTCGTCCTTCGGCTTGCCCATGACTCTCTCGCCGTCCCACACTATCGTGTCGGCTGTTATTATCATCGTGTTGCCGTTCAGCAGCGCCTTGTAGGCCTCGGCTTTCTTCTTGGCTATGTGCAGCGGTATCTCCTCGCCCTTGAGCGTGTCGGGGTAGCTCTCGTCTATGCCGCTGAGTGTCTTGACCTCGAACTTCAGGTCCAGTCCGCCGAGTATCTCCTTGCGCCTTGGCGAGTTGGAGGCGAGTATTATGTTGTATTTGCTCAGGTTTTCTAACATGCCGTTTCTGTTTTTATGTTACTGCTGTGCCACTACGAACAGCCCGAACATCACGAGCCCTTGCGCCTTGGCGAGCATGTAGTAGAACACGATTGCGAACAGCACGCCCACAGCCATGATGAACTTTGTCAGCGTGGATGCGTTCTTGTAGTCGTCCGGAGTCTTGGCTCTGATGATGAGTATGGCGAGCGCTATGAGCGGCGCCACGACACCTACGAGCGCATATCTCAGCGCGAAGCTGCCCGGCGCTACTACCACGTCGCCTGTCAGTGTCGTCGTGGTGGACGACAGCAGAGGGAACTTAGGCACGCCCAGGCTGATGTAAACAGCTACGAACGCCGTGATGGCGATGAGCGCATAGACGATGAACTTCGTCTTGCCTGTGCCTATTACTACTGGAATCGTTCTGCACTCCGACTCTCTGTCGCCGTACTCGTCCTGCATGTCCTTGATGATTTCTCTTACAAGCGTGAGCAGGAAGGCGAACAGTCCGAACACGCACAGCACGCTGTACATGGCCTTAGGCATCGGAGTCTGGTTGATGAGCTCGCCGAAGTTGCTGTCCATGTTCAGGTAGGCGTGGTTGGCGATAGCCAGCAGCAGCGGACAAGTGCCAGCCAGCAGCGCTATCACTACGTTTCCTATCAGCATCTGCCTCTTGTACGACGCCGAGTAGAACCACAGCAGTCCCGGCACCATGACGAAGATGAATCCCGTCGTCAGGTTGCGCAGCAGTATGGCTGCCACGATGCCTATGATGGCTCCCAGTCCGGTGGTCACATGGTGCACCATCGACGCCTGGTCCTTGGTTATCGTCCTGCCCACAATCAACTTGTCGGGCTTGTTCAGCAGGTCTATCTTGGTGTCGAAGTAGTCGTTTATGGCGTATCCTCCAGCGCTTATCAGCACTGTGGCGGCTGTCAGCATCCAGAATATGTAGTCGGGCATCAGCGATGTGTCGTCGCTTGCGAATCCGAAGGCGTTCTCTATAGGCTTGACGATGCAGAATTGCATCAAAATCATCACTAATGTTATGAATATCAGATTTTTGTATCTGACGAGTCTTAAATAATCCATTGTTTTGTTCTGTTTCTTTATTTACCGAATCACAAATATAACGTCTTTTCCTTACTCTTTGTCCTTTAGCCTTAGTTCATAAGCCATAAAACTTGTTTTTAATTGTCTTTTTTTCTGAAATATTCTTACGGAGTTTCCTTCTCCGTTTTTGATTCCATATTTTAGCGATAAACTACAAGTCATGCCTATGAGAACATTGTTTATGCTTTTGGCTATGTCGCTTCAGTTTACGGCGTTTGGGGCGTTGCTCTACCAGAATATCGACGGTGTGTATTACTTGCTCGACGAGGATTCAAGGACTGCGGCTGTGACATGCCGCGGCTACGATATTGACGGTGAGGACGGGTGGATGTATTTCCAGGCCTCGCAACTGTATCAGGGTGATGTCGTAATACCGTCTTCGGTCTCGTATGGCGGTGTTGACTATGCGGTCACTTCCATCGGCAATTCCGCTTTCGCAGGTTCGTCTGGCATGACGTCGCTGCATATTCCCTCGTCGGTTGTTTCCATAGGCTACAATGTTGTATCTCTGTGCAATTCGCTTGCGTCTTATAGTGTCGATTCGGAAAATCCTTCGTTCTTTTCTTACGACGGTGTCCTTTATTCACGCAGCCCCTTGGCGTTGCTTCTCTCTCCGCGCGGCAAAACTGGCGTCGTGACTGTCTATGACGGCATCACGGAGTTGCCGAGCAGTGCGTTTCAGTATTGTTCATACATAAGCTCTGTAAAGATACCTTCATCGGTCAAGTCTATAAAGGACGGCGCATTCGCCAACTGCACCTCGCTTGCTGCCGTTGCGCTGCCGTCTGGTGTCAAGAGCATCGGGAACAGGGCGTTCTTTATGTGCGAAAGTTTGTCGGAAATCACGATTCCTTCTTCCGTTGAGACCATAGACGACAACGCATTCTACGGATGTGCGTCTCTCGCTACAGTCAGGAATTGCAGTTCGCTGCCTATCGTTGCAGGAGAGTCGTCCTACGGCGAAGTGGCTCTGTATGCCTCGGAGGTATTGCCTTGTGTCTCTACTTCTGTTGCAGACGGTTCGGCACTGCGTGTCTATTCGTCGGGGAGCGGTGTTGTCGTTGATGGTGGCGAAGGCTTGAGGATCCATATTTTCGGTTATAATGGAGCGCTTGTCCATTCTGGTTTAGTCACTGGGCGTAGGCTGGAATTGCCATTGGCTTCCGGCGTTTATCTTGTGAGGGTTGGCGATGTCTCGTTCAAGATAGTTCTGGGCAATTGATTGTCTTTGTTGTCCTTTCTATATAGGCTTGATGACGCAGAGCTGCATCAAAAAAATGCAAATTCAATGTCTTTTCTCGTGTTCGTCGGTAGGTCTGAAGACGGATTTGTCATAGTCTGTGGACACGGCTTGATTTTTATAAGATAGTGGATTCTGAATGAAACTACGGCAAGATTTTTGCTTAGTTTTATAGATGTGTGTTCTATACTAATATGGTAATAATTAAATAATTATGCTTATGAAAAGATTGTGCTTATTGTTAATGCTTGGCCTTGCGTCAACCATGGCTTTCGGAGTAAAAAGTTATGTGTATATAAAACAAGATGGTTCAGGTACTGTTGTACGTGGTGACATACCAGACGGATTGGAAGAAGTATTTCCTCGTTTGCGCAACATGGGTGACATTATAAACACGCTTGGTAATATGGGTTATGTGCTGGACAAGTTTGATTTAGAGGTTTCGGCAAAGAGCTACTCGTCATCAAATACTGCGTACATGCAAAACGAGCAAGTGCAGGTAGCGATAATGTCGAGAGACGGCGAGAGTGATGAGGCAGTGACGGCCAATGTGACGACAGGCACGGCAAGTCCAGATTCTGGAACAGATGTGAATGCTGCGACGAGAGCGTCAGAAGAGGGTGTGACAGAGATAGCGAGATATAACCTGCTCGGGCAAAAGATAAACGGGGCTGAGGCTGGTGTGCAGATAATCGTGTACTCCGACTACTCGACCAAGACGATAATAAACGAGTAGCAACAGGACGTAGAGCAATGACTGAAGAATAATCGATAGCGATTTCTTATCTTTGTCAGGGATAAAAAAAGTCATTATGGCATTGGAATCATTGAGCATGGGTGAGGATTTCCCTGTTTTTGTAGTTTCCGGCAGGGATATAATACTCAAGACCGACGGCGCTGCGCTATCGTCAGCCGACCTTGATGTGTTTTTGTCAAGTGTCGAGGTGTTGGATTCATTTACTGAGAAGGATTTTTCTCTGTCGGCTGTGGTGCTGGCGCCCGATGCTGTTCTGCCGCAAGGTTTCGAGAGGGTAGCCATGCGTCAGTTCTTCCACACCCACGGCGAGACGCTCTCGTTCAAGGCAGCCCGTGCCAAGGCGCTTGCCAACTGGCGTGCCGACGTGCGTTTCTGTTCGGTGTGCGGCACAGAGCTCGCCGACAGCGCCGAGTTCACCGCCCGCGAGTGTCCGCACTGCCATAAGCTGTTCTTTCCGCGCATCGAGCCGTGTGTCATCGTGCTCGTCAGCCGTGGCGACAAGATACTCCTCGCGCGCCACGTTCAGCGCAACCAGGACATTTACGCCTGCATAGCCGGATTCATCGAGAGCGGCGAGTCGGCGGAGCAGGCTGTCGTGCGCGAGATTATTGAGGAGACGGGGCTGACTGTCCGCAACGTGCGCTACCGCGGCAGCCAGAGCTGGCCTTTCCCCGACCAGCTTATGCTCGCCTTCACAGCCGAGTACGAGAGCGGAGAATTCCGCCTCCAGCCCGACGAGATAGCCGATGCCCAGTGGTTCAGCCGCGACGATTGTCCGGCGTCGCCGCAGCCCGGCTCCATAGCCTATAAATTGATACACAATGAAATTTGAAAAGATTAAATTTGTTGATGTTGCTATTCTTTCATGAAAACAAGTAACTTTACGACTATAAACATGGTCTTGTGATGAAAGAGAAAGGACTGCTGGCAATAATAGCAGCGATGCTTCTGATGGTTCTGACGAACTGGCAAGAAAAGGTGGACCGCACCTATGCGTCGCAGTCTGCGTCATCCATCATAATGTCACAATCCGACCAGCATAACCACGAGGCGACTCTGACAGACCTCACACTGCTTTATAACGTCTGCGGCTCACGCCCACAGCGTATTATCACAACGCAGTTCTCCAGAATTGAGCGCAGTGCAAGAAGCATAAGCCTTGCTCTACGGAATATTGTCAAAACACTAAAATCTCCCAACGACAGCAGATGGAGGCTTGAGACAGCCCCTTTCTGCACGTCAGTCTCGAGCGATTACTATGTCATCGCGCTGAGACACATCATCTGTTAGCATAGTTGTTTCCCGCATAAGGGAGATACTATCTTTTCATAATCTAAAAACAAAAACAACTGTGCCAAGCATAAAAACTTGGAGATGGCTGTTGCTGTCTTCTCGCACAGCGATTTAATCATAAAAAAGCATTTTTCGGACTGCCGAAGAATGCGCTTTATTCACATGCAAAATTATTGTAAATCATGAGTACACTTACATTAGCGATAGTTATCGTTTTCTGCATAGGCTACTTTTTCATAGCCATCGAGAGTGTCACGAAAATCAACAAGGCGGCTGTAGCCCTGCTGATGCTGGTTTTGACGTGGAGCTTGTTCATGATAGCCCCAGACAGTTACTTGCCAGCTGCCGTTGGCGACCATGTGGCGTCGGCTGTCAGCGAGGTTATAGAGCGCCACTTGGGCTCAACCAGCACCACGTTGTTCTTCCTTATGGGAGCTATGACCATAGTGGAGCTTGTGGACCAGAACGGCGGTTTCAATTTCGTGCGCAACATGATTCAGACACGGAGCAAGCGCTCGTTGTTGTGGCGCATTGCATTCATGACGTTCTGCCTCTCAGCAATTCTTGACAATCTGACGACATCCATTGTTATGATTATGATTCTGCGCAAATTGGTTAGCGAGCGTAACGACCGTATCATATATGCCTCGTTGGTAGTCATAGCAGCAAATTCAGGAGGCGCATTCTCGCCAATTGGCGACGTGACCACAATCATGCTCTGGAACAAAGGAGTGATAACGGCAGCCGGGGTTATACTGAAACTGCTCGTCCCTTCGCTTGTGTCTATGGTCATACCAGCCTATCTGCTTTCGCTTTCATTGAAAGGCGAGCTCGCCTTTACTGGCAAGATGGCTCAGACGGTTCGGACAGACGAGTTGACTGAAATGCAACGCAAGATCATTTTCTTCCTCGGCGTCGGCGGACTTATGTTTGTGCCGATATTCAAGTCGATAACACACCTGCCTCCATTTGTCGGCATTTTGCTTGTCCTGGGCGTACTGTGGACGGTTACAGAATTGTTCTACGCACACCTTAAGGAGCCAGAAGAAAAAGGAGCTATGCAGAAACGTGTCACACAGATGCTCACACGCATTGATATGTCCACCATACTCTTCTTTCTCGGTATTCTTATGGCTGTGGCTTGCTTAGAGACAATAGGCGTGTTGACAAGGATGGGAGAAGGACTCAACACGCTGTTCGACGGCAACCATTATCTGGTGACAGGAATAATAGGCATGCTTTCATCCATAATAGATAATGTGCCGCTTGTGGCTGGCTGCATGGGCATGTACTCCGTAGCGCCAGTGGGCGACATGGCTGTCGACGGCGTATTCTGGCAGTTGCTGGCTTATTGCGCAGGCGTTGGCGGCTCCATGCTGATAGTCGGCAGCGCGGCAGGCGTTGTTGTTATGGGGTTGGAGAAAATCACATTTGGTTGGTATATGAAGAGAATCTCATGGATTGCTTTTGTTGGCTACATTGCGGGAATCCTGTGCTATTGGCTTGAGAGTGCCTTCATATTCGCATAATCCCTTGCGCTTATTGGAAATCCCCTGGCTTACAAGTTGATACACAATGAGATATAAATAAAAATCCCGGGCTTAAGGCTCGGGATTTTTTATGATTTTTGTTTTAGAACGAAAAATCTCCTCGCTCTTGTTCCATCTTTTCCATTGCTTCTGCATACTTTCTGCGGTTTTCTTCGTCTTGAAAGAACACGTCGTCGTCAGGGAAGCCCAAGAAAACTGGTATGCCCCTCTTTTCCCTCTCTCCAATTTCGTTGACAAACGCCAATATAAATGGAAGTAGAATGAGAAGACATGCGTATCCAATTATGTATCTGCCTATGTTTATTATTATTTCTTTGATTTTTTTAGCCATGGATTTAAATGTTTTTTGTGTGTTGAACTATGTTTGATTTTATATTAAATAGGCAAAATTAAGAAATTAAAATGATAATGCAAATGTCATACAGTCGTCTCCGATTAAATCGTATGCACATGGGTCAGCGTATCTAGGTCCGTCAATCCATCCTTCATAGTCAAATTCCACAAAATCATGGTCTTTTACAAAATTTTTGTATTTAGATGTGACGAGGCTTCTTAAAACATGACAAATATTGAGTCTTCCAAGTTTCACATATCCGACTACGGGTTTGGCATATCCTTTAAGTTTATTTGAAGCTAACGCTTGATTAAAAACGCAGGCGCATAATTGAGCATAACCAACACAATTCGCTTTTCCCTTTGAAATATCATTTCGTTTTGCAAAATCCAAATGTTTAGCTGTGAACTCTATGCTGTAAATTTGAATTTCAAAGGCGGTCATTCCGCGGGTTTCCTTGTCTATTTGGTTACGCATTTCTGTCGTCAGCGAATAACTAACTTGCCTATTCCCTGTTTTTACTAATTTTAATCCTGATATTAATATCAATAATACTGGAATTAGCAAAACAAGAGTGGTAATAAGTATCTTTTTCATAACTCATTTGTTTTAATGAGTTTAATCGTGCCCATGGGGAGTAATCAGTTCCCCATGAGCTGTTTGATTTTTCAAAATAGTTTCTTTTTATTGGCTATAAATCCTAATATCTCATTGAGGATTAATATTGCTCCGAATGCGATAACGTAGATTATTAGATTGACCATAGCATAGCTGGTGTTGCAAATCTCAGCTATGTGTATCAAGTCGTTTTTGCATAACTCGAAAGCATAATTGTAATCAATAGTTCCCGTTGGGAAATAGTGTGTGCAGCATTGTTTGAATAAGTACACATAAACACCGATGTATATGATGGACAAGATGATTCGCATTATGCTATATCGGGTGTTTTTCTGTGTGAAGTTTCGGAATGTCCCTATCATAATCGGCACAGCTGAGAGTATGCACACAATCGGCACTATTATTAAACATAGTATCACGCTTATTTCTACATAGGAAAGATTGAATGCTGCTCCGAGCATCGCCAACAGTTGACATAGTATTGCGAATATTATCTGTTCCATATTAGTGTCGAATCTTTTAGTTTGCTCATAATTTATCATTTTATGAATCGCATGATCAGTTTGAACACTGGGTACAACAGAACTTGCACCAAAATCCATACGAACAGTTTTTCCTCTATCGCGCCGGGTATGTGTATGTCGAACACCAACAGTAATACAACTATCACGCATGGAATGCAGAAAATCGCTAAAAGCAATGTGGTCAGTTTATCTTTCATAATAACAGATTAATGTGTAAGGGTGTAACAAATTGATTTTTTCTAACTCATAGAATAATTCTTCATGAATTGTAATAGAACAAGGTCCTATTTTAAACCGCGTTTTCGAAGGCTGTTTCCATGTGTATTCACAAATGGCGATGTAACATGGTTTGCCGTTGATTTTCCCCTCTTTCAAGTAGCAATAATTCAGCAATACGGCTGCGTTCTTTTCTTTCGAATCATACGCATAGTCAGAATTTCCGTTCCACGCCATTTTGCCCAGTCTGTTGCTGTTGAAACGTTTCGTTATCTTGGGCGAAAGCCAATTGTTGCTATGCAGATAAACTGTGTCATTCTTCGTCAGCATTTTGAAGTTTGCATAAGCCGCGTCCAGACAATACAAGTTCCCGACAGTCCATAATCCTGTATGCAATGTCATAATGCTAATTTTTTCATACAGGTTTATATTTTCATGATGTCTGATTTTCTCGACTGTCTTGTATTGGAAGACGCATAAATATGCTAATCCATTAAGTATTAAAATACTTGTGATTGCTATCAAGGCGATTAAGCACCGCCGGATTGTTTTGTGTCTAAATATTCTTGAACCCATTTATTTAAGGTTTCCATAGCTTGTTTGCTGTTTTTCTTTCTCTTTCTTGTGCCGGTCTGCTTGTAATTCCTCGGTGTCGTCGTCTCTGTATTCTCCGAATCTTGTTATGTGCATTCCGTTCATCATGCTTTCCAATTCTTTAGCGTCGAAGAATTCTTCGAAATCGCTTGGGTCGAAACTTCTTGTTCTCATGTCTTTTATGTGCTTTGTGTTTATTGATTTCGTTGCAATTTTACATTGATAAATCCGTCTGTTCAAACATTTCGGGCTCCGTTGTATGAACACCCCGATTTTATGTACGAAATGCATCTCCGCAGTCTGTGGCATGGACAAAAAGAAGGGCGTCCGTTTGTGTTCGGACGCCCTTTGCGGCTATGTTTTGGGTGTGTGTGCTTACTGCTTTCTCCACACGAGGAACGGTGTGATTCTCGTCTTCTTCCTCTTGCTTTCGCTTGTGCGCTTCGATGTGTCGCCTATGTCGTGCCGCGTGCCGCTGCTGTCGCGGTAGTAGCTGCATGCGTTGCCGCCGGTCATGTATATCGCGTCGGTGAATCCGTAGGTCTTCAGCGCGTTGGCGAAGTCCTCGAGCGTGGTCTTCTCCGTCGTCGCCACGTAGTATAAGCGCTCCTTGGTCTGCGCCTTGCCTTGGCTGTCGTATATCGTCATGCCGCTCTCGTCGGTTATGTCTTCTCTGGTCATGGCCAACGCGCGCCTTTCCACTTTGCCGTGCAGATGGAACTTGAGCGGCGTCCTGCTGTTGTACACCAAGATGAACTGCCTGAAGAAGTGTCCGCCTTGTTCCTTGACGTAGTCCTTCACCGCCTCGCTCTTGGCTATGCCTATCACCTCGTTGCCGTTGGCTGAGGCGAAGTATCCGAGCCTCGACACGCCGGTCGAAGGCTTTTCCTCGCCGTTCGCCACGAGGCTGCCGATGTATGTCTTGTCGGCTGTCCAGTCGGCCGATGCGCTGTAGAGATAGACGTTCTTGTCGCTCTGGCTCGGCTCTCTGAATTCGATGCTCGCCTTCAGTCCTCTCAGTTCGTATATGTTCATTCTTATGCCGGCGGCGGTGTCGGTCGTCATCGCCACTTCCGGAGTCTCGTCCACGGCGGGCGCTTTCAGTTTCTCGATGTTCTCCTTAGGCGTCGCCGAGCCTGTGATGCCCGGTCCGAAGAACTTGTGGTAAACGGCGTAGGCGGCAGCCAGCGCGACTATGAGCGCGGCGGCTGTGAGGATGGTTTTCGACAGCGGCTTTTTCCTGCTGCTGTTGCCGTCGCCCTCGCCGTCGTCCTCGATGAAGAACAGCGGCTCCTCGTCGGTCGGGTTAATCAGCATGGTGCGGTTGTCGGCAGTGGACGTCTGCTCCTCGCCGTTGTCTATTATTATCACATCGTCTTTCTTATATCTGTCGTTCATCATCATTACCTCCTTGTTTCTTGTTTTTCAAGTTCATCCTTCACTTCCTTCAGAGCCTCTCTGGACGCGCTAATCGTCCATTTGTCCATCATCTTGTGGCCCGACAGCAGCAGCTGTTTTTCCGTCAGGTTTATCATGCAGATATAGTCCTTGTTCACAAGCACGCTTCTGCCTATTCTCACGAACTTGTTGTCTTTGCTTGTGGCTTTTATCTTGTCCTCGAAGTAGTGCAGCTGTATCGTCATAGTCTGCTTCACGCCGTTGTACAGGCAGACTTGCGAGTAGTTGCCGTCGGATTTCACATAGACGATGTCGTCCAGGTTTATCCTCATCAGCTGGTTAGCCAGTCCGAATACTAATTTCTCCATCTGTTCACTTTGTCTTTGCGCGTTTTTTACTGCGCAATTATACATTTTTTTCTTCTCACACTCAAACCTTTCGTTTGTTTTGTGTGAAAACGTATATGTTAGGCGCTTCGGCTCCGTTTGGTTGGTGCACTTTGGTGCTTCGGCACTTCGGCTACGCTCAGTGACCGAAAATCAGCGACCGAAAATCAGTGACTAATCTTCAGAAAGCCGCTTCGCGAGAAATCAAACAAACAACAACAAATCAAACAGAATATCCTATTTGAACAATTTGAGCATATTTTGATGGATTTCTGTCCGCAGGACACAGAATTTGCATCCTGTATTTCTGCTGTCGCTTAGTTGGTGCACTTTGGCGCTTCGGCTCCGCTCAGCGACCGGCGTGGTTCGGTCCCTGAGCGTAGTCGAAGGGAGCGCAGTCGAAATGAGCGGACTTCTGTATTTTCTTGTGCTATTTCTTTTTGCTTTTATTGATACTTTAACTCCCATTTCTTATATTTGTTAAGTTTTGAATTATAATTTTCAATGATGAAAGCAGATAAAATCATAGCTTTGGCTGCCGTCGTGGGGATGGTGGCAATGACGTCGTGCGGAAAGAAAGCCGCCGACGGAGAGCAGTCCGATTCGATAGTCGTGGCAGAGACAGACAGCATGGCGGAGGTTGACCTCAGCGTGCCTGTGGTCATGGACACCATCGCGCTCAAGTATTCGTGCGACGACGGACGTTTCCTCGTCGATGTGAAGGTGCAGTATCCGCTCACCGGTCCCGACGTGCTCGTGGACTCGCTCCGCGCGTACATAGCCCAGGAGCTTGGCGCGAGTCCGAAAAAGGTGGATTTGCGTGACGGCGACGCAGTGGTGCGTGTTTACTACGACTCGCTGCTGACAAACATGAAGGCGGAGTACGACGATGTGCGCGAGAATATGGGCGGCGAGGACGACGGCTTCTTCTCCATGTCGAACGAACGCACCATAGCCAAGAGCTACGAGACCGAGAAGATAATCACGATAGAGGATTGCGGCAGCGTCTATGCCGGCGGCGCTCATCCGTTGTCTTACGCCGGCGCAGTATCGTTCGACCGCAAGACTGGCAAACGCCTTGGCACAGAGATTTTCAAAAACCTGAAGTCCAAGGAACTGCGCAACGAGATATTGCGAGGACTCAGGGAGTACTTCGAGGTGAAGAGCAACGAGGAACTGGGAGAGATGCTGCTCGGAGTCGATTACCGTAAAATCCCGATGCCGTCAACCAATCCGTACTTCCTGAAGGACGGCCTGGTGTTCATCTACGGGCAGTATGAGATAGCGCCGTACGCGTGCGGAATGCCGCAGTTCACGATACCTTACTCACGTCTGGAGCCGCTGCTCAAGGAAGAAGTTTTGGAACTTGTAAAGAATTGATTTCACATGTTTTTTGATTAACCTTTTATCCTAATAGCTTATGTTTACACAAAACGAAGGACTTTACATCGCCCACGGCTCCAAAGGGCCGATCAGCATCATGGGCAAGATGGCGAACAGGCACGGACTGATAGCCGGCGCCACAGGTACAGGAAAGACCGTAACGCTGCAAGTGCTGGCGGAGAGCTTCTGCCAAGCCGGTGTTCCATGTTTCATGGCAGACATGAAAGGCGACCTCTCTGGAATAAGCCAGGCAGGCAAGACATCGTCGTTCATCGAGAAGCGCCAGGTGGAGTTCGGCATCGAGAATCCGCAGTTCCAGGCGTGTCCGGTGCGTTTCTTCGACGTGTTCGGCGAGCAGGGACATCCGATGCGCTCCACCGTCAGCGACATGGGTCCGCAGCTGCTCTCGCGCTTGCTGGACCTCAACGAGACGCAGAGCGGAATCCTGAACATCGTCTTCCGCATAGCCGATGACAAGGGACTCCTGCTCATCGACATGAAGGACCTGCGCTCCATGCTCGACTATGTGGCTAAGAACGCCTCGCAGTTCACGTCGCAGTACGGCAACATAACAGCGCCAAGCGTTGGAGCCATACAGCGTGCGTTGCTCGCATTAGAGAACCAAGGCGCTGACAAGTTCTTCGGCGAGCCAGCCTTCGACATCAGCGACCTGTTGGCGACAGAAGGAGGCAAAGGCGTGATGAACGTGCTCGCAGCCGACCGCCTCATGCTCCAGCCTAAGCTTTACTCCACATTCCTGCTCTGGCTTATGTCCGAGCTGTATTCTCGCCTGCCTGAGGTGGGCGACTTGGAGTACCCTAAGCTGGTGTTCTTCTTCGATGAGGCTCACATGCTCTTCGACGGCACTTCCAAGGCGCTTGTCGATAAGATAGAGCAGGTGATTCGACTGATACGAAGCAAGGGCGTCGGCATATACTTCGTGACACAGACCCCGACCGATATACCGGATGTGATACTCGGACAGCTTGGAAACCGTGTGCAGCACGCTCTGCGCGCGTTCACGCCTAAGGACCAGAAGGCCGTTCGTGCCGCTGCCGAGACGTTCCGCGCCAATCCCGACTTCAAAACCGAGGACGCCATACAGAACCTGGAGACAGGCGAGGCGCTCGTGTCGGTGCTCGACGAGAAGGGCGCGCCTACGGTAGTCGAGCGTGCGAGAATCCTGTTCCCTCTGAGCCAGATAGGCGCTATTTCGCCAGGACAGCGCGATGAGGCTATGCGCCGTTCGGCTCTCTACGGCAAGTACGACAAGACCGTTGACCGCGAGAGCGCTTTTGAGGTGCTTCTGGCGGAGTCGGAGGCGGCTGAGCAGCAGGCTGCGGCGGAGAAAGAGCAGAAAGAGTTAGAGAAGGCGCAAGCCAAGGAGGAAAAGGCGAACGGCAAGAAGAAGTCGCTTCTCGGCAGGATTGGCAAGGCGCTGGTGACGGCTGTCACAGCCACTGTGGCAACGATTATCGGAACCAAGGTTTCCAACAGCATAACCGGCAAGAAGACCAAGACCACGAAGAGAGACATAGCCGGACGTGTGGCTAAGAACACCACTTCGGCTGTCACACGCCAGATCACACGCGACATTCTCGGCAATCTGATAAGATAAAGCCGGACATAAAGCAAAAGAAAAGCCCGAATTGAAAAATCCGGGCTTTCTTTATTTGTCTGCGTTTCGTCGGCTTACCATCCGAACGCCTCAGTGTCTGACATCCATTGTCCTTGTGCCTTCAGCACCTGCTCCACGACGTCTCTGGCGCAGCCTCTGCCGCCTTCACGGTCCGATATGTAAACCGAGATAGCCTTTATCTCGGGCACGGCGTCGGCTGGGCAGACGGGGAATCCCACCGCCTTCATGCACTCGTAGTCCGGTATGTCGTCGCCCATGTACATGATTTCCTCCAGCTTCAGGTTGTACTTCTCGGCGAATTCATTGAGCTTGCCGATTTTGTTTTTCGCGCCCATGTATATCTCGTGGAAGCCCAGTCCGCGGAATCGCGCTTCTATGGCGTCGGTCTTGCCGCCGGTCAGTATGGCGAGAGGGTAGTTCCTGATGGATGCCTGGTGCAGTGCGTATCCGTCCTTTGTGTTTATCACTCTCATAGGCTCGCCGCCGGGGTAGAGCGGTATGTGCGATGTTGACAGCACTCCGTCCACGTCGAATACGAACGCCTTGACGTCTTTAAGTCTCTCCTTGATGTTCTTTTCCTGTTTCATTATGGTATGTTGTTATTTTTCTTCGTTCATTATGCCTTCGGCTATCTCCTTGTACAGTTTATGGTATGCAGGGTAGGCTTCCAGAGCCTTGATGTGCTTGTCCATCACGCTGTGGTCGTTTCTCGCTGCCGGACCGGTCTGCGCGTCCTTTGCTGTCAGATGGTGGAGCTTCTCTACGGTCTCCTCCAGCAGCGGCAGCATCAGCTTGAAGTCCAGCCCTTTGTCGGTCATCAGTTTCTCGGCTATGCGGCACATGTAGTTGCTGTAGTTGCAGCAGAACACGGCTCCGAGGTGCAGTGTCATTCTCTGTGCCGAGTCGCACGGCTGCACGTTGTCGCTCAACGTTTCAGCTAATCCGCTGATTTGGCGTGCCGTCTCCTTGTCGCATCCTTCCACGAACACCGGTATCTTCCTGAAATCCACCTTCTTGCTTTTGCTGAATGTCTGCATCGGGTACATCACGCCGTAGCTTTTCTTTTTGCCTCGGAATATGTTCATGCTCACGCTTCCTGCCGTGTGCAGATGCACTCCGTCGTGTGCCGCGGTCTTGTTTATCACGTCCTCCAGCGCGTCGTCTTTCAGCGAGTATATGTAGAAGTCCGCTCCGTCTTTTATGTCGGTGGCGTCGGTTGTGTATTCCGCGCCGATTCGCTCAGCCAGCGTCTTGGCGGACTCTTCCGTTCTGCTGTAAACCTGCATTACTCTGATGCCTCTCTCGTGCAGAGCCAGTCCGAGCTGCGTGGCTAAGTTTCCTGCGCCTATCAGTGTGACGGTCATCGGTCAGAACTTCTCGTTGTGGAACTTGTCGTAAGCCAGCTTGTCGTATTCGTACGGCTTTCTGTCCTGGTCCTTGTAGCCTATGGCTATGATGTTCAGCACCATGTACTTTTCAGGTATGCCGAGGATTCGTCTCACGTTGTCCTCGCAGCTGTTGCCGTCCTTGTCCTTTCTGCCTTTGCACTGCACCCAGCATGAGCCCAGTCCGAGATCAGCCGCCTCGAGTTGTATGATGATGGAAGCTATGGAAGCATCCTCCACGCAGGTGTCGCAGACTGTGGTGTCGGCTGCCACGACTATGGCGAGCGGCGCTCCGCTCACGAGTTCCGCGCCCGATTCCTTGGATGTGGACAGCGCCTGCAGTGTGGCTTTGTCCTCCACCACGATGAACTCCCATTCGTTGCATCTCTTGCCAGCAGGCGACATCAGCGCCGCCTTCTTTATCGCCTCGATTTTCTCAGTCTCCACAGGTTGCTCCTTGAACTTTCTGTAGCTTCTTCTGTTTCTCAGTAATTCTAAAAAATCCATACGTTTTATGCTTGTTTTATCTCTTGTCAAAGATAGTCAAAAAAGAGCCAAGGGGATTTATAAATTGTAATATACTTTGTGTATATTTGTCTTATGCCTAACGCAGGCGTATAAAAGTTTTCAGGTTATGGAATATATAATTTCGATAAGCAGCAACGAGCAGGCGGACAAGAACATCGCGCTGACTAAGGAGATTCTCGAGAAGGAGTTCAGTAATGTGAAATTCTCTTCTGTCATAAACACAAAACCGGTGGGCGAGGGTTATCCGCAGCGCGACTTCACCAACACGGCCGTCTCGCTGACAAGCCGTCTGAACGAGGACGAGATGAAGGACTTTCTGCGCAGTGTGGAGGAGAAACTCGGCAGAACTCCGGAACTGAAAAAGCAGAAAATCGTGCCGGTGGATTTGGACATCATAATCGTCGGCCACCAGATTGTGCATAAGGACTATGCCAATTTCTCGTTTCTCAGGAAACTCATAGCCGAAATCAGACCTTTTGTGTGATTTTATAATTTGTGCTTATGAAGAGGGTTATAGAAGAATCTGAACTTATTATAAGAGACGACGGCAGCGTGTTCCACCTGAATATGAAACCGTCGCAGCTGGCTGACCGTGTCATCCTTGTGGGCGATCCGGGGCGTGTGGAGTTTATCGCTTCGAGGTTCGACAGCATCGAGTCGCGCACGTCCAACCGTGAGTTCGTCAGCGCCACAGGCTCATATCAAGGCAAGCGCATAACCGTGCTTTCCACGGGCATCGGCACCGACAACATCGACATCGTAATGAACGAGCTGGACGCCTTGGTCAACATCGACCTCGCCACACGCACTGTCAATGACACGCTGCGCTCGCTCACCATCGTGCGCATAGGCACTTGCGGCGGCATGCAGGAGGATGTGCCGCTGGGCTCGTTCGTGGCTTCGGAATATTCCATAGGCATCGACGGCGTGCTTAACTTCTACGCAGGCAGAGACGCTGTCTCCGATCTCGACATGGAGCGCGCCTTCGTGTCTGCCACTGACTGGAATCCGCAGAAAGCCGCGCCTTACGTCGTGAAAGCCGACGACGAACTGACCGACCGCATCGCTGCCGACGACATGATACGCGGCATAACCGTCTCGGCCAACGGCTTCTACGCGCCTCAGGGCAGAGTGGTGCGCCTGCAGCTCGACGACCCCGACGTGAACAGCAAGATACGCGCCTTCCGCTACGGCGACCTCAAGGTCTGCAACTACGAGATGGAAGGCTCGCTCATAGCCGGGCTCTCGCGCATGATGGGGCACAAGGCGCTGACCGTCTGCTGTGTCATAGCCAACCGCTTCGCCAAAGAGGCCAATGTTAACTATAAAGGCGGCATCGAATGTCTGATAGACAAGGTGCTGCATCGCATTTAAACCAACTTATGAAATCTGACAATTATAATGATACTATCTGTGCGGTGAGCACTGCGCAGGGTGTGGGCGGCATTGCCGTTATTCGTGTTTCGGGCTCGCAGGCTCTGTATATTGTGGACAAGGTGGTGCGTCTGCCCAAGGACCGCCAGCTGACCGAGCTCGAGGCTTATCATGCTGTTTACGGCACGTTCTACGACGGCGTGCGCGACATAGACCAGATTGTGGCTCTTGTGTTCCGTGCGCCGCGTTCGTTCACGGGCGAGGACGTCGTGGAGATAAGCTGCCACGGCTCGGTTTACATCCAGCAGGAGATTGTCCGTGTGCTGCTTGACAACGGCTGCCGTCTGGCTCGTCCGGGCGAGTTCACACAGCGCGCCTTCCTCAACGGCAAGATGGACCTCAGTCAGGCGGAGGCCGTGGCTGACCTCATATCGTCGCGCAGCAAGTCGGCTCACCGTCTGGCGCTGAACCAGATGAAGGGCGGATTCTCGAAGGAATTAGCGGAACTGCGTGGACAGCTGCTCAAGTTCACGTCGCTCGTGGAGCTGGAGCTCGACTTCTCCGACCATGAGGACCTCGAGTTCGCCGATCGCACTGAGCTCAAGGAGCTTGCGCATAAGATAGAGGACAAGATTTCGTCGCTTGCGGGCAGCTTCAGCGTGGGCAATGCCATAAAGGAGGGCATCCCTGTGGCGATAGTGGGCGAGACCAACGCCGGCAAATCCACACTGCTCAATGCCCTTGTAGGCGAGGAGAAAGCCATCGTCAGCGACATTCAGGGCACGACGCGCGACGTGATAGAGGACGTTGTGAACATCAACGGAGTACTGTACCGATTCATCGACACAGCCGGACTGCGCCAGACCACCGACACGATAGAGAACATGGGCATCGAGCGCACCTATCAGACAATGGATAAGGCGGCTGTCGTGCTGTGGATAATCGACTGCCAGAAGGTCACAGAGCATATCGAGTGGCTCGCCGAGCGCATCGTCAAGCACTCAAAAGGCAAGAAACTGCTGCTCGTGCTCAACAAGTCCGACAAGATAGAGCAGGAGGAGAAAAAGGCGCTGGACAATATCTTCAGCACCTATGATGCGCCAAAAATCTACATTTCCGCCAAGCAAGGCATCGCGCTCGACGACCTGCGCAAGATGATAACCGAAGTGGCTGAGCTGCCCGAGGTTGGCGACAACGACGTCACCGTGACCAACATGCGCCACTACGAGGCACTGAAGAACGCCCTGGCTTCAATCCGCCGTGTGAACGACGGCCTTGCCAGCAACATTTCAGGTGACTTCCTGTCTCAGGACCTCCGCGAGTGCCTCCAGCACATAGGCGAAATCACCGGCGAAATCACCACCGACGAAGTCCTCGGCAACATCTTCAAGAATTTCTGCATCGGAAAGTAAAAACGTATTTTGCGTATCAAATCCATCTTCTATGACAGACTCAATCTCCACCTATATCAAGGAAATAAACCAGCTTTATCAAACTGGACTTACTACCGAACATTCTTTCCGCCCAGCCTTGCAGCGACTTTTGCAGGAATGCACTGGCTGCACTGTCATCAACGAGCAGAGCCATATTGACTGTGGCGCACCTGATTTGACTTTGCTTAGCAAACAACTGCCGATTGCTTATGTTGAGGCAAAAGACCTTGAAGATGGCGACCTCGACGGTCGCAAAAAGAACAAAGAGCAGTTCGACCGCTACAAGGCTTCGTTGGACACTATAATTTTTACCGATTATTTGGATTTTCATTTGTACGAACACGGCGAATGGCAACAATCTGTTCGTTTGGCGGAGATACAAGGAGATAAGATTCGTCTTTCGGACTCTGACCGTTTCGTCTCGCTCATGGAACATATTAAAAACGCCAGTCCGCAACGCATCACCTCTGCCTCCAAGTTAGCGGAACTGATGGCGGGTAAGGCGCGCCTCTTGCGTGATATTATTGAGCAAGCGCTCGTCCAAGACGGCGACACGCCTACTGAACTGTGTGGATACATGCAGGCATTTCAACAGGTACTCATCCACGACATTACGCCAAAGACTTTTGCTGACATCTATGCGCAGACTATCGCTTACGGAATGTTTGCCGCTCGCTTGCATGACGACACCCCAGACGACTTCACACGCACCGAAGCCGCCAACCTCATTCCAAAGTCGAATCCATTCTTGCGCAAAGTATTCCAGCAAATTGCAGGCTACGATTTAGACGAACGTATTGCGTGGATAGTGGATGACTTGGTTTCCGCTTTTGCGGCTACGGAAATGGAGAAGATTATGCATGGATTTGGTAAAAGCACTCAGCAGACCGATCCCATGCTGCATTTCTATGAAGATTTCTTGTCCAAGTACGACCCCGCAGCCAAGAAACGATGTGGCGTTTATTACACGCCGCAACCGGTTGTTGATTTCATAGTGCGCGCCGTGGACGACATTCTCCGCAAGGATTTTAACCTGCCTATGGGCTTGGCGGACACATCTAAAGTTGAGATTGAACAAGAGATAGAGCAAGACCGCAAACACCGCAAAGAGAAGAAATTCGTTCATCGTGTGCAAGTACTTGATCCTGCCACAGGAACAGGTACATTCTTAGTGGAGACGGTGCGACAAATCAAACGTGACCTCGGCGGACAGATGGGCGCTTGGCAGAGCTATGTTCCAGAACATTTGCTACCACGCTTGCATGGCTTTGAATTGATGATGGCGCCTTACACGATAGCTCACCTCAAATTGGATATGGAGATAGGCATCCCAGCCCAGCAACGCCTCAAAGTCTTCCTGACCAACTCTCTCGAAGAAGCCAACAAAGAAGCCCGTACGCTTTTCGGCAATTATTTGGCGCAAGAAGCCAACGAAGCCTCCCATATCAAACAATCTGCTCCTGTGATGATTGTTATGGGCAATCCGCCTTATTCGGGCGAAAGCCAAAATAAAAGTGAGTGGATTATGAAACTCATGGAGGATTATAAGAAAGAACCGGGAGGTATTTCTCCTCTTAAAGAGCGTAATCCCAAATGGATTAACGATGATTATTGCAAGTTTATACGTTTGGGGCAATACTATGTAGATAGAAACAAAGAAGGTGTTCTTGCTTATATCTGCAACAATGGTTTCTTGGACAATCCCACTTTCCGAGGAATGCGTTGGAACTTGTTGCATAGTTTTGATAAAATCTATATCATCAATCTGCACGGAAATTCCCTAAAGAAAGAAACCTGTCCAGACGGAAGTAAAGATGAAAACGTCTTTGATATTATGGTCGGTACATCCATAAATATCTTTGTCAAAACAGGCAAAAAGAAGAATCTTGCTGAGGTGTATTATTTAGATTTATATGGAGAGAGAAAAAATAAGTATGAGTTTTTGAGTTTAAATAAAATTGATACTATGGATTTCCAAAAAATAGATTATGGAGAGCCATTTTACTTTTTTGTTCCAAAAGATTCAAAAGGAGAAAAAGAATATATGAATGGGTTCAAGATAAATGATTTGTGTAGTGTAAATAGCATGGGAGTAACTACGGGACACGATAAAGAACTGGTATCTTTCTCTCCATTTTCATATTCTACTAACACAAGATATTATTATCGTCCCTTTGATACCTTATGGCTCAATTATGACTTAAACCAAGTAGTTCGACCGCGAGAGTCCATAATGAGAAATTTGCAAAAAGAGAATATTGCGTTGTGTCTTATCAAAGTTAATAGTTCTGTAGATGGGCTTTTAAAGGCTTTCGTAACAAAAGGGATAACTGATAAAACAATATTGTCTTCTAAAGATAACACCTCTGTATTTCCCCTCTATCTCTATCCAGAAGAAGGCTCTATAGATGTCAACCGCCGAGCAAATATTGATGAAAATATCGCAAATAAAATAGCAGATAATATTCATTTTGCATATGTGGAAGATAGTCGAATTGTAGTAGATTTAGCGGAAGGATATAATGGAGTTCTGTGCCCCGAAGACATCTTCGATTATGTCTATGGTGTCTTGCACTCGTCTGCGTATCGCGCGAAATACAAGGAGTTCCTCAAAGTGGACTTCCCGCGTATCCCTTACCCGAAAGACCAAGCTGAGTTTGAGCATTTCCGCTCTTTCGGCAACCAACTCCGCGAACTTCATTTGATGCACAATGTGCCGGAATCGCCAGTTGGATTCCCCGAAGACGGCAATATGGTAGTAGAGCAGACAAACTACGAAGATAACAAGGTACATATCAATGCCACTCAATATTTTGACAACGTACCTCGTGAAGCATGGGAATTCTATATCGGAGGCTACCAGCCCGCGCAGAAATGGCTCAAAGACCGCAAAGGCCGCACACTTTCCTTTGACGACATAGAACATTACCGCCGTATCATTGTTGTGCTCCTGCGCACCGCAGAACTGATGCGAAGAATAGACAATGGCATGGAATAGACGAAGCAGGATTGACTCTGTCCACTGTCTATTGTTAAATATTTTACACGAAAAGGTTGTAGCGTTACAACCTTTTCGTGTGTTTTTCAATACTCATACACAAGTCCGTATTTCTCGTGGAGCCGGCGGAGTGAGCCGTCGCGTTTCATTTGGCTGATGACGTCGTTCACCAGCTGGAGCAGGTCGTCCTGACCTTTGCGCATAAGCACGCCGATCTCGCCGTGGGTGAACGGCTCGCCGAGTAGCGGGGCAGCCAGCCGTGTGTCGGTCTGGACGTAGTATGGCGCTTCGGTTATCTCGGTTATCATCACGTCGGCGTCGCCATCAGCCACGAGCGAGGGAATCTCCTCGTTCCTTTGGTGGACGATGATTGTGGCGTGGGGCAGGCTGGCATTGGCGAACTTCTCGTTAAGTCCGCCGGGGTTCACCATCACACGCACCTCGTGGCGGTCGATGTCGGCTATCGACTTGTACTTGTCCGCCTCGCTCGCACGGCACAGTATGGTCTTGCCGTTGGCTAAATAGCCGTCGCTCATGAGCATCGTTTCGCGGCGCGCGTCGGTGATGGTTATGCCGCCTATGGCGAGATCGAATGTCTGCGGCTCTGCCTGCACATCGGCAGTCAGCGTCGGCCACGAGGTCTGGACAAACTCCACGGTCACGCCCATCCTTTTGGCTATCTCGTTCGCCATCTCTATGCCGAATCCCCAGTAGGTGCCGTCCTCCTCGCGGAAGGAGAGCGGACGGTAGTCGCCCGTCGTGCCGACGAGCATCTTGCCGCGTTGTTCGATTCGCTCGATGGTGGGCTGCGAGGCGGCTTTTTCCTCGCTCGATGCGCATGAGGCGAGGCACGCTATGGCAAGCGCCGTTGTCAGCAGCCAGGGTTTTAATGTGTGGTGTGTCATGTTGTCATTTCCTGTGTTTGACTTCTTTTCCATTTCTATGGACAAAGTAAGCTTGGGATTGTCCCGAATCGTGGTACAATATCGAAAAAATATTCGAAAAAAAACTATTTAACATCTTCCAAGTGCTTTTCCCTGAGCGCTGCGATTTTGTCGGCTATTACGTATATTTGTTGGAACGTAAAACAAAGAAAAGACAAATGACACTACAAGAAGCTATTGAAGCCCGACACAGTGTAAGGGCATACAGAAACGAGCCTTTGGCAGAGGATGTTGTCAAGGCGCTGGAAGAGCAGATCGCCGTTCTGAATCGTGAAGGCAAGCTGCACATGCAGTTGATTCTTAACGAGCCAAAGGCATTCCAAGGGACTTTGGCTAAATATGGAAAGTTCCGTAACGCCAACAACTATATTGTCATGGCAGGAAAGAAAGCCGAAGATCTTGATGAACGCATAGGCTACTATGGTGAGCATCTGGTGTTGTTGGCTCAGACACTTGGATTAAACACCTGTTGGGTAGGCCTCTCCTATTCGAAGGTGCCAGGAACGTATGAGCTGGGCGAAGACGAGAAGATTGCTTGTTACATTGCCATAGGTTATGGTGAGACACAAGGAGTCAGCCATAAAATCAAGACCGTTGAGCAAGTCAGCAATGCCAGTGACATCACTCCTTCCTGGTTCAAAAAAGGTGTTGAAGCAGCCTTGCTTGCCCCTACAGCCGTGAATCAACAGAAATTTTCTTTTGAACACATCGGAGTGAAAAACAACTGTCACCAAATAAGAGCAAAGAAGGGATTTTCCATGATTGGCTATACCAAGATGGATTTAGGCATTGCCAAATACCACTTTGAAATTGGTGCCGATAATACAAACTTTGATTGGGTTTAAGCTTTAGCTAAACAGATAAATCGGAATTTAGCAGAATATATAATGAAACATTTCGTCATAAAATATTGGTGGGTGTTCCTTTGCCTTGTTGCTGTGTCTTTATACTCTTGCGATAATAACAACCTTACAGGCAAGAGTTATCAAGGCTATTACAATGCTTGCGAAAGGATTTATATAGAGTTTGAGTCGAACTCTCAGGTAGAGGGAGAAATCTCTTCAACTGATTTTGTTGGCCGTTTCACCGATTATGTATGCGGACACTATGAATACAAACATCCCTATATCATAATTACTTGGACTAAGGCTGATTCGGATAACGAGGTATATAAAAATGTAATATCAAATCCGGACTCAACTATTGTAAACGAGTCATTAGATACGCTCAGGCTATATGAAGGAAATGAAGAATATATATTGCCAAGATACCATCTCTATCAGATTGACGAAAACGCCTCTTTCATGGAAAAGGTTGGGCAATATAGTTATCAAACTTTTCTGCTTATTATTATTTTTATTGTGAGATATTTCTTTTATATTATCGCTGCCATAGTGATTTTGAGATTTGCTATTAGGTGGCGTAAAAAAAGGAAAAAGTAAATTCCAATTTATCGAACAGACAAATGGCCTATGGCAAACATTCAAATCATATAAGGAGGTTTAGAGCAGAAACTGAAACTTTATTCGCTCCTGGCATTAAGGACGGCGACAGTCTATTTCTGTGAATCTCGGGAAGCGGCGGCCGTCGCGTTCGACGTTTTCGAAGAACATTTTCTCTGGGCGCACCCAGAATTTTCCTTCGCCGTACAGCGCCTGATAGACGACCATGCGCTCCGTTGTCTCGGAATCGAACGCCGTGCGGATGAAGCGGTACTCGCTGCCCTTGAAATGACGGAAGTAGCGCACGCCGTCGTCGGGAAGGGGATAGGCAGCGAGCATTTCCTCGGCCAATGGCGCGTAATGTGTGCGCACTTCCTCGGCTGTCGGAGTGTGTCCTCCGGGGAAGTGGCGCGAGTGGCTGTAATGCTCCAGAAACATCGGCTCGAAGTGCGCCAGCGTGTCCTGTTCGCCGAATAAGCCCCAGACGCGGTCTTTGTAGTAGGGGTTGCAATAATTAAACTGCGTAGCCTCCAGTTCGGCAAATTCTTCAATCAAGGCTTCGTCTATCGTGAACTCTTGCCGTCCGTCCGTGCGTGACGACTTGTATTGCTGCTGTCCGATGCGCTGCGTCAGGAACTCGGTCATGCGAAAATGCGGATTGCCCAAAAGCGCAGGAATGCCTACGACGGAAGCCAGCATCTGGGCGTAGAACGCTCCGCAGCTGTTGCCCACCATGAGGTCGGGGCGCTCGCGGTCAATCAGCTCGCGTATGAGGGCGATGGCCTCGTTGGGGCGAAGCGGCAGGTCGGGAGCAATCACCTCGGCGCGCCCGTCGAAAGCCTCGCGCAATGCCACTGCCGGAACGCATTGTCCACTCGCGAAAAATCCGTGAAGGAATAATATCTTTTTCATAATACACGCTTTGTCTATGATTTCCATCGCCAGGTCTTTTTGACGATGGAGGTTATAGCATGACTGATGGTACGCAGATGGAAGTTTTTTCCCAGCACGATCAGCAGGACGGCTGAAAGGATAAGCACAATGCCGACGGCAAGACGGAAGGTGAGTGCTTCGCCAAACACCATCACGCCGATGGCTACCGCCGTCAGTGGCTCCAAGGCTCCCATGATGGCTGTAGGCGTGGCTCCCACTTCGTGAACGGCAACGGTCATCAGTATCAAGGAAAGGACCGTCGGCACCAGCCCCAGCCAGCAGGCAAAGAACCATGCTCGCGGCGACGGTGGCAGCATCAGATGCAGGTCGGGCGAGGTGAACGAATAGGCAAGCAGGCACGTCATGCATATCAGCAGGACATAGAACGTTAGCTTCATCGTTGACATGCGGATGCTCGACTGGTTGACAATCACGATATAGACGGCATAAGTCAGCGAGGACACCATCACCAGCGACACGCCAATCCCGCTGAGCGACACGCCTGCATCACCACTGTATAGCAAGCTGATGCCTGTTAACGCGAGGATGATGGAAGTGACGGTTGAAGCCGTAACTTTCTCTCGAAAGAATGTTGCCATGATTACAGCCACCATCACGGGATAGACGAAAAGGATGGTGGAGGCAATGCCGGCATCCATGTAGTGGAAACTCTGGTAATAGGTTAGGCTGGATGCTGCCATCAAACCGCCCAGACTGGCTATCGTCTTTAGTTCGGCTCTTGTCACTGCAAAGCTCTTCCGATTAGCTATAAGGACGATACCCAGCATCACTGTAGCTATGGAAAAGCGAAAGAAAAGAACGGATGACGTGTTCACGCCCTCCGCATAGAGTGGCAAGGCTCCGAGCGGATTTGTGCCATAACAGACCGCAGCCAGTATGCCGCAGATTATTCCCCTGTGTTTCATTCTGAATTTATTTGCTTAGTCTCGCATACTTTACCATCTTCATAGATGGTATGTTTCTATTTGTCATTTCTCATTAGTGAATTTGTAAACAGCCAATGTGGGCAGAATTACCAACAGCAGCAACGTAATCTCCGTCAATGCGTATGACCCGAAATAATCCACTAATGTCTGGAATTTTATGATGCCGTCAACTAATATGACTAAAAATGTGAACCAGCAGAGGAAGAATATTGCTGAATACTTGATTTTGCGTTTCTTCAGTTTCATGTTATTGTGAAATCTTTATGACAGGGCTTTTTGTGAATCCCACTTCACACAGTCCTGCTACGATTAAGATTATCCAATTCATTTTTACATAGTAGAAGCCCTGCGTTATGCCGGGCTTCTGTCGTTTTTTGTCGTTTCCTGTTTTGTCGTTTTTCCCGTTTATAGCGGAATGTCTGGATGCTGGACAGCCAGAGGCACATCCTTTTGCGAGAGATAGAACATGTAGAGTATTACTGGCTTGTTGCCGCGGTTCTCGCCGTGGTGTACAGTCCCGACCATCTCTACGACAGCCTCGCCTTCATGCACGACTTTCTCGTTGCCCTCCTGGTCGATGATGGTCAGCTCGCCCTGCACGAGTATGCCGAAATTCATCGAAGGGTGGTGGTGCCAGCCTAATTTCTGTCCGGCAGGGAACTCGTATTTCACAGCCACGAGCTCTGGGCGTCCTTCAGGGTAGTCGGGCAGCTCCATGCCGTCCCAGCTTTGCGAAGTTCGCACCAGTTCTGTGTTTTTCACTTGTGGCAGTTTGTCACTGTCGTTGTCGGCGTTGGCGTCGTTGCACGATGTCAATGCGCCGATGCTGCAGAATGTGATGATGGCTGCAATCATCCATAGTTTTGTCTTTTTCATAACTTGTCCTTTTTTATAGTGGTTGTATGTTTTTTGTCGAGAGTCATGATGCAGAGCAAGTTATTTATAAAAAAGAAAAAACGCAACACTTGCGAGCGTCGCGTTTTGTGTTTGAAAACATATTCTTTTTCCTTACCCGATCGTCACCATCGTGGCTCCGAAACCGTAGCGCAGGAACGATGCGTCCTGCTTGTCGCAGCTTGGGTATTCGAGCGTGAGCCTTTTCCATAGCTCCTTGCGCAGCACGCCTTCGCCCTTGCCGTGTATGAAGACTATTCGCTTGCCTTTCTCCTTCTTGTGCGCCTCCATGGTCTGGCGGAACTTTGAGACTTGATAGTCGAGTATGTCCTTAGGCTGCATGCCGGTGGTGTCGTCCAGCAGTTTGTCTATGTGCAGGTCTATCTCCAGAATGTCGTCTTTCTTTTCCTTCTTCTCGATTCTGGTCTTCTGCGCAGGGGCTTTCTCCGCAGGCTTGGTCATGATGGCTTCCTCGATGCTCTCGGCGCTGATGGTTGTCGGCGCGGCTTGTCTGTCGTCCTTCACCACGGCGAGCACCAGCGCGTTGCGGTCGAAGTAGTCGTTGGCTGTGAATGCGTTCTGCTTGTAGAGCCTTGTTGGCGACAGGTGCAGGCTGGCGTTGAATGCCGGCTTCTGCAAGAATGAGCGCTTGTCCTTGAAGGCGATGGCTTGCACGTTGATGCGTTCCCAGTCGCCGGCATGTCCGTTGGTTATGCGGTTGAGCAGCAGTCTGGTGTGCGGCTCTATGGTGCCTTGCTCTCTCAGCACCCATCGTTCCTCCTCGTTCTCGAACGACGAGTCGTCCTTTGTGGAGATGAAGAACGACACGAAGTAGTTGTCGTCGTTTATCAGGTAGAGGTCGAAGTCGGTGTTCTGCAGCTTGTCCTCGGTCACGGGCATGAAGGCGAGCGAGATGTTTATTTTCTCGCCGTCGGCCGAGTCGAGGTCGTCGGTGAAGTATGGTGCTTCGTCTTCGCTGCCGGCTGATGGTCTGGCGCTTGCCGATGTCTTTATCTCGGGCTCGTCCTCGTCGTCGAGTCCCTGGTTCATGGCGGCGTGCAGGCTTTGTGTCGTCGTGCCGGCGCTTTTCTTCTTCTCCTCCTTGCTCATCGCCTTCGCCATGTCGTCGCCAGCCTCCACCACGACTATCTCGTTGACCAGCACCGGAGTCTCGAATCCGTCCTCTTCCTCCACCAGCACTATGTTCTTATCCTGAAAACCTACGACTTTGCCGCCACCTACGGCGTTTAGAAATCTGACTTTGTCTCCTATCTTTATCATAACAAAAGAATATTAATATTTAACCCGGCAATCGCCCTAATGGCAATCGCTCATGCAAATTTATTAACTTTGTCTTCAAATTACAATCGCATAAATGCTTAAGGACACACAAGATATAAGGATAGAGGATTACGACTATCCGCTGCCTGACGAACGAATCGCCAAATTCCCGCTCAAGGAGCGCGACCATTCCAAACTGCTTGTTTACAACAAGGGCGACATAACCGAAAGGCGCTTCTACGAACTGCCTGAGATACTGCCGCAGGATTCGCTCCTCGTGTTCAATAACACAAGGGTGATACAGGCAAGGCTCTTCTTCCAGAAAGCCACTGGCGGTCATGTGGAGATATTCTGCCTTGAGCCGCACAATCCGCGCGACTACGCTCAGGCGTTCCAGACGACGGGCGAGTGCGAGTGGAAATGTCTTGTGGGCAACTCCAACAAGTGGAAGGAAGGACTGCTGAACTCCACACAGCACCCTGGACTGCACGCCGAACGCATTGAGAATAACGGCGAAACGTCCATCATCAGGCTGATTTGGGACGACAAGAGCATGACCTTCGCCGACGTGCTGGACCAGTGCGGCGAACTGCCTATACCGCCGTACCTGCACCGCCACACCGAGGAAAGCGACAAGACGACCTATCAGACCGTCTATTCCAAGATAAAAGGCTCGGTGGCGGCGCCGACTGCAGGACTGCACTTCACCGAGAAGGTGATGGGCGACTGCCGAGGCAAAGGCATTGAATTGGAGGAACTGACGCTGCATGTGGGCGCAGGAACGTTCAAACCAGTGAAGTCCGAGACCATCAAGGACCACACGATGCACTCCGAAGTTATATCGGTGAGAAAGAGCACGATAGAGCATTTGAAGAAAAAACTCGGACACATCGTGGCAGTAGGCACGACATCGGTCCGCACGCTCGAAAGCCTCTACTACATAGGCAAATACATAAGCCAGCACCCCGACGCCGCGCTTGACGACCTGAAAGTGGGGCAGTGGACACCTTACGGCGACGACAAGGATATAACCGCCGACGAGGCTCTCGGCTGCATCATCGACTACCTCGACCGCCACGGCATGGACACGCTGATAACATCAACGCAGATAATCATAGCGCCGGGCTACGAGTTCAAGGTCGTGGGCAGGCTCATAACCAACTTCCACCAGCCTAAAAGCACACTGCTGCTGCTCATATCGGCTTATCTGAAAGGTGACTGGCGCAGGGTTTACGACTACGCGCTCAGCCACGGATTCCGATTCCTGAGCTACGGCGACAGCTCGCTCTTGGAGGTTTAAGACATAAGATATAATAACTATATTTGCATCGCTCTACAAGGGCGGCAACGTAAAGAAATGAACATAGCGGTATTGGCATCGGGAGGAGTGGACAGCTCCGTGGCAGTGCACTTGCTCAAGGAGCAGGGGTACGAACCTACATTGTTCTACATCAAGATAGGCATGGAGGATGAGCACGGCTACATCGACTGCCCGGCTGAGGACGACATGACCATCGTGACATGGCTCGGCAAGCACTACGGGCTGAAGGTCGAGATGGTGTCGCTGCACGAGGAGTACTGGGACAATGTGGTGGCGTACACCATAGAGAAAGTCCGTCAGGGACTGACTCCCAACCCCGACATGATGTGCAACAAGATGATAAAGTTCGGCTACTTCGACAGCAAGTGGGGACACGAGTTCGACAAGATAGCGACAGGACACTATGCCACAACCACCGAGATTGACGGCAGAATCTACCTTTCCACATCGCCCGACCCCGTCAAGGACCAGACCGACTTCCTCTCGCAGATGTCCGGCAGCCAGGTCGCGCGTTCGATGTTCCCCATCGGACACATGATGAAGGACGAGGTCAGGAGAATAGCCACAGAGGCGCACCTGCCTTCAGCCACGAGAAAGGACAGTCAGGGAATATGCTTCCTCGGCAAGATTCATTACAACGACTTTATAAAAAGGTATCTCGGCGAGAAGAAGGGCAAAATCGTGTGCTTAGAGACCGGCAAGATAATAGGCGAGCACAAGGGATTCTGGTTTCACACGATAGGTCAGCGCAAGGGGCTCGGACTGGGCGGCGGACCTTGGTTCGTGGTGAAAAAGAACGTGGAGGAGAATGTCATATACGTCTCGCAGGGCTATGACCCGGAGACGCAGTACGGCAACGTGGTGAACCTCAGAGGATTCAACAACATAGCAGGATTCTACACCCTGAGCGGAGTGGAGAACGGCGAGCGAGTGCCATGCAAGTTCAAGATAAGACACACGCCAGACTTCACCGACGGAACGCTGGAGAAGATAGGCGACATTTACAGAATAAGAGCCGAGCACAAGCAGCAAGGCATAGCCGCAGGACAGTTCGCCACGGTCTATGACCCAGAGGCGCGCATCTGCATCGGCGGCGGCGAGATAATTACCGAAGATTGATTTTAAGAAAAACAGACCATTATGGAAAACGAAGGAATGGTGTTGAGAACCGAGGATTTGGTTAAGCGTTACGGCAGAAGAACCGTAGCCAACAAAGTCTCGATAAACGTGAAGCAAGGCGAGATAGTCGGACTGCTCGGACCAAACGGAGCCGGCAAGACGACGACTTTCTACATGACCGTAGGGCTCGTGATACCGAACGAGGGCAAGGTGTTCCTCAACGACGAGGACATAACCTCGCTGCCTGTCTATAAGCGTGCGCAGAAGGGCATCGGATACTTGGCGCAGGAAGCGTCTGTCTTCCGCAAACTCACAGTCGAGGACAATATCAAGGGCGTGCTGGAGATGACCAACTTCTCAAAGGAATATCAGAAGGAGAAGCTCGAGCAGCTCATCGAGGAATTCTCGTTGCAGAAGGTGAGAAAGAGCAACGGTGACCAGCTCTCCGGAGGCGAACGCCGTAGAACCGAGATTGCGCGCTGCCTCGCCATCGAGCCTAAGTTCATAATGCTGGACGAGCCTTTCGCCGGCGTTGACCCTATCGCCGTGCAGGACATCCAGGACATCGTCTGGACACTCAAGGACCAGAACATTGGTATTCTGATAACCGACCACAACGTGGACGAGACGCTCTCCATCACCGACCGCGCCTACATGCTCTTCGAGGGCAAGGTGCTCTTCCAGGGCACAGCCGACGAACTGGCGGAAAACCCTATCGTAAAGGAGCGCTACCTTGGCCGCGACTTCGTGCTGAAGAAGAAAACGAGAGTGAAGATTTAAGATTTTTGGAAAAAAAATCGTGCAAGGGCTTGTTTTTACGCAAGAAAGCCGTATCTTTGCATCACTTTTAAGTAAGGGCGTTTAGCTCAGCTGGTTCAGAGCATCTGCCTTACAAGCAGAGGGTCGGCGGTTCGAATCCGTCAACGCCCACAGAAAGAAAAAGCCGAAACGAAAGTTTCGGCTTTTTTGTGTTTTTTTTGGGTGGGGTCATGAATCAGAATTCTGCAATGAAGAAGTCCCCGGCTGGTGTCTTATTTCAAAAATAGTTGTTTTTGTTCTTAAACGCAAAGTGTTTTCACAGAAAACAACAAAGGGAGCGAAAACCTCGCTCCCTTTTGTCTGATTATTTGGAATAGTGTGATTACTTCTGCTTTTTGAGGTAGTTCACGGCAGATGTGACGCATTTGTCGTCCTGATTGATGATCTGGTAGAACATGACATCGGTGTTGTCGATGTTGCGGGCGATGTATGCGTAAATTGACTCCTCGATGAGCTTCTCGCTCTTGACTATCTGCGGTATGTCGAGCTTCACGCCCTTGGTCTCGGCGAACTTGGTGAAGTCCTTCAGCAGCGACTGTCTTCTGAGGTGGTTGAGCAGGCTGTTGGTGTCCTTGAACCTCTTCAGCTCGTTGCGGTGCTTGTCCACGTACTGGAACGCGTATGTGTACATCAGTCCGGCGTTCGCTACTTTGTTGTAGTAAGGCGTGTAGCCTGTCGTGTCTCTCGGCACGAAGATGTCGGCTGTTATGCCGCCTCCGCCATAGACGGTGCGTCCTTTCTTGGTCTTGAACTTGTTCTTCTCGTCGTGCTTTATGCTGTCGCGGCTGTTGAACTCGCCGTGGGCGAATCGTTGCAGGATTTCGGTCTCGTACTCATAGATGTCGCCTTTCTTGTAAGGCTTCTGTATGCATCGTCCCGACGGCGTGTAGTATCGTGCTATGGTGAGTCTCACGGCTGAGCTGTCGGAGAACGGATACTGCTGCTGCACGAGTCCCTTGCCGAACGAGCGTCGTCCTATGATTATGCCTCGGTCATTGTCCTGTATGGCTCCGGCGAAAATCTCGCTTGCCGATGCCGACCACTCGTCTATCAGCACAGCCACGCCCATGTCCTGGCACGAGCCGTTGCCGTCGGCGTACTCCTCCTCGCGCGGATAGTTCTTGCCCTCGGTATAGACGATGAGGTCGCCCTTGTTCAGAAACTCGTTTATCATACTGCAAGCGGCGTTCAGGTATCCGCCCGGGTTGCCCCTCAGGTCTATTATGACCTTCTTGGCGTTATGCTTCTTGATTTTCGCTATGGCGGTTATGAACTCGTTGTATGTCTTGGCGCCGAACGAGCCGATTTTTATGTATCCGATGCCTGGCGCTATCATGTAGGTCGCCTCCACGCTCTTGAGCGGCACGTCGTCGCGCACGATTGTGTAGTCCAGAATCTTGGCTGATGAGGCTCTCTTGATGCCCAATTTCACTTTCGTGCCTTTAGGGCCTTTCAGCGTGTGTACCACCTTGTCCTCGTTTATCGACTTGCCGACAAACACCGAGTCGTTCACCTTCACGATTCTGTCGCCCGGCTGCAGACCGACTTTCTCCGACGGTCCGCCGTGTATCACCGACACCACCATCACCGTGTCCGACTGTATGTTGAACTGCACGCCGATGCCTGAGAAAGAACCGTCCAGGTCCTCGTTCACGCTTTTCAGGTCCTTGGCTGGGATGTAGGCGGAGTGGGGGTCCAGGTCAGCCAGTATCATGTTTATGGCGTCTTCGGTTATGGAGTCGTTGTTCACGTCCTCCACGTAGTATCTGTCGATGAGTTGCAGCAGCGATGTTATCTTGGACGACGTGCTTTCGCCGTTCAGCGTGTCGAATGAGCTGATGTTGCTGAATGATGCTGTCAGCCTGCCGATGACGATTCCGATTACAACCATAACAGCTGCAAGCAGCGGAATCAGTGATTTCCATTTGTTCGAGGACATTGTGCTTATTGTTTAGGGGTTATTTTCTGGTTCTATTTGCGACACGTCGATGCCGGCCTTGCGCAGCAGATCTACGCCGTCCAGCAGACGGTACTGCTCGCCATAGACCACACGCTTGATACCTGCCTGTATGATGAGTTTCGCGCATTCGATGCAAGGCGAAGCGGTGACGTAGAGCGTCGCGCCGTCGCTGCTGTTGTTGGAGCGCGCCACTTTGGTTATGGCGTTGGCTTCGGCGTGCAGAACGTATGGGAAGGAACTGTTGTTCTCGTCCTCGCAGTTGTTGTCGAATCCCGACGGCGTGCCGTTGTATCCGTCCGAGATTATCATCTTGTCCTTAACGAGCAATGCTCCGACCTGGCGTCTCTTGCAGTACGAGTTTTCTGCCCAGATAGTCGCCATGCGCATGTAGCGGGTGTCGAGGTTCCTTTGCTTCAGTTCTTTGTTTGTCTTGTCGTCCATAGGGCGAGTTCTGTTTTATTTAATATTCAGTAATTCCTTTGAGAATCCTATAATGTCCACACCGTCGAAGTTGCCCGATGTCATCATCAGCAGCGTCTTGTCGTGGAAGTCGATTTGGCGCAAGGTCTTCTGCAATTCGGCTGAGTTGCAGAACACGGTCAGGTTGTCGCCGCCGAACGCCTTGCGCACATCGTCCACGCTGAACGCCTCCAGCCTTTTGTGCTTTATGACTTCGGGGTTGAAATATACGAAAGCCGTGTCAGCCTCCGCCATTGCGTTCTCGTACTGCGGCAGGAACGACTTTGTCAGGCTGCTGAATGTGTGCAGCTCCATGCACGCCACGAGCTTGCGGTCAGGGAACTGGCTCTTCACGGCGTGTACAGTCGCCTTGAGCTTGGATGGCGAGTGGGCGAAGTCCTTGAATGCCACTGCGTTGTCAGTCTCGGCTATTTTCTGCAGACGGTTAGCCGCGCCCTTGAACTTGCTTATCGAGCTGAAGAACTGCTCTGGCGAGATGCCCAGCTGCAGGCACACCTTGTAAGCGCCCATGATGTTCTGCAGATTGTGGTCGCCGAACACGTTCAGCTTTGTGGTTATGCCGTCAGCTTTTATTGTGGTCACGCCGTTGTTCACGGTGTGTTCTGGCGTGTCGTATGCAATCGCCTCGACATCGGCTCTTGTCTCCTTGGCTAACGCCTGCAGATTCTCGTCCTGCGCGAAGTATATGAACTTGCCGTCAGGCTTTATCGACGACACGAACTTGCGGAATGTATCGACGTAGAGGTCGAACGTTGGGAACACGTTCACATGGTCCCACGCGATGCCTGTCAGCAGAGCCACGTGCGGATGGTAGAGCAGGAACTTGGAGCGCAGGTCGATAGGCGAGGTCAGGTACTCGTCGCCCTCGAACACGGCTATCTGCGCGTCGTTGCTCAGCGAAACCATGTTCTTGAATCCCTCTATCTGCGCGCCTACCATATAGTCGGCTTTGATGCCGGCCTCCTTCAGCACGAAGAGAATCATGGATGTGGTCGTGGTCTTGCCGTGGCTTCCGCCTATCACGACTCTTTTCTTGTCCTTTGTCTGTTCGTAGAGATATTCAGGGAAAGAGTAAACCTTCAGCCCGAGTTCCTTGGCTTTTATCAGCTCCGGATTGTCCTCTCTTGCGTGCATGCCGAGGATTACAGCATCGAGGTCTGGCGTTATTCTCTCGGGAAACCATCCAGCTTTTTCGGGCAGCAGTCCTGCGGCAGCGAGCCTCGATTTTGATGGGTCGAAGAACTCGTCATCCGAGCCTGTTATCTGGTAACCTTCCTTGTCGTTGAGGGCGAGAGCGAGGTTGTGCATTGCCGCTCCGCCTATTGCTATAAAGTGAACTTTCTTCATAATGACTATTTATCAATCTTGCAAAGATAATAGTTAAAGTATTGAATTGATACATATTATTGCACTTGTGACCGATTTTATTTTTCCTTATTAAATCCTATCTTTGTATGTATATATGGGAGAGCTGTTGGATTCAATAAAAGAGATGTTCACGTTGCCAGTTCATAATCAGATACTGGTGTTCTCTATTTTGCTTATACTCATACTCTTGTCGTCTGTTTTCCTCAAGAGGCTGAGAGTCCCTGGCATCATAATTCTCATTATTTCCGGACTTGTGTTTGGACCTCACGGAGTCGGGCTTATCGAGCAGAATCAGGCTATTGACCTGTTCTCCACCATCGGTCTGCTTTATATAATGTTCATCGTGGGTCTTGACCTCGACTTGAACGATTTCCGCATACACCGCTCCAAGAGTATATTGCATGGAATACTGACATTCTCGATACCTATGCTTGCCGGTTTCGTCGTGTCGAGGTACGTTTTGGGCATGAGCAGCATGGGCTGCATGCTTGTGGCTTGTGTTTTCGCCACTCACACGCTCATCTCCTATCCTATAGCGAGCAAGATGGAGGTGGTGAAGGACGTGTCGGTGGCTGTCACAGTGGGCGGCACGATAATAACCGACACTGCGGCGCTCATACTCCTTGCGCTCCTGCTGGGGCATAGTTCCGGGCATGTGGGCTGGGGGTTCGCCTTGCGCATGCTGCTGTCCGGCATAGTGCTGTTCCTGACAATTTTCAAGCTGTTCCCTTGGGTGCTGAAGCTGTTTTTCCGCCGCTTCGAGAATGAGAAGGGCGCGCACTTCATACTGGTGCTTGCCATCATGTTCATGTCGTCGTTTTTGGCGCAGCTTGGCGGCTTCGAGCCTATCATCGGCGCGTTCCTCGCAGGTCTGGCAGTCAACAAGATGATACCGAGCACATCGGCTCTCATGAATAGAATCGCCTTCATCGGCAACACGCTTTTCATACCGTTCTTCATCATAAACGTTGGTTTGATGATGGACTTCAGGAGCGTTATCGGCGACTGGTGGGTTATTCTTATATCGCTGGTGCTGACGGCTGCGGCGCTTCTCAGCAAATGGGGCGCGGCGTTCATCACGCAGAAGCTCTTCAACATGACGGCGATACAGCGCCAGCTGATGTTCGGACTAAGCGGCAGCCATGCCGCCATCACCATAGCCGTCATACTTGTGGGTGTGAGGGCTGGCTTTATCTCGGAGGATGTGCTTAACGCCGCCGTGGTGCTCATACTGCTCACATGTACAGTGTCGGCAGTGCTTACAGAGCGGGCTTCGAGAAAACTCGCGTTGCAGATGAACAAGCATTTGGAGGCGAGCGACAATCTCTCCGACGACGAGTCCAACGCACGGAACAAGTACATGCCGTCGGTCGAGAATATTCTCGTGACAATATCGCTGGAAGTCGTTTTCGAGCGTCTCATCGACTTCGCCCTTATGATACGCGACAAGAAATCGACACGCCCGCTGCTCGTGGGCACAGTGCTACTCAACGACGAAGGGGCGGAGAATAAGGTGCGCGCGACGAGGGAGAGCCTCAAGAAGTACGTCAAGGAGGCGTCAGCGAGCGAGATTCCGCTCAATGTGATGACGACTCTCGACTACAACATGAGCGGCGGCATCGTTCGTCTGACTAAGGAGGCTATGGCGGACATCATCGTCATGGGCTGGCCGCGCAAGATGGGCTTCCTCGACAAGCTGCTCGGTGCCAATGCCGGCGGTGTCGTGGGCAACACCAACAAGACCGTCTTCATGTGCAAACTGACCAAGCAACTGATTCTGCACAAGAGAATCGTGCTTATCGTGCCGCCTTACGCCGAGTACGAGGCCGGATTCTCCATCTGGTTCGAGAAAGTGCTGAAGCTCTCTCGTGAGCTGACGTTGCCTATTCTGATGCTTAGTAACGGACAGACCTACAGCGCAATAAAGAAAGTCTATGCAAGGAAGATGGCTAAGTTCTCGCACAGCGAGTTCGACAAGTGGGATAGTTTCCTCACGCTTAAGAGAGTCATAAACGAGACCGACCTTATAATCGTCGTGTCGGCAAGACCTGGCTCAGCGTCGTATAAAGAGGAACTGGAGCAAGTTCCTATTGAGCTGGAAATCCGCTTCGTGAAGAACGACAGAGTTGTCATCTATCCGCAACACGGCGCACAGAACAAGATTCAGGGTCTGGAGGCGGCTCCTACGCTTCAGCTGCGCAACATTGGCCGTGGACTCAGCGGCATGCTCAAAGGCGGCAATTAGCGGCTGCGTAAACACACAACACATAACACACAACGAAGGCTGGCAATGTCAGGATTGTCAGTCTGAACCTTCGTGTTTATGCCATATTGTCATAAAAACATAGCTGGCATTTATTTTGATAAACCAGAGGCGGACAAATCAATAAACACATATATAAAAAATGAAAGGTACAATAGGAGTAACGACAGACAACATTTTCCCTGTCATCAAGAAATTTCTTTACAGCGACCATGAGATTTTCCTGCGCGAGATTGTAAGCAACGCCGTTGACGCGACACAGAAGCTGAAGACGCTTTCGTCGGTGGGCGAGTACAAGGGCGAACTTGGCGAACTGAAGGTGAAGGTAAGCGTCGATAAGGCGGCCGGCACACTGACTATCAGCGACCGAGGCATAGGAATGACGAGCGAGGACATCGACAAGTATATCAACCAGATTGCATTCTCTGGCGCGACAGAATTCCTCGAGAAATACAAGAACGACGCCAACGCCATAATCGGACACTTCGGACTCGGATTCTACTCGGCGTTCATGGTGGCTAAGCAGGTGGACATTGTGACTAAGTCGTATAAGGACGGCGCGAAGGCTGTGAAATGGTCTTGCGACGGAACTCCGGACTACACAATTGAGGAAATCGACAAGGCCGACAGAGGCACAGACATCGTGCTGCACATCGACGACGACAACAAGGACTTCCTCGAGGATTCGAAAATCAGTTTCCTGCTGAACAAGTACTGCAAGTTCCTGCCTGTGGAAATCGTCTTCGGCAAGAAGAAGGAGTGGAAGGACGGCAAGCAGGTGGACACCGACGAGGACAACGTGGTGAACGATGTGAATCCGGCTTGGGTGCGCAAGCCTGCCGACCTCAAGGACGAGGATTACGACAAATTCTACAGGGAACTCTATCCGATGGCGGAGAGTCCGCTGTTCCACATACACCTGAACGTGGACTTTCCGTTCCACCTGACCGGTATCCTGTATTTCCCTAAAATCAAGTCGAACATGGACTTGCAGCGAAACAAGATACAGCTCTACTGCAACCAGGTGTTCGTGACCGACAGCGTGGAAGGCATCGTGCCTGAGTTCCTGACACTGCTGCACGGCGTCATCGACTCGCCTGACATTCCGCTGAACGTGAGCCGAAGCTATCTGCAGGCCGACAGCAACGTGAAGAAAATCTCAAGCCACATAACAAAGAAGGTGGCGGACAGCCTCGAGGACCTCTTCAAGAAGGACCGCAAGGCGTTCGAGGAGAAGTGGGACAATATGCGCCTGTTCATCGTTTACGGCATGCTCAGCGAGGAGAAGTTCTACGACAGAGCCGCTAAGTTCAACCTCTTCAAGAACACCGAGGGCAAGTACTTCACTCTCGATGAGTACAAGGAGAAGGTCAAGGACGCGCAGACCGACAAGGACGGCAACCTCGTAATCCTCTACACAAACAACGAGAACGAGCAGCACTCATACGTTCAGGCAGCAAAGGACAAGGGCTACGACGTAATCGTGCTGGACGGACAGCTGGACACACACTTGGTGAACGCTGTGGAGCAGAAGAACGAGAAGATAAGATTCACGAGAGTGGATGCCGACGTCGTGGAAAGACTCATTGCGAAAGAAGATTTGGACAAGAGCGTGCTGACCAAGAACCAGCAGGAGGCGCTGACATCAGTGTTCCAGTCGCAGCTGCCTAAGATAGACAAGACCAACTTCATCGTCGATTTCGAGAACCTCGGCAAGGACCAGCAGCCGGTTGTCATAACCCAGGCTGAGTTCATGCGCCGTATGAAGGAAATGTCGGCTGTCAACGGCGGCATGATGGGATTCTACGGCGAGATGCCGGACAGCTACAGCCTCGTGGTGAACACTGCCAATCCGCTCATCGAGGACATACTGAAGGACGAGGAGAGCAAGTGCAACGCCGAGGTGGAGCCGCTGAACAAGGAGCGCCAGGAGCTCGACGACAAGATGACCGCATGGAACACCGCCCACAAGGATGCTAAGGACGCCGACATACCTCAAGCGGAGAAGGACGAGAAAAAGAAGATGCAGGATCGTGCCGACGAACTGAAGAAGAACGTGGAGAGCATCGTCAGCAAGTACGCGGCGGACAACAAGCAGGTGCGCCAGATAATCGACCTTGCGCTGCTGAGCAACAATATGCTCAAAGGCGAGGCGCTCAGCTCGTTCGTTAAGCGCAGTTTCGAGTTGCTGAAGAAGTAAGAGACAAGCGATATGCAAAGAAAAAACGCATCGGAGATGTTCCGGTGCGTTTTTCTTATTTATAATGTGCGTTTTCCTTATTCCGACTTCACCTCGTTAGGCGAAGGCTTGCCATGAGCCACGCAGTCGATGTTGCCCACCGTCGTGGCGGCTATCTCGGTCAACGCCTCCTTGGTGAAGAATCCCTGGTGCGACGTCATCATCACGTTAGGGAACGACATCAGGCGTGCGATAGTGTCGTCGGGGATTATGTTCTCCGAGAGGTCCTTGTAGAACAGGTGCTCCTCCTGCTCGTACACGTCGATGCCGAGGTATCCTATCTTGCCTCTCTTCAGCGCCAGAATCGCGTCCTTGGTGTTTATCAGCGCGCCGCGGCTGGTGTTTATCAGCATCACGCCGTCCTTCATGTTGGCGAACGCCTCCCAGTCTATCATGTACTTCGTTTCAGGAGTGAGAGGGCAGTGCAGAGATATGATGTCGGAGTTCTTCAGCACCTCCTCGAAAGTTACGTACTTGATGCCCAGTTTCTTGGCTTCGTCGTCCTCGAATTTATCGTAGGCTATGACTTTAGCTCCGAATCCCAGCATTATCTTGCAGAAAGCCTTGCCTATCTTTCCTGTGCCCACTACGCCGACTGTCTTGCCGTAGATGTTGAATCCCGTCAGTCGTTCCAGCGAGAAGTTGTTCTCCTTTATGCGCAGATACGCCTTGTGTGTCTTGCGGTTGAGCGTCATTATCAGCGCCACGGCATGCTCCGCCACAGCTTCAGGCGAATAGGCAGGCACGCGCACCACACGTATGCCGGCTTTCTCGGCGGCCTTCACGTCCACGTTGTTGAATCCGGCGCAGCGCAAGGCTATCACCTTGATGCCGTTGTTCTTCAGCTCGGTTATTATCTCGCTGTCGGCATGGTCGTTCACGAATATGCACACGCCGTCGAATCCCTGTGTCAGGTTCACGGTGTCGGTGTTCAGTTGCGCTTCGAAGAACACGAATTTATGTTCTGTCGGTACAGCAGAGAGGAATTCTCTGTCATATTTCTGAGTGCTGAATACTGCTATTTTCATGTTTTATGCTGTTTTTCAAATACATTATTCAAAGATATGGGAAAGTGAATAAATATTTAAATCATCTGTTTTATTTATTGTTAATGTATTGAATTAATAAGGCATACGATGAATGTTAAAAGTGTTTTTTCTCTGTGAATCTTGCATTTAGAGTGTTAGTTTTGTGAACTTTAAAAATTAATTAACTAATCAAAATGCTTATGAAAAAAATTTTACTTACGTCTTTGTTAGTAGCATCGGCTTTCTTGGTCAATGCGCAAATGAGGAATGTGAAGCTGCAAAGCGAAATCACGACTTTGGAGCCAATGAAGGGAATCGTGTTCTGGCCGGACCTTATGGCTGACCATCCTGAGTTGAACAGCTCTATCTCGCTCGAGTACTCTTACTGTCTGCCTTGTAAGGTGGTGACAGGAAAGGTTGGCGATGCTATACAATACGACTGGAGCTCGTTCGAGACATTACTCGACGATGTGGCAAGCCGCGGTCACCAGGCTATCGTGCGTTTCAGATATGAGTATCCTGGCAACGACGGCAAGATAACAGGCGCGCCTTATTGTACATGTAATCAGGCTGGTGCTACTGCAGTGCCTTTGTATATAAAGAATGGAAGCTACGGATATGGTCCGGAGTATTACAAGACAGTGAAGGGTGACGGCTTGACATATTATGCAGATTGGACCAACGATGAGCTGAAGTGGTTCACAAAGCAGTTCTACACCGATTTCGCTGCCAAGTATGACAACGACCCGAGAATCGCTTTCGTTCAGGTCGGCTTCGGACACTGGAGCGAGTATCATATCTATGATGACAACGGACTGCCAAGCGGCTGGAAAGGCAAGTACTTCCCATCAGATGCTTATCAGACAGAGTTCTTGAAGCATGTTGCCAATCAGTTCAAGAACACTCCATGGAGCGTTTCTATTGATGCCGCTGACGATTCATATTGTCCAATCACTACAGATGAGTCACTCATGGCTCTGAACTTCGGACTTTTCGATGATTCATTCATGCATTCTGAGCATGACATTGCTCAAGGTGACGGATGGAACGAGTCGGAGTGGATTGCCATGGGAACAGACAGATGGAAGAGCGCTCCAGGCGGAGGTGAAATCAGCTACTATACAGATAACGACCAGCACAACTTCCTGAATCCGGATGGAATGTACGAGGTGACATGGGAGCAGGCTGCAGCTAAGTACCATATGACTTATGTCATTGGTAATAACGCTCTTGAAGGCTCATACGCAACAGCAGAGAGACTGAAGCAGGCAGGAAACAATGCCGGCTACAGTTTCCAGATAACAAAATATCAGGTTTCTTCTACCGAGGCTGTTGTGACAGTTAAGAACAACGGTGTCGCTCCTATCTATCATGACGCTTACGTCACTGTAAAGGGCGTGAGAAGCACAACTTCGTTGAAAGGATTGATTCCTGGCGAGTCAAGAGAGTGTACTGTGACTGGCTTGACTATTGGCAGCAATGAGGCTCCTACGCTGACTATCACATCAGACAAACTGCTTGCTGGCGTGACTATACCTTATGCAGCCAACCTTGACGGCACAGGACTTTCCGCTCCTACAATCTCATTAAGCGCAAGTTCCGTGACTGTAAAGCCAAACACAGAGGTGACGGTGACTGCGACAGCTTCAAGCGAGAATGGCGATATAACTTCCGTTGTGTTCAAGAAGAACGGCACAGAGGTCGCTACTGTGACATCCGCTCCTTACACATACACATTCACTCCAACAGAGGTCGGAACATACAATATAACAGCTGTTGTGACCGACGAGGCAACTCTTCAGACAGAATCATCTGTGCTTGCTATCGAGTGCAAGGAAGGGCCGGCAGAGGACTTCGAGACGTTGGAGAGCAATGCGGTTACCGGTTCTACTGGAGTGAAACTGAACACAGGAAACTTCAGAGACCTTGGCGACATTCTTATCGAAGGTAATATATGGAACTTGACACAGACAAGACTTGGCGACGGCGCGAGCTACAACCATACTGAAAGTGGAAGCAAGTCGCTCAGAATCGGTGCTCAGAATACCGGAATCGCAATCACTCCATTGCTGAAGGGCAAACAGACTGTCACTTTCTATGCTAGACTTTACAATACAAACAAGGCTGGAAGCCTTAGTGTTTATAGCTCTGCAGACAATTATACTTCGCCAGTAAAGACACAGAGCTTCTCTGCAAGTCACGATTGGGCGCTCATAACTGTTGAGTTGAACAGCAGCAGTGATGTCAAACTGAAGATTGTGAATACAACAACATCATCAGGAACGGACTACAGCGTGTTGCTCGACGACTTCTCGTTCGCTCTCTCTACTGGCGCGGCTACAGCGGTAAACGACAATGCGAATGTCAAGCTGATAGAGCAGCGCGGCAGTAAGCTCTACTTCGGCGGCGAGAATTTCGAGGTCGTTATTTACTCCGCAGCGACTCAGAAGGTGGCAAGCACAAGCGAGAGCGTATTCGACTTGGCTGCTTTGCCAGCTGGAGTCTATGTCGTGAGATATGTCGGCGACAACGGTTCTGCTGTGCAGAAAGTTGTTAGATAACACGATAGGAAAAAGTTTATGAAGAGTCGTCCGCGAGGGCGGCTCTTTTTTGTTTTTCACAATGCCCATATTTTACGCAAAAACTCTATCTTTGATAAACAGAACAGACGAGGCAACATGAGCACGGCGAAATTCATAACATTAGGCTGCGGTTCGGCGATGCCGCTCAAGGACAGAGCGAACGCCGCGCATCTGCTGTGCCTCAGCGACAAGCTCTATCTGATAGACTGCGGCGAGGGTGCGCAAGTGGCGCTTAAGGAGACCGGAGTGCACACCGAGCGCATCAACAACATCTTCATCTCACACCTGCACGGCGACCATATCTTCGGACTGTTGCCGCTGCTTTCGACACTCTCGATGCGAGGACGCCGCAGTCCGCTGACAATCCACGCCCATAAGGACCTTGTGGAGCTTATAGAGCCGCTCAGAAAGTACTTCATGGCGGACCTCTCGTTCGAACTCACAATCCACCCGATAGACCCGAGAAAAGCCGAAGTGATATTCGAGGACAACAAGGTCGTTGTCAGCACCATACCTCTGAAGCATTCTGTGCCGACGTGCGGATTCCTCTTCCGAGAGAAAGAGCAAGGGCGCAAGATTATAAAAGAGAAACTCAAGGAATATGACATTCCTTTGGCGGCGATACCGGGACTGAAGGACGGCGAGGACTTCGTGACCGACGGTGGCGAGGTGATAAGCAACAGCGAGCTGACCATTGACCCAAAGCCAGTGCGCTCCTTTGCTTACTGCTCGGACACGGCATACACAGAGAGCATTGTAGACATAATAAAAGGCGTGGATATGCTTTATCACGAGGCGACGTACTGCGAGGCGGACAAGGACCGCATACGCAAGACGATGCACTCGACGGCTCGTCAGGCGGCTGAGATAGCCAAGAAAGCCGGTGTCAAGAAACTTGTCATCGGACATTATTCATCGCGCTACCGCAAAGATGAGGAGATAAAGCAGATGGCGGCAGAGGCGCGCGAAGTCTTCGAAAACACCGTGACTGCCAAGGATATGGCTGTGTTTAGATTCTGAAAATAGAAAATAGAATAAAAAAAGTCCGCATCATACGATGCGGACTTTCTTATGATAGCTTGTTTTTTTGATTACTTAAGCTTAGTGTAAGTGTACTTAGAAGTAGCGCCAAGCTGCTCCTCGATACGGATGAGCTGGTTGTACTTAGCCATACGGTCTGTACGTGAAAGCGAACCAGTCTTGATTTGTCCTGAGTTAGTAGCCACTGCGATGTCGGCGATAGTAGTGTCCTCTGTCTCACCTGAACGGTGTGAAGTGACAGTAGTGTAGCCGTGGCGGTGAGCCATCTCAATAGCGTCAAGAGTCTCAGTCAAAGAACCGATCTGGTTAACCTTGATGAGGATAGAGTTGCCTGCGCCCATCTTGATTCCCTTCTCCAGGAACTTAACGTTAGTTACGAACAAGTCGTCACCAACGAGCTGGCACTTGTTGCCTACGCGCTCAGTGAGCTTAACCCAGTTCTCCCAGTCGTTCTCGTCGAGACCGTCCTCGATAGAGTAGATAGGGTACTTGTTGATGAGCTCCTCGAGATATGCGATCTGCTCGTCTGCTGACAGCTTCTTGCCGTTAGGGTCTTTCTGCTTGCCGTTCTTCAGCTGGCGGTAGTCATAGAACCACTGGCCGTTCTCCTGTACTGCGAACTCAGAAGCAGCGCAGTCCATAGCGATCTTAACGTCCTTGCCTGGCACATAACCTGCAGCCTTGATAGCCTCCATGATAGTGTCGAGTGCGTCCTCGATGCCGTTGAAGTTAGGTGCGAAACCACCCTCGTCGCCTACTGCTGTAGAAAGGCCGCGAGCCTTGAGCAGCTTAGCGAGGTTGTGGAATACCTCAGCACCCATACGTACAGCCTCCTTGATAGAAGATGCGCCTACAGGGCCGATCATGAACTCCTGGAATGCGATAGGAGCGTCTGAGTGAGCACCGCCGTTAACGATGTTCATCATTGGGAGTGGCATAGTGTAGCTGTTGCATCCACCGATGTAGCGGTAGAGAGGTATGTTCAATGCCTTAGCAGCTGCCTGTGCTGTAGCAAGAGAAACACCAAGGATGGCGTTTGCTCCGAGCTTAGACTTAGTTGGAGTGCCGTCCAGTTCGAGCATCTTCATGTCAACTGCACGCTGGTTGAATACGCAGTCGCCCTTCAATGCTGGAGCGATGATGTTGTTTACGTTCTCAACAGCCTTGAGTACACCCTTGCCCAAGTAGCGGCCCTTGTCGCCGTCGCGGAGCTCGAGTGCTTCATTTTCACCTGTAGATGCGCCTGATGGCACAGCTGCGCGGCCCATTACGCCGTTCTCAAGTGTTACTTCTACTTCTACTGTTGGATTACCTCTAGAGTCGAGGATTTCTCTTGCATGGATTTTTTCAATCTTCATGGTTGATGATTGTTTATTTGTTTGATTTAATAAGTTTGTAAATACAGTTTGTTGGATTTTCCAGCTGGCAAATATACAAATATTAAAATTAAAAACTAAGACAATTGCAAATTGTAGGGCGTAAAAACCTTAATATTATGAAAGTGTGCAATCCGGACAGGGCAATAAAAAAAGGCTTGCTGATGAAGCAAGCCTTCTGTTTGTCTGAATTGTCTTTATTTCGCGTTGCGCACTACACGCAGACCTACATAGTCGAACGAATAGGTCGGCGGTGTTCCGATTCGGTTTGTGTTGCGGCACGATTTCTCGATTATGTGCCATCCTCCTCCGCGTCGGCATCTTTCTGTGCCCATGACCGGACCCTTAGGGTTTGTGGCGGGCTTGCTGCTGTAGTCGCCGTACCAGTCCCAGCACCATTCCCACACGTTTCCGCTCATGTCGTAGAGTCCTATCTCGTTGCATGCCTTCATGCCCGAAGGGTGTGTCGTGGCTTTGCTGTTCGCCTTGAACCATCCTACGATGTCGGCGTCGTCGCTGCCGGAGAACATTGTGTTCTTGGAGTCGGCACCGCCTCGTGCGGCGTATTCCCACTCGGCTTCGGTTGGGAGTCTGTAGCCGTTGGCTTTGTCATCCCATATCACGGTGTTGCCGCGTCCGAACTTGTAGGCTGGTGTCAGTCCTTCCTTCTCGGACAGCTTGTTGCAGAAATTCACTGCCTCGTACCACGAAATGCTCTCCACTGGGAGGTCGTCGCCCTGGAAGTGGCTTGGGTTGTAGCCCATAACGTTTTGCCATTCCTGTTGCGAGATTTCGTAAGTCCCGATATAGAAGTCGTTGAGTGTCACGTCGTGAACTGGAAGCTCGTCGGCAAAAACGGTTTCCTTCTCGTTTCCCATTTTGAAAGTGCCTCCTTTCACAAGAATCATCTCTGTGGCTGCGTAAGTGTTTATGCCGCAGATTGTAGCGATTGATGCGATGCCAAGAAGTAAAGTCTTTCTCATGTGCAAATGTTTTGGTTAATACTCTAAAATTGAAATGCTTTCCCTTGTGTATTAGATTAAGGTTGATTCTGGAAAAACAATCAATATGCAGACTGGAACTCGTCAAGGAAACGGATGTCGTTCTCCGAGAAGAGTCTCAGGTCTTTAACCTTGTATTTCAAGTTTGCTATACGCTCAACACCCATTCCGAATGCGAATCCGGTGTGCTCCTTGCTGTCTATGCCGCAGGCTTCCAGCACGTTAGGGTCCACCATGCCGCATCCGAGTATCTCTACCCATCCAGTGTGCTTGCAGAATGCGCATCCCGTGCCGCCGCAGATGTCACACGAGATGTCCATCTCAGCCGATGGCTCTGTGAATGGGAAGTATGATGGTCTGAGTCTTATCTTTGTGTTCTCGCCGAACATTTCCTTTGCGAAGTAGAGCAGAGCCTGCTTCAAGTCGGCGAATGATACGTTCTTGTCCACGTACAGACCCTCCACCTGATGGAAGAAGCAGTGCGCGCGTGCCGATATAGCCTCGTTTCTGTAAACACGTCCAGGGCAGAGCACTCTGATAGGAGGCTTCTGCGACGTCATTATGCGCGACTGCACTGACGATGTGTGCGTGCGGAGCAGTATGTCCGGGTTCTTCTCTACGAAGAATGTATCCTGCATGTCGCGTGCTGGGTGCTCAGGTGAGAAGTTCAGCGCGCCGAATACGTGCCAGTCGTCCTCGACCTCTGGACCCTCTGCCACAGAGAATCCAATGCGCGAGAAGATGTCGATAATCTCGCTCTTCACTAATGAGAGCGGATGGCGGCTGCCCAGAAGCACAGGGTCTGCAGTTCTTGTGTAGTCTTCGTTGGCGTTAGTCGCCTCGCTCGAAGCGAATGACTCCTTCAGCGAGTTTATCTTGTCTTGAGCCTTGTTGCGCAGGTCGTTCAGCAGCAGTCCCAGCTCCTTCTTCTGCTCAGCAGGGACGTTTCTGAATTCATTGAAAAGAGCGGTGATTTCGCCCTTCTTGCTCAAGTATTTTACTCTCAGCGCTTCAGCCTCTTCTTTGTTCGCTGCAACGAGCGCGCTGATTTCTTGTGCTATCTGTGCTATTTTCTCTTTCATAAAAACAGGATGCTATCTTAAAAAGCAAAATTTGGTGGCAAAGTTATGAAATAAAACATGACGATGTTCAATAATTTTTCAAAAAGGATTTTTGCCTTTTCTATATGCGTTGGACAAGGCTTATTTTTGAATGGCGAAGTGTAGTATATTTGTGCTCGATTTGTTTATGACAATATATAATAATGACACAGGCGGAAATAATACTGGACTTTCTTAAGGATTTGGCGGCGAACAACAATCGTGAGTGGTTTGCCGAGCACAAGCCGAGATACATTGCGGCAGCAGAGGTGTTGGGCGAGGTGGTAGACAGACTGATAGCCGGACTCGGGGCTTTTGACGATGATGTGAAATACCTGCATGCCAAGGACTGCACATATCGCATCTACCGCGACATACGATTCTCGCCCGACAAGAGTCCGTACAAACGACACATGGCGGCATACATCGCGCGTGGCGGCAGAAAGTCTATAAGGCCGGGCTATTACTTCCATCTGCAGCCGGGCGGCGAGTCGCTTTTGGCTGGCGGACTGTACTGCATGGACAGCAAGATGGTGAAAGCGGCAAGGCGTGCCATAAATGAGAATCAAGAGGAATTTCTTGAGATAGTGGGCGAACGGTCGTTCAAAGAAAACTTCGTGTTTGCTGGCGACCGCCTCAAGCGTATGCCCTTAGGCTTCGAACAGGATTCTTCCGTTGCTGAATACCTTAAGTACAAGGATTTTACGGTGATGCACAAACTGCCTGACGATTTCTTCAACAACGAAGGCTGGGAAAACCAGATTGTGGAGTGGTGCGAGGTGTTGAAGCCGTATAACGACTTTATGAACGCGGCGTTGGATGATTATTATAATGTATAGGTGAACGCCTTTTTGAGTGTGGGTTGAAAAAAAGAGGATAAAACTTTGCCGAGAAAAATGCAAATAGTAATTTTGAAGCATAAAGAAACCAAAACCAATTAATCCAAAACAAAAATGATATTAGACGCATTAGAAAACTCAGCTCTTTACGAGAGCTTGAACCCAAGATTCAAAGCAGCATTCGACTATGTGAAGAAGACAGACTTCTCTAAGCTGGAGCCTGGTAAGATCTATCTTGATGAGAAGAACCTTTTCATCAACTTCGCCGAGGGCAAGGGCAAGACCAAGGAGGAAGCTAAGATGGAGACTCACAGAGATTATATCGATATCCAGATTCCTTACACTCAGGACGAAATCATGGGCTACAAGCCAGCTAAGGACTTGAAGAACCCTATCGACCCATACAACGAGGAGAAGGACATCACTAAGTACACTGACCAGGGTGACTCATACGTGACTGTGAAGCCAGGACAGTTCGCCATCTTCTTCCCAGAGGACGGACACCAGCCAGGCATCGGCGAGGGTCCTTTCCGCAAGATCATTGTTAAGGTTAAGGTGAAGTAAATAGGATTTTATAAATTAAGGGGGAAAGCAATGCCGCGCGATTGAAGAGGTCCGTGACGTTGCTTTCTCTTTTTGTGGTAATGCAGACGCAAAGTTTTTCTTATTATGGCAGACAATTATTTGGAAAAGAAAATGGAGGAGTACGAGAGGCGCAAAAGGATGATGAGCGGAGCGAAGAAAGCGAAAAAGCCGGTGACGAAACCTAAAAACGCAGAGCCTAAGGACGGCGAGCGGTAATGTAAATCTTCTGTTCACTGAGCGTAGCCGAAGTGCACCAACAAAGCGCAGCCGAAATGCCGAAAAGTGATTTTTCTTCGGTCGCTGAGCGTAGTCGAAGCGCCAGATACAAATTAGTGTCCTGTGGACAGAAATCCATCAAAATATGCTCAAATCGTTCAAATAGAATATTCTGTTTGATTTGTTGTTGTTTGTTTGGTTTCTCGCGAAGCGGCTTCCTGAATATTAGTCACTGATTTCCGGTCACTGATTTCCGGTCACTGAGCGTAGCCGAAGTGCACCGGTCAAGTCGAACAGCAATATATTAATGTGTATTATGAAAAAGGCAGAAACAGACAGTATCGTCGAAAAACATCCTTGGGGACTGTTTGTTCCGGAGAATGCCCGTGTGCTTATGCTTGGCAGTTTTCCGCCACTGCGCAAAAGGTGGTGCATGGACTTCTATTATCCCAACATCAATAACGATATGTGGCGGATAATGGGGCAGATATATTACGACAACAAAGATGAGTTTGTCGTTCCGGGCGAGAAACGCTTCGACAAGGAGAAAATCGTGGCGTTTCTGCGTGAGGAGGGCATTGCTCTCGGCGATGTGGCTACGGTGGTTGTGCGTGAGAACGGCGACAGTTCCGACCTGCACCTCAAGGTTGTGGAGACGATAGACTTGGAGCAAGTGCTTGCTTCCGCACCGCATTTGGACACCATCGTGGTGACAGGCGAGAAAGCTTGCATTGCGCTGTGCGAGAGACTTGGCGCAGGCAAACTGAAGGCTGGGCAGAGCGCCGAGGTGCAAGTGGCTGGCAGAAAGGTCGTTCTGTGGCGGCTTGTGTCATCGTCTCGGGCTTATCCATTGGCTTTCGACAAGAAGGTGGAGATATATCGTCGCGTGTATAAAAAAAATTAGGCAAAGCGGTTTGAAGTGCAAAAAACTGTATCTTTTATTTTTGAAATCGCTTTTTGTATTAAAAAAATATATAATTTTGCACCTGCGTTGGATGGATGCGAAGTAATACGTATCATTAACGCCAATTAATAACTAACTAACAAAACTAAACAAACAAAACAATGAAAAAAATCTTATTTTCAGTGATGGCTGCAATGGTCAGCATGGCTTCAATGGCGAAAATTTCTTTGTCAGACTATGATGGAACTTATGTGACAAATGCAGCAACAATTGCGTACTACGCACCATCAACAGGTTCGCAGGTTTCTACTTTGAGTATTGGGGTTGAAGCTGATGGTGCAAATAAAGTTAATTTGTCTATTAAGGACTTTTCATTCAATGGCATGAATATTGGTGACATTGAAGCTGCTTTGACTGCAGCTGAAGATGGTGAGGGAGGATATGTTCTGTCAACACCAGCAAAGGTTGAAGGTCCATATATAACAGCTCTTGATTATGAGACAGAGCTTGAAGTTGTTTCTGTGGCTTCAGGTTTGTACAATGAGGGTGGAAAGAAGATGGACTTGCAGTTGAATGTTTATATAAAGGGAAGTTCTAGTAAAATTGCTGACGTGACATTCTCAGAAGCTGCGTTTACTCCAACAACTTCTGTAAAGGAGAACAAGGCTCTGTCAGTTTATCCTACAGTAGCAACAAGCGTAATCAACGTACCAGAGAACGGCGAGTTCACTATCTATTCTTTGGCTGGTTCGTCAGTTAAGTCTGGCGTAGTAAGCAATGGTTCAGTTTCAGTTGCTGACCTCGCTGCTGGTAACTACGTTATCTCAGTAAACGGCAAGAACGCTCGTTTCATCAAGAAGTAATCTTTTAAAAAGACTACATAAATCAAGGGGACGCTTTTTAGTGTCCCCTTTTTGTTTTTCAGTTGCAGAGGCATTGTTTTGTAGAGACGATGTGCATCGTCTGTACGATAATGTTTGTGATTTCTGTGTTTTTGCAGTAATTGCTTCGCGAGAAATCTCACAGATTTATTCCAAATCACGCATAATATACTTTTGAAAGATTTGTTTGAGTCTGTTCTATTTCTGTCCGAAGGACACTGTGGCTTGTCAGAATTGCCCTTCGACTTCGCTCTGTTGGCGAAAATCAAAGACCAGTGTTCCTGGTTGCTGAGTATTTCGGTTGCTGAGCGTAGCCGAAGCAAGCCGAAGTGCCGTTGTTATTCGCATAAACATCCAATTGCCGCAATAAATGTCATAAGTGTTTCGTTTAATATTAGTTACCGTGAAAAGTGAATTCTGTTTTGTTTATGTTTTTTAGAATTTATATATTTGCGACTAACATGCGTTAGAAGTGGATTCTAATGCGTTAATAGAAAGAAAAACACACAATTAATACTTATGAAAAACACACTAAGATTAGTGGTAGCGCTTTTGCTGATGCTTATGTCAACATTGTCAGCAAAGGCTGTTGAAACTCAAGTGTTTCATACTGATTTTACAAATTCGACTCAGAATTCAACTTTTACAATAGCGAAAGGTGAGTTTGGAACTTCTGTTCCAGCTTGGGCGTCAAGCATGAGTGCTTATTTCCATACAACAGGTTCTGCAGGTTTGGTGACAATTTCTGGCGTAGAATTCAATAATGGCGGAAGAATTGAAATTAAATGGGGGTCTCCAAGTTCAAGACCTTTAGTTGCAGAAATAGATGGGGGTAAGGTTATAGATAGGGTAAAATTGGAATCCTCTGAAAGAAACACCTTGCTTTCGGAGTCATACGATATAGAAACGAGCGTCACTGGAACTAAGAATGTAACATTTAAATCAAGTGGCGGTGGTGATGTTTATTTCTTTGAGATTACTATTTACACAAATGCAAAAGGTCCTGTTGTCAAAAACTTCACATACGATGGTTATGCAGCAGATGCCATAGATGTGACAGCTGGCACAATACACGTTACGGTTCCTTATAGCTATGATGCAGACAAGGTGGTTCTGCCTGTGTTTGAACTTGAGTCGGGAACTAATTTTGTGACACCTACAGACGCCACAACTGGACGAAACTTCTCTACAGCGCAAGTCTATAATTTCACAGATGGTAGTGAAACAAAGGCATATACTGTGACTGTAGAGCATGCACCAGCCAGCACAACCAAGACACTTACCGGTGTGTCATTTGATATTGATGGTCAGGCGAGAACTGCGACTATCAGCGGTAACACAGTGACTCTTAAACTGCCATTCTCTTATTCAGACGGCAAGCCAAACGCCAATAAGAGAAAAACAGTACAGACTACTTTCACATACTCTGACGATCTTGCTTCTGCCGCGCTCAGCAATTCAACAGCTGTGACAAGCGGAACGGCTCTGACGGTGGATTACACTGCCGTAACAAGCATTGCCGTGAAAGCTGAGGACGGAAGCGTTAATACATACAACTTCGCAATAGAGTATGAACCAGCCAGCACAGCATGCGACTTGCTGACTCTGGAACTGCCTTTGAACGCAGGCGGCTCGGTGGCGGCTACTATCGACCAAGTGGCAAAGACTGCGACAGCAACAATGACGACTGCGAACTTCAACAGCGGCATGGTGCCAACGGTAATCACCTCTCCGCTGAGTACTTACTCTACATCATCAACGAACTACTCAAGCCCAGTGACATTCACTGTGACTGCAGAGGACGGAACAACGTCTAAGGAGTATGTGCTGACAATCTATAAAGATGACACTAAGCCAACAGTGACTATCACAAGTCCAGCCGATGGAGCAGAGGGTGTGTCGCTTGCAGGCAAGATAAACTTGACATTCACAGAAACAGACAATAGCGGCAATCCGGGAATCGTGAAGTTGGGAACAGGCAAGGTGCATATAACAGGCGGTTCGATAGACCAGGACCTGACAGCCGTGATGACCGGCGATAACACAGCGACAGTAGCCTTCAGCGGTTTGGAGAGCCTTACAACATATACGCTGACAATAGCTACAGACGCTTTCACCGATAATGTCGGCAATAAATTGGCAGCTGCGGTGACATCGACATTCAAGACTGCCGACGGAACACTCCATACGGTAGATTTGCCATACATTTCAAAGATGGATGCTGACAATTTCGCTCAGCCTGCTTTCATAACAGGAAATTACGATGCAACAGTAAGCACAATGGGCGCAACGACCGACCAGTTCGGAGCATACAAGCTTGCTCCGGGCGAGAGTCTGACACTTACAGCCGAGTCTGCTGGAACATTGGATGCGATTCTTTATGCCAAGGCGGCAGGCTCTTATTCTATATCCGACGGAACTCAGACAATAACAGGCTCGTTCTCGTCATACGACAACAACGGAAACGAGGAATCGCTTGTTATAAACAGTTCGACAACAACGACTATAACAATCACAAATACGGGCTCGACAACAGACATTTATGTTCCTTACATATCTGTGAGCGCGGATGGCACAGCGATAACCGAGAAAGCGGCGCATTGCAACTAAGAATAAGAATCTAAAAAGGAAAACACAACATACATGAAAAAGATATTCTCCACATTACTAATGGCTTTATTAGCGCTTCCGGGTGTATTTGCCTTGGAGAGCGGTGAGAGTACAAAAGGACATGAGTTCTACTTCTCTTTCATCAAGTCTCAGAAGATGAACAAAGGCTCTGAAGAGAAACTTGAAAAGAAAACGATATTGTACATATCGGCGGAGAGAGCTGGTGTCATAAAGTTCACTGATGCGACAGGAACAGTGCAGACTGCGAATTTCCCTGCTGGTTCCAGCAGCATTGCTTTAGCAACAATATCCAAGGACGGCGCGGTCTCTGGCGTTTATCCTAATTGTTACACCGATGTGAATAACGCTGTAGCGAACAAAGGATACAAGGTCGAGGTGTTTGAGTCGGACGGTGTTACAACGCAGGACGTGTCGCTTTATGCCGCTTTGATCGGTGGTGGAACTGGCGACGCTGCAAACTTGTATCCATACACAGCTTTGGGCAATCAGTATTACGTTGTGAGCCGTTCCAACAACCCAAGTGGAAAATATGGTTTTTCGGAGGCTCTGATTGTTGCCACTGAAGACAATACTGAAATAGAAATCTATCCTACAACAGTTCTTGACAATCAAAGTGAATCTGCTGAGATAAGCAAGGTGACAGTGACTTTGAATGCCGGTCAGACATATCAGATAAGAGCTTTGCAGGCAGAAGGCGATTTGACAGGAACGTTGATAAGAACAAAGGACGATGCAGCAAACAGATGTAAGAGAATAGCTGTATTCTCAGGAACTTCGCACGCCAATCCAGGTGACTATGAGTACGAGCAGTTGATGCCGGCTCACTTGTGGGGAAATGAGTATCTGGTGGCTCCTACAGCAGACAATTGTATTCCTGTGGTTAGAATAGTGGCGTCTAAGCCATGTACTGAAGTGACTATAAACGGAACACATGTTGCGACTCTTAATCAGACGGAGTTCTATGAATATGTTGACGACAACAGTCAGGGCGCGTATATAGAAACAAGCAAGCCAGTCGAAGTAGCAGAATACACTTATAAGCGTAAGAGCGGCAGCGAGACAAACGATGCATCTATCGTAGTGCTGGCTCCTGTTAAGCAGATGCTTGACGCGATAGTCTTCACACCTTCGGAAAACTCATACGATGGACTTAACCACAGAGTTACAATCATGTCGCCTACTGACAAGACAAGCGAGGTAAAGCTGGCGCAATTGGGTGGTTCTGAGGTGCCTTTGAGTTGGACACAATTCTCGGTTAATCCAAAATATTCATACGCGACAGCGGAAATTGGAAATAATGCCTATTCAATAAATGCAAGCAGCCGTTGCTTCAATGCCATAGTTTATGGATATAAGACAGACAAGAGCGAGTACAGCTACTTGGCTGGTTCGGCGGCAGTGACAACTGAGCTTGACATATCTATCGACAATAATGACACTGAGGATCTTGATATCGGAACAGACATCAACTCGATAAACCAGGCTCCTTGTATCCCAATGCATGCTGATTTGAAACTTGAGAATGTGGCTAACACTTCGGTTATCAGCTCTGTGCAGTGGACTATTTATCAGGCCGCAATGTCAGTGTCAGGTAGTACGGTCGGTTATTCGATAAAGAATCCAACACCAGTTCAGGATAATGTTATATCAGCTCCAGCATCAACATTCAACAGCAAGCTGGCTGACGAGGTTGTTCCAGGATTCTACAAACTTGAAATGACAGTGTCGGCGAGCGGAAACTTGAATCAGGCTGACGACGAATATTCAAAGTGTTTCATCACTCAGGGTGGTGGAGGCGGAAGCAGCACTCAGAAGATAGAAGCATGGTTCTTCGTGAAGGACGACAACGCGGGAGCCGACCTGACCAAGACCGTATGTTATGGTATGGCTGAGTTGAATCCTACTCAGTTGGAATTAGGCTCATACTGGGATAGGTTCGGTTTCGCTGATGGCGATTTGCCTAACCAGCCAAAGAACCACTACGAATGGTACAGCGTAGTGGGCAATGACACAACATTGTTGACAGAGGCGTTCGAGCCACAGGGATTGGCGACAGGAAGCCTTGAGGCTGGTTCGGAGAATTCTTATGTCAGAGTGGTGTACAACGACCAGAACCACTGCGTGAAATACACAGACAAGATGAAGATATATGTGCCATCGTTGGTGGAAACCGATATGAAGGTGTCAGGCGACGGCAAGCTCAACGACGAAATGACTGAGATTAAGTTCTGTAACGACGGAAGCGGCAATGAGGTTACGGTGAATATGACAAAGACATATCAGCCAGATAATGCAGAGCCAAGTTATTCTCAGAGAGTAGAGACATGGTCGTTGACAAAGGATGGAGCCGATATTACAAGCGCTGTGTCTGGAAACATATATTCATATAAGCCACAGAATACGGAGGATATTGTTTATAACGTCACAGTCAAGGACGGTTTCGGCAACGAGTGTTACAACACAGATAAGACGGTTCGTGTCGTAGCGACTCCAAAGTTCGAGACGAGCCTCATGGCGCATGACTATGTCAAGAACATCGACGGCAACCCAATCACGCTGCGCATGACCGGCGGCGAGCTCGACCTGACAGCGACTAACAGTCCCGCAAGCAGCACCGTTTACACCTACCGCTGGTTCCGCAAGAACACCGCCACGGCGATGGACTCGACCGACATCAGCAACGGGCGCTACGACGAGGGCGTCAAGAGCCTCGGCGTAGTCGACAGCAAGGGCCGCTATGTAGTGACCGTGGCCGACGCTGACTCGCTGTGCTTCAGCCAGGCATACCTCGACGTGTTCATGGACGAGCTCCGTTTGCCAAGCATGGTAGTGCCTAACGAGGTGACCGAGAGCTTCGGCGACCGCACGCTTCCAGAGGAAGGCGCC
>JAGBEJ010000014.1 GCA_017937025.1 Paludibacteraceae bacterium | reverse complement strand
AGCAAGCAAGCAAGCAAGCAAGCAAGCTTGTAGCTAATAGCAAAACGTCATAAAAAGAGGGGACTCCGTCACGCGGCAGCGTGGTGGGGTTCCCTCTTTTTGCGCTTATTATATGGCTGCGAGTTGATGGATTTTTTAATTAACCTAAAATAAAAAGATGAAAAAAGTAGTATTAATTATCTCATCGCTTTTGGCTATGCAGATGGCGTCGGCGCAGAGTCTCGTGGTGGAGGCATTGGACGGCACGACGCAGGTCTATGACATGGCGGCGGTGAGCAAGCTCGACTTCACGACTTCGGGAAGTCTGAAAGTAGTGAAAACCGATAAGTCTGAGGATGTGAAGTCCATCAGCGCTACACGCAAGGTCGTGTTCTCGGCTGAAAATGTCTCGGCAGTCTCTGAGGCTGATTCTAAGGCTTCTGTGCTGAAGGTTTACCCAAACCCGGCGAAGAACGAGATAACGGTGGAAGGCGCGAACGCAGACATCCTCATCTTCTCGGCTAACGGAAACCTTGTCTCAAGCACGAAAGCTGCCGACAAGACGGTCATCAACGTATCATCGTTTGCCGACGGCGTTTACATTCTGCGCAGCGGAAAGAGCGCGGCGCGCATCATCAAAACCAAGTAATTAACCAAATAACAATAAAAAGATGAAAAAAGTATTTTTGACATTATTCGCTGCGGCTGTGAGCGTGGCTGTGATGGCGCAAACAGATTTTTGGATGTGGCATAACGGCACAGCCACAAAGATGGTTGCTGCTGACTCAATAACCTTTACAGAACCAGAATTCTCATACGAGGCAGTTGACCTTGGCCTATCAGTAAAGTGGGCAACATTTAACGTAGGCGCAACCAAGCCCGAGGAATACGGCGACTACTTTGCATGGGGCGAGACATCACCGCATGAAACAGAAACATACGACATGGACAGTTACGCACTCACCTCTGACGGCTATACTTTCATCACCTGCACTGACGAGAACGGCAACCTAACCTCGGAGTATGATGCAGCCACCGTAAATTGGGGCGGCGCATGGCGCATGCCAACGGAGATAGAGCTGCAGGAACTCATGAATACCGACAACTGCACATGGACATGGTATGCTGCAGGTAACACAAAGTATAGTGGCGTTGCGGGCATTGAGGTGACAAGCAAAAAAAATGGCTATACGGATAAGTCTATTTTCCTTCCGGCCGCAGGCTTCCAAGGAGATTCAGAGCTCATAGACGCAGGGACGTACGTTAATATCTGGTCGGCTTCGCTCAACACGTATAACGTGCAGTGCGCAATCTGCATGTACTCCAGTTCGAGCGTGGAGCCAGGCTTGAGCAACTTCCGCACCCGATACTCCGGGATTCCGGTGCGCCCGGTTTGTAAGTAAATCCCTATGCAGGCATATCGGAGCGAAGACACGGCGATAAAAATCAGACGAACGAGCAGCTCGTGGTTCGTCTGCTTCTATTTAAACGACGTGTACAGCAGCAGCGGCTACCGTTACTACGGTCAGTCGGTTCGCGCCGTTTTCAAATAGATTTTTGGTGTGAGAAAAGGAAAAATCCGTCAGCAATGGCGGATTTTTTGTGCGCTCTGGTCGCTGTGGTTCGGTATTCTGGTCACTGAGCGGTGGTTGGTGAGCGTAGTCGAACCAAGCCGAAGTGCACCAACCAAGCGCAATGTAATGGAGCCGAAGCGTAAAGAAAAATGTGAAATAGAATTTATCTCTGGGCATGGAAAAAAAATGATTGGGGATGCTGTAGGGGCGAATAATTATTCGCCCCTACAAAATATATGGAAATATTTGATTTTGCGTGTGTTTTTGCAGAGTCGATGTGTATATCAATGCCGCAATTCTTTGCAACAAAAAAGCGCGATTGAAAAATCGCGCTTTTGTTTTATTGTGGTTCTTTGATTAGAGCAGTTTCTGAATCTCGGCCTCGATGTTCTCCATCTTTTCTGTAGGCTCGAAACGCTTGACCACCAGTCCGTTTCTGTCAACGAGGAACTTGGTGAAGTTCCACTTGATGTCCGGGCTGTTCTTGTAGTTAGGGTCAGCCTTTGAGAGTATTTCCTCGAGTATCGGCGTAGTCTTGTGCTCAGGGTCGAATCCCTCGAATCCCTTGTGCTCCTTCAGGTACTTGTACAGCTCGATCTGCTTAGGTCCGTTCACGTCGATTTTCTTGAATCGTGGGAACTCAGTGTTGTAGTTCAGCTTGCAGAACTCGTGTATTTCGTCGTTGGTGCCAGGCGCCTGCTGTCCGAACTGGTTGCATGGGAAGTCCAGTATTGTGAACTCCTGGTTGTGGTACTTCTCGTAGAGTTTCTCGAGCTCGGTGTATTGTGGCGTGAAACCGCACTGTGTGGCGGTGTTCACTATCAGCAGAACCATGCCTTTGTAGTTCTTCAGAGGCACTTCCTTGTTCTTTCTGTCCTTTACGGTGAAATCAAAAACGGTATTCATATATGTTTGTTAGGTTTACTGAATTGTAAATATACAACATTCTGAATGGTAAATCGCATATTCGCCGAGTGTTTTTTTCATAATATTTTTGTGTGGCTGCGTGTGTCTCGGTTATAGTCGTGCTTATGTTTTATAGCGGTGGGTTAAATTGAGTATATTTGCGAAAAATTTTTGGAAATGGAAATCTTAAGAGCCGGCATAGGCGATGTTAAAGGAATTCTGGAGCTTCTGCTTCAGGTGAACAACGTTCATGCCGAGGGTCGTCCTGACCTGTTTGTCAAGGGCGAGCGCAAATACAGCGAGAGCGAGCTCCGCGCCCTGCTTCAGGACGACAGCCGCCCCGTCTTTGTGGCGAAGGAGGGCTGCGTAGTCGTGGGCTACTGCTTCTGCGTCATCGAGCGCTACGGCGGCGGCAATATGGTGGAGCGCACGACGCTATACATCGATGACCTCTGCGTGCGCGAGGGTCTGCGTGGGCAGAGCATAGGCTCGCGGCTTTATGAGCATGTGCTTGCTTTCGGCAGGTCCATAGGCTGCTACAACGTCACTCTCAACGTCTGGGAGTGCAACGAGGCGGCGCGCCGTTTCTACGACAGAATGGGGCTGAAACCCTACAAGACAGGCATGGAGATAATACTATAGACAATGGAGAATATGAAGACATTTGACGTTGACGGAATCCTTCTGGAGATGGTGAGGGTAGAGGGCGGCGTGTTCCGTAAAGGCGCGCAGAACAAGGATTCCGAGGCTGCTAACTACGACTTGGACTCGTATGAGGAAGGTCCGGTGGAGGAGGTCAAGCTGGACAGTTATTACATAGGGCGTTACGCCGTGACCCAGCAGTTGTGGTCGGCGCTGAAGAAGATGCCTAAGGATGCGGCTTATGTAGGCGACTCGTTGCCAGTCATCTGGGTGTCGTATTACGACGTCCGTCTGTTCCTCGAGGCGCTTAACGGCAAGCTGCATCGCGACGGTCAGCTGGATGAGGACCTCGTTTTCGACCTTCCGGACGAGGCGGAGTGGGAATACGCAGCCCGTGGCGGTCAGAAGAGCCAGGGCTTCATGATAAGCGGCGGACCGTTCATCGACGAGGTGGCCTGGTATGCCTCGAAGACCGACACCGAAGGCCCTCAGCCTGTGGCTTTGAAGCAGCCTAACGAGCTCGGGCTGTTCGACATGTCCGGCAATACCGACGAGTGGACCACGACGAGCAAGAGCGGCAAGTTCTCTATCCGTGGCGGCCATTGGTGCGACGAGTACAACAACTGCCGCATCACGGCGCGCAAGTGGACATCGCCGTTCACCAAGAGCAACAACCTCGGTTTCCGATTAGTCATTCACCCTAAACGCTAAGCCATGATATTATTCGACCTTGCGATATTCGTTCTGATATCCTTCTGCGTGTTTCTGATAAAAAAGACAGGGCGCTATCTCGTGGAAATCTTGGCGGTGCTGGCGCTTGTGGCTCTTGTGGCTACGCTCTTGATAGTCCATTTGTTCTGAAGAATGATATGTTCTTATAATACAAACAAAAACCTCCCCGCAACATAAGTTACGGGGAGGTTTCTTTTATAGTGTATGTGTTTGGTTACACAAAATTTTCGACGTTCCACACGAAGGCTCTTACTCCGAGCTCTTCCTGGCGCTTGTCCAGTTTGTGGATTGTTCTGAGCAGTTCGTCGACCTTGTCGTCGCTGACCATTGTTATGAGTGCTGAGTTCATTTCTGGCCATGTGTGCGAGCCGTGTCTTGGCTCACCATTCTGCGAGCCTCTTCCCTGCACCTGCTCCCAGAAAGTGTATCCTCTGATGCCGAGTTCATCGAGCATGTAGAATACCTTCTCTGTGTTGGCTTGATTATATACTATAAAAACTGCTTTTGCCATGTTCTTTTAGTTTAGTCGGTTATTATTCTGCTCTGCATCGATTCTTCTGTCCTCGTCGAGAGTGTCGTTCATTCTCATGAAGATGAAGTTCTTCTGTATCTCGGCGTTCTTGTCTCTCTCTCCGTGTCTTGCCATGAGCGAGTAGAGTACAGGCACGATGATGAGCGTGATGATTGTTGACGCGATTATACCTCCGATAACAGCCACACCCATAGGTATCCAGAGCTCGGAGCCTGCGCTGGTGCTAAGCGCCATAGGCACCATACCGAGCAGGGTAGTGAACGCTGTCATGAGCACAGGACGGAGACGGCTCTGTCCGGACAGTGCGATAGCCTCGCTTAGCTCATAGCCTCGGTCTCTCATCAGGTTGATATAGTCCACAAGCACGATACCGTTCTTAACTACGATTCCGACGAGCAGTATGGCTCCGAGAGCGGCGATCATGTCGAAGTTCGTTCCTGTTATGAACAGCGCGAGGATTACTCCCGAGAATGCGAACGGCACAGACATCATAATGATGAACGGCTTTGCGAACGATTCGAACTGCGATGCCATCACGATGTAAACCAGCATGACGATGAGCGCGAGCAGCAGCACCATGTCCTGGAATGTCTCCTGCTGATCCTGGTATGTACCGCCGATCTGCACGATTACTCCTGAAGGCACGTCGTATGCGTCTATCTTCTTCTGTATCTCCTGAGCCAGCTCACCAAGAGATGTTCCCACTGGAGTTACAGACAGCGTCACGATTCTCTCTCTTCTCTTGCGCTGGATTTCTGGCGGACACCAGTATTCCTTGACTTGCGCCACCTCTCTCAGCTTTATGTTCTGGCCGGTTGGAGTCATGAGGTCGATGTTCTCGATTTCGTTCAGGTTGTTTCTGAACTCCTCCTTGAGTCTTACGATGATATCATACTCCTCGCCATCCTCCTTGAAGTATCCGGCAGCCATACCGTTGACTCTGTTTCTCACGTACATAGACACTGCGCTCTCAGTCAGTCCTGACATTGCGAGTTTCTCCTTGTCGAAGATAATCTGCAGCTCTGTGCGGTCCTGCTCGCGGCTGTTGGTTATGTCACGCGCTCCAGGTATGTCCTTGATTATGTTGGTGAAGTCTTCAGCGATACGGTTGGTTGTCTTGAAGTCATATCCGTAGATTTCGACATCGACAGTATTGCTTCCCATATTTCCCATAGCAGTAGAGACATTATATGTTATGACCTCTGGCATCTTGTCAAGTTCTTTACGTATGCCTTCTGCTATCTCGAATATGCTTCTGTCTCTTTTGTCCTTAGTCACGGTTCTCACTCTTGTCGATATCTTGTTGTTGTTCGTTTGGTTGAACAGCGATGCCATGCCAGCGTCATCGTCGCTACCGAGAGCTGTTGATATTACCAATGCTTCAGGAGTTATTTCTCTAATCTTGTTCTCTATGTTTCTCGCTATAGCTGAGGTCTCCTCGACTCTTGTTCCTCTCTGCAGCTCTATGGTGATATTCATCATGGAGTTGTCCTGGTCAGCTATGAAGTTAGATCCGATAGCGCCAGTGAACACAGGTATGAGCGTAAGAACAAATATGCCTACGATGGTAAGTATTGTGAGCAGTTTGTGTCTCAAGCATGTTCTCAGCACGTTGGCATACCATGCGTCAAGTTTGTTGAGCAACGGAATAACGAACTTGTCGTACCATCCCATGTGCTGGCTTGACTCGATAAGATTTCCATCTTTGTCGATAGATACATCATGACCTTTCAACAGCTTAGACGCAAGCATTGGTGTCAGCGATATAGCGACAGTTGTTGATGTCACAACGCATATTGTCACAATCCATCCGAGCTGCTTGAACAGGATACCTGCTTGTCCGGTGAGCATTGTGAGCGGCATGAACACAACGACGATAACTAATGTTGTCGCGATTACAGACACCCACACCTCGTTTGTTCCGTATATCGCCGCCTCGCGTGGATTCTCGCCACGGTCCACATGCTTGGAGATGTTCTCCAGCACCACAATGGCGTCATCCACAACCATACCTATCGCCACAGTCAACGAACAAAGCGATATGATGTTCAGCGAACTGTCAACCACAAACAAGTAAATGAATGCGGCGACAAGCGATATTGGTATCGTCAGTGCGATTATGATGGTGGCTCTCCATCTTCCGAGGAAGAACAGCACCACGAGCACCACGAACAGCAATGCGTAGAATATGGACTCGGAAAGTCCGTTGATGGCGTTGATGATGTCGGTAGAAGAGTCGTAAATCATCTCCATCTTCACGTCGGATGGCAGACTCTTCTTTATTCTCTCAAGATTTTTCTTGACATCAGTGGCAATCTGTACAGTGTTTGCGCCGGTCTGCTTCATGATTATGAGGCGCACACCGTCCTTGCCGTTCATTTTCTCTTCAAGAGCGATGTCCTTGATTGTGTCTCTTACGACAGCGAGGTCCTTAACCTTAACGGTTTTTGTGCCCATGCTCTTTACAACGATGTCGTTTATCTCGCTGCTCTCCACATACTCGCCCTGTACACGCATCTGGTACTGCTCCTTGCCCATTTTCACGGATCCTGAGGCGAGGTTCAGGTTGTTGCCTTTCACAGCGTTGCCGACCTGCTCGAGTGACACTCCGTAGCTGTCGAGTTTCTTAGGGTCGAGGTCTATGTAGATGTATCGCTCAGGCGCTCCTGAGAGCGATATGTTACCGATACCGTCGATTCTGTTCAAGTCGTTCACAACGTTGTCGTTCAGTATCTTCTCAAGTCCTGGGTAGCTCTCGTCGGCAGTGACTGCGATCTGGAGCACTGGCATCATGGAAGATGAGAACTTGAATATGAACGGACGTGTACACTCGTCTGGCAGGTTGTCGTAAACCATGTCGATGTACGAGCGGATGTCGTTGGTTGCCTCGTCGAGGTTTGAACCCCATTCAAATTCCATGAGGACGACAGACATGTTGTCCTTCGATGTTGATGTTATCTCCTTGAGTCCGTCAACAGAGTTCAAACTGTTCTCCAAAACCTTCGACACATTGGTCTCCACCTCGGTCGCGTTAGCTCCAGGATAGGCTGTCATGACAGATATGTATGGCGGCTCTATCTCTGGAAACTGGTCGATAGGCAGTTGTTTCAGAGAGAATAAGCCCAGTATTATCACAGCCACGAATATGAGCGCGGTGGTGATAGGCTTGGTGATAGCGGTTTTGTATATAGCCATTTCTTAGAAATCTCTTTTGTGTTACTTTACAATGTTCAGCTTAACTCCCTTTACAAGTCTTCCTTGACCTGTAGTGACGATCTGGTCGCCTTCTTTCAGCGAGTCGCTTATCAACTCGACCATCTCGTCGAATCTCTGTCCAACCTTAACAGTGACTCTCTTTGCGTAGCCCTTGTCGTTGACGAATATGTAACGCTCGTCTGAGCCTTGCAGCTTAAGTACCGACTGGTAAGGGACGATGATTGCATTGTCTTTGCCGAGGTTGAGCGATGTCTTTGCGTACATGCCTGGACGGAGCTTGTTGCCAGGGTTGTTTATTTTCAGCTTGATGTTGAATGAGTGTGTCGCCTCGTCTATAGAAGGATATATGATGTCGATGGTTGCAGGGAATGTCTCGCCAGGGTAGATGTCGGTTGACACAGACACAGACATGCCTTTCTTGATTTTTGGCAGGTATCCTTCTGGCACTCCTACGATAGCCTTCAGCACGTTCACTTGCTTGATGACGTATATTGGTCTTGCCGCGTACAGCTCGCCAGTCTCATAGTTTTTCTGAGTCACAACTCCGGAGACAGGTGACTTCACAAAAGTGTTCTTCTGCAGATAGTCGAGCTGCTCCTTGGTCTGGTCGTAGCTCAGCTTCACTTGGTCGTATGCCTGCTGGCTGACGCTTCCTGTCTTCTTCAGAGCCTCCATTCTGGCGAACTCTATCTTGAGGTTCGCGAATGCGAGCTTTATGTTGTTGTACTGTGTCTCGTCCATCTTCACGAGCATCTGTCCTGCGCCGACCTTTGAGTCAACGTCAACATACAGCTTCTCGATATGTCCCTGTATGGTAGGGGCGATGTTCACAGTCTCCCATCCGTCCAGAGTTGTTGAGATGTCAACTATGCGGTTGATTTCCTGAGTCTTGAGAGTGGTTACCTTCACTTGCTCAACTCTTACGCTGTCCTTGTTCTCGTTGTCTTCTGACTTCTTGCCGCAACTGGTCACGATTCCTGCGGCCATTGCTATCAGACAGATAGCTTTAAACTTGTTCATTTTCATTTATTTCGTTTTTATTTGATTTTCAGTTCTGTTTTACTTGTTTGCTGTTGTTTGGGTAGAGGAGTTCGGCGTGTTCAGCAATTTCTCGAGTGTTATCTGAGCGTTTATCAGGTCGCTCATCGCGCTCACATAGTTGTTTTGCGCGATTATGAGGTTTGTGCTTGCGTTAGTTACGTCGAGCGAAGATGCTGTTCCGTATCTGAACTTGTTGGTTGTGCTTGCCAGCACCTTGGCGGTCACTTCCAGGTTCTCCTCCTGAGTCTTGTAGTTCTCGTAAGTGGAGTTGAGGTTGAATCTTGCCTGTGCGTCCTGTATCTTCAGTTGGTCGGCTGTCAGCTCCAGTGTGCTTTGCGCTGTGGCCAAGTCCATCTTGGCTGCCTTCACCTTTGCGTAGTTTCCTCCGCTTGTGAATGGTGTCCAGCTTGCTGAAATGCCAACGATGTGTGGTATGTCACTCATTTTCGAGAATGGGTTGACATCATCTGCGAAGTACTGCTTGTTTGAGTACTGGTAGAAGGCTGTCACCTGTGGACCATAGTTCCACCATGCCTGAGTCACTTGTCCTTTGGCTATCTCTGTGTTAGCCTTGAGGATTCTGTAGTTATTGTTATTGTTTAAGTTTATGTTCTGGCTCAGAAGGTTCAATGCTTTCTCTGCGTTGAGCAGGTTGCCAATGGAGTCGGTAAGCACGATTTTCGTGTCGAAGCTGGCTCCGAGCAGTGTCTTCAGAGTGTTGTAAAGAGTCTCGATGGAACGCTCTGTCTGGTTGATGGTGTTCTTCATCGATGCTACCTGCACTTTCAGCTGGTCGGCGTCGGTTTCCTCTGAGACTCCGACTCTCACAGCCTCGTCTGTAGCCGTCTGCAGTGTTTTTATGTTTTCCAGGTTCTCTTTCAGCAGTCCGTTTGTCTTCTCAAGCATGAGAATGGACATGTATGTTTGTATCACGTCAGAAGAAATATCCTGATTGTTCTTCTCTGTGTTTATCTTTGATAATTCACTTGCGAGTTTTGTTACGTGCGCGCCGGCTATTTGCGCTCCGCTCAGTGTTATGGATGCGGTTACTGAGAATGTTCCTGTTGAAGGGTCTTTGATTTTCCCTATTCCCATAGCCGAGAAGTCCATTTCATGCCCGCAGAAGTTTGTGTAGTCGTATGCGAGTTTGACTTGTGGCAGCATAGTCGAGATAACCTGCCATTTCTGCGCTTCAGCCTTTTTCTCAGCGTAAGTGGCGTTCTGCATTGTGTGGTTGTGGCTTATCGCGTATTGCTTTGCCTCTTCCAGAGACACACGCAGATTTGATGATGCCGTGTTCGACGGCGAGTCTTGTGCCATTGCCGACATCGGATTGCAGATTAAAGCCACGCATCCGAGTGCCACAATCAGCAGTTTGTTTCTGTTCTTTAAGTTCATGTTATTATTTATGATTTTGTTTTGTCTGTTTTTTTTGATTGCGCAAAAATATAATCAATGTGCGTACATATATTAATAAAGTGTGTATAACGGACAAAATAAGACTTGAATAAACACCCAATGTGCTTGCATACGTTGATGGTTAAACAAATCAACGGGACTGTTTCGTAGTCCCGTTGATTTGTCTTATGGTAAAATGTTGTCCTTATTGCTTTGTCTTCTCTTTTGCCCAGCTGTCTTTCAGTGTCACTGTTCTGTTGAACACGAGCGCGTCTGGTTTAGAATCGGTGTCCACAGTGTAGTAGCCTATGCGCTGGAACTGGAGGTAGTCGAGCGGCTTGGCGTTTGTTAGCCATTTCTCGACATACGCTGTCTTTATCTCGAGAGAGTTCGGATTTATGAAGTGGCGCATGTCCTCAATGTCGATACGTTCCTTGCCGAGGCTCTTTGAGTAGTTCGCCACTTCGTCGCGCGGATTCTCTGTCATCCACAGACGGTCGTAGTTCCTTATCTCGGCTTTAACGCAGTGGTCAACGCTGACCCAGTGTATTGTCTTGCCTTTTATCTTCATGTTTGAGTTCGCCTCGCCAGTCTTTGTCTCTGGGATGAACTCAGCGTGAATCTCCACGATGTTGCCTTCTGCGTCCTTCACTATGCACTCCTCTGGGTTCTCCGAGCACTTTATGATGTATGCGTTCTTCAGGCGCACCTCCTTGCCCGGTCCCAGGCGGAAGAACTTCTTTGGAGCGTCTTCCATGAAGTCGTCGCGCTCAATCCACAGCTCGCGCGAGAATGTGATATTGTGCGTGTCGCTGTTCTCGTCCTCAGGATTATTGATGGCTGTGAGTTCCTCTGTCTTGCCTTCCGGATAGTTGGTTATGACAAGTTTCACAGGGTCGATGACTGCGCTGACACGAGTCGCTCTTGTGTTGAGGTCTTCGCGGATTGCGCTTTCCATCAGAGCCATCTCGTTGAGCGCGTCGAATGTCGTGTAGCCTATCTTGTCAATGAACTTCAGAATTCCTTCAGGAGAGTAGCCTCTGCGACGGAATCCGGAGATTGTCGGCATTCGTGGGTCGTCCCATCCTGCGACAACGCCTTCGTTCACCATCATGAGCAGGTTGCGCTTAGACAGCAGTATGTGCGTGAGGTTCAGTTTGTTGAACTCGGTCTGGCGCGGACGGTTGTCGTCCATTGGCTTGTCGTCGCCTGCCACTTCCTTTGCCCAGTCCACGAACAAGTCGTAGAGCGGACGGTGGCTGACAAACTCCAGCGTGCAGAGCGAGTGTGTCACGCCTTCCCAGTAGTCGCACTGTCCGTGTGTGTAGTCGTACATAGGGTAGGCGTTCCATTGGTTGCCGGTGCGCCAATGTGGCATGTTGAGCACACGGTACATGATTGGGTCGCGGAAGTGCATGTTAGGGCTTGCCATGTCTATCTTGGCACGCAGCACCATTTTGCCAGGCTCCATCTTGCCCGAGTTCATCTCCTCGAACAGGGCGAGGCTTTCCTCTACTGGACGGTCGCGGTAAGGCGAGTTCTGTCCAGGTTGGGTAGGTGTGCCTTTTTGTGCGGCTATCTCTTCAGCCGTCTGCTCGTCCACGTATGCTTTGCCTCGCTTTATCAGCTCGACTGCGAGGTCCCACAGCTTCTGGAAATAGTCGGATGCGTAGTAGATGTTGCCCCATTTGAATCCGAGCCACTCGATGTCGCGCTTTATCGCCTCGACATACTCCATATCCTCTTTCTGAGGGTTGGTGTCGTCCATACGGAGGTTGCAGACGCCGCCGTACTTCTGAGCGATGCCGAAGTCGAGTGCTATAGCCTTGGCGTGTCCGATGTGCAGATAGCCGTTTGGCTCTGGCGGGAAACGTGTTTGCAGTCGGCCTCCGTTCTTGCCCTCAGCAAGGTCTTTCTCCACTTTCTGCTCAATAAAATTGAGGCTCTTCTTCTCTTCCATGTGCTCCTTCCCTTGTGGATTAGTTGTTTATGATTCCTCTTGATGAAGACTTTATGAAGTCGATTATTGTTCTCTTCTCTATGCACTCAGGCACTTCCTTCTCAGCTAATTCTATAGCCTGTGTGAAATTCAGTCCATCTTGGTAGATGAGTCTGTATGTTCTCTGGATTGCGTCTATCTGTTCGTTTGTGAAGCCTCTTCTCTTCAGTCCTACAGAGTTGATGCCGATGAAACGGAGAGGTTCGCGTCCTACCATTGCGTATGGCGGAATGTCCTTAGGGACTCTTGAGCCGCCTTGCATCATCACCTGTGTTCCGATGTGCGAGAACTGGTGTATCAGCGAACCGCCGCCGATTGTTGCGTAATCGTCGATAACCACCTCGCCTGCTATCTGGCATGCGTTTGATGTGATGATGTGGTTGCCGAGCTTGCAGTCGTGAGCCACGTGGCAATAGGCCATTATCAGGCAGTCGTCGCCGATTATCGTGGTGTTCTTTGACGCTGTGCCGCGGTTCACTGTCACGTATTCGCGGATTGTTGTTCTGTCACCGATTACCGCAGTGGTCTTCTCGCCCTTGAACTTGAGGTCCTGAGGTATGTTGCTTATGACTGCGCCAGTGCATATCAGGCAGTCTTTGCCTATTCTCGCGCCGTCAAGTATCACTGCATTGGACATGATGGTTGTTCCGTCGCCGATTTCTACATCGTCTGTGATTGTGACGAACGGACCGATTTTTACGTTCTTGCCTATTTTTGCTTTAGGACTGACTTGGCTTAGTGGGTAATCCATATTATTTAGTCTTTATTATTTGTTCTTGATGATGATTGCTTGCAAGTCGGCTTCTGTTGTTATCTTGTCGCCTACGAATGCCGTACACTTCATGTGCACGATGCCGCGTCTGATTGGCTCCAGAAGCTGCAGCGAGAATATCAGCGTGTCGCCTGGCACAACCTTGTTTCTGAATCTTACCTCGTTCATCTTTGTGAAGTAGGTCGAGTATTTCTCAGGCTCGTCAACGTTGCAAAGCGCCAGGATTCCTCCTGTCTGTGCCATGGCTTCCACGATAAGCACTCCCGGCATAACGGGCTCGTCAGGGAAATGTCCTACGAACCAAGCCTCTGTGCCAGTCACGTTCTTCACACCTACGACGTGGCTCTTGCTCAGCTCTGTTATCTTGTCCACGAGCTGGAATGGCCAGCGGTGTGGCAACAGTTTCTTGATGCCGTTTATGTCATATACAGGCTCTTTGTTTGGGTCGTATATAGGAGGCATCACGTCCTGTCTTTTTATCGCGTGTCTTATCTTTTTCGCAAAAGCGGTGTTGGTAGTGTGTCCTGGCTTCAGAGCTATGACCTTTCCTATTATCGGCATGCCGATGAGGGCAAGGTCTCCAATCAGGTCAAGGAGTTTGTGGCGGGCAGGCTCGTTGTTGAAGCGAAGCGGACCGCTTATGTATCCCAGTTTCTTTGAGTCCATTTGTTTTGTGCCAGTGACTTTTGCGAGATTGTCGAAGTCCTCTTGGCTCATCTCCTTGTCGTAGATTACGATAGCGTTGTCCAGATCGCCGCCTTTTATGTAGTTGGCTTTCAAAAGCGGTTCTATCTCTCTCACGAACACGAATGTTCGGCATGGCGCTATCTCCTCAGAGTATTTCTCCATGTCGTCCAGTTCAGCGAACTGGTTGTTGAGGATAGGGGAGTTGAAGTCCACACCAACGCTCAGACTGAAATGATTGTCCGGCAGGAGTATTATCTTGGAACCGCTCTTTTCGTCCAGATACTCGGTTCTCTGTTTTACTACATAGAATGTCTTTTCTGCGTTCTGCTCTTGTATGCCGACTTTTTCGATGTTCTCGGCGTAGAACTTCGCGCTGCCGTCAAGTATCGGCAGTTCTGGAGCGTTCACTTCGAGTATGGCGTTGTCTATGCCGTATGCGAAGAGCGCCGACATTGCGTGCTCTATGGTGCTGACAGCGACATCTCCTTTCTTTATGACTGTGCCGCGGTTTGTGCCATCGACATTCTCGGCCAGCGCCGCTATTTCAGGAGCTCCTTCAAGGTCAACTCTCTTAACTTTTATACCATAGTTTTCTGGTGCTGGGCAAACTTTCAATGTGATGTCCATTCCAGTGTGTAAACCCTTGCTTCTCAGTGTGAATGAGTCTTTCAGAGTTCTCTGGTTTGCCATGTCTGTTATGTTTTTATTGGTTCAGTTTCTTTTTTAGTTCCTCAACCTCTTTCTTCAGAGCGTTGAATTCTTCGTAAATCTCAGGCAGCTTGTGCTCAATTGCTGTTATTCTCTTGTATTTCATGAGAGGTCTCACAGGGTAGCCCATGAGCATCTCGCCTTCGTTCTTGACTGTTCTGCTGCATCCTGACTGCGCTCCGAATATTGTTCTGTCGGCTATTGATATGTGTCCGACGATGCCGACCTGTCCTGCCAGTATGCAGTTCTTGCCGATTTTCGTCGAGCCGGCGATGCCGCATTGCGCTGCCATGGCTGTGTTCTCGCCTATCTCTACGTTGTGGGCTATGTGCACCAGATTGTCGAGCTTCACGTCCTTGTGGATGCGTGTCGAGCCCATGGTTGAGCGGTCGATAGTAGTGTTGGCGCCGATTTCCACATTATCTTCCACATACACGTTGCCTATCTGTGGCAATTTGCTCCAGCTACCGTCCTTCTCAGGCACGAAGCCGAATCCGTCAGCGCCGAGCACGCATCCTGAATGCAGAATGCAGTTCGCGCCAACGACGCAGTTGTCGTATATCTTGACTCCGGCGTACAGCGTGGTGTCCTTGCCTATCTTTGTGTGGTGTCCGATGAATGTCTGTGGGTAGATTCTTGCGCCGTCGGCGATTTCGGCGCCGTTGCCGATGTATGCGAATTCGCCGATGTACACGTCCTTGCCGATTTTCGCTGTCTCCGATACGAATGCGAGTGGCGATATGCCGGCTGCTGGCTTAGGCATGTTTGCCGCTACGAGGTTGAGCAGCAGCGAGAGCGCCTTGTACGAATCCTCGACTTTGATGAGTGTCGCCTTGACAGCCTTCTCTGGCTCGAAACTGTTGTTCACAAGCACGATGCTTGCGTTTGTCTCGTATATGTACTGGGTGTATTTCGGGTTGGAAAGAAATGTCAGCGTTCCAGGCTTGCCATCCTCTATTTTTGAAAGATTATTTACTTTGACCTCAGGGTCGCCAATTATGCTTCCTTTTAGAAAGTCGGCAATCTGTTGTGCGGAAAATTCTATCATGCTGTTTCCTTTCTTATTTTGTTGATTTACAAAAATAAGAAATTTTGATTAATTACCCTCTATGTTTTCCTCAAATACCTGTGCGTAGCATAAATAATGTTTCGAGGTCTTCCTTGCCACAGTGTTTGTGTTCAGAATGTCTGACGCGTCCGAGATTTCCGTCGTGTTTCCGTCTTTTTCTATTATCTGTATCTTGTCGTTGCTTGGGTCGTAGGTCCTGCTTTTCACTTCGCCGTAAGAATAGAGGTATTTTATCTCCTCGTCGGTGTAGCCCATGCTCTTGAATCCCGTGAGCAGACGTTCTTTCAATGTGTCGAACTCTGTCTCGGATTCGCTGATTCTTACCTTAAACAATCTTCTGTTTATCAGGCTTTTGCATAAGTATGACAGAACCTTGTCATCGCTTTGCGACCATTCCTTTATCGCGCTTATGACATCGGAGTCGTCGAGGAAGCTGAATTTCTCCAAAGCTTCGTCGTTATTGCGGAACTCTTTGCCTGTTATCTTGTTGTTTATGAAGTATTTCAGAGCCGATGACGCGTATAGGCTTTTGCCGGACAGGCTCAGTTCTTTCGCGCGTATGAGTATGAACTTGAGCATCTTTTCGGCAGCGACGGTTGTCTTGTGCAGATACACCTGCCAGTACATGAGTCTTCTGGCTATCAGGAAGTTCTCTGCCGAATAAATGCCTTTTGCCTCGATTACGAGCTTGTCGTCTTTCACGTTGAGCATCTTCAGGATTCTTTCCGCGCCGATGCTGCCTTCTCTCACTCCGGAGAAGAAACTGTCTCTTATCAGATAGTCCAGACGGTCCATGTCCAGCTGGCTCGAGATGAGCTGGTGGAAGTATTTCTTGTGGTACTCGTTCTTGAAGATTTTGATGGCGAGGTCCAGCTTTCCGTTCATCTCTTGGTTTATCTTATTCATCATGATGAGGGTTATCTCCTCATGCTCAAGGTCTTCCACGATGATGTTCTCCAACGCGTGCGAGAACGGACCATGCCCGATGTCGTGCAGTAGAATGGCTTGCAGTGTGGCTTCCGCCTCCTCGTCGGTTATGTCGTTGCCTTTGTCCTTAAGCTGGCGCAGCGCCTCGGCTGTCAGGTGCATCGCTCCGAGCGAGTGTATGAATCTTGTATGCGTATTGCCGGGGTACACAAGCAGCGACAGTCCGAGCTGCTTGATTCTTGTCAGTCTCTGTATGTACGGGTGTTGCAGCAGGTCGTACAACGACTCGTACGGCAACGAAATGAACCCCAGTACAGGGTCGTTTATTATCTTGTTCTTGTTTAGTTTTCTACCCATTTTAAAAAATCGCTTGCTTTCACTTTGCTTACAATGATGTTCTCCGGAGTCGGCTGCGACAGCTTCACGACAAGTCTTCTGGTGAAGTAGTGCTCGATGTTCACTATCGCCTTGCGGTTTATGATGAACTGGCGGTTGGCTTTATAGAATGTGCTTGGATTGAGCATGCCTTCCAGCGCGTCGAGCGTGTGGTTCAGTATGTAGTGCTTGCCGTTGTTGAGCCATGCGGTCACGATGCCGTTCTCTGAGTTTATGAAGTCGATGTCCTCGGTCTTTATCGGTATTATCTTCTCTTGGAAATACACGAGCAGGCTTGTCTTGTAGCTTTTGTCCAGCTGATTCACGAGGTCGTTTATCCGCTGCTGGTAGTTCGTGCCGGCAGAGTCGTCGTTTCCGTTCGCTGGCCTCATTCTGCTGAATTTCTCCAGTCCTCGTGCCAGCTTGTCCTCGTCTATCGGCTTGAGCAGGTAGTCTATGCCGTTGGCGTCGAATGCCTGTATGGCGTATTCGTCGAATGCGGTACAGAACACTATAGGGGCGGTCACGTTTACTTGCTTGTATATCTCGAAACTCAGTCCGTCAGCCAGCTGTATATCGGAGAATATAAGGTCCGGCATCTCGTTCTCGCTGAGCCATTCGATGCTTTTCTTCACCGAGCCGGTTATGCCCACGACCTCCATGTCGTTTCTCTGCTCCTCGATGAGTTTTTTCAGCTCTTTCGCGGCTTTTATCTCATCTTCTATTATCAGAATCCTAATCATTTGTCACGTCTTTTTATCAGTGGAATCTTCACTGTGAAGTCAGTGTCTGTTTTTATAATCTCAATCTCCTTGTCGCTCAGCAGCTGGTATCTTTTCTTTATATTGTCCAGTCCTATGCCGAGGCTGTCTTCCGACGACAGCTTAGGCTGCAGATTATTCTTCACCACGAGTGTTTCCTCGCCTTCGTTGTATATGTATATGCTCAGCGGCGAGTCCATAGAGACTACGTTGTGCTTGGTCGCGTTCTCGATGAGCACTTGCAGCGCCAATGGCGGTATCTGCATGTATAGCGTCTCCTGGCTTATGTTTATGTCTATGTCCAGAGCGTCCTCGAATCTTTCCTTCAGTATGTAGAGGTATGAATTTGTGAATTCCAGCTCGTCCTTCAGTAACACAAGGTCCTCGTCCTTGTGTTTGTTGTTGGTCAGCAGGTATCTGTACACGTTGCTCAGCTGCGTTATGTAGCTTTTCGTCTTGTTGTCGGTGGCGATGCATCTTAGCGCGTTCAGCGAGTTGAAGAGGAAGTGCGGGCTTATCTGCTGTTTGAGCAGTTGGAGCTGTGTCTCCAGGTTCTCGTTCTTGGTCTTTGTCAGCTCGGTCAGGATTATGGACCTTTTGGTCTTGTCTGATTCCGACTTTACAATGTAAAAAATCAGCGCGCAGAATGTTATCGTGTGTATCGCAAGGAATATTACTCTTTTATATAAAGGAATGAAATCCTTGAATTTGTTTGTCCTTAGAATCCATTCGTTGGCTTTCTCGTCGGAAGCGAGAATGCGGCTTGTCTTCATCAGCAGTGCGTCGTGCAGCAAGAAGATGCTGACTGTCATGATGAACATCGCCACGAAGAGAATCACGACTTCCGGCGTTTTGCCGTCATCCTGCTTCTTAATGATGGCTAGACTCATATATACGCATGTCAGGCATAATATGAAGTGGTACACCAGCTGTATCAGCTCGTAAAGAATGGAGCTGGTGCCAAGCATTATGAAGCTCGGGAGAGTAAGCATGAGAGCCAGGATTATGCACAAGTGCATAATAATCATGGTCTTGTCTTTCTTGTAATTCTTGTTTCTGCGATACATTGCGTGTGAGTAATAAGAAGCAAAATTATCACGCAATTTCTCAAACTTCATTCTTTTTTGTGTAAAGTGGACAAAAACGCCTATAATCAGACATTTTCAATGATGTCAATGAGTAATTCGTATGTTCTGTCAGCCGACGGAATGTTCACTTTCTCCGAAGGGGAGTGCACGCCCTCGAGTGTCGGGCCGAACGATATCATGTCCAAGTCCGGGTACTTCCTCAGGAACACGCCGCATTCGAGTCCTGCGTGTATCACCTTCACTATAGGCGACTTGCCGTACAGTTTCTTGTAGCTGTCGCAGCACTTCTTCACGATGTCAGACTTGAAGTTCGGCTCCCAGCCCGGGTAGTCCTTGCCGTAGGTTGTCTTGGCGCCCATCTCGTCGAGCACTTTGCCCACAGCCTTGCTCGCTTTCTCTTTTCCGCTCTCGCTCGGGCTTCTCTGGCTTGTCTCTATTATTATGGTGCTGTCTTTTATGCTTACAGCGGCGAGGTTGGTCGATGTGTCCACAAGTCCCGGTATTTCCTTGCTCATCTCTATCACGCCGTGAGGGCAGTCCATGATTGCTTTTATCAGCCTGTCGCTTATCTCCTTGCTCATGACGCGCTCCTTTTCTGCGTGCGACTCTATCTTCATGTCAACGTCCTTGTCGTCCGTGCCGTCGTATGTCTTTTGCAGTTCCGCGCCGAAAATGTTGGCGGCTACGATGGCGGTTTCCTTCTGCGAGAACGGAACTGCGACTACGGCTTCGGCGTATCTCGGTATGGCGTTCCTCAGGTTGCCGCCCTTTATGTGGGCGATTCTGACGCCGCACTGCTCGTTGAGCCTATTCAGGTATTCGCCTATGATTTTTATCGAGTTGCCTCTGCTCTTGTTGATGTCTTCGCCGGAGTGTCCGCCCACGAGTCCGCTTACTGTCACCGAGAAGAAGTACAATCCGTCGCTTGGCTCTTCGGTCTCAAACTTCAGCTCGCCTATGGTGTCTCTGCCGCCGGCGCATCCAATGCAGAATTCGCCTTCTTCCTCGGAGTCGAGGTTAATGAGCGTCTTAGCCTTCAGCCAGCCTTCTTTTATGTTGGTCGCGCCGTACAGTCCGGTCTCCTCGTCCACAGTGAACAGGCATTCGAGCTCGCTGTTCTTCACAGTGTCGGACTTCAGTATGGCCAGTGCCATCGCCATGCCGATGCCGTCGTCGGCGCCGAGAGTCGTGCCTTCGGCTGTCAGCCATTCGCCTTCGATTTTCGTCTTTATCGGGTCGTTTTCCCAGTCGTGGCTCACGCCTTCGTCCTTCTCGCAGACCATGTCCATGTGGGCTTGCAGGGCTATCGGCGCCCGTCCGTTCTGTCCTTCGGCGGCTTTTTTCCTTATTATCACGTTGCCAGCCTCGTCGGTCTCGCTTTCCAGACCGTGTTCCTTGGCCCAGTTTATCAGATATTCTCTAATCTTGCCTTCTTTTTTCGATGGTCTTCCTATTTTCGTTATCTTATCGAATTCAGCCCAGATTTCTGGCGCTTTTGAGTTGTACATAATGCGTGTTTTTTAGTTTTCAACAAATATAGCGAATAGGGCTTTTTCTTTGTGTCAACAGCGCTCTTCTTCTGTTAAAAAGAATGAATATCAGTGCGAAATACTCCTCATGCCGATGTATAAGGATTGATTATTCCTATATTTGTTTTACTATACTTTATTTCTTGACTAACATATAAATCTTATACTATGATTAATGAAGAAGAATTGAATTCCATTGATTTGTCAAATGATGAAGCACCAACACCAGATTTGGACGGACAAGGGAGTGAGAATCCTTCGAATGAAGAGATAACCGCAGACAAGGAATGTGCGGATAAGAAAAGTTGTTTTCTTTTGAATCCTAAATTCCTTTTAGGCTCAAATATAGTCCTCTTTGTTGCTGTTGTAATCCTTTTTGTACTGCATCTTAAATGTGAGAATCCTGCATGTTGCGGTGGTGCAGTCGTCTCAAAAGGCGATTCTGTAAAAACCGAGCAGTTCAAGGTGGCTTATGTGCAGGTGGACTCGCTGCTTGCCAATTACCAGTTCGCAAAGCAGGCTAACGAGAGTCTGCTCAAGAAGACTGAGTCTTCACGCGCACAGCTCCAGCGACGTATGCAGGAGTGGCAGAGAGATGCTGCCGAGTTCCAGAACAAACTGCAGAACAACGCCTTCCTTTCGCGCGACAGAGCCGAGGCTGAGAACAACCGATTGCTCAAGAAGCGCCAGGAGCTAGAACAACTCGACGAGCGTCTGACTAAGGAACTTTTGCAGGAACAGCAGAAACTCAATGAGCAGCTGAAGGACACTGTGAACATTTTCCTTGCGGAATACAACAAGACTCACAACTACAAGATTATCCTGGCGAATACTGTCAACGACAATGTGCTGTTCGCCGAGAAGGAGTGCGACATCACCAAGGAGGTTGTTGACCAGCTGAACGCGCGTTTCGGCAAGAAATAGCGGACTGGCTACGAAATAGAAAAGGGGAGCGATGATTCGTTCCCCTTTTTTGTGCGGTATGTTGTCTCTTATCCTTTAAGAAGTTCCTTGGCGTTCTCTATCGCGGCGTCGGTTATTCCGCTTCCCGATAGCATTTGCGCTATCTCCTTGACTCTGTCTGTTTCGCTGAGCATGTCAATCTTTGTCGTCGAGTCCGATTTATATACGTGGTAGTGGTTGCTGCCCTTCGATGCGATTTGTGGCAAGTGGGTGATGCAGATGACTTGCATCGAGCTGCCCATGTCTTTCATAATCCTTCCCATCTTGTCGGCCACCTCGCCGCTGATGCCGGTGTCTATTTCGTCGAATACGATGGTTGGCAGTTGTCGTGACGCCGCCATCTGTGCTTTCAGTGTGAGCATGACTCTCGCTATCTCGCCGCCCGACGCCACTTCCTCTATCTTCTGCATCGCTCCTTTCTCGTTGGCGGAGAAGATGAAGTTCATGTCGTCGGCTCCGTCTTTCTCAAGACTGTCCTTGTGGGTTATAGTGACGTTGAATCTCACGTTTGCCATGCCGAGTTCCTTCAGCATTCTTACAGTCTCTTGCTCGGCGTTCTGCGCTCCGTTTTTTCTCTTGTCAGTCAGCGCTGCGGCTTTCTCCTCGGCGTTCTTTCTCTCGCTTTCCAGTCTTTTCTCCAGCTCCTTTATCTCCTCGTCGCCAGTTTCCAGCAGATTCACTTTTTCCTCAATTTCGGCTTGCTTGGCGAGCAGGTCTTTGGTGTTGTCCACGCCGTGTTTTTTCTCCAGCGTGTATATCGTGTCCAGTCTTTCGTTGATGAGTTCCAGCCTCTCCGGATTCACCTCTAAATTCTCCTTGCGGCTCTCCAGCTCGCTTCCTATGTCCTTCAGCTCTATGTATGCCGACTTCAGTCTGTCCAACAGTTCTTTCAGGCTGTTGTCGTGGGCTGCGGCTTTTTCCGCGTATGTTATGGATGTCCTGACTGAATTCTCCGCACCGTGTTCATCGTCGCTTATGGCTTCCCATGCGGTCTCGAGTTCGGCTCTGGTGTCGCCGGCGTAGGTGAGTGCCTCTTGCTCTTGCTCCAGTTCCTTTTCCTCGTCTTCCTTCACGTTGGCCTCTCTTAGCCTTTCGAGCTGAAAAGTTATGTAGTCTTTCTCAGTCAGGTTTTTCTCTAATTCTTCTTTCTTCTGCCTCAGTTCTTTTTCAGTGTCCTTGTACGCTTTGTACGCGCTCTTGTATTCCAACAGTTCCTTCTCGTCCTTGGCTATTGTGTCTATGACTTTGAGTTGGAACGAGTCTTTCTTCAGCAGCAGGTTTGCGTGTTGCGAGTGTATGTCTATGAGCTTCTCTCCCAGATTCTTAAGGTCGGAGTGTGTTATTGGCGTGTCGTTGACGAATGCTCTTGACTTGCCGTTTTCGGTCACTTCTCTTCTTATGGTGCATTCGTCGTCGTAGTCGAGGTCGTTCTCGTCGAAGTAGTCTTTCAAGTCATATTCCTTGATAGCGAAAACCGCTTCCACAACACTTTTCTTGGCTCCGTTCCTCACCGATTTCGCTTCGGCTTTTTCTCCCATCACCATGCCCAACGCTCCCATGATTATTGATTTTCCAGCGCCTGTCTCTCCTGTCATTACGCAGAATCCGTCCTTCAGGTCTATCCTCAGATGTTCGATTATCGCGTAGTCCTTTATGTCAAGTGTTTTTAGCATTCTCTTTCTTCTTTATGGTTTAAGAATCTCCTCGAACTTGTCGCTTTGCGAGGGGTCGAGAGTTGTCATTATCGTGTATGCCGTCTTTTTCTGTTCTGAGTTCGCTTTTGAGAATATGTTTATCACTTCGTCTCTTTTGGTTTCAATCCATGTTGTTATGGCGACACACGACGAGCGCATCTTGTTGCTCTTCTCCACGTTTTTCAGTCCTTCGGTTATGTTTATGAGTCCTTTCTCGGCGCTTTCCGACATCAGGTCGAGTCCGAGTCTGTGGTACTGGTACAGGCATCTTCTGAAGTCTTTCAGGTTCTCGTCGTTCAGGTTGTTTGCGAGGGCGTATCTGTTTCTCATGTCGTCGAACGCCTTCCAGCCTTTGTTGCCTTTTCCCTGCGCCTGGTTCACGATCGCTTCCATTTTCCGGAAATGTTCTGTGCCGCCTAATTCGGAGTATGTGTCTAAGTCATAGCCTATTATCAGATGGGCGTAGTAGGCGAGCATGCTTGTCAGGTCGTCGTTGAACTGCGACTCGTTATAGTCCAGTGACTGCATTTCTATGTACTCGAAACTGAACTTTTCGTCTTGCATGTTAATGACGGGGGAGTAGTATGCGGAATTGTAAATCGGTCTTCTGGACTGCACCTGCAGGCTTGCGCTGTAGCTTTTTTCGTCGGCGCCGACCTCATTTATGGTGATGAGCATGCTGCAGTCTATCTTCTCCTCGGGCTTGAACTTGTAGTCGCTCCATTTGTTCTGGTTCATGAAGTCGCTTATCGCTTTCTCCATCGTCGCATAGACTTTTTTGTTCGAGCCTGGCACTTTGTCGCTGTTTACAGTCACTTTGCAGTTAAGTTCCTGTCCTGCAGCGCATAGGCACACCGTTGTGCAGGCTATTGCCGTTGCTATAATCTTTGCTATTTGTCTTTTGACTTTCATTCGGTGGTTATGCTTAAGTGCTGTGTGTGGGTTAATTGCGTGTCAGCTCGTTCACTATGTCTGTGGCTACATCTTTCTTTGTCTTCAGTCCGAACTCCTTCTTTTCTCCGTTCTGCTTTATTATTGTCACTTTATTGGTGTCGTGCTTGAAACCGGCGTTCTTGTCTTTCAGCGAGTTCAGCACGATGAAGTCGAAGTTCTTGGCTTTGAGTTTCTTTTCCGCGTTAATGCTTTCGTTTTCGGTTTCCAGAGCGAATCCTATGAGTTTCTGTCCGTTCTTTTTCTCTTTGCCAAGCTCGGCAGCAATGTCGTGGTTCTCAATGAGTTCCAGTGTCATGCCTTGGCTGTCGTGCTGCTTCTTTATCTTCTCCTTAGCGGTGTTCTTAGGCTTGTAGTCGGCTACTGCGGCAGCGAGTATGGCGTAGTCGCAGTCGGCGAACTTGGCTTTTGCTTCTGCCCACATTTCGTCGGCTGATACCACATGAGTCACTCTGATGTTCTTTTCCGTTGTGGTTATGCTCACTGGACCGCTTATCAGCTCCACGGTCGCGCCTCTTCTTGCGCATTCCTCCGCTATGGCGTAGCCCATCTTTCCGCTTGAGAAGTTGCTTATGTATCTCACAGGGTCGATTTTCTCGACAGTCGGACCAGCCGTTATCATCACTTTCTTGTTCTCCAGGTCTCTTGTCTGCTTGCCTTGGAGCATTTTCACCATTTCCTCGACTATCACTTCCGGCTCTTCCATTCTGCCTTTGCCCACAAGTCCGCTGGCGAGTTCCCCGCTCTCTGGCTCTATTATCATCACTCCGTCTTCCTTCAGCTGTTTCAGGTTGCTCTGTGTTGTTCTGTGCTTATACATGTCCAGGTCCATGGCGGGAGCGATGGCTACAGGGCATTTGGCGGAGAGGTACGATGTCATCAGAAGATTGTCGGCTATGCCGTTTGCCATTTTGCCTATGGTGTTGGCTGTGGCTGGCGCTATGAGGTAGGCGTCCGCCCATATTCCGAGGCTGACGTGCGAGTTCCAGCTGCCGTTGGTGGGGTCGAAGAAGTCTATGAGAATAGGGTTCTTGGTGAGTGTCGCCATTGTCAGCGGAGTGATGAACTGCTTTGCGAGCTCTGTCATCACCACTTTCACCTCGGCGCCTTCCTTCACCAGCAGCCTGGCTATCTGCGCGCTCTTGTATGCCGCGATGCTGCCTGTTATTCCAAGCAGAATGTGCTTTCCTTCAAGTCTTGACATCGTTATATATAATTAAAGGACAAGCTTAATGTTTGGTTCTCGTTCTCCCCAACCTTTAACTTGTCCTTATATTTTTTGTTTGTTTCGCTGGCTGTTGCCGCCAGTGGCGAAACGTTGTCTTATTTCTTCAGCTTTGCGTTAGACGCAGTGTCGCGGATATACAGCTTTCCGTCGATGTATTCCTGAGTAGCGATCAGAGTTGGCTTAGGCAGCTTCTCGTAGTAGCGTGAGATCTCGATCTGCTCTCTGTTCTCAAACACCTCTTCAAGATTGTCTGTGTAAGAAGCGAACTCTTGCAGTTTCTTCTCCAGTTCGTTCTTGAGCTCTATGCTTATCTGGTTAGCTCTCTTTCCAAGAACATTGACCATCTCGTAAACGTTCATGTCGTCCTTGAGCATTGAGTTTACGTCTCTTGTGACTGTGGTTACAGGTGCGTTTGTTTTCTTGAAATCCATGTTTTTGTGTTATTTTGAATTTTATTTTGTTGTTCTGTTTTTATTCGTCCGCTTTGGCGTACTCCTTAGAGTTGTCGTATATCTTGTTCGCCTCTTTTATGTATTTGCCGTTGGGGTACTCGCTCTTGAAGTTGTAGTATTCGTCAACGGTCTCAATGTATCTCTGTGTCTTCTTGCTCTGCACGCTCTTCTTTGCCTGCTCGTATTTCGCCTTGAGTATCAGAAACGAGAGGTCCTCTCTCAGTTTTGTCTCAGGGTAGTCCTTCAGTGCGTTCTGCGCTGTCACTACGGCTGACAAGTAGTTGTTGCCGAGGTAGTTGCCAAGGTTGTAGTAGAGCTTTGCGCTCAGATAAGCCTTGGTCGCCAGCTTGTCTCTCATCTCGGAAATCAGTTTGTTGGCTTCCTCGGTGAACTGTCCGTTAGGAAACAGCTGCGTGTATTCCTCCAGCGCCGACAGTGCGTTCACCGTCTCCGTCTGGTCCAATCTTGCGTCGGGCGACAGTTCGTACAGCGATTTTCCAGCCAGAAACCAGCATTCCTCCACGTGGTTTCCTGTAGGGAAGCTCTTCACATAAGTGTTGTAGTAGTTGTTGGCTATTATGTAGTCGCTGTTGTGCCTGTACGACTCCGCAATCAGGAACAGCACCTCGTCGCTTTCCTCAGTCCCTTTGTAGTAATTCGCCACGTTCTCCAGCAGTGTGTATGCCTTCATGTAGCGCCTATCCTCGTAGTATTTCTTCGCTTCTTTGTATTTCAGCTCGTTGTCGTTGCTTTTCAGCAGTTTGTCGTACTGGCTGCATGAACCGAGAACCAGCGCGGTGAGCGTGGCTGTGAACATTGCCAATGCGGTTTTCTTAGCGAGCTTGAATGACATTTGTTGTAGTCTGCTTTACAAAGTTAGCTTGCAAAGATAAGAATTTTTGTTTCTTGTTCTTTGCTTTTCGCCATAATTATTTCGTATTAAGCATTCCGTTTTAGCTTTATGTACGTTTGTTTAATTTGCCATGAACTTTTTATTTTATCTTTGCAATCGTTTTTCAGATAATCAATTAGTAATCACATAAAAAGCAAAATGAAAAAGAGCATTATTTATTTAGCTATGGCGGCTATGGCGCTGTCGGCTGGCAAGGTGTCTGCCGAGGAAGGCAAGGTCACTTTCGGACTCGAGGTCGCTCCTGCTGTGACATGGCTTACGATGTCCGACCACCCCGAGATAGAGGAGGACGGCGCTAAGATGAAGTTCAACGGCGGACTGGTCGTTTACTTCAACTATGGCGATGAGAACAAGTATTCTGTATTCACTGGTCTTAACTACAACAGCTACGGCGGATTCCTTGAAGGTAATCTTGCTGCGGCTGCGGCAAAAGGCAATGCGAACGCTGCGGCTCAATTAGTAACAGGTCCAAACAAGGAGCGTCTGAAGTACAACTTCGGCGAGTTCGAGATTCCTGTCGGAGTCCGTCTGCGTACAGGCTCGTTCGGCAACTGGCGTTTCGCTGCCCACCTGAACCTGGGCCTTGCTGTCACAGTGCACGGCAACGCCTCTATGAAGGATTACAACGGCGCCAATGATTACCCATTGGACGACTACAGCCGTAAGACATACAGCTACAGTCCAATGCGTCTGCGCGGAACATACGGCCTCGCTCTCGGTGCGGAGTATGATCTCGATGCTGTTGTGCTGACTGGAAAGGTGAGATACAAAGGCAGCATGTCTAACATGTATTTCTACAACGATGGCATGTTCAACCCTTCTGCCACATTGAACCTGCAGGACAAAGAGGACAAGACTTACTCGGAGAACGTTACTTTCCTCCCTCATATCCTTGAACTCGCGATAGGAGTTCTGTTCTAAACTTCAGATTTAAGCTATACAGGAGAGCCCGGGAAAATCCGGGCTTTCTTGCTTTTAATGCTTTATAGCATAAGGCGTTGTGGATGTTTAGGCGCAGATCTGCTGTATATTTGTGGATATGTTAATTGGGAGGCGAATGAAATGAAAAGGAATAAAAACAAATACATCAAAGAGTTTGTCGATTATTGCTTGCAAAGCGGATACTCGGAAGGCTTGTTCCTTAATGAAAGGAATGTGGATGAATATGTTGAAACGTCTGTGGATGCTTATAACGGCTATCCCTTGTTCCTTGATGTGTTTAATGGAGGGTATGACGCGAAGACGTATACGCGCATGCTCAGAGTTGATTTCAAGAGCAGATTGGGCAAGACATTAGGCATAGCAACAGACAATTACGAATCTGTGTTGCTGTTTGAACCGCCGGAAGTTCCCAAAACAGGCATGATTCAATACCTTAAAGCGGCAGATATGAGTTCGATACCTCTTTTTTTCAAACCGGCGACAGTCAGACTGGACTCTTTTGAAAAATACGCGTTGAAAAAGCGGAAAGCGTATCTTGATGACAAGACATGGTACATCTACATATTTACAACTAAAAAAGCATATCAGAGACAAGGGTATGGAAGAAAATTGATGAATCTGCTGCTTTCGTTTGCTAAGGAGCGCGGATACCGTCTGTGTCTTGAAACAAATCTGGCAGCCAATATAAAACTCTATGAAAGTTTTGGCTTTAACTTGATGGATTCGTCTTTCTATAAAGGGCGGTTAGAACATTATGTTATGCTTTATGGTAACAGATAATGAGTGTAGATGGCAACAAAAAGCGGCTGGCAAATCTGCCAACCGCTTTTTTTGTTTTTAGTCTTCGCTTTTATTTAGATACCGGACGCACTGTGAGTCCGTAGCTGCGTTGGTATCGTGTCGTTATGCTGCCTTCTATCTCGCTGTAGTATAGGTAGATGGCGCCGCTGTTGGTGCTTGGGTCAACGTAAAGCGATGATGACCAGCTGTAGCCGCGCTCGCCGTCAAGAGCCACATCTGTGCCAGCGATGTATCCAGCCACAGGGATGAATATAGAATTGCTGTTCTTCTTGCTCTTCACAAGGTAGCCGTTTTTACCATTTTGAGTGATTCTCTGCCAAACAGTGTATTGGGCGTTGGCAAGTTCCTCGGCTTGCGCTTGGGTTGGCATTTGGCAGTCGTCGCCCCAGTTGGCTGTGGCGGCGTCGTACTGGGTGCCGGATATGTCCTCGCCCAAGTTGGCGTAGATGTATCGGTAAACGTCATATCCCCACAAAAGAGACAGGCTCTCGTCCTTTTCCTTAGTGACGTGCTCGTAATTGTCCTCGGTGTATTCTGTTTTAGGCGCTATCTCGCCCCAGGCGTAGTAGTTGCCGTTGGCTTCGGGAGTCGCTGCTCCTACGTTTCGTTCTGCCCACAGAGTGCCGGAAGGAAGTCCGAGGTCAACGAACTTGACTTGCGTTCCGTCTTTTATTGTCACTGTTTTGCTGTTGTCGGCGACAGGTGTTGACGGTTCGTTGTCGTCATTCTTGTCGCAGCTTGCGAATCCTGCGCACAAGGAGAGCGCAAGGAATGTATATCCGCAGGTTTTTAGAAATTTCATTTTCATGCGTTTATTGTTTGTTGTTATGGCATTACACAAGAGCGCTCGCCATTCCTGATATAAATCCTATTATGAAGCAAATGACGAAGATCAGGGCGTATATGGACAGGCAGACGATGGAGAGTATGCCGAAGTATTTCAGTATGGATTTGACATTGGCTGCCGCTTGCTCCAGTCCCATCTGCGATGCGTTGCCCATAGCGTCGCGAGTGTTCTTTATCAGGTCGAAGCTTTTCTTTATCGGGTAGAAGTAGAGCAGTGTCAGCAGCATGTAAATAACGCCATACAATGCGCCAGGCACGCCGTCGTAGGTCGGGATGAAGAGCAGCACGATTCCGATGATGAAGAGTAATGCGACTCCGACAGTGCCAAGTATGGTCATGAACTTCAGCCACTTAGTCGCTGTCAGCAAATTGTTTTGGATGTTTTCTGTGATTCTTAAGTTTTCCATAGTTTTTTGTAGGAATAAAAATGAATTGTTTCGCAAAATAGGAATTTATTTTTGAAAAAATGCAAACTTTGGTTTTATAATGCTTGTTGTGTTGTAGCGTGAGTTCGGCAGTCTCACGTTGTTCTGGCGTGTTTTAGTCTGGCTTTTGCTGAATTAGTATTCTTTAAATAGCAAGAGTGGTTGGTGTTAATGTTTGTTTTACATATATTTGTGACATCTGTGCAGGATGTTGCGTGTTTTTATGTGACAAATCCGCAGTGTTTGTTCCTGATATAAAAATCCATATTAAATACAACTACAATGATGAAAACAAAACGCTTACTATTATCAGTAATCGCCTTGGCTTGCACGATTGGGGCTTGGGCGCAGAACGAAGTCGTGTGTGCATTGCTTCAGCATGGCGATGACGTTACCGTCTTCAAGGGTTCCACAGCTTTTCAAGCGGCGGCAGCAGCGGCAGACGATGGAGATGTGATTACGCTCTCGCAGGGTGTCTTTACTGGAGACATCAATATCAAGAAGTCTATCAGTGTTTATGGCGCAGGATTCGAGGAAAATGCTGAGGCTGGCACGGAAAAGACGGAGACAACAGGTCAGATATTCATCGGTGCAGATGATGAAAACGTGACCATTTCAAATGTTCATTTTGAGGGTTTGTGTATAACGGGTGGAGAATGGACACGACTCGAAGTGGGAACGCTGAAGAATGGAAACCTTCGTGCTGTTGCCAATTTGTCCATTAGTAAGTGTAAGGTCGGTTCATACATCCAGATTTCTCATGATATTGACCAAATCACCATTGACAATTCAGTCATTGATGTCCTCTACGGAGAAGATCGCAATATCATAGCGAGGAACCTGCTCATCAGCAATACCTACATAAACAACCGTGTTTACGACTTCTCTACGGAAAGTTCCGGTCTTATCGATCATTGCATACAGGGTGGATACTATGACAGGGATTATGCAAACGCGCAGTTCAGATACACCAACTGCATCTTTGTCTCAACTGCTGGCTATAACAACAGCAATTATCCAATCTACCACAATAGTATCGGCAGCACTCTTGACCATTGTATCTACAATCTAACTCATGTTGGTGGTTATTATGGAATAGGAATACGAACAGATAATGCTGTTGTAAAGGACTGTATTGAAGTTGCTTACAATGAAATCTTCTCTGACGGTACTGATATGGCATATACACCAGCCCGCACCTTTGAATTGCAAAAGCCGGACGAGTGGCTCGGCACAGATGATAAGGAGATCGGCATCCGTGGCGGTGACGGCTTCAGCAAGATTCCTTCCACACCTGTGGTGAAGAACCTTTCTTCCACAGTGGAGAACGGCATTTTGAAGGTTAGTTACGAGGCAGAGGTGCGCTAAGTGCCTGCTGATGGTTAAATAACTTAATGGCATTGAAAATGAACAGATTACTAACCGTATGCAGTATCCTCATTGGCACCGTCGCCACGATGGGGCAGAACAGTATAACCGAACGGGAATACTGGATAGACCAGCAGATAGCCGAGAAGCAGACCTTGGGAGATAGTCCTGCGGAGATTGATGTCTCGCAACTGCCCGACGGACTGCACTCTGTGACAGTCAGGGTGAATGACAACAACCTGTGGAGCGCTCCGGTGACGAAGTTCTTCGTGAAGACGAATGCGGTGGCGGCTGCGAACATAACCGAACGGGAATGCTGGATAGACCAGTTGGTCGCCGAGAAGCAGACCTTGGGAGATAGTCCTGCGGAGATTGACGTCTCGCAACTGTCCGATGGATTGCATTCCCTGACGGTGCGAGTTAAGGATAACAACAACTTGTGGAGCGCTCCAGTCACCAAGTTCTTTGTGAAGCCGAGAGTGGAGACTGCAGCCACCATTGCCAGCTACGGCTACTGGATAGACGATGACATGGAACAGATAAAAACCGTACCTACCATGGCGCTCACCGACATGGTGGAGATAGATGTGACGGCGCTGTCGTACAGCCTCCATACTCTTTCATGGGCTGTGTGCGATTCTAAAGGCGCATGGAGCGTCATTCTTACTGAGGAATTCGAGGTTGTGCCGCCTTCTACTACGGGCGTCCACGACTCTGAGTCATCCCATGCAGAACAGCAGTGCTGGTACACCTTAGATGGCAGGCTGCTCAAGTGTCAGCCGTCGGAGAATGGTGTGTACGTGCGCAACAACCGCAAGGTGATTGTGAAGTGATTTGCTGTGACGTATCTTTTGAGTCTTTTCGGTCATTGCTTGTTTATTGGTTCATATACGCTTTGCCCTTGTGGATGACGATGCCTTTGGCGTTTCTGCTGACACGCTGTCCGATGATGTTGTAGCAGTTGTCGTCGGTGCGGTGTGCGTCGGCAGGGTGATTGCCGTGGGCTATAAGATTTTGCTCTTTCAGGTCGCGTATTAGTGCAGAAAAATCTTGCTGGTCATTGTGCTTCCATACAAAAAAACAGACACTGCATTGCGGTGTCTGTTGTTTCTGTATGAGTTTTGTTTGTTATTATTTCTGCTTCCTCAGCCACATAGCGAACAGCGCAACGCTGCACACCATGCTGACTGCGCCCACGGCATAGCCGATGACGGGGTTGCTGAACACCTCGAGCGAGCCGAGCGAGTTCTTGGATATGAACAGGAACGTTGTGCAGACGCCGGTCATGAAGACGGCTGGAATCATTGTTATGATGTACGGCTTCTTGCTCAAGGCGAGGAACACGGTGATGGTCCACAGAGTGAACACCGACAGCGTCTGGTTCGCCCATCCGAAGTAGCTCCAGATGACATTGAAACCGTCTTTGTCAGCGATGTTGAACCACAGCACAAGCATTGTGAGCGCAAACAGGGGTACGCATATAAGCAGTCGGCTTTTGATGGTCTTTTGCGCCAGCTTGGTGACGTCGGCTATGATGAGGCGTGCGCTCCTCAGTGCCGTGTCGCCCGAAGTGATAGGCGCAGCCACGACTCCCAACAGGGCGAGCACCGCTCCGAACTTGCCGAGCCATCCGTCAGCCACGATGGTTACAACCTCAGGGGCAGAAGTCGCAAGTCCCTTTGGCGCTCCGAGAGCCTCATGTCCGCCGTCGAAGAAGAAGTATGAAGCCACGGTCGCCCAGATGAGCGCGACGATGCCTTCGGTTATCATAGATCCGTAGAATATCGGTCTGCCGTACTTCTCGTGCTTGACGCACCTTGCCATGAGCGGCGACTGTGTGGCGTGGAAGCCCGATATGGCACCGCAGGCGATGGTGATGAACAGACATGGGAATATAGGCTGGTTCATGACTCCGAGACTTTCGGTCCTGTTGCCGAGTCCGTCCCAGATTTCAGGCAGTGACGGCCATTTCACGAACAGCATTATCAGCAGCGACAGTGCCATGAACAGCAGCGAAAACGCGAACAGCGGATAGATTTTGCCGATTATCTTATCGACAGGCATCATCGTGGCTATTATGTAATAAACGAAAATCACGACAATCCACACTGACATTGCTGTGGTCTCGCTGCCGAAGAGGTTTTCGGTCATTCCGCCGAGTATCTGCGCCGGGCTGTAAACAAACACCGCGCCTACCATGATGAGCAGAAGCACTGTGAAGACAAGCATCACGTTCTTCGTCCTTTCGCCAAGATACTTGCCCACAAGCGTAGGCAGTCCCGCGCCATCGTTTCTCATGGAGAGCATTCCGGAGAGGTAGTCGTGCACCGCACCGGCGAATATGCATCCGAAGACGATCCATAGATAGGACGACGGACCGAACTTGGCTCCCATGATGGCGCCGAAGATAGGTCCTGTGCCGGCAATGTTGAGGAACTGAATCATGAAGACTTTCCATGTCGGCATGACAATGTAGTCCACTCCGTCAGCCTTAGTCACAGCCGGGGTGGGGCGGTTGTCCGCTCCGAATATCTTTTCTATGAACTTGCCGTAGAATATGTAGCCTACGACCAAGGCTGCAAGTGCAATGATGAATGAAAACATATCTTTTTGTTGTTTAGTGTTTTATTGTCTTTTATGCGTCTTGGGTTATGACACGTATTCTGCAAATTTAATCAATAATGCGATAATGTGGACATTAATTTGCGCAACGCTATTTTTCATGTTGTTTTATGCGTTTTTTTGTTGTTGGTGTGCGTGTGCTTTGGTATATTTGTGAATGAACTGAAATCTCAAGGCTTATGAGTGATGCAAAAAGACTTACACGTTCTTCTACCGATAAGAAGATAGCTGGCGTTTGCGGCGGCATAGCTGCCTATTTCGATGGAGTGGATTCGACACTCATCAGAGTCATAATGGTGATTCTGGCAGTTCTGGGCTTTGGCGGCTTGATTATCTACATCATCTGCGCCATAATAATGCCGCTGGACACCGACGTTGACAATGTGCAGAAGAAGGATGACCGTTGGTGATTGACGGCTTAGTGATGATGATTGCTTGATGAAGGATTTTGAACTGACATCGGACTACAAGCCCACAGGCGACCAGCCTGAGGCGATAGAGGAACTCGTAAAGGGCGTTAAGCAGGGGGCGCATTCGCAGGTGCTGCTCGGAGTCACAGGCTCGGGCAAGACGTTCACTGTGGCGAATGTGATACAGAAACTGCAGCGCCCGACGCTCATCCTGTCGCACAACAAGACGCTGGCGGCGCAGCTTTACGGCGAGTTCAAGGCGTTCTTTCCAAACAACGCCGTGGAGTATTTCGTGTCATACTACGACTACTACCAGCCAGAGGCATACATCCCCAGCACCGACACTTACATAGAGAAGGACCTCGCCATAAACGACGAGATAGACAAGCTGCGCCTCGCCACGTCAACGGCGCTGCTCTCCGGACGGCGTGACGTCATCGTGGTGTCGTCGGTGTCTTGTCTCTACGGCATAGGCAATCCGCAGTCCTACCACGACAACCTCATATCCATACGCCGCGGGCAGACGATAGTGCGCAACGCTTTTCTGCGCCAGCTCGTCGATGCCCAGTATGTGCGCAACGAGATACAGCTGACACGCGGCAACTTCCGTGTCACAGGCGACACTGTCGATATATTCGTCGCCTACGAGGACTTCGCGCTCCGTGTCGTGTTCTGGGGCGACGAGATAGACGAGATACTCACTATCGACCCAGTGACGGGGCAGGAGATTGAGTCGTTCGAGGAATTCCAGATTTACCCAGCCACGATCTTCGTCACCACGAAAGAGGGCGTGAACATGGCTATAAACAAGATACAAGCCGACTTGCAGGAACAGGTCAAATACTTCGAGTCCGAGGGCCGAATGCTTGAGGCAAAGCGCATAAGCGAGCGAGTGAACTACGACATGGAGATGATACGCGAGCTGGGCTACTGTCCCGGCATAGAGAACTATTCGCGCTACTTCGACGGGCGCGAGCCGGGGTCGAGACCGTTCTGCCTGCTTGACTTCTTCCCCAAGGACTTTCTGTTGGTCATCGACGAGAGCCATGTGACCGTGCCTCAGATACAAGCCATGTACGGCGGCGACGCGGCACGCAAGAAGAACCTCGTGGAGTACGGCTTCCGTCTGCCGGCAGCCAAGGACAACCGTCCGCTCAAGTTCGAGGAGTTCGAGTCGCTGACACCGCAGACCATCTTCGTCTCAGCCACGCCAGCCGACTACGAGCTGACGAGGACGGGCGGCGCGTTCGTCGAGCAGATAATCCGTCCGACAGGACTGCTTGACCCGCAGATAGTCGTGCGCCCGACGCTCAACCAGATTGACGACCTGATGGAGGAGATACAGCAGCGAGTGGAGCGCAACGAGCGTGTGCTCGTGACCACGCTGACCAAGCGCATGGCGGAGGAGCTGACGTCGTATCTGCTGGACAAGAACGTGCGTGTCAACTACATACATTCCGACGTGGACACAATGGACCGTGTGCGCATACTTGAGGACCTGCGCAAGGGCGACATCGACGTGCTTGTGGGCGTGAACCTGCTGCGTGAGGGACTCGACCTGCCGGAAGTGTCGCTCGTGGCTATACTCGACGCCGACAAGGAAGGATTCTTGCGCTCGCACCGCTCGCTCACTCAGACGGCTGGCCGTGCCGCCCGCAACCTGAACGGAACGGTGATAATGTATGCCGACACGATAACCGAGAGCATGCAGAGAACCATAGACGAGACAAGCCGTCGCCGCGAGAAGCAGATGAGATACAACGAGGAGCACAACATAACGCCGCAGGCTCTGAAGAAGGCGATAAACACTCCTGAAGTGTTCGCCAAGAAAATCGATAACGCATACGTTGAGCCGGACAGAACAGTCGCCGCGGCTGCCGACCCTGTCGTTCAGTACATGAACATATCGCAGCTGCAGAAAGCCATCGAGCGCACCAAGAAAGCCATGCTCGGCGCTGCCAAGGACCTGGACTTCATCACTGCCGCCCAGCTCCGCGACGACATGCAGCGTATGCAGACGCGCCTCGACAAGATGAAAGCCGAGCAGGGGGCAGATACTTAATCCTTAACCACTTCGCCGAAGTCGTCGATGTGCTCGTCCACATAATGGGCGATGGCGCTGATGCTGTCGGCTTCCAGCTCGATGTACTCGTCGTCCAGCGGGTCGAACTCCTCGTAGTCAAGGTAGGTCTCGCAGAGTTCGTCTTCCTCCACTTCCTTGGCGAGGTCGTCTTTCCTGAGCTCGTAAATCTCCCTTGCCTTGTAAACGAGTTTGGACAGCTCCTTCGCGCCCATTTCCTTCATGGCTTTGGCGAACGGATTCTCGAAGATGTATGGTCCGTAGCCGTTGTAGATGAGCTGCACGAATCCGCCGGAGCGCACCTCGTCGCGGAAGACGGAGAACGCCAGCAGCACGTTCTGCCAGCCGTTGAGCTTGGCCATGCTTTCGGCGGTCAGTTCGTCGCCTGTCGCCTTTTTGTAGGCGTCGATGAATACCTCGAGGAATGCCCAGTTGCCGTTCTTTGCGGCGTTCATCAGGGCTTTGTCGCTTATTTTTATGCTGTTCATGTCGTTGGTGTTTGTTTTTATGCAAATGTAGCGTTTTTTCTGTGGGAGACGCGATTAATTGCCTATGTATGATTTCGTTTGGAGACGTTGCACGCAACGTCTGTACGATTTTGAGTAGTTGTTTGTAGAGACGCGATTAATCGCGTCTGTACATTTTCGCGTGCGTGTTGTAGAGACGGAGCACGTGAGGTGAACCCCAAAAGTTGGACAGATTATAAAAATAGTTCTTTAAATCTCACAGGGCTCGTTTTAAGTCTGAGTTTTATTCTTTCATTATTGTAATATGCTATGTATTTGTCAAGCGCAGAGACAAACATGTCTTTATTTCTGTATTTGTGCAAATAAACAAACTCAGACTTCAATGTCCCGAAAAAGCTCTCCATCATTGCGTTGTCAAGGCAGTTGCCTTTCCTTGACATGCTTTGGATTATGTTTTTCGACTTCAAAAAAGAAGTATAGACATGATGCTGTTAATGCCATCCCTGGTCAGAATGCATGATGCAGCCCGTACGGAACACGTTTTTGCGAAGCGCTCTGCGCATCATCGACATCACGAGTTTAAGATTCGGACTTTCCGATATGCGGTACGCCACGACCTCACCGTTAAACATGTCTATCATGGCGGATATGTACAGTTTCTTTTCCGCGACGTTTATCTGCGATATGTCGGTTGCCAGTTTCAAGCCCGGGGCATCCGCCTTGAAGTCTCTGGACAGGATGTTCTCTGCCACCTTCCCGACAGTCCCCCTGTACGAACGGTATTTCTTGCGCTTCTGCACCGCTCGTATCCCTATGGAGACCATAAGCTTCCTCACCGTTTTGTGGTTTATGTTGTAGCCAAGAGACCGCATGGCCATTGTTATGCGTCTGTATCCGTAAGTGCGTCTGCTTCGCTCGTAAATCTCCATTATTGCCCTTTTCTCTGCCATGCGCTTGTCTGCGACGGGGCGGGACAGGCGATAGTAATACGTCGATCTTGGCATGTTCGCCATATGGAGCAGCACGGACAATGGATGCTCCTTTGAGAGCCTGGCTATTTCCCTTGCCTTCTCGACTCTGCCTCTTTTTTCTTCGCTTGCATCATTGCGTATGTTTTTTTTAAAAGGGTGTTCTCCGCGCGGAGATACGCCACTTCCGCGCGAAGTCTCTCCAGTTCCGCGTCTGCCGCTTCTGTTTTCTTCGTTCTTCCCATTTCTTTTCGGTTTTAACACCTCGTAGTTCCCGGACTCAAGCACCAATGCCACCCAATGGCACAGGGAGCTTCTTCCGCAACCTGCCTTCAAGGACACTTGCTCGCAAGATAAGCCTTTTTCCAGCACTTTCCTCGCCAAAGCGCGTTTTTTCTCATAGGTGACGACTCTGTTCTTGTTCGACAGACCTCGCTCGCCATGGGCTTCGTAAAGATTCTGCCAGCGGTCTATTTGGCTGACGCTGACTCCAAGCATGCGCCCGATGTCAGTACTGCGTCTTCCTTCTTTGCGTAAGCGGATTGACTCAATTTTTGTCTTTAAATCGTGATATCTTGTCATACCCCAAAGTTTTTTGTCCAACTTTTGGGGTTCACCTCACACGCTCCGTCTGTACAGGGAATGGGGATTCATTGAGATGTTGCACGTAACGTCTCTACGATTTTGAGTGGTTGTTGTAGAGACGCGATTAATCGCGTCTGTACATTTTCGCGCGGGGTGTAGAGACGGAGCGCGCTCCGTCTGTACAGAATATTGATTTTTTTGTAGAGTCGCGGCGCACCACGACTCTACGCTGTGTTCGGCACCCTGAGCGTAGTCGAAGGGTAACTTCAACTTTTTTCTCTTTCGCTTCGGCTCCATTGCATTGCGCTCAGCGGGCAGAGAAAACTAAACTGGCGTTTTGAGCGTTCGGTCGCTGTGCCTAACTAAATAGAAGCGCTAATTTCTAAAATAAACGCCCTTGAAATTTGCATTTTTTTTTTTTTTTTTTTT